>CAZKKZ010000007.1:0-60905 GCA_964553625.1 uncultured Ruminiclostridium sp.
TATGGCGCTGTTTTTTGCTTTTTTGCAGGCGCGTACCTCGGCGAGTATCTTGCGTATATCGGCGCGCCGACGACCGCCGCGATCGGGTTCTACTGCTGGAAGGCGAAGGCGGAGAATATGATCAAAATGCGGGCGGAGGCGGCGCGGGAGGAACAAAAGAATCCACCCGATTGGGAGGAAATTCTGGAGGAATTGGACGGGCAGCAAATGCTGTAGGAAAGGAAAATCGAAAATGGAATTAAAAGAAATCATCATTTTTGTGATCGGCGGGATCATCCTGATCGGAACGGTGATCTATCTTGTTCTGAATCAGAAGGAAAAAATTACGGAATGGCTGAAATACGCCGTGACCGAGGCGGAGAAGTATCTCGGCGGCGGGACGGGTCAGCTCAAGCTTCGGCAGGCCTATGACTGGTTTACGGAGCGGTTTCCGATCCTTGCGGCGGTGCTTCCGTTCCGGGTATTTTCGGCGTGGGTCGACGTCGCGCTTGAAACGCTCGAAAAGTGGAACGAGAACAAGAAAATCGAGAAATATATCAAAGGAGCGTGAAAACGATGTATACGAACAAGGGGCTTGTAAAGCACTGCGAAAATGCGCTGAGGCTGAACACAAAATATATGTGGGGCGGAATTCTTCGCCCCATTACCGACGGGTATATTGATCTTCTTGCGAAGCTGTACAAAAATACGCCGCAGTACCCCGCCGCACGGGTGGAAACGCTTCGCGGGCTGGTCGGGAAAAATTACTTCGGGTGCGACTGCGTGGGGCTGGTCAAAAGCTACTACTGGTCGGGAAAGCCGGACGGCGGGACGGGTTCGCCGAATTACGGAAAAGCGGGATTTCCCGATGTGAACGCGAACGTCATGTATGAGGCGGCGCGGGTCAAGGGGAAAATTGATACGATCCCGGAGGTGCCGGGGCTGGTGGTGTATTGTAAATCCCGTCCGCACGTCGGGGTGTATATCGGGAACGGGTACACGATCGAAAGCACGCTCGGCGGCGGGTTTGACGGGATCGTGAAGCGGAAGCTGAAGGACTGGATCTGGGAATACTGGTTCGAGTGCCCGTATATTACTTACGAGAAAACGGCGGAAAAGTCGCAGGAGAAGCCCACGACGACGAACCTGAAAGTCGGGGACAAGGTCAGAGTGAAAAGCGGCGCGAAAACCTACACGGGGACAAGCCTTGCGGCGTTCGTGTACGGGCAAGTGTACGACGTCATGGAGATCAAAGGCGATCGGGTTGTGATCGGGCAGAAAAGGAAGGTCACGGCGGCGGTAAAAGCGGGGGATTTGGTGAAGGCATGAAGGAAGGGCGGAGAAATCCGCCCTTTTTGTTTTGTATGTATTACACGTTATGCGGAATTTCGGCAAGTTGTGCGAAAAGGCTTGAATTTTTCGGCAAAATATGTTATGTTATTTTTAAAGAAAGCTTATTCGAGGGGAAGCAAAGAGCGTTTGATTCCGGAGAATCGCAGAATTTCGGCAGAAGCAGTGCTGCGGGAACACGCTTTGGGCTGTGTGACAGAATAAAAATGTCCATATTCATAAAGGGGAATGCTTATGAAGCTGCGTTTTATTGAACCGGGAAATCCGCCATACCGTCCGTCGATTGAAAATCTGTTCGTGTACGACAAATATATCCGCACACCCTCCGCGGGGCTGATTACGCTCGCGACCGTTGTTTCCCAAAACGGCGGCGATGACGTCCTGATGTACAGCGAATCCATTTCGAGGATCGTATGGGAGGATGTTCTGGATGCGGATATGGTTTTTATAGGGATTTTTACCTTCTCCGCCGACAGGGGGTATTCCCTCGCGGATCATATTCGCCGGAATTCCAAGGCGGTCGTGATTATGGGCGGACTGCACGCCACGCTTTGTCCGAGGGAGGCTGCCGCTCATTGTCACTATGTTCTAACGGGAGAGGGCGATGATACGATCCTGCGGCTTGTGGAATGTATTCGTAAGGGGGAGGTTCCCGATTTCGAGGGGGTATGCCGATTTTCGGGCAAGGATTTTATCGATCGGGGCAGAGCCTGCCCGCCGAAAAGTATCGAAACGATTCCCAACAACGATCTGTGCTATCATTTCAGAAGGATGGCGGGGCATAACACGATATGGCCGCAGGTTCACGCGTCGAGAGGCTGTCCTCATCACTGCGATTACTGCGCTTTGGTGGCGGCATTCGGCAGAAAGGTCAGAACGCGTTCTCCCGAAAATGTGGCGGATCATATAGAAAGCGCCATCAATTTTTTCGACGGGGCACATCACAGGCTTACCCGGCTTTTATGGATAACGGACGATAATTTCTTTGCGGACAGGCAATGGGCAGTTGCCGTTTTAAATGAAATCATCAAGCGGGGAATAAAATATTCGTTTACGGTTCAGGCAAGATATGAAGTGGGCTTTGACGATGAAATGCTGGAGCTTTTAAAGAAAGCGGGCTTTGACGAGCTGGCAATGGGGATTGAATTTCTGGAGGACGAGGCGTTTCAGCTGAACGGCAAAAAAAGCAGCTATGAGGAGATTCTCCGTTCCGTAAAGAACATTCAAAGGCATAACATCAGGGTGCGGGGGCTTTTCATCGTGGGAGCGGACAATCACACAAAGGGCGTGGGCAAAAGGCTTGCGGATTTTGTGATACAGAATCATATCAGCGGAGTGCTGATTCAGTCCATGTATTTTGTGCCGGGAACCGCCGCGTATGAGAGCCACAAGGACAAGCTTATGCAAGGGGACTGGTCAAGGTGTATGGGTAAGGTGGTGCATTATCCGGAAAAAATTTCCCCTTACAGTCTGCAAAAGGAAATCATAACCGCAAGTAAAATGATCTACTCGCCAAAAAGACTGATCGGCGCGCTGATTCAAAAGAGGGGCGTGGAGCGCGTTCTTTTTATAGGGGAATTTTTCTGGCAGCAAAGCGTGCGGAGGAATCTGAAAAAGGAACTGCCGTATTTAAGAAAAATTTCCCGCGAGGCGGGGTATGATGAATAAGAACAAGTTCTGAAATATTCCGAACCCGCTTCAAGAAAAAAGGGCGGAAACGCAGTCCTGCCCTAAAAATACGTTCAGTTTTCCTCGCCGGAGGGGAGCGCGGCAAACTTTGCCGCCATGGTCGGGTTGTTTTTGGTCAGCTTTTTGATCGTGATTTCCTCCGCTTTGTTATTCGCGAGACGGAGGTTATTTTCGGAGGAAAGAAGCGCGTCCTTGATTTTTTGGAGGTGGAGAATGGATTTGTCGATCTCGTCAACGGCTTCCTTGAATTTCCGGCTGGCGAGATCATAATTCCGCGCAAATTTGTCCTTGAAATCGTTCAGGCTGTTTTCAAAATTCGTGATGTCGATGTTCTGCGCCCTCTCCAGCGCAAGCGCGCGCTTATATTGCAGGGAATTCAGTGCCGCGTTGCGCAGCAGGGTAATCATCGGGATAAAAAACTGCGGGCGGATCACGTACATTTTTTCGTAGCGGTAGGAAACGTCCGTGATCCCCGTATAATATTCGCTGTCCGCTTCAAGCAGGGAGACGAGGACGGCGTATTCGCATTTTTTCTCGTTTCGATCCTTGTCCAGCTCCTTGAAAAAGTCCTCGTTTTTATGTTTCGTTGCGGTTGTGTCCATTTCGTTTTTCATTTCAAACATAATGGAGAGGATTTCAATTCCGTCCTCGTCCTCCTCGCGGTAAATAAAATCGCCCTTGCTCCCGCTTTTCGCGTCGTTATCCTTCTCGAAATACGCGCGCGGAAAGGCGGTCATGCGAATCTGGTTAAACTGGGTCAGGCAGTGCTGCTCGAGCGATTCGCCGACCATTTTGGTGGACTGCTTCGCCTTGAAATCCTTATAATATTCGATCTGCTCGTCCTTCGCCTTGTTATCAGCCTCATGGGCGGCTTTTTCTTCGGTAAGCTGCTGCTTGATCTCGTTGACCGCTTCGTTCATCGCGAGTTTATGTTCGGTTTCGGTGTTTTTCAATTCTGTTTCCAGTTTTTCGACCTCGCTCTCGTGATCCTTCTGATCGAGGGCGATTTTTTGCTTGAGCTGCCGGGCTTCTTCCTCGGCGGTTTTCAGCTTTTTTTCGTAATCGGACTGCGCTTCGGAAACGGCGTTCTTTACGGCAAGCTCGGTTTCCGTCTTATTCCGGGACACGGCGGCGTTCAGCTCCGTGATTTTTTCGCGAAGAGCGGAAATTTCCCTTTCTTTTTCGGAAACGGCTTTCCCGATTTCAAGCTCCTTTTCATTCCGGCGGTTTTCGTCCCAGTGCTTTTTCTCCTTTTTAAGCGCGGTGTCGATTTCTTTTTGAAACTCGTCGTTTCTGACCTGCTGCAAAATCGCGGCGTATCCCGCTTCGTCGACCGTAAAGCTTTGCCCGCAATGCGGGCATTTGATTTCGTTCATGGCGATTTCCTTCCTTTCTTGGATTCAGAGTTCTTCCCCCGTAAGCCAGTCGTATTTCGTCAGCTCGCCCCTGCATTTCAGCTTCGGGAAGTTCCACTGCCGAAGCACCTCATACGCGCCGATCGCGGCGCTGTTCGAGAGATTGAGACTTCGCGCGGATTCGTGATCGAGCATGGGAATCCGAACACAGGAATCGGGATTTTTTACCAGAAGCGATTCGGGAAGTCCCCGATCCTCCCGTCCGAACACGAGAAAGACCTTGTCCCGATAAACTTTGTCGCAGTAGCGGTTTTTCGCCTTTGTCGTAAAATAGGTGAAGCTCCCGTCGGGATTTTTCGTGAAAAATTCGTCGAGGCTATCATAATAGGTGAGGTCGAGCAGGTGCCAATAATCCAGCCCCGCGCGTTTCAGCCGGCGATCCGTTACCTCAAAGCCCATCGGCTTTACGATATGAAGCCGCGCGCCCGTCAATGCGCAGGTGCGGGAGATGTTTCCCGTATTTTGCGGGATCTGCGGTTCAACCAGTACGAGATTCAGTTCCATTTCGGTTATTCCTTTCCGGCGATCCGTAAAAATAAAGGGGAGCTTTTAAACTCCCCTTCTTTTTGTTTTATTTTCTGCCTCTTCTCCGTCCGCCCTTTTTCACAAGGAGAACCGAAGCTGCCGCCGCAGCGGGGAGCAGGATTCCGACTGCCGCGCCGGTCGCGGGGTTCGCGGCAGCGCCCTTTTTATTTCCGGAGGAGGTAGGCGGATCAATGGTTAAAATGACGTCGTTATTGGAGGCGCCGTCCGAGGAGGAAGGCGATTGAGTTGTTCCCGAAGCGTTATCCGAGCTCGGAAGCTCGCCGTAGGTTCCGTTTACGTATACGACGTTTCCGTCGCGTCCGTCTCTTCCGTCGCGCCCGTCTTCACCGTCTTCGCCGTCCGCGCCGTCCTCGCCCTGAAGCGAATCGAGCCACTGGCGCTCCGTTCCGTTATAGCCGTTTTCCACCGCAAGCTCATACGCGGATTTCCCGTCTTTTCCCTGAAGGGATTCGAGCCACTGTCCGAGCGAGCCGTAATAACCGTTCTGAACGGCAAGCTCATAGGCGGAAAAGCCGTTTGTTCCCGAAATGCTCCGGATAAAATTATCGACGCTTCCGTAATTCGATCTTGCCCAGCCCTCAAAGCTGATCTGATTGATAAAGTTGCTGATCCCGCCGTAATTCCGGGTTGCCCATTCGGCGAAATCCTCGCCGTCCGCGCCGTTTAAGCCGTCTTTGCCGTCCGCACCGTCTTTCCCGTCTTCACCCTTGAGCGAGCCGAGAAGCTGTAATCCGAGAATAAAGTCCTTTAAGCCCTCGAGCGTTAAACCCGGCTTAAAAATATTGCCGAGTTGATCCTCGATCGCTTTATAAATAAGCGTTTCAAGCTTATCCAGTCTTTCGCCGAGGTTTTTCAGCTCGGTCGTGACCTGTCCGATGATATAAGAAATCAGAATATTTTTATAGCTTCCGAGGTCGCTGAAATCATAGCCGAAAATGTCCTTCAGCTTTGTTTCGAGCAGATCGTCGAATTTTCCGGATTTGAAGATTGCTTCCACAAGGGCGTTCAGGTTTGTTTCCTTTTGGAAGTAGCTGTTGATCAGGCTGTCGATTTCGGATTCCGTTACGTACTTATCGTCAAGCTGCTTGATTTGATTCTTGAGATCCGCGATCTGATTTTCAAGATAGGCGATATCGGTTCTTCGCAGATCGGCGATCGCTTCGTCGATTTTTTTCTGTGCTTCGGATTTTGTGATATATTCCGTTTCGTCCCATACGGTATAATAAACGCCCCAGCCGTTTGAGCTGCTCAGTGTGAACGAAGCGTCATTTCCCCAAGAAACGACCGGCTTTATTACGCTGTCGTCTTTCGCGCTGTACATGGTGAGCGTCCGACCGGAAAGCCCCGCGGAACCGAGCAGCGCGTTAAACGCGTCATGACTGATCTTATACTCGATGCTGCCGTTCAAGCCCTGCGGTACGCCGACAAGGGAGATCCGTAGAACATTATTCCGCGAATCGGAGGTGAATCGGAGCGCAAGATTCACGTCGCTGCCGGTAGAAAGCGATCGGGCGATTTTATCCGCGCCGTCTGCCGTGAGAGAGGCGGTGTAGCGCCTTCCGATCACGGGATCGTCAATCGGGATCGAAAGAGACGGGGCGATCAGGTAATTCGCGATCCGCTGCATATCGTTTTTCCCGATCAGCGTCGGGAGATACTGATATTTGACCGCGTTTCCGAAATAATCGATTTCGGTAAAATCGGTGAGTCCGCTGATACCGATGGTCGCGGCGGGAAGCTCCCGCGAGGAGGCGATGTAGGAAAGCTGAAAGCGAAGAAAGTCGGAAAACCGCTGGTTATCGCTCGATTTCGCCTGATAATAGTCGTTTCCGCTGTGCGTTCCGAAGCTCGGGAAACGGGAGTCCTCTCCGTAGTAGCGATAGCGAAGCTCCGACGAGGTCGTCGCGTATGTCGCCCCCCACTGTCCCGCGTCCACCTGTGATTCGACCGGCTCGGTCCACGACGACGCAGCGAAAGCGTTCACCGCGTAAGAGGAGACGACCGAAAGGGAAAGAATCAGACTGATCAGCTTTTTCAGTTTCATTGTTTAAACCGTTCCTTTCATGATCTGGAGATTGTATAAAAATCAGCGTTGATCGGTTTTTTCGTATTCGAGCATTTTCAGCCGCGTCTCGCAGTAAAAGCGGGAACCGCGCGCCTGCCTGCGCAGCAGGAAGCCGAGCAGGAACAGAAAGGCGACCCCGACCAGAAAAAACTCGGAGTACAGGAAACGTCCGATCCCGAGACGTTCCGTCAAAAGAGAGGGCGCGGCTTCGGCGATCAGCTCGCCGAGAAGCGCCAGCGCGTCATTCAAAGCCGTGAACTCCTTCGAGCGGGTCGGACTTTGCGCCGCGTCGATGAGCAGATGGGGCAGCAGGTGAAACGCCGCCGCAAACGCGGGGAAAAACCATTGCCGGAGGAATCCCGCCGAGAGCGCCGCCGCCGCCCAGACCAGAAGCATTCCCGCGAAAAACAGCGGGTAGAAGCGCCGAAGCGGCTCCGCGGCAATCGCGCTCAGCCCGCAGGCGAAGCTTACCGCCGCGCAAAGCGCCGCGTTTTCGGAGGCTGTCGTCCGAAAAAGAAGCTTCAGCCTTGTTTCGGCGATCCGCGAACGAAGGGGAGAATTTAAAAATTTCATACGCTAGCCTCCCGCGCCGAACCAAATGCCGTGATCGTAAAGAAGCCACAGGTACCAAGCGGTCAGGCATACCGCTCCGGCCGACGCGCAGACGATCCGGATAGGCTTTTTCTTTTCCCGGAAGGTAAGCGCGACGAGCCTTCCGACGGTTTTTACCGCCGCGCCGCCGAGAACCGGGACGCTCGCGAACGCCGTCATGATCATCAAAGGAGTGAAAAAAGGCTCGTATATTCCGATAAGCGACAGGAAAGCCGCCGTGAAAAGCAGATTGATTGCCGTTCCGTATTCCCTCTCTTTATTTTTCGGGAGGAGCGGCTTTAAAAGCGCGGCAGGCAGGGATAAGCTTCCGAGCGTGACCGCGAAAACGGGAGAAAGACCTTCCCGAACGGGAACCTCCGCCGACCCGTAAAGAAGCCCGGATAGAAGCGGTGCCGCGCCGGTAAAGAGAAGAACCGCCGAAAGCGCCGCGCCGCCGAGGAGCAAAGGAATACCGGGCGGGAGGATCAGAATGAAATAAAGCAAAAGAAGCAGGAGCGCCTCGGGGGAAAAGCAGGAGGCGAGCAGGATCAGCGCCGCAAAGCGGAGAAACCGCCGCTCTCCGGCATAGCGAAACGCGTAAGCCGCGATCAGAGCCGCCGTGAAAAGGCAGGGATCGCCGCGCGCGGTCAGCAGGAAGCCGCCCGCCGAAACGAGCAAAAACGAAACGGCAGGAGACTCGCAGCTTCGGAATATGTAGATCGTCACGCCGAGAGAGAAGCCGACGGCGAGCACCGTCGGGAGCAGCTCGGGGGACGGATAAAGCATGGAGATCAGCTTCGCGGGGAAGAGAAACCCGATCGGGGCGTCCAGCCGATTGATCAGCGACACAGGGTACCGCGGCAGAAGCTCGTAAACCCCGATCAGCGGAGAATCCGCCGGGAAAACCGCGGTCAGAAAGAAAAATATCATGACCCCGCAGAGCAGGCAGACCGGCGTTTTCTTTTTCAACAGCCCGCAGAGGGCGGCAAGCGCCGGAAAGATCAGATACACCGTCACGGCTGTTCCTCCCGCTCTTCCCAATCCCCGCCGTCCTCCTCCGCCGAGCGGAGAAGGCTTTTATAGTCCGAAATCTCGTCCTTTACGGCGGCGCAGTACGTCTTTACCGCGCCGATCAGGTTCGCCCGCGCGAGCGAGATCGTCAGAAGCGCTTTTTTGAGATCGGTATGGGTCGTTCGGTTTTCGCGCACCACCAGCGCCACGCCCGCCGTATATCCGCCGAACAGCAGCGAATCGTTCGCCACGCAAAGCGGCGGCGTATCGATCAGGATAAAATCGTAAAATTCATAGAGAAGCCGTATGAGCCGCTCCATATTCGCTCCTCCGAGGAGGTCAGCGGGGTTTTCGGGAACAAAGCCCGCGGGCATGACGTGAAAGTTCCGGAGAACGTTCTGCGAGATCGCGCGGTATACGTCGCACTGCCCGGTCAGAACGCCGCTGAGTCCGTAACGGCTTTTTAACCGGAACAGCCCGTCGAGGCTCGGACGGCGAAGATCGCCGTCGATCAGCAGCACCCGCTTTTCGAGCATACTCAGCGTGATCGCGAGGTTCGCCGCGGTCGTCGTTTTTCCCTCGCTCTTACACTGGCTCGTAATCGCGACGCAGGGAAAGCCGCGATCTTTCATAGCGAAAAGAAGATGGGTACGGATATTTTTATAGGTTTCCGTGATCAGCGTCGGGGTATTTTCGTTCAGGATAAACTGTCTTGTGATAAAATCGGCATCCGAACCGCCGTATGCTCCCAAGGACTCCGCCCCATTCCCGCGTAATATGGCTTCAAATATACTTTCCGTATATTCCTCTTTATTATACTAGCCTTTTCCTGTTTTGTCAATATCCGACAGACAATTTTTATCGGAAATATTTACCAAAAGGGCGCTTTCTTCGGAATTTTCGGGTCATAAACCCGTCCTTTTCGGATAAAATAGGAAAGGACGGGTTGTTTTTTTGCTTTTACGGCTTTCGGAACGGAAAAAATACGGGAAAGGGAATGATCGGGATTAAAAAGGAAAAGCTGAAGTTTACGTCGGCGGGGCTTTTATGCGGGCTGCTGAACGGGTTGTTCGGGTCGGGGGGCGGCACGGCGGCGGTTCCGCTTTTTGAGCGCATGGGGCTTTCGCCGCGCGCGAGCCACGCGACCTCCGTCGCGCTCATCTTCTTTCTGAGCATTTCGGCGGCGATCGGCTACGGGCTGGGCGGGAACCTGAATTTTTCTCTCGTGCTCCCGCTGCTTCCCGGGGGGCTTCTCGGGGCGGCGGTCGGCTCGGTTCTTCTGAAAAAAATCAGAAACGATCTTCTTCGGCGGATCTTCGGAGGGCTGCTCCTGCTCGCGGCGGGACAGATGCTGCTGCGGTGAGGCTTCTGATCGGATTTTTAACGGGGATCGCCGCGTCGATGGGGCTTGGCGGCGGGTTTATCCTGATTCTTTATCTCACCCTGTTCGCGGGGGTCGGACAGCTCGAGGCGCAGGGGGTCAATCTCCTGTTCTTTCTGCCGATCGCGCTGTTCTCCGTGATTCTTCATACGCGAAGTGGGCTTGTCGAATGGAAAAAGCTTTCCTTCGCCGCCGCGGCGGGCGTGATCGGCGCGGCGCTCGGTACCGTATTCGGCGGATTCCTCGGGGAGGGACTTCTGCGGAAGCTTTTCGGGGGGCTTCTGATTTTCGTCGCGCTGCGGGAGCTGTTTCACCGGAAGCCCGCCGACGGGGAAAATTCGGGAGCGGAGCGGTCCTGCCCCAAAAAAACGTAAAGACACTTGACATCGGGGGAACGACATGAGCGAATGGATCGAATCGGTCAATCGGGTACTTTGGGGGACGCCTCTTCTGGCGCTTTTACTCGGGACGGGCATTTTTCTGACGGTACGGCTGCGGTTTTTTCAGATAACGGGCGCAAGGTATTGGCTCGGGGAGACGATTTCTTCTCTTACGAAGCGCTCCGGGGGCGGCGAAAAGGGAATATCCCCGTTTCAGGCGCTTTCGACCGCGCTTGCCGCCGCGCTCGGAACGGGGAATATCGCGGGCGTCGCCGCCGCGCTCGCGGTCGGGGGACCGGGGGCGGTTTTCTGGATGTGGGTTTCGGCGGCGTTCGGCATGGCGACGAGCTTTACCGAAAACGCTCTCGGGATCTATTACCGGCGGAAAAACGAGGCGGGCGAATGGTCGGGCGGGGCGATGTATTACCTGCGCGGCGGGCTTCCGAAGCGTCTCGGGAGGGTTCTTTCGGCGCTGTTCGCGGCGCTCTGCGCGCTTGCCTCGTTCGGGATCGGGAACATGACGCAGGCGAATTCGATCGCCGAGGCGCTCGGCGCGGAGTTCGGGATTCCCGCCGTTTTTACGGGGCTTTCTCTTTCCGTTCTGACGGCGCTGGTGCTGACGGGCGGGATTCAAAGGATCGGGAAGGTCACGGAGCGGCTCGTCCCGATTATGGCGGTTCTGTACTGCGGCGCGTGTATCCTGATCCTGCTCCTGAACGCGGGGCGGCTCCCTTCGGTTTTTACGGGGATTTTACGGTGCGCGTTCGATTTCCGCGCGGCGGCGGGCGGGGCGGGCGGCTACCTGATTTCGCGGGCGGTTTCGGCGGGGTTCCGCCGCGGGGTGTTCTCGAACGAGGCGGGTCTCGGAACCTCCGTTTCTGTCAACGCCGCGTCGAACGTCCGCGAGCCGGTACGGCAGGGAATGCTCGGAATGTTCGAGGTTTTCTTCGATACGATCGTGATGTGCAGCCTGACGGCGTTCGCGCTTCTTTCCGCGCCCGCGTCGGAGGTGACGTTTGAGGAAGCGATGATGAGTCTTTCGGAAACGCCGCGGTATTTTTCGCTTCATACCGAGGAGGGCGCGCCGCTGATCGCCGGGGAGCCGATTGCTTTTTACCGCCTTGCGGACGCGGACGCGGCGGCGGAAACGACGTACGAGGCGGCGGCGCGGACGGAAAGCGGTCAAAGGCTCACCGTCCGTCTTTTCAGGACCTCGGCGCTGTCCGAGGGGGATTACGGCTATGTGAATTTAATGCAGGCGCGCGGCGTTCCGGGGAAAAATCCCGACGGCTCGCCCCTGCTCGACGGGAACGGCGAACCCGTGATCGTTTCGGTCGAGATCAGCGAGGTCAGCGGCGCGGCGCTTGCGGCGTTCGCCTTCGGGCAGCGCTTCGGGAGCGCCGCGGGCAAGGGTCTGGCGGTCGCGGTTCTGTTATTCGCGTTTTCGACGATCATCGGCTGGTCGTACTGCGGAATGCAGGCGCTCGGATACCTTTTCGGAAGCCGCTCGGCGGGAATCTACCGCGTGATCTACGCGGTTACCGCCGGGATCGGGAGCATGGTGAGCCTGCGGCTCGCGTGGGCGCTGTCCGACCTGTTCAACGGGCTGATGGCGCTTCCGAACCTGATCGGGCTGCTGCTTCTTTCCGGGAAGGCGGTAAGGATCGCGGAGAATTATTTCTCCCGACAAAAAGGAGCCTCGATCGAGCCGCTGCGCTCGGCGGAGGAGAAAGAAAAAGAACCGCCGGTTTTATCGGGAATGGGCGGAGGAGCACGACTGCCCTAAAAATAGGAAAAAAATTTTACAAAATGTTCAAATAGGCTTGCTTTTTGTTAAATAATATGGTATAATATGTAAAAAGAAGGAAGGAAGCGGAATTTCACGTCTTTTTGTTCGTGAAAAAATTAACGGAACGGAGACTCCGGACGGAGCTTCGATTCAATCCGTCCGACAGGTCGGGTCTTAAAGGAAAGGGTGGTTTTATTATGAAGGAACATTTTACCGAAATGCTGTTTGCGTTTGACTGCGGCTCGGACGCGGAGGTGCAGAGCGAGCAGGCGGTCAAAGCGTTCAAGGCGTTCGTTTCCGCGCAGAAAAAGCTTGACGGCGAGGCAAATCTGACCGGCTTATCTTTTAATAACGACGTCATCACGGTTTTTGATAACAAACCGATCGCAGGGATCAGAGGGAAGGATTACCGCTTCGATCTGAGCAACGGCTGCGGGGAATGCCGCATGCTGGACGCGGTTTCCGAGCTGATGGATTCGGTCGGCGTTCGTCTCGCGGCGACGCCCGAGGAGGAGCGCCCCTCGCTGGTGATCTGCACGATCAACGTCTTCGGACGAGATAACGCGAGCAAAAAATGTACTTACGATCATCTTGCCGGAATGATCGCGCACCAGCGGGACGTTTATAAATGGAAGTTTTTCCTGATGACCGATTTTACCATTAACATGGAAAAGCTTGGGATCTCGCCCGACGATACGATCGTGATGCATAAGGACGAGCCCGATATGTTCAAGCCCGCGTATGAGGAGCTGTCGAGCCGGATCGGGCAGCTTCGCCGGAGGATATGAGCGATTCCGGTCCGTTTTAAAGGGTAAGGCGAAACCGCCTTGCCCTTTTTTCGTTTATTTTCCCGATCGAAACCTTTTTGTAACTTTTCACACTGTTCTTTTATGTAAAATTACTGAAATCCCGTTTAAAATAGGTTCAAATTCATGAAAAAGCAAAAAGTCTATTGATTTTCAAGGAGAAATGTGGTAAAATACAGACACGGAAGAGGAAAACAAAATCAACGAAACTGAGAAAACAAGACTGAAGCAAGGTAACCCGTACTCAGGCATGGACGCCCCTGTCTCTTACTCGGCGCGGCTCCCGAAGCGGATCGCATACGAGGGACAGCGGGCTTGTTTTAAGCCTGTATCCGGGCGAGAAACACCGGGCGGCGGTGTTCCCTTAGTTCAGCGGACGGTGTGCGGAGAAACGGAGAAAGATCCGGAAACGGAAGATCCCCCGAAAGATAGCAGGCATCGACGGATTTGTTCTTTTCGGGGCGGCACACTCGCGAGTACGGTTCCGCGTTTTTCGGGGACGCGGGCGGCTCGGCTATTGCCGGAGAAAGGGGGAAGAAGGATTATGGCATTGGAAAAAAGCGGGCTGACGAAGCAGGAAAAGCGAGAGCGGCTGTCGATCGGCGCTGTGATTATCATTACCGTTTTATTTGTCATTGCCGCGTTCCTTCTGTTGAACGTTTATACTCAGAATATGCGCGAGAGCGTCATAGAGCATTCTTCCGCGTATATCGAATCCTCGGTCTATACGTCTTCGGGGATCTCGTCGCGTTATTTCGGCAATCGGATCCGTGTTCTTGAAAATTTCGCGGATCAGATCGACGGCTCCGCCGAGGAGGAAATACGGCTGAAGCTGGCGCGCTGCTGCGACGAAAGCCTTTTTACCAAGGCGGCGTTTGTGAGAGAGGACGGCTCGGCGGTGGTTTCCGACGGGAACGAGCTTGACGCGGCGTACCGTACGGTCGCGCGGGACGCCTTTTCGGGAGAGAGCGTGATCCTCTCCTCCGCCCAAACGGGCAGGGAGCGGGACGTTTACGTCGTACCCGTAATGAACGGGGAGAATACCGTGATCGGCGCGCTTGTGGCGGGGACGGTTCCCGCGGATCTTTCGGGGATCTCGTTCCAAAGCGGGTTTTCTATCCTGAACGGAAACTTTATCGCGGGTGAAAACGGATCGGTCTTATTCGCGGACAGCGAATGCGTCTTCGGTATCGGGGATAACATGATCTCGATCCTCGAAAATGCGGGAAACGACGTAAACGAGCTGAAAACGGCGGTCAGCCGCCGCGACGCCCGCGGAAGGGTCAGAGCCGTATTGGGCGGGGCGGAATACCTGATCGCGTACTCCTCGATGGAAACGCAGAACTGGACGTTCTTTCAGATGACTCCGATCGAGTCGATCGTCGCGTCCTCGGAGCTGATGTTTGTTCCGACGGTCACGCTCGTGATCGTGGTGGTCGTCGTATTTTTGGCGCTCGCGGTCTTTACGGTCTTTTTTATGATCCGCGCGCAGAAGAGACTGAGTGAGGTTCTCTCCGAAAGCCGCAGACATTTCTACGAGGACAGTGTTACGGGCTTCCATTCGTGGCAGAAGTTCATGGAAGACTATAACGATAAGATGGCGAATACGAGCAAGGGGTACGCGCTTCTTTCGCTCGATATTGATAAATTCAAGGAGGTAAACGACACGGTCGGCTTTGAGGGCGGAAACGAGATCCTCAAAAAGATCGCGGATATCCTTTCGAGAAATATCGGGACGGACGACCTTTTTGCGCGTTCCTCGGCGGATCGGTTTTACCTTCTCGTTGCCTACCGCGATAAGGACGCATTGATCGAGCTGATGAACCGGATCATTTCGGACATCGATTATCAGATCACGACGATTCGGATCGTGATCTCGATCGGGGTATATCTTATTACCGACCGAACCGTAAGCGTACATACCGCGGCGGATCGCGCCGACATTGCCCGAAGCAGCGTCAAAACGCATAAAGAAAGCATTTACCGCTTCTTCGAGTTCTCCATGCTCGAGAATATCCGCGAGGAGCATTTCATTGAAAACATCATGGAAACGGCGCTCGAACGGAACGAGTTTATGGTGTATTTACAGCCGAAGTTCAGCCTTGACGGCTCGAATGAGGTGACCGGCGCCGAGGCGCTGGTGCGCTGGAAGCATAACGGGACGCTTCTTTCGCCGGGGCAGTTTATTCCGCTTTTTGAGCGAAACGGCTTTGTGACGAAGCTTGACTTTTATATGTTCCGCGAGGTTTGCCGCTTACAGAAATCCTGGCAGAATCAGGGCTTTACGCCGAAGATCATTTCGGTCAATATGTCGCGGGCGCATTTGCGCAATCCCGAATTTGTGCAGGATCTTGTGAATTACTGTAAGGAATATGAGATCGACCCGAAGTATTTCGAGATCGAGATCACCGAAAGCGCGGCTTTTGAGAACATTGATATTTTAATGGCGGTCTTTACGCAGATCAAGGAGGCGGGCTTCCATGTTTCGATCGACGATTTCGGAACGGGGTATTCCTCGCTCAATATGCTGAAGGATCTGCCGGTAGACGTGCTGAAGATCGACCGCTCGTTCCTGACCGAGGACGCGAACGAGTCCGAAAATGCGAGCAAGATCATCGGAAGCGTGGTTTCCCTCGCGACGGTGCTGAATATTGCGACGATCTGCGAAGGGATCGAGACGAAGGATCAGGCGAACCTGCTCGCGAAGCTTGGCTGCAACATGGCGCAGGGCTTCTTCTTTGCCCGCCCGATGCCGATCGAGGAATACGAAAAGCTGGTATATCATCTCGAAAAAACGAAAGCGTAAAGCGGATCATAGAAGGACGGCGCCGCATGACCTCGGTTGTGCGGTGTCGCTTAAATGAGGAGGAAAAGCGATGGCGGCAGAGGAAGCGGTGCAAAAGCTTGCGGAGGAGATCGACAGTGCGTCCAGATCGCTTTTTAATGCGATCCGCTATTGTTATCAGGTCGCGGAATCCGATTTCTACAATATCAATGTAAAGGATATTTTTAAGATCGGGCTGAATAAGATCACGGAGTACGAATGCTTTCGGAATCTCGGGATCGTTCTCGACGACGCGAGTCTCGGCGAGATGAGCGGAGAGGGCTTTCAGGAGGTTCTCGCGGTCATTCGGTACAGCTTCGCGATCCGGCTCCCGTTTATCCGCCGCTACGCGGAAAATACGACGATCAAGGACAGCCAGCTCAAACAGATTTACGACATTCTGGAGGAAATCGGCTTCGCGAATCCCGACGGAATCATCGAGGACAGCTATAAATCCATGCTCTGGCTCGTCCGGACAAAGAAAAACGAACCCGCGTTCGATACGGAATGGTTCCGGCGGTGGATCTATACCTACGGGCATGACCTCGCCGCGATCAATAATAAGAATATGCTTTTGCTCGGGTGCGTGGAGGCGCTGTTCCCGCTTTATTACGCATCGTTGCAGGATCTGATCGTCGCGCAGATGAATGAGATTTAGAGAACGCGGCACGCCTGTACAAAAAAGAACCTGTCCACATAGAATAAGCGTGCAGATTTTCGAGGAAAAATTGTCTCAAACAAGGCAAAAATTCGCAGGAATCCTGACGGATTTCAAGAATTTTTAACGCAGTATGAGGCAATTTTTGCCGAAAAGATGTGCGCTTATTCCTATGTGGTCAGGTTCTAAAACAAAAAAGACCCTTTCGGCGTTCATTCGGTCGAGGGGTCTTTTTGCTTTTCGTGGGGCGGGGGGTTCGATTTCACGAAAATCACCGCTTTTGTGATGATATGTATGACGCGGGCGCGTGTTCTCGCCGCGAGCTCGTTCACCCTCTGCTCGTCCTCCTTCCGCTTGACCGTGACGATGAGCGGCGGGAGCTGCTTTATTGCCTCGCGGGTGACCGCCTGCGCGCAGTTCGGACACATACAGCAGTGAAAACGATCCATAACCGTCCCGAGCTGCTCGTTCATCAGCAGGAACATCACGTTGATCTGCTGCGTTCCGCTTCCCGTGCGGCTATAGATCGGGGGGATATATTCCTCCTCCGGAAGCTTCAGGATCGGGTTTGAGGGCTTTTCCGAAAGGAGGTTCAGCACTTTATCGGTTCGCGCGGATCTCATTTGCTTCCCTCCTGCGGGCGCTCCTTGCGGGGTCTGCCCCGCCCGAGCTTCTGCTCCTTCTTTTTCGGCTTTTCCATGCCGAGAAGCTCGTAGGTGAGGTTCATGTATTCCTCGGCGGATTTTGAGCGCGGGGCGTATTCAATGATTGTTTTGGCGTGGGCGGGGGCTTCCGCGACGATCACGCTGCTCGAGATTTTCTGCTCGAAAACGTCGGTGTCGAGCTGTTCGGCAATGATATTCGCGAGCTCCTCGACCTCCTGCGTCAGGATCAGGCGCGGGTTGTACTTATTCAGGACGATCCCCCGAATTTCCAGCCCCTTGTTATAATACTTCTTCACCGCGAAAACGGTTTCCTTCAGCTGTGCGATCCCCTGAAGGGACAGGATCTCCGCGATCATCGGGATCACCAGCTGGTTCGCGGCGGTATAGGCGTTGATCGTCAGGATCGAAAGCGCGGGCGGCGTATCGATCAGGATATAGTCGTATTCGTCGGCGATCCCCGCGAGATGCTCGCGGAGGATATATTCGCGTCCGACGGAGGTCAGCTCCAGCTCCGCGCCCGAAAGAAGGATATTCGCGGGGATCACGTCGCAGCAGTCGCAGTGCTGCACCGTATCGTAAATATCGACGTTTCCCTTGAACGCGTCGTAAATCGTGTAAGAATTATCCGTGTCCGCGCCGAGGCTGAAGCTGAAGTTCCCCTGCGGATCGAGGTCGATCGCGAGAACGCGCTTTTTCAGCGCGCTGAGGCAGCCGCAGAGCGAGGAACAGGTCGTTGTCTTTCCGACGCCGCCCTTCTGGTTTGTAACCGCAATAATTTTTGCCATACGTTTTTATGATCATTCCTTTCTTATGGAGGAGGTTCGCGGCGAGAGCCGGAGCGAACCTTTTATCCGCCGCGTCCGTGCGGCTTATTTGTGCTTGCTCCTCGCGGCGTCCTGCCGCTATTGCCGAGGTACAAGCACTCCTCCGCTAATTGCAGGAGTTGTCCTTTTTTATTTTCAACAGAATCGCCGCACAGCGAAATGTGCGGCGAAATCAGGTTGATGATTATAAGGTGTGCGCGCCCATGGTCGTTTCCTCGTCGCTCGGATCGTAGATGTGGTAGTTTGCCTTTCCGTTTTTCTTTACGAAGTACATTGCCGTATCCGCGCAGGCGATCAGCGTCCTTCCCTCCGTGCCGTGATCGGGGTAAACCGCGATACCGATACTTGCCTTGATATTCAGCGTGGTGTCCACGGACTTGGAGTAATACCCGCTGTACAGATCGTCGATAATGTCCATCGAGAGTACCTCGACGTTCTCGATCATTTTCGGATCGGAAACGCAGAGTACGAATTCGTCGCCGCCGAAGCGTCCCGCGAAGCCCGTTTCGCCCGCCTTGCTCTTGATAACGTCCGCCACGTAGCGAATGACCTCGTCGCCGACCGCGTGACTGTACCGGTCGTTGATAAACTTGAAGTCGTCAACGTCGAGGAAGAGGATCGCGACCTTCTTGTTCGCGCTCCGTTCAAGCTCCGCCTGGAACTCGCGCTCGAAGGTGTTGCGGTTGTAGAGCTGCGACAGGAAATCGTAGCTTGCGCGCTCGGCAAGCTTTAACGTCGCCGTTTTTTCCGAATGAATGTCCGTCAATACGCCGATTACGCGGAGAACCTCGCCGAGGCGGTCGGTAATGCAGTGCGCGCGCATCGCGACCCAAAGATCTTTTCCCGCCGCGTCCTTGATCTGGTACTCGCCGCCGATGTCGGTCTTATTCTTTAAGAGGGTATTCATATCGCGCTTATACTGATCGGCGTCCTTTTCGTTCATCGTCGAGTCGATGAACTTTCCGTTGTTGATCGTCGCCCCCGCGGCGGGCGCGCCGATCTTCTCCTTAAAGTTGTTCGAGGTAAAGAGCGTTTCCTTCGTAAAGTCGTACTCGAACAGCATATTATCCGAAAGGTCGGAAACGGTCTTATGAAGCTCCTCGCTTAAAAGCGCCTCGTCCATCATGTTGTTGAACGTATCGGAAATACGGACGAATTCGCGCTTCATGGTGGAAACGTCGATCCGCTGATCCCGGTTGCCCGAGTTGATCTCCTTCATGGTGTCGATCATGTTCAGCATTGGGTTGACCACGTTCTGGGTCATGATCATCATGACGAGAACGCTGATCAGCGCGAGAGCGAGCAGCACGATCAGCCCGACAAGGAAGATCATGAATACTGCCTCGTTCGCCGCGGAAACGGAGTAAAGCGAAAGCCATACCCAATCCGTACCGGATACCTTTCCGTAAGCGCCGAGGTAGGCGGGGTCATTCAGGGTGCTGTAATTGTTGGTGTAATTTTCGGTGATCATCGAGGGAATCTTTTCGGTGATCGAAGCGGGGAGCCATGAGGCGGAAAGATCGGTGATCGAGGAAGCGTCTCCGCCGACAAACGTCGAGGCGTCCGAAATACATACGGAGCCGTTCGTAAGATAGCGGCAGCGGGAGAGATAATCGGTAACGGCGGAAGCGCTGATAACGCACGCCACATAGCCGTCTCCCGTTTTGTTTGCCGTTACGAAAACATTATCGCCGTATTCGGCGTTGTTTTTGTAAAATCCGGTGGCAAAGGCGTCCTGCCGCGTGCTCCAGTTTTCGTCGAAGGCGAAAAAGTGGACGCCCGCGCCCGAGCCGATCCCGTCGTTAACGATCCCGCCGTCTCCGTTGAGGATCGCGATGTCAAGCATACCGGTGCGCTCGGCGGTAAAGCTCTCGCGGATCTGAGAAAGCTCCGCCTTTACGGAATTTAAGTCGGGGATCGCGGTCTGTACGGCGGAAAGCGCGCTCAGCGTCCGCACGTCGTCCAGATACCCTTCGGCGAGGTTCCCGACGCCGGCGCTGTACGCGTAGCCCGCCGTTCCCGCCTCCTGCGCGATCATTCTGTTTGAGAAGCTGAAGATCTGAAGCGACGCGACAAGCGCCAGAATCAAAAGCGGGAGCACCGCTACGCCGATTAAGATCACCCTCAGAGAAGTTTTAACCTTAATATTCATGACTGAAACCATTCCTTTCTTATGTACAGCCCAACCCGTGGGAAATATATTCGGAAAGTCCGTAACGACCCCGGATAAACCGTTTCAGGAGCCGCGGTTATCGATCCCTCGATTCCAGACGCCCCTCGCCCCGTTCCAGCTCTTCGCTTCGCTTCCGGAGCTGGAGCGTGTTTACGAATTTTGCGAACTGCTCCTCGAGCGCGGGATCGGTATTGATAAACTGACAGCCGTAGCCCTCGATCGATCCGTCCTCCCCGCGCTGTGCCCGAAGCACCTTCGCGTCAACGCGGATCAGCTCTCCGCTGTCCATTTTGAAGTTGACGGAAAGCGTATCCTCGGGAGAAAATTTCTGCGTCGTACACATTAAAAAGATCCCGCCGATGCTGATATTCCGGATCACGGCGGCGAGAGGAATCTCGTATTCGTATTCGTCTCCGCCTCTCGTATAGCCGTCCACGATACAGGAAAGCTCGGTATCGACCTTAAAGTACCGCCTCCGCTCGGGCATTACCGTTCCGACGTCGCTGTTCAGCCAGATGTTCAGCTGCTTCGGGAGCGACATGCGAATCGTTCCGATATATTTTACGCGGTCTCCGTTTTTCATATATGTAATGACCGAAACGCTTCGGTTCAGTTCAAGCGCCGGCAGGTCTTTTCCCTTAATAATAATAATGATATTGTCTGCGGGTCTGTCGTTGACGAAGGTCTTTGGATAAGAAAGCTGATCCTTTTCCGCGAGAACAAGCGTTTCTCCCGACGCCGCAGCAAGCTCAACCTTTAGAATCCGTTCCCGGTCAAGCACCGCCATTCCCCCTTCCGTTGTGTCGCTTGCGACCGGTCGCCCTGCGACCATACTCTTATTCTTAATTATACATTAAAATGCACAAAAAAGTCAATAGCGCGCGGCAATTTTTTTTGAGGAAAAGGGAAAATCTCCGTTCTGCGGAGAATATTCGGTATCTTGCACAAATTAACTGCCGAACTCGCCGATTCGGAGAAATAATTTTTATGCAAATTCACGAAAGTGATCAAAAACCGTCGGTTTTACTGTACAAATTGCAGCAAAAAAGATATAATAAATAGGAAAGAAAATCCGGAAAACGAAAGGAGCGGAAAATGCGCGCATATTTTCACTGGAACCCCGTTCCCTCGGAACGGCGGCGGAAAAACATGATCCTCTGCGCGGCGTCGCTCTGCGCGGAGATTTGCGTCGCGGCTTTTTTTGTGCTGATCTTCAACGTCTGCACCGCGCCCGACCGCGGCGTGATTCTCCGTATGCTGGCGGTGATCGGCGGGACGCTTCTGTCGGGAATGATTTTCTGCTTTCTTACGGGCGCGGTTTATGACAGAAAGATCCGGCGCAGGAGCCGCTATACCTATCTCGACCTCCAGCTGAAGGGCATGGTATACAGCGTGTACGCGGGAGAATACCGCGTCGGGGGCGAGCGTATGATCATAAGGGATATTTATTACATTCCGTTCCGCGAGCTTGCCTCGGTCACGGCGGAGAAGCGCGCGGTCGTTCTGAGGGGGCGGTTTTCTCATTACTGCATGAACAGCGGGGCTCTCGGCTATCATATCCGGAACGGGGATTTCGAGTTCGATCACCCGTATCTGAACATCGGGGGCTACGCCGTCGAGGAGCATCTCAGGATCCCGAACGTTTTCGGGAGCGTAAAGCGCGCGGCGGATTCGATCGGCGAGGCGAAACGGCGCTTTGACGCGCTTCCCGCGCCGAAGCCGTACGTCTTTCGCGAGGCGGATTATATCCGGAGGAGACCGAGGGCGAGAGTGCTTCCCGAGAGCTTCGATTACAGCAGGGACTGGAAAAATTAACCGTTTGGAGAAAATTTTACGAAAACCATTGAAAAACGGAAAAAAATGTTGTATAATAGATACGATATTGGTATGAACAGGTTTAACACAGAATGGAGGTTCTTTATGGGATTATTCGATTCCGCCTCGTTCCGGGTCATGGAGCAGGGAATCAAGCTGCTTTCGCAGCAGCAGAATATCATCGGGCAGAACATTTCCAATCAGGATACCCCCGATTATAAGTGCAAGTATCTTTATTTCGCGGGCGTTCTGAAGGACGAGCTGGACAAAAGCGGCAAGGCGACGGGAAAAAAGCGCATTTCGCTCGAATCGACGGTCTATGTCGACGAAAACACGAAGGATCAGCCCGACGGGAACAATGTTGACGCGGACACGCAGCAGGCGCTTTTCGTCAAGAACGCTTATCAGTATCAGGCGGTCATCAATCAGATCAACGCGGAGTTCAATATGCTTCGGACGGCGATGAGCCGCAGCTAAGGCGGGCTTCCGAAATAAAGCGATCCGCCGGCTCCGGGGAGCCGACGGTACGGTCAATGCATTTTATAATATCAGGAAAGGAAAACTCTTATGGCTTTTTTGAGCAATCTGGATATTCCGGTTTCCGGCATGATCGCGCAGCGGACGAGGCTGGACGTGATCGGGCACAATGTCGCAAACGCCGATACGACCCGTACCGAGGACGGAACGCCCTATGTGCGGCAGTGCGTTGTTTTTACCGAAAATAAAAAGGTCGTGAACGACCGCGAAAGCGTGATCGAGTTCCGTTCCATGGTCGCCGACCGTTTAAACGAGCTTCGGGGGCTTGCGGGGAAGGATCGCGAGTTTCAGGGCGAAGGCGTTCTTTTAACGCAGATTGTCGAGGACGAAACGCCGCTGACTCCCGTTTATGACCCGACCCACCCCGACGCGGACGAGGACGGGTATTACTACCTTCCGAACGTGGACGTTCCCGAGGAACAGATGGACGCGCTTGCGGCGTCGCAGTCGTACACCTCGAATCTTACCATTTTCAACAGCATGAAAGCGATCATTCAGAAGGCGCTTACCATCGGGCAGTAATTTTCATGGAGTATTACACAGTATTGAAAGAAAGGAAAGGTCTCCTTTATGTACATAGTACCTTTATCGTCGGCGATCACGCCGCTTGAATCGGTAGAAAAGGCGTTTGCGCTGAAGCAGCCGGAGCAGTCCGCGGAAAAAGCGGGCGAGCCCACTTTCCTGGACGCGATGCTCGGTCTTTGGGAAAACGCGGAGGAAGCGCAGGCGGTCCGCAATCGGGATATGATCAATCTGATGCTCGGCGATACGGACAGCCTCGAACAGGTTCAGATGAATATTGCCAAGGCACAGCTCGCCACCGAGCTTCTCGTAAACGTGAAAAACGCGGCGGTAGACGCTTATAATCAGATCATGCAGATGAGCATATAAGGCGAGGCATTGCCATTTTTCGGGTTTTACTAAATGAAATCGGAGCGAATGTGAATGGATAAATTAAAGGAAACCCTCGGAAAATTTTGGGGAACGGTGAAAACGAAGTGGACCGACATCGGGCGAAAAGGGCAGATCATCTTTTTGGCGGTGCTCGGCGTTGTTGTCGCGTCCGCGGTAATCGTCGCGATTCTCGCGAATAATACGGGGAAAGCCGTCCTGTTCAGCGGCGCTTCGCAGGAGGAAGCGTCCGAGATTCTGTCGGTAATCCGGAACGACCTCGGAACGGCGGACGTTACGATCAACGCGCAGGGGGATATTCTCGTCCCCGAGGACAAGGTGGAGGAGCTTCGCGTACAGCTCAGTATGCTCGGCTATCCGAAATCCGCCTTTAACTATGACATCTGGGATAACGGGGTCGGGCTTTTCTCGACCGATTCGGACAAGCGCGTCAAGGAAAAGCAGCAGCTTGAATCAAATCTCCGCGCGACGCTCGAGTTTTATCAGGGGGTCGATTCGGCGCTGGTTATTTTAAATATCCCGCCGACGAACGATTATATGCTTTCGGTCGGGAGCAGGGAGGAGCCGAGCGCGTCGGTCGCGCTTCAGACGAAGGAGACGCTCGCGACGAACGTGATCGAGGGGATTTACAGCCTGATCCGTACCGCCGTCCCCGGGCTCAAGGAGGAAAACATTACGGTTACCGACGGGTCGGGAGTCCTCCTCACGACCGAGGAGATTAACGTTGAGGCGGATAAGGACGAGATTGAGCTTTATTACCGTCGGCTCGAAGTGCAGAATTCCATTACGGCGATCCTGAAGGAAAAGCTCGTCGAGCTTTTCGACGGGATATTCCCCGATTTTCGCGTCGGGGTGGACGTTCAGCTTAATTATAACAGCGAAGTTACGCAGCGCAAGGAGTATACCCCCTCGGTAGACGAGGAGGGAAACCGCGGCGGCATGGTAAGCAACGAAAATTATGTTTCCGCGGGAGGCGGAACGGCACAGGAGGGCGGACTTGTCGGAACGACGGTCGATTCGGACATCTCGCCCGATTACCCGACGCTTCAGGTCGGCGAGGGCGACGACTTCTATTATGAATGGCAGCGGCAGATCGAATACCTCGTAAACGAGGAGATTCAGCAGATCGAAAAGGACGGTTACAGCTACGACAACATTTCGGCTTCGGTCGTGGTGGACGCGACGGGGCTTTCGCAGGCGGATACCGAGCGGTGGCAGGGGATCATCGCGAACGCGATCGGCGCGAATCTCGGGAGCGTGACCTTTATGGCGTATCCGTTTGAGCTTGACAGCACGTCGGGTACGGGCGGTCTGGGCGACGACGGAACGATCGTCGTACAGGGCGAGCGGAATATGCTGATTTTCCTGATCATTTCGCTTGGCGTACTGCTTCTGATCCTTTTGGCGATCGCGCTTTTCGCCTCAAGTTCGAGCAGAAAGCGCGCGAAGGCGAGAAGGGCAAGCGCGCTCGCGATGGCGGCGGCGCCGACCGATACAAACAGCGATTCAGAGGATAACGGCATGAGAGAACACGGCGCAGGATATGGCGGAGAATATGAGGAGGACTTTGAGATTCAGAGTCTTTCGGGAGAACGCACGGAGACCCGCGAGGACGTATTAAAGAGGGAAATCCGGGAATTTTCAAAAACGAATCCCGAGATCGTCGCGCAGCTGATCCGCAACTGGATGCGCGGAGACGAATAAGGCGCGGGGACGACCGTGAATTTTTCCGGGAAAGGAACGTACATATATGGCAGAACAACGGCAGCCGGCAGCGTCCGGCGGCGCGGCACCGGGTCAGATCGGTGCGCTTCAGAAGGCGGCGCTTGTTATTTCGGCACTCGGAACGGAGAATGCCTCGAGCGTTTTCAAGTATTTTACCGACGAAGAGATCGAAAAGCTTACGCTTGAGGTCGCGAAGATGGATTACTGGCCCGCCGAGGTCATTGACGATGTTTTAAACGATTTCTACGAGGTCTGCCTGACACAGAAGGTCATCGCGGAGGGCGGCGTGGAATACGCGCGGGAGATTCTCGAAAAGGCGTTCGGTCCGCAGGCGGCGGCGGCGCTTTTCGAGCGGATCACCAAGCAGCTTAAAACGAAGGCGTTCGCGTTCGTGCGGAAGGCGGATTATAAAAACCTTCTCGCGATCGTACAGAACGAACACCCGCAGACCATTGCGCTCATTCTCTCCTACGCGCGGAGCGATCAGGCTTCGGCGATCCTTTCCGAGCTTCCGAAGGATACGCGGATCGAGGTCGTGGAGCGTATCGCGAAAATGGAGTCCGCCTCGCCGGACGTGATCAAGAGCATTGAAAAGACGCTTGAGAAAAAGTTCGCGAACCTCGCGACGACGGAAAGCATGGACGTGGGCGGCGTAAACTACATCGCCGACGTATTGAACAAGGTAGAGCGCTCGACCGAAAAGTTCATTTTCGACGAGCTGAATCTGCGCGACCCGAAGCTTGCGGAGGAGATCCGTCAGAAGATGTTCGTATTCGAGGATATTGTGAACCTCGATTCGACCTCGATTCAGGCGTTTATCCCGCAGGTCGATCCGAAGGATCTCGCGATCGCGATCAAGGGCTCGACCGCCGAGGTCGCGGAGGTCATTTACGCCAATATGTCCGCGCGAAGCAAGGAATCGACACAGACGGACGTCGAGTACCTGCATAATGTCCGCATGCGCGACGTTGAGGAGGCGCAGCAGCGGATTGTCGCGATCATTCGCCGGCTCGAGGACGAGGGCGTCGTCACGATCTCGAAGGGAGGCGGCGGAGACGATATTATCGCGTAACGCGCGGCGCACCGATTTTCTTTTAAAAAGACAGCAGGCTCGCTTTCGGATTTTTCCGAAAGCGAAGCTTCTGTTATAAATATGACCATTCCTTTCCTCTGGAGGAAGTTTGCGCCGAGAGGCTTTGCCGAGGCACAAACGACGGGTTTGAAAAATCGAAGATTTTTCAAACTTTGATTCTTATAAAGGGAAACCGGGCTTTGCTCGCGCGGGAATATCTTACGCTGCGCGGTCGGGGCTGCGCAGGCGCTTTTGTTGAAGGACAGCCGTGTGTTTCGCAAATATATCTGCCTGATCGTGGTATTTTTAAAGCCGATGGGCTGTTTCCCCACTTCTCCGAATAAAATGTGATAAGGCGAAATGCGGGCGGGTATGCTCCGGGGGATAACCGAAATGGCTGATACTGTTTTCTTTACTCTGAAATTGAAGCGCGGCAAAACCTCCGAGGAGCTTTTTGAAAGGATGAAAAAATTCGTCAAGCCAAAGGGCGCGACGAAGAATTGGATTTGTGAGGTCGACGGGAACAGCGGAATTTTCAGTATAAATTTTAACGACGAAAAAAGCGAGTCATTTGTCATATCGTTCAATGAGAAAAATGTATGCGACAGCTTCTGCAAGGTATATTTTCCGCTTGAAGGCGGCGATTTTAACGATGAAAAGAAAAGCGAGTTCAAGGCTTTAATGAATATGCTTTATTCCGTGAGAGCCTTCTTTTCTGAAATGGAAGTATCCGATGATTACGGGATCGCGGCGAGCTTTTTGGACGGCAAAAAATATAAAATAACACTGCGCATGTTAAATGCTCGGGAGATCGAGCGCGCAAAGCGAATTTTTAACGACGGTCATACCGAGCTGCGTGAATTTATTACCGCGTTACTGTTTGATTTACGTAAGCTTGACTTTGCGGAGGACTGCAAGTCGTCAATCAACATGAATGCGGCGACGGCAAATTCCGTTAAACAATATGAAAAAGAATATCGGGAATTCGGCTTCGCGAATGAAATCCTTCTGTTTGGCGCGTTTGTTGACAGTTTTTTATATGAAACAGCCGAATATCGGAACGAAGGCTTGCTGAGAAATATGAAAGAGTATTTTGACAGCGATTTTAACAGCGTATTGTTTTCCGTGTCGGCTTTTCAAATCGGAATAATGCAGCTGATCGGTATTGATCGTTTCAGAGCGGCTGACGAGAAAAGCGGGCAGGTTTTAAGGCTTTACGAGCATTCGTTTCTGACGGCGTATAATGAGGAAAAAGACGCCTTTGCCAAGTGTGTTCTGGGGTACAGATATTTTGTTTCAATTTTTGATTATCTCGGATTCCAATACGCGGAAGCATAAGGAAAGAAAATATAATATACCGGAATTTAATATTCGTCCGCGGCGGAATCGGCAGACGCGTCGGATTTGGGCGGCGTTACTACAGCGGAGTTTTGGCTGTGACTGTTAAAAACAAGAGGTTGACCAATCGGAATTTGGAGGAGGTAGTTATGGAATACAGATGTAAAGTAACTGTACTTGATAAAAAGCTGTTTCCGGAACTTCAAGCGCAATATTGTGCCGTTCCGGACAGCGGAAAATGTCCTTGCTATAATGTGGGTGATGAATTTATTTTCTATCGGAACGATGAAAGAGACGATTATTGGCATTGCGGCGAGGGTACGTTAGTGAAATCCGGGAAACCGGATGAGGGCTGCTTGCAATCGCCCGGAACAGCTCATTGCGGAAGCAAAGACGTGCCCTTTTGTTCGGAAGCGTGGGATGCCGTCAGCCGTTATATTTATACTGCGCTTCAGGGCGGAAGCATTATGCACGGCTGGACAAAGGACGACAGAGTTATGATCGCTTGCTGTAATGACGGAACAAGACCCGTGATCTTCAAGATAGAGCGTATGGACTGTGAATAAGCCGTCAAATACTCCAATTTGGCGGAAGATAAACAGATATAAAATTGAATATCCATGACGGAACCGGCAGGTGAGCCGGATTTGAGGTGCGTGCGGGGCGCGGAACGGGAACAGGCAGCTTTAATTTATTTATGGGAGGAACGATCATGGCGGGAATCATAAAGGGCGGATACGGATTCGGGTATGTCCCCGTTTCGACGAACGACGATACGCCCGTCATGCGGACGGTGTACGGCGTACCGGCGGAAGCGTCGGACGCGCCGATCCGAACGGTGCGCGGCGATCCGATTTTACGGGAGGAGCAGCCGGGGTTGGACGAACCGGCGGAAGAAGAAAACGGGATCGCCCCCGATCCTGCCCCAAACGGGGAAGAAACGGAGCCGGAGGAGGCGGAACGGGCGGAGGATTTTTCGGAAGAAACGGGGACCGAGGAAGCGGAGGAGCCGATCGAGCTCGTCAGCCCCGAGGAAGCCGCGCTGGAGCGGAGCAAGCTCGTCGAGGAATACGAGGCGCTTCGGGATCAGTACGAGCAGGAGGCGGAGCTTTTTATCCGCCGCGCGAAGGAAAAAGCCGAGGAAATTTACGAAAAGACAAAGGAAGCCGCAAAGCAGACCGTTGAGGAAGCCCGCGCACAGGGCGAGCGGATCAGGGCGGAGGCGAGAGCCGAGGGGAAAAAGCAGGGCTATGACGAGGGCTTTTCACAGGGACACGAGGAAGGCTATGTCAGCGCGCTGAAGAAGTGCAAGGAGACGCTGGTGGAGCTGAAGACGCTGAACGAATCGGTCACCGCGCAGAAGGAGCAGCTTTTCCTTGACTATGAACACGCGCTTTTCGATACGATTTTCGAGATCGCGCAGAAGGTCACGATCGGGAGCCTGAAGCAAAAGGATAAGGCGACGATTACGAAAATGCTCCGCGCGGCGGGAAAGCGCTATCGGAGCAGCAAAACCGTGAAGATCACGCTTTCGCAGCTTGACGTTTCGGAGGAGGCGGAGATCGACGAGACGGTTTTAAAGGACATCTTCCGCAGCGACGCGCTGATCGAGATCGAGCTTTTAAAGGACGCGCCGCAGGGCACGCTCCTGATCGACAGCGGATCGGAGATCACCGACGCGAGCGTTTCCACGCAGCTTAAAATGATTGAACAGCTCGGAAAGCGGAAATACCGCGATAAGGCGCTGACCGATTTGCTGCAGTCGAAGCGCGAGAAGCCGCAGGAGGAAGCGGCGGAGACGGAAGAAGGCGGCGGGGAAGCATGAATTTAAAGGATTTTAAGGAAGAGCTCGGCTCGTTCGATTCCTACCGCTATATGGGGAAGATTGAAAAGATCGTCGGCATGACAATCGAGGCGAGCGGTTCCGAATGCAGCATCGGAGACGTCTGCCGCATTTATACGAAGGACATGAAGGACTATATCCGCGCGGAGGTCGTCGGCTTTCAGTCGGATAAGGTTATTTTAATGCCGTATACGGACATTGAGGGGATCGGTCCCGGAAGCGTCGTCGATAATACGGGCGCGAAGCTGATGGTCAAGACGGGCGGCGCGCTGATCGGGCGGATCATTGACGCGATCGGGAACCCGATCGACGACGGCGGGAGGATCGACTATACCGACAGCATTTCCATTAACGGGATCCCCGTGAACCCGCTCACCCGTCCGAAGATCGCCGAGCCGATCGAGCTTGGCGTAAAGGCGATCGACGGGCTTCTCACTCTCGGGAAGGGGCAGAGAATCGGGATTTTCGCCGGCTCGGGCGTCGGAAAGAGCACCTTGATGGGCATGATCGCGCGGAAGGTCAAGGCGGACATTAATGTGATCGCGCTGGTCGGAGAACGTGGAAGAGAGGTTCGCGAGTTTATCGAAAACGACCTCGGCGAGGAAGGCATGGCGCGGTCGGTTGTGGTGGTCGCGACCTCGGATCAGCCCGCGATGATGCGGTCGAAATGCCCGATGACGGCGACGGCGATCGCGGAATATTTCATGAGCCAGGGGAAAGACGTCCTCTTAATGATGGATAACCTGACGCGATTCGCGATGGCGAACCGCGAGGTCGGACTATCGACGGGCGAGCCGCCGATCGCGCGCGGGTATACGCCCTCCATTTACTCGGCGCTCCCGAAGCTGCTCGAACGGGCGGGCTGTTTTGAGAAGGGGAGCATTACGGGAATTTACGCGGTGCTGGTCGAGGGCGACGATACGAACGAGCCGATCGCGGACACGGTGCGCGGAATTATTGACGGGCATATCGTTCTTTCGCGAAAGATCGCGGCGCAGAACCATTATCCCGCGATCGATATTCTCGCGAGCGTATCCCGTCTGATGTCGATCATTTGCGGCGAGGAGCATAAGGAAGCGGCAAGCAAGCTCAGAAACCTTCTCGCGCTGTACAATTCCAACGTCGACCTGATCTCGATCGGCGCTTATAAGGCGGGAACAAACCCGAAGCTTGACGAGGCGATCAACAAGATCGACAAGATCAACGGATTTTTAATGCAGGCGACGCACGAGAGCTTTTCGCTGGACGAAACGATCCGCCTGCTGAAGGAAGCGGTAAGCTGACGGGGAGGGCGTTTTGCCCGAGGAATACCAATTCAGGCAGCACCGCACAATGACCGCCTGCAGCTTCGACGTCCGCTCGTACAACAGCTTTGCCGTCATACCGCACAGATTTTTCTTGAAATCCGTCAGGATTCCTGCGAAAAATCTGCACCATCTGACGAGCAAATCTGCGGCACGATCGAACGCCGATCATTGTGCGGTGCAGCCTTTATTTTTTGTCGGTAAGGAGTCCTGTTCTTGAAAAAGTTTGAATTTACACTGGAGCGGCTGAAGCAGTACCGCGAGCAGACGCTTGAAACCGAGAAGGGGACGCTCGCACAGCTTCGCGGGGAGCGGAACCGCTTACAGGCGGAGCTGGAGGGAATTCTCGAGGAACTGGCGCGGCTGAACCGCGAGCTGACCGAGCTGTACGCGAAGGGGACGACGCCGCTCGAGATCTCGGTTCATAAGCGGTATATTTCCGCGAAGCAGCAGGAGCTTCACATGAAGCGGCATCAGATCCTGATGAAGGAACGCGAGATCGAACGTCAGCTCGAGGCGGTTGTTCGGGCGACGCAGGAGGTCTCAAAGCTCGATAAGCTGGAGGAGCACCAGCTGGAGGAGTACCGCGCGGCGGAGCAGAAGGAAAACGAGCTTTTTATCGAGGAATTTGTTTCCAACTCCGACTGGCGGAAAACGCATACGGGGAATATCAGCTTATAATTCGGAAAATAGTATAAAAAAGCGGAGCCGCGCGTTCGTATCCAACGAGCGCGCGGCTTCTTAACGGGAGGGCGTTATGACAGAGGTACGGTTTTATGACGAGGTCGCGGACGAGTTATTGAAATTTGCCGTGATCGTGACGGCACATCATGGCAAATGGGTATTTTGCAAGCACAGAAACCGCGACGTTTACGAGATTCCGGGCGGACATCGGGAGACGGGTGAGGAGATCCTCGCCGCCGCGAAACGGGAATTATATGAGGAGACGGGCGCGGTTGAATATGAGATGACGCCGGTCTGTGTGTATTCCGTGACCGCGCCCGACAATTTTCACGGCGAGGAGACCTTCGGAATGCTGTACTTCGCGGAGGTGGAGGTCTTTGAGCGGGAACTTCACTTCGAGATCGAGAAAATAGAGCTGTTCGACGAGCCGCCGTCGCGCTGGCGGTTTCCCGAGATTCAGCCGCGGCTTCTGGAGGAGGCGGAGAGACGGGGATTTGGGAGAAAGTGAGCGGCAAGCGTTTTTTTCAAAGATATAGGACGGGTGGTCAGCAGAGCTTTGTGCATGATAGGACGCCTTATGAACAATTCCGACATGAAAAAGGAATGACTGACCCGCCTTTTTCGGTCGGAAAGAATCAAAAATACAAAGAGTATATCATAATTTAAAATATACTGTCGGTTACGGAAAATGCCCCAAAACGCAAAGCGTTCACCTCGCATTAAAACAGGAACAATCGTCTTTTCGGAGAAATCGCGCGGCGGGGTATTGCAATTTTCAAAAAAGTATGCTATAATATCGGTACAATCAAAATCGAACGGAAAGGAAAGCAGATCATGAAGCATATCAAAACCGTCAATAAAGCAAATTTAAAGGAAACCGCCGCGAAGGGCGGCTGCGGCAAGTGCCAGACCTCCTGCCAGTCGGCGTGCAAGACCTCCTGCACGATCGCGAATCAGGAGTGCGAGTCGCGGAAGTGAACCCGAACAAAACGGACAGGTTCTGAACGGGCAAAACGGCAGTTACACGGGGCGGCGTTTTCTTTTCGCCGTCCCCTGCTTTGCATTTAAGGGCGTTTTTCGCCCGAACCGAGTATCACGGAAATGAGGACGGATTTTATGAACCAAACGGAAGGTATGATCCACCGCTTTCGGCAGGGGGACGACTTTTTTGTACTAGACGTCGCGAGCGGGGGCGTACATCATGTGGATAAAATGGCTTACGACCTGATCGGGGCGCTTACGCCGCCGATCGGGGAAACGCTTCCCGAAGCGGTCGCCGCGGCGCTTCCGGAGTATCCCGCCGAGGAGCTCGCGGAATGCTACGCGGAAATTTACGAGCTTACCCGCGACGGGATCCTGTTCAGCGCGGACGATTATGAGCAGTACGCGGAAATTTCGGTGAAAGCCCCGATCAAGGCGCTTTGCCTGCACGTTTCGCACGACTGCAACCTGCGCTGCTCCTACTGCTTCGCGCAGACGGGAGATTTCGGGACGGGTCGGAAAACCATGACCCCCGAAATGGGGAAAAAGGCGATCGACTTTTTAATCGAACACTCGGCGGGACGGGAAAATCTCGAGCTGGACTTTTTCGGCGGCGAGCCGCTCATGGCTTGGGATACCGTTACCGCGGTCGTCGATTACGCGCGGAGCGTTGAACAAAAGCACGGCAAGAAATTCCGCTTTACGATCACGACGAACGGACTTTTGCTCGACGATGAGAAAATCGCGTATATCAACCGCGAGATGTCGAACTGCGTTTTGTCGCTCGACGGGCGGAAGGAGGTCAACGACCGCAACCGTCCGACCCCGAACGGAAAGGGCTGTTATGACGCGCTTGTTCCGAAATATCGGAAGCTCGTCGGCGAGCGGACGCAGCCGAACCGGACGGATTACTATGTCCGCGGGACGTTTACGAAGCAGAACCTCGATTTCGCGGAGGACGTTTTTCACATTGCTTCGCTCGGCTTTTCGCAGCTTTCGGTGGAGCCTGTTGCCGCGCCGCCCGAAACGCCCTACGCGATCGGCGAGGAGGATCTCCCCGAAATTTTCCGGAACTACGACCGTATTTACGACGTAATGGCGGAGGGGCTTCGGAAAAACGGAGAAAGACCGTTTAACTTCTTCCATTTCATGGTCGATCTGAATCAGGGTCCCTGCGTGATCAAGCGGCTGCGCGGCTGCGGCTGCGGAAACGAGTATGTCGCGGTCACGCCCGACGGAGAAATTTACCCCTGTCACCAGTTTGTCGGCATAGAACAGTGGAAATTGGGAAACCTATCCGATGGAATACTGAATCGGGAGATCATGGATTATTTCGCGAAAACGCATATTTACAGCAAGGCGGACTGCGCGAAATGCTGGGCGAGGTTTTACTGCTCGGGCGGCTGCAACGCGAACGGATTCCTTTACGAGGGAGACGTCAGAAAGCCGATGAAGCTGCAGTGCGCGACGATGAAGAAGCGGATTGAATGCGGGATCGCGCTCGGCGTGCTTCAAAGGGAGCTGAAGGAGGCGGACGGAGAGTAGACGAAATTTCTTTGTGAAATCCGGAACAAGCCTTTACGCAATTTTGTCATTTTTGCTCCGCGAATCTCCACAGATTCTTTACAACGAACTTTGCGAATCTTAATCAAACAGTCACGGTTTTTTCACAATCGTAGGGTAGAATACAGACATAGCGAAAAAGCCGGCTTCCCCATTTCGCTAAACGGCTCTTACCGCCAAGCTACGGAAAGGAATGATTGTATCATGGATGAAAATTACAGAACCGAATATCAATATACGACAGAACCTCCGAAGAAAAAAGGAAAGATGAAGACCGTGGTCGCTTTGGCGGCGGCGGTGGCGATCGTCGGCGGCGCTTCGGGCTTCGGCGGAGCGTATCTCGCGGGCAGCATGAACGGCGTATCGGTCGGGGAGAGTGTCCGGGATCCGGAACGCGGGTCCTTTGAAACGAATTCCGATCGTGAGGCGAATCTTCCGAACGACGTTTCGGCGGCGCTCGACGTGATCCGGAATTCCAACACCGCGTCCTCCGAGCTTTCCGCTTCCCGCGGCGGGACGGTTACCCCGACGGGGCTGAACGGACAGTATACGGCGGACGAGCTTTACGAGGCGGTAAACGATACGATCGTGCTTATCAACATTTACGCGAGCCCGCAGAACTCTTACGGCAGCTATTATGATTATTACTTCGGCTACGGCGGAGAGAAGCCCGACGAAAAGAGCGAGCCTGTGCTCAGCGGCTACGCGAGCGGGATCGTCTTTACCGAGGACGGCTATATTCTTACCAACGCGCACGTCGTGGACGGCGCGGAGCGGGTAGAGGTCATCGTAAACGATTATGAGGACAGCGAGACCACGCATACTTATGAGGCGGAGGTGATCGGTTCGGACTCCTCGACCGATATCGCGGTCGTGAAGATCAGCCGTACCGAGCCGTTCCGCACGGCGAAGATCGGCGACAGCGATTCCCTGAAGGTCGGGCAGACGGTCTGCGCGATCGGAAACCCCGGCGTAAGCGGATCGGTCATGTTCACACACACCATGACGCAGGGCATTATTTCGGGACTGAACCGGATCAGCCTTTCGACGGGCTACAGCACCAGCTATATCCAGACCGACGCCGCGATCAACAGCGGTAATTCGGGCGGCGCGCTGTTTGATATGTACGGGAACGTGATCGGCGTCGTAAATAAGAAGATCGTTTACGACACGGTTGAGAATATCGGCTTCGCGATCACGATCAACGAGGCGAAGCCCGTTATGGAGGACCTGCTTTCGTTCGGATACGTGAAGAGCAGACCCGTTCTCGGGATCACGACGATCGAGCTGAACGAATATCGGGCGCAGGCATACGGGACGAAGCTTTCCAAGGGCTTGCTGGTGACGGAGATCCGCGAGGACGCGGCGGTCAGCAAGAGCGACCTTCGCCTTTCGGATATTATCACGAAGATCAACGGGAAAAACGTGGAAACGGTTACGGACGTCCAAGGGATCATTAAGAATATGAAGGCGGGCGATAAGATCAAGATCACCGTTGCGCGCGAAAAAGAAAACGGAACGCTCGACAGCGTGGAAATGGAGATCGAGCTTTCGGAGAGCGCGGGTTAATGATAGCTTACGAGATTCCCCCTATATACACCATGGGCAGCGGCGGCAAACTTCGGTTTGCCGCCGCTATCCGTTTAACATTTTCTCATGTGTCTGCCGTAAATTCTCCCGTTCGGCTGACGTAGCCGTGTTTTCCGTCCAGCGTGACGCGCGCGAAGCCGTCCGCTGAAAAGCCGCTTGCCCAGTCGAAGCAAGGCTCGATCAGATAGGAGCCGTCCTGCTTGACGAAGCCCCATTTTCCTCCGACCGGAAGTCCCCGACCGTCCGTCGCGCGGTCGATCGCGACGCACGCCGTTCCCTCCCCGTCGAAGCTTTCCGCGTAATCGAACCGAGGCTCGATCGCGTACTCTCCGTCGGGCTTGATATATCCCCATTTTTTGTCCGATTCTACGCGGGCGAGTCCGTTCGCGGAAAATTCGTCCGCGTAGTCGAACTGCGGCTCGACGACCCATTCTCCCGTTTTATCGCAGTAGCCGTATTTTTCCTCGGAGAAATCGAACTCCGCCGTCGGGAGTCCGCTCGGGGAAAGAGCCGTACCGTTTTCCGTCTGTTCGTCTTCCCGACTCCCCGAGCAGCCCGACAGCAGGAGCGCTCCCGCCGTGACCGCGGAGATCAGCCGTTTGTTGATTCTTTTCATGTCTGCCATTCCTTTCCTTTTACCGATCTGTTATCATTCTATACCGAATTCCCGAAAAAAGCTTGATTCCGGTTGCGGAAATCCGATCTCACCCCCCTTGATCCGTGATTATTGTAGCAGATCCCGCCGGCGGAGTCTTGCAAAAATCCGACAAGCTTTTCTCGGGCGGAGCGCTTCCGTATATGCAGTGCGGGGATCGCGGAAAAAGCTGACGGATTTTCGGAAAATGCTTTTCCGGATCGGGCATATCGCATGGTTTTCTAAAGTATATCGCTTGACATCGTGTCGGGGTCAAGGGTGATTTTGCATGAAAACAAGCGGGCTTTTTCCGCCGGCTTTGTGCGGTTTTTTGCTTTTGGCATGCTGTTTTCTTCGGTGCGCCTTGCGGCTATTATACTCGGCGCTATATGGCATAAATTCGCGGACGCGGCAACGCCGTAAATGTTTCCGGAATGTTCCCGCCGGACGCGGGAGCGGCGCTCCGCGCAAAAGACCGCGAAAACGCCGCGCGCACCATTGACAAAGCGGGGAAAAAATGCTATAATTTACTGTAAATTATGATACGGAGCGACTCGCGGGGAAAGGACGACAGGAACCATGAAAAAAAGTAAGACGCTATGCGGCGTATCGGCCGCTGCGCTGATATTGGGAACGCTTTCGGGCTGCGGAGGGGAGGATTACGAGCGCCTGCTCAATCAGGCTTCGCCCGTGACCGTAACCGTTTGGCATTATTATAACGGCGTTCAGCAGACGCAGTTCGACGAGATGGTTTCCCGTTTTAACAATACGGTCGGGAGCGAAAAGGGAATTTATGTCGAGGCATTTTCCAAAAATTCGGTATCCGAGCTTTCGGAAAGCGTTCTTGCCGCCGTTCAGGAAGAGCCGGGCGCGGAAAACGCGCCGAATATTTTCGCGACCTACGTCGAAACGGCGTATCGGGTCGATCGGCTCGAAAAGCTCGCCGAGCTCGGGAAGTATTTTACTGAGGACGAAAAGGCGGAATATGTCGGGGAATATCTCGGCGAGGGAACGTTCGGCGATTCGCTCGTCATTTTCCCGACGGCGAAAAGCACCGAGGTCATGATGCTCAATCTTACCGATTGGGAGGGCTTCGCGCAGGCGGAGGGCGTTACCTATGACGACCTCGCGACATGGGAGAGTCTTACCGAGACCGCCGGAAAATATTACGAATATACCGACGCGAAAACGCCCGAAATCCCGAACGACGGGAAAGCCTTTTTCGGGCGGGACGCGGTGGCGAATTATATGATGATCGGCGCGAAGCAGCTCGGACATCCCTTCGCGCGGGCGGACGCGGACGGAAATGTGACCGTAAGCGCGGACCGCGATACGCTGAGGAAGCTTTGGGAGAATTTTTATGTTCCCTATGTAAAGGGATATTTTACGGCGGAGAGCCGTTTCCGGAGCGACGACGCGAAAACCGGCACGATTATCGCGCTGGTCTGCTCGACGACGGGCGCGGCGTATTACCCGACGGAGGTTACGGTCAACGACGACTACACCTACCCGATCGAAAACGTCGTTTTAAAGGTTCCGAACTTTGAGGGAACCGAACCGTACGCCGTTCAGCAGGGCGCGGGAATGTCCGTCATCAAGGCGGACGAAAAGACCGAATACGCGTGCGCGGTTTTCCTGAAATGGTTTACCGAGGAGGAGCGCAATATCGGGTTTTCGGTCAATTCGGGCTATCTCCCCGTAAAAAAGAGCGCGAACAGCTATGAGAAGATCGTCTCCTGCGAGGAGGCGGAGGGGATCAGCGATACCATGCTGAATACCTTCTCGGCGGCGATCGACGAGATCAACACCTGCACGCTTTATACAAGCCCTCCCTATGAACAGTCCGCGCAGGTTCGCGATTTTATCGGAAATACGATCGAAAACGCCGCGAAGGCGGATCAGGCTGCCGCGCGCGAGCGGATCCTCGCGGGCGGGGATCGGGAAACGGTTCTCTCGGAATATACCGACGACGCGGCGTTTGAGCGCTTTTACGCGGAATTTAACGAGGGACTTCTTAGTTTGACGGCGGGACAGTAACCGCGGCTTTATACCGAAGTGCGGACAAATTTCGGTATGATTGGAGCGGGGAGGGTTGAATGAAAAATGAAACGGGGAAAAAGAAGTGCTCCTCTTTTATTGAAGATCATTATTCCGATGATCGCGCTTTCGGTGCTCCAGATTCTGATCATTGTGACGGCGATGAGCCTGAACGGTGAGTTTTCACTTATCAGGAGATTTTCGTACAACAGTCTTTCCGAAAAGACCGAAAACAGGGGCGGGTACGTGGAAAACGTACTGAATCGGAAAACGGCTTTGGCGCAGGAGACGGCGGAGGCGGTAAACGCCGCCGTCGAAAAAATTCTTGAGGAGGAAGGGCTTTCCGCCGAGGCGGTTACCCGGGATAAGGAGCTGAATAAGCGGATCCTTTCCGAGAATACCGAGGCGCTGATCTCCCTGATCCGTCTCGACGCGGTAAACGACGCGTTCCTTTTTCTGAACAGCGGTTCGCTTTACGGGGAAGAAAACGCGGCGGGGATTTACCTGCGCGATACCGACGTAAACAGCCAGAGCGCCGGCAGCAACAGCGATATTTACATGGAAACGGGAAGCTCGGAGATCGCGCGCGCGTTCGGAATGCCGCTCGATTACGGCTGGACGCTTTATTGGGACATTGCCGAGCGGGAAAGCGAGCGCAGCCGCTTTTATTTTGAGGCGATCGAGGGCGTCGGAAAATACCCGAACGTCGCGCCGGAAAGGCTCGGGTGCTGGAGCGGCTTCGCGGACGTCGCGGATTCCTCGTCGGAAAGCATGAAATACACGATCCCGCTCGTTTCGCGGGACAGAACGGTATACGGTGTGCTCGGAATCGGACTGCTGAAAAAAACGGTTCTTCAGAGTATCCCCTCGTCGGACTTTTTCGACGAAAGCGCCTGCTACATTCTTGCCGTCGACTCGGAGGGGGACGGCTCCTATCGGGAAATGCTTTCCTCGGGTCCCGCGTACAGCCGCCTTGTGGACGCGGATACCGCGCTGGATAAAAGCCGCCCCATGGAATACGGCATGTACGATTTCACCTCGAGGGGCGCGGACTGTATCGGAAGTATCCGCGATCTTCGGCTGTACGCCGCCGATTCGCCGTACCGCGCGCAGAGGTGGGCGCTGATCTCCGTGGCGGACGAGGGGAAAACGCTCGAGATTCACTATATGCTGATCCGCGTGTTTTTGATTACGATCGCGATTTCGCTCGCGGCGGGGATCTTATTCGCCTTACTTGTGAGCAGGAGCATCAGCTCTCCCGTTACGAAGATGATGGGTGAGCTTGAGATCGGGCGGAAGAAAAATACGCTCGTCGCGTTCTCCTCCTCGGGGATCGCCGAGATCGACAATCTCGCGGATTCGATCGCGGAGCTTCAGTCCGAGGCGCTCGAATACGGCTCGCGCGTTTCCCGGATTATTACCATGGCGGGCGGCGGGATCGGCGTGTTTTTATACGATCTCAGGAGCCGGAGCGTTTTTCTCGGAGAGGGACTTTCCGAGCTTCTCGGGCTGTCCGGGCTTCCGCGCGGGGAAACGACGGTTTCGTTTGAGGAATTTCGCGAACGGCTCGGGAAGGTCGATCCCGAGAACCGTCTTTTCGGTCTGAATGCTTTTTCGGAGCCGGAATCGGACGGGGACGGCGCTTCGCAGGGCGAACGGGAAAAGACGGCGGAAAGGCTTGAGCTTTCGCGGGTCGATCCCGAGACGGGGGAAACCGTATGGCTCGAATTTCGCCTGAATCGGGACGGAACGCAGGTCGTCGGACTGGTACAGGATATTACCGGAATCGTCGCCGAAAAAAAGCGGATCGCGCAGGGGAAGGACGACGAGTATACCGATAAGCTGATTAAAGCGAACGCCGCGCTTCGCGACGCTTACGCCGTGGCGAAGCGGGCGAATTACGCGAAAACCGATTTTCTGTCCCGTATGAGCCATGATATCCGCACGCCGATGAACGCGATCATCGGCATGACCGCGATCGCGCAAACGCGGCTTGACGATAAGGAGCGGCTGGCGGACTGTCTCGGGAAGATCGAGGGATCGAGCCGGTATCTTCTTTCGCTGATTAACGAGGTTCTCGATATGTCGAAGATCGAATCGGGGAAGTTCGTGCTGAACGAAGAGCGGTTTAAGATTTCCGAGCTGATCGGCGGGATCGTCGAAATGATCCGACCCGCGGTGAACACGAAAAAGCACGAATTCCGCACGGACGCGGCGGAGATCGGGCATGAGCGCGTGATCGGCGACCATGTCCGCATTCGTCAGGCGCTCGTCAACATTTTAACCAACGCGGTCAAATACACGCCGGAGGGCGGACGGATCGAATTTACCGTAACGGAAAAGCCGACCCCCGAGAAGGGCGTGGGCTGTTACGAATTTATTTGCCGCGATAACGGGATCGGAATGACGAGAGAATTCCTTGATCGGCTGTACGAGCCGTTTGAGCGCGCCTCCGACGTGCGCGTCAATAAGGAGCAGGGGACGGGGCTCGGAATGCCCATTACGAAAAACATCATTGAGATGATGAACGGGGAGATCGCCGTCGAAAGCGAGCCGGGAAAAGGGACGACCTTTACCGTAACGATCCGCCTGAAGCTTTGGGAAGAAGAAGCCGCGTCCGCGTCGGAGGAAAAGTCGTCCGCGGCGGCGCTCGGGGCGTTTCGGGAGAGCGATTTTTCGGGGAGCCGCGCCTTGCTTGTGGACGATAACGCGCTGAATCTCGAGATCGCGGAGGAAATTTTACGCATGACGGGGCTGGAGATCGAGACGGCGGGCGACGGAAAGGAAGCCCTCGAGCGTTTTTCCGCTTCTCCCGAGGGCTATTATAAGATTGTCTTTATGGATGTTCAGATGCCCGTAATGAACGGCTATGAGGCGACGGCGGCGATCCGCTCGCTCAACCGCGGGGACGCGAAAACGGTTCCGATCGTCGCGATGACGGCGAACGCCTTTGCGGAGGACGTCCGCGCGGCGAAGGAGGCGGGCATGGACGAGCATATCGCGAAGCCGCTTGATTTTGAGCGGCTGAGGGAGGTTTTGAACGCCCGGCTGGGACGCTGATTTTGTGCAGGCGCGGCGCGCGGCGGGAAAACCCCGAAAAAGAAGGACCTCGCGGAGCGGCACGCCTGCCCCAAAGGAAAGGAATAATCATAATGCTGAAGAACATCGGGGAAGCGCGGCGGATCGTCGTAAAGGTCGGGACGTCCACGCTCTGCTATAAAACGGGGAATCTGAATCTGCGGCGGGTCGAGGGGCTGATCGAGGTGCTTTCCGACCTGAAAAACGAGGGGCGGGACATTATTTTCGTTACCTCGGGTGCGGTCGGGATCGGCGTGGGGCGCGCGGGGCTTCCGACAAGACCGTCCGATATGCCGACGAAGCAGGCGTGCGCCGCGATCGGTCAGTGCGAGCTGATGAATATTTACAGCCGCGGCTTTTTAAAGTATAACCATACCGTCGCGCAGCTTCTCGTCACAAGAGACGTGGTCAGCAACAAGACGCGGCGCGAAAACGCGTTCAATACGCTTCACCGCCTGCTCGAAATGGGCGTGATCCCGATCATTAACGCGAACGACACCGTTTCGATCGAGCAGCTCGATTTCGACGAGAACGATACGCTTTCCGCCCTGATGGCGACGCTTTGCGAAGCCGATCTGCTGATCATGCTCACGGACGTGGACGGGCTTTACGACCGCGATCCGTCCGATCCCGCGGCGCGGCATATCCCGCTCGTGCATAAGGTGACGGACGAGATGATCGCGGCGGTCGGAGAAAAGGGGAGCGCGCTCGCGAGCGGGGGAATGCTGACGAAGCTGGAAGCCGCCTGTATCGCGGGGGAATACGGGATTCCCTCCGTGATTATCAACGGCGAGCGACCCGAGGTTCTATACGACCTGTTCGACGGAAAAGCAAAGTGTACGCTGTTCGAGTTAGACAAGAAATAAGGAAAGGATCGAAAAAGATGAGCTATGTGGAGGAGCTTGGCGCCGCGGCGAAGGCGGCGGAGACCGAGCTTTTGAAATACGGAACGGCGCAGAAGAACGCCGCGCTCGTCGCGATCGCGAAAAAGCTGACGGACGAAACGGCGGCGATCCTTCGGGAGAACGCGCGCGATCTCGAAAACGCGGAGCAAAACGGAATGCCGCAGGCAATGCGGGATCGGCTCTCGCTGACCGAGGCGCGGATTAAGGCGATGAGCGAGGGGGTTTTACAGGTTGCGGCGCTTGCCGACCCGATCGGCGAGGTGATCGGCGGGAGAGAGCTTCCGAACGGTCTGATGATCGTGAAAAAGCGGGTTCCGCTCGGTGTGATCGGGATCATTTTCGAGTCCCGCCCGAACGTGACGGTGGACGCGGCGGCGCTTTGCCTGAAATCGGGGAATGTTTGCGTTCTCCGCGGCGGGAGCGACGCGATCTATTCCAATAAATGTCTGGTGCGGCTTATGCGCGAGGCGATCGGGGAGGCGGGACTGCCCGCCGACGCGGTTCAGCTTGTCGTCGATACCTCCCGCCTTGTGGCGAACGAGCTGATGAAGGCGGATCGGTATATCGACGTACTGATCCCGCGCGGGGGCGGCGGACTGATCCGTTCCGTGCGGGAGAACGCGACGATCCCGGTGATTCAGACGGGAGAGGGAAACTGCCATGTTTATGTGGACCGCTTCGCGGACGTCGATCTCGCGGTCGAGATCGTCGATAACGCGAAAACCCAGCGTCCGAGCGTCTGCAACGCGATCGAGAACGTACTGGTGCATAAGGACGTCGCGGAGCAGTTTTTTACCGCGCTTCAGAAGAAATGGAACGGGCGGGTAAAGATCGTCGGCGACGAGGCGACCGCGAAATATATTCCCGTCGAGCGGATCGCCGAGGAGGAGGATTACCGCCGCGAGTTTCTCGATTACGTAATCGCGAGCCGCGTCGTATCGAGCGCGGACGAGGCGATCGCCCATATCAACCGCTACGGGACGCGCCACAGCGAATGTATCGTAACCGTTCATCTCGGGACGGCGGAGCGGTTCCAGCGGCTTGTGGACGCGGCGGCGGTATACGTCAACGCGAGCACGCGCTTTACCGACGGCTTTGAGTTCGGGCTGGGCGCGGAGATCGGGATCTCGACTCAGAAGCTTCACGCGAGAGGACCGATGGGGCTGACCGAGCTTACCACCTATAAATATCTGATCAACGGGAACGGACAGATCAGGGGATAAGGAATATTGGAATGAGTAAGAAAAAGATCAAAAAGGAAAATAAAATGATGACCGCCCGCCTGACGGAGCAGCTCGGCGGCGACAGCTCCGAGGAGAAGGGGACGGAGGACGTGCTTCGCGTTATGCGTTCCTCGCTCGACCGCGCGGAGCAGTCCGGAGATCCCCCCGCCGCAGAGCCGCCGAAGACCGAACCCGCGGAGGAAGAGGAGGAAGAGGTTCTCCGCTCCATGACCTCGGCGCTCAGCGAGGGGATCGACGAGGTCGCCGAGGCGGAGGAGACGATTTCCGAGGAGGATGCGGGGGAAGCCGCGCCTGCCGTAAATAAACCGAATCGGTTCTATCTCGTTTTTGCGGTTTTTATCATTATTATGAGCGTGATCGGCATGATCTCCACGGTTCGGTTTATCGCCGCGCAGGTCGAAAGTCTCGCGGATCAGACCGCGCTCAAAAATGAGATCGCGCTGTTTCTTTACCCGGTCGTAACGGTCGATCCTCCCGAATTCGCTTCGGCGGGCGAGATCCCGGAAAGCGTTGTGATCGAGTCCGCGATCTGGAAGATCGTTCTGACGGGGGACACGACGAATTACGAGAAGCTTTATAACACGTATATGTATGTTCCGGCGGTAGACGTTGAATTCGCGGCGCATGCCCTTTTCGGAAGCGAGGCGCCCGTTACGCACCAGACGGTCGGAAGCACGGGAAGCGCTTTCAGCTATGACGAGGAGCGGAACACCTATCTTGTCCCGATCACGCCGCGCTATACGGCGTATTCGCCGTTGATCACGAGCATTTCAAACGTCGGGGAGCTTTATACGGTGCGGGTCGATTACCTCCCGCCGACCGCGCTCGCGATCGAGGGCATAAGGCTTGACAGTTCGACGACGAAAACCATGGAATTCACGCTTTCCAAGTCGAAAAGCAGCATGACGATCCATTCGCTTCGCAACACGACGAGAGTGGGGGATACGTATGCCTATTAAAGCGGTCTTGTTCGATCTCGACGGGACGGTTCTCGATACGGAAAAGCTTCTCGTCCGATACTGGTGTCAGGCGGCGAATGAGGCGGGCTTTCCGATGCGCCGCGAGCACGCGCTCGAGCTTCGGAGTCTTTCCTACGTTTACGCGGAGCCGCTTCTGAAGCAGTGGTTCGGCGAGGAATGCTCTTATTGCAAGCTTCGCGAGCGGCGCATGGAGCTGATCGCGGCGGATATTGCGGAAAACGGGATCGAGGTTAAGGCGGGGATCCCGGAGCTTTTAAGGTATCTGGGAAAAGTCGGCTATCGGCGTGCCGTCGTGACCGCGACCCCCATGGAACGGGCGCGGGAATACTTAAAGGCGGTGAAGCTCTGCGGGGAATTCGACGACCTGATCTCCGCGCACATGGTCAAACAGGGGAAGCCGAAGCCCGACGTTTACCTGTACGCGGCGGAGCGGCTCGGGCTTTCTCCCGCAGAATGCATCGCGGTCGAGGATTCGCCGAACGGCGTTCGCTCGGCGAGCGCGGCGGGGTGTAAAACGGTGATGATCCCCGACCTGACCGAGCCGGAGGAGGAGCTTCTCCCGCTGCTTTTCGCGAAATGCGATACGCCCGTTATGCTGATGAAAATGCTGAAGGAAGAAAAAATATGAATATTTTAACGGTAAAGGAATTGAACGGGAGCATTGCGGGCTGCGCGAAGCTTTTTATCGATCAGGCGGAGACGCAGTACCGCGAGCGGATTGCCGCCGTCGCGGACGCGCTTTTGTCGGGCGGCGGGGATTTTCCGATCGTGCTGATCTCGGGACCGTCGGGGTCGGGAAAAACGACGGCGGCGCTCCGGCTCGGGACGCTTCTCGAAAAGGCGGGGAGGGTCGTCCATACGCTTTCGATGGACAATTATTTTTTCCCGCTCAACGACCCGCGCAACGAGCGGGACGAAAACGGCGAGATCGACTTTGAATCCCCGAAGCGGCTCGATATGGAGCTTTTGAACGATCATCTGCGGCGGCTCTGGCGCTGTGAGGAGATCGACGTGCCCGCCTTCGATTTTACGAATCAGAGGCGGCTGTTCGGGAAGAAAATGAAGCGCGGGGCGGGAGAATTCGTGATTATGGAGGGGATTCACGCGCTGAATCCCGAGATTACCGGGAATATCGGCGAGCATGCGGCGACCGTGTATGTCAGCGTCCGCACCCGTCTGGAAAATGAGGCGGGAGAGCTTCTTCACCCGTCGAAGATCCGTTTAATGCGGCGATTGGTGCGCGACCGGCTTTTCCGCGGGCGGTCGGCGGCGGAAACGCTTGATTTTTTCCGCCATGTCGAACGAGGGGAGGAGCGCTTTATCCTGCCCTATAAAAATAAGGCGGAGTACGACATCGACACGTTTATTTCCTATGAGGCGGCGGTCTATAAGCCGTTCGTGCTTCCCGAGCTTCTTGCCGTAAAGGAGACCTATGCCGATTATGACCGTTATCGCGATCTGGAGAGCTTTTTAAACGAGATCGGCGAGCTGAGCCGGGACGCCGTTCCGCTTAACTCGTTGGTGCGGGAGTTTGTCGGCGGGAGCAATTATCAGTATTAGGACGTGATTTTGTTGCTTTTTCACAAAAATGAACGTCAAAAACATCGCTTTTATCAAATTTACTGAAACACTTGATTTTATGGCGAATTTGTTGTATAATAAAAAATGGAAAGAAATTTTGTGAGAGATCGGATCGGGAGTTTTGCCGCCGCGCGGAAGAAGGCGGCGGGGAAACGGCGGTTCGAGCTTTTCCGAGCGTAAGGATGGTAAAACAGATGGAAACGAATATTTTACTTGAAAGCGGCACAAATGAACTTGAGCTTTTGGAGTTTTTCGTGGGGAACGAGGATTTCGGGATCAACATCGCGAAGGTCAGCGAGATCATGACCTATCAGGAGGTTACGCCGATTCCCTCCGCTCCGGCAGAGGTCGAGGGCGTATTTATGCCGCGTGATAAGCTGATCACGGTCGTGGATCTACATACGGTACTCGGGATCGAAAAGCCGAAGGAGAACGACGGGCTTTTAATTATCTGTGAGTTTAACCAGCTCGATATCGCGTTTCATGTTTCCCGGGTACAGGGGATCCTTCGGATCAGCTGGAACAGCATCGAGAAGCCGCCGACGGTCGCGAACAACAGCGAAAAGGGTGTGGCGACGGGAATCGCGAAGGTTGACGGGAAGATCATTATTATCCTCGACTTTGAGAAGATCATTTCCGATCTGAACTGTTCGCTCGGACTGGATCTTTCCGGCGTGGATAAGATTCAGCACCCGAAAAATGTCGATTATGACGCGAAGATCATTATTGCCGAGGATTCGCCGCTTTTGAACAAGCTGGTCGTAAACGCGATCACGTCCGCGGGCTTCCATAATATCCTGTCGTTCGCGAACGGGCAGGAGGCTTGGAATTATATTTCGACCTATGCCGATAAGGAAGATATTACGCAGCACATCTCGCTTCTCGTAAGCGATATTGAGATGCCGCAGATGGACGGTCACCGTCTTACGAAGCTGATTAAGAGCGATAAAAACCTCCGGAAGCTTCCGGTATTCCTCTTCTCGTCGCTGATCGACGACCGCATGCGGTTAAAGGGCGAAAGTATCGGCGCGGATCGACAGTTCTCCAAGCCGCAGATCGGCGGACTTGTACAAACGATTATTGACACGCTGACGATCGGCTGATCCCGGCGGAAGGAGCGGACGGTATGGAACGTTTTGTCATTACGATCGCGCGCGGCTATGGAAGCGGCGGAAGAAGAGTCGGCGAAATGCTTTCGAAAGAGCTTGGGATCAAGTATTACGACGGCGAGCGGATCAACGCGCTCGCGTCCGAGAAAAGCGGGATCAGCGAGGAGCTTTTCAATCTCGCGGACGAACGCGTAAAAAACGGAATGTTCAGCCGCCCGAAGCAGTACGACGGAACGCTCATCACGCCCGACAGCCGGAAATTTACCTCGGAGGACAATCTGTTCAGCTATCAGGCGCAGGTCATAAAGGAATTGGCGGCGGCGGAAAGCTGCGTGATCGTCGGTCGCTGCGCGGATTATGTGCTGAAGGGGACGAAGAATTTGTTCCGTATTTTTATTCACGCCGATCCCGAGACCTGTATCCGGAACACGATGGAGGTAACGGGGATCGCCACCCGTGAGGAAGCGGAAAAGCGGATCAAAAAGACGGATCGGGAGCGCGAGATTTATTATAAGGCGCGCACGGGGAACGACTGGGAATTTGTCGGGAATTACGACCTGATCCTCGATACGAGCAATATGGATTTTAAGACCTGTATGAAAATTATCTGCGGGTATGTAAAGATCCGAATGGAAGCGTAATAAGAACGGTTCAAAAACTGCCGTGCAGGGCGAAAGCGCCCTGCACGGCAGTTTTCTCTTTCCTTCCGATATACTCAGAGCATTGCAAACCGTTCAGTTTGCAATAAAGAGCGGTATAAAATCTCCCCCCTCCGATCGGAGGGGGGAGAGCTTTGAAGCTTTATTCGACCTTGAATCGTGAGATCTGCTCCTTGAGGATAACGGACTGTGTATTGAGCTGTTCGCAGGAAGCGGTTGTCTCCTGTGCCGTCGCGGAGTTGTTCTGTACGACGACCGAGATTTCCCCGATCGCGTGCGTTACTTCCTTGATAGAGCCGGACTGCTGCGCCGCCGCCTTTGAGATTTCTCCGATCAGTACGTTTGTTTTTTCGGAAATGTCGATGACCTCTTTCATGGTAACGGCAGTCTTTTCGGTGATCTTTGCGCCCTCCGTTACCGCTTCGATCGTGGACGAGATCAGCTCGGTCGTGCTGCTTGCCGCCTCCGCGCTCCTTGCCGCCAAGCTTCGTACCTCGTCGGCAACGACCGCAAAGCCCTTTCCCGCTTCGCCCGCGCGCGCGGCTTCCACGGCGGCGTTCAGCGCGAGAATATTCGTCTGGAAAGCAATATCGTCGATCGTCTTGATGATTTTTCCGATCTCGTTTGATTTGTGCTTGATTTCCTCCATTGCCTGCATCATGCTGGCGATTTCGCGTCCCTGTTCGCTGATCTTTTCGGCGCTCTCCTTGGAGAATTCATTCGCCTGTGCGGAGTTTTCGGCGCTGCGCTCGACCTGCTTTGAAATTTCGTCGATCGTTTCGGAAAGACGCTCGATCGCGCCCGCCTGCTTCATGGTTCCGTCCGAAAGCGTCTGCGAGCTGTTTGCGAACTGCTCCGAGCCGTTGGTGACCTGCGCCGCCGCCGTATTCAGGCTTCGGATCGTTTCGCTGAGCGTTTCGCCGATCGCGGTAAAGGATTTATCGATTTCGATGAAGTCGCCCTTATATTCTTCTCCCGGGCGGACGGTAAAGTTTCCGCTTGCCATTTCCGAAAGGATTCTTGAAATATCGCTGATGTACGAGCTCAGGGTATGCTTCGTCTGCTCAAGCCGTATCGCGAACTGCCCGACCTCGTCGTCTGCGAAGCGGAACGTGCTGTCCGGGACGGAAAGCTCGCCCTTGCTCATGCTGTTCACAATGACGTTGGCTTCACGGATCGGGTTTTCGACAAGGTGCCGGGTCGTAAGGACAATGATGATTCCCGAAACGATCATCGAAGCTACGGCAAGCACGACCGAGAAAAATACAATGCTTCGGATCGTATCGTCCGCGTCGGCGGAGGAATAGCCGGCGAAATACGCGCCGACGATCTTACCGTCCAGATCCCGGATCGGCTCGTAATGCACATAATGATTCTGACCGAGAATATCCGCCTGTCCGATGTAATTTTCACCTTTTTTGAGAACCGTTTCCTCGACCTTTGCCGACATATCCGTCCCGACCGCGCGGGTGCCTTTTTCCGTCTTGACTGTTGTCGCATAGCGCGTCTTTCCCGCGAAGATCGTTACTTCCCCTCCGGATTTTCCGGAGGTAATGTCGAGCCGCTCCGACCGCGAGAGATCGGTTCCGAGGAGAACCGCGCCGTTGGTCGATCCGTTCAGAACGGTCGGCGTGACGTAGATCAGAGAGAGCGGTACGTTCGCGTCGGCGTAAATCCCCGAAACGGTTTTTCCCGCGATCGCGTCGGCGGGATCAAACGATGAAAGCGCGTAGTTTTCCGTATGCCACAGAAGCTCTCCCGAAAGATCGAACAGCGCGCAGAAGTCGCTTTCCGAGGCCTTGTGGAGATCCCAGCTTTCCTCGAGACTGTAATACCGCCGAAGCCCGATCGCCTTTGCGGGCGTATTGTCCGCACCCCAGTAATCGGCGACGTTTTGCAGGCGCGTGGATTCGTCACCGAGATCCGCCTGAAGGATCTTTACACCCACGTCAGCTTGTCGGAGCATCAGCGAGTCGGTGTGCGTTTTCGTCAGAACAATGGACGTCGTGACGAGAAGAACCGAAACCGCGACGACGATCACCGATACGGTAATCATGATTTTTCTGCCCAGTTTTGACATAATGATAAAACTTTACCTTTCTGTTTGCGGGAATACTCGCCGTTTTTCCGCTGAGGGAGCGCCGAACGTCAATCCTTCCCGCGCGGTCTTTCCGAATCCCTTCGGAAAGCCGAATTATTTCTTAAGGTATAAAATTCAGGATTGGGCGCTTTGCTTTTCCGCCCATTCCTTATATCCGCTGATCAGGCTTGTCGGCCAGCTCCGCCCTGCCCACGATCCGCCGTTTACGGCGTAATAATAATCGAAATACAGCGGGCTTTTGTTCGTATAAGCCTTTGAAACGTCAATCGACGCGCTTTCTCCCTCCCGAAGCTTCCGCGCGAAGAGAACAAAGCGGGTATCGATAGCGCCGAGCGGGTAATAACAGGTCGAGAGCGTCAGGAATTCGTCGTCATAGCTGACGTCGAGCGCGGGATTATAAAAAACGCTCCGGTCCATTACCGCTTCAAAATACTGATAAAACGTATTCTTTGAATTAAAATCGCGGAATTTATAATAGTTAAAGACCGCGCCGTGCTTCTGGCTCGTGTTCACGAACATTCCCGCAAAGACGACATAGGTGCTTTCGCCGCCGTAAACGGATTCATAGCTGATCGTCGGGTGCGTCAGGTAAAAATCGAGGCTCCCGTAGCGGGCGGGGTAGTAGTTCGTGATTTTCGCGAGACCTACGCCGGTACGGATATTGTGACCGTAGACCACGAGGTTCTGCGGTCCGCCGTCCTCCGTCACGGGGATATGATAGTCGGCGAAGGTCGTTCCGACCTTGGTGGAATCGTATCTTCCGTAAAAATCGTGTTCGAGGTAAAACTTGTTGTCCGTCGCCTGAACGACCGGAAGGTCGATCGGCGTATCGTCGATCTTCAGCCAGCCGATAAAGTCGGTATTCAGGTCGTACATATACTTCAGGTCGTGCTTGAACGCGGGGTAGCTTGTTCCGCCGCGGTATCCGCTGATATGTACCCGGGTGGTGGTCACCGCCGCAGCCGTCTGCCTCGTCGGAGCCGCCGTGGCGGCGGCGGTGGCTACGGGCGTGGGAGCCTGCGTCTGCGCCGCCGTGGCGTAGGTCACGGGAGCGGGCGTTGTTGCGGAAGCCGTTGTGGTAGTGGACGCTTCCGTAGCGGTGGTGGTCGCGGCGGTCGTCCTTGCGGTGGTGGTCGTTTTTGGGGTTGTTTTTTTGGTCGTGGTTTCGGACGCGGTTGTCGTTATCGCTTCGGTCGTTGTCTGGGTGAGATCGTTCTGCGCGTCAACCGTTTGTGAAAGGTCGCCGTTTTCCACAACGGAATTTTCCTGACAACCGCTCAGCAGGGCTGCCGCGGCAAGCATTGCGGCAATCCTCTTTTTTGCCGGCTGTTTTATCTTTGCCATGATGTTTTCCTTTCGTTTGCTTCGTGTTATCTATAATTATTGTACATTATACCACATTTTCCGCGAATTGTCACTATTTGTCACAACTTTTTTTCCGATTCATCATATTAAACAATTTTTGTCCGTAAAATTTGGAAATAAGTGAAAAAATCCCCCGGTCGAAGAAGACCGGGGGACGGCGCACGCCTGTAATAAATAAGAAGGGTTACTCTTCCGCGCCGCACTGCCGCTCAAAATACGACTGCGGCTTCTTGCAGACGGGGCAGACCTGCGGCGCGGAGGGACCGTGGTGAAGGTGACCGCAGTTCCGGCAGATCCAGACCGTCTCGCCCGTTTCGGTAAAGACCTGTCCGTTCTGAAGAAGCTCGAGAAAGCGGCGGAAGCGCGCCTCGTGATTCCGCTCGATCGACCCGACGAGCTCGAACACGGCGGCGATATTCTGAAAGCCTTCCTCGCGCGCGGTTTTCGCGAAGCCCGCGTACATTTCCGTCCATTCGTAATGCTCGCCGCCCGCCGCGTTTTCGAGCGCTTTTTTCGTGTCGGCGGGGACGCCCTCGCTGATGATCGAGAGCCAGAGCTCGGCATGGGCGTATTCGTTTGCGGCGGTTTTGTCGAAAATGTCGCCGATCTGTTCATAGCCCTCTTTTCGGGCGATCGCGCCGTACATGGAATATTTCGTTCTAGCCTGCGCTTCCCCCGCGAACGCGGTTTTCAGGTTTTCCAGTGTTTTTGATCCGTCGAGTTGCATAAAATTTGACCCCTTTCTTTATTTAAAACAATTTCTTATGTGAAGTTTTTCCGTTTTTCCGAAAAATATGCAAAATTTCGCAAAAGCACTTGAAAAAAAGGGCGGGACATGGTATAATACATGGTATATTACGAAAGAATTTCCGCTCCGCGGGAAAGGAACGGTTCCGTTTATGTATTATTATCAGTCGGGCGCGATCGGAAAAGCCATTCATGCAAAAATAGAGTCGGCGAAGCAGTCCGTTCGGTCGGGCAATCGTTCGGAGGGGGCGAAGCCCTTCGGCGAGGTTCTGAAAAATTATCTGGGACAGACCGAAACGAAAGCGAAGACCGTCTCGTCCGTTTCCAAAAACGGTTCGGCGAGCGGCTCGGCGCTTTTATACGCCATGCTGAACGAAGACAGCGAGCCGGCGGCTTCGGCGGTTCTCGACACGCTCGGGCTCGGGTCGTCCTCTTCGGGGATCTCTGTCTCTCTGCGTTCGGCGGCAAACGATCTTTCCGAATCGGCGCAGGCTCTCCGGGTCGCGGAAAAAAGCGATCCCGCGGCTTCGGCGGAGGCGTTCGCGCGTTTTACCTCGGATTACAACCTTCTTCTTGCGAAGCTCGGCGCTTCGTCGGGGACGTCGGGCTATTTTTACCGCACGGCGCTTTCCGCTTACGCGAACGAGAACGGGCTTGACGGCACGGGGCTTTCCGTCGGGGAGAGCGGCGCGCTTACCGCGACGGGCGGAGCGGTTGACGCGGAGCGGCTCGACGCTTTTCTTTCGGGGATTTCGTCGGTCGCGCGGAATATTTCGGCGGATACCTCCTCTCTTTCGTCGTCGGATCTGCTCGGCGATCTCGGGACGAATTACGGCACCCTGCTCGGGCTGATGAGTTAAAAAAAAGCACACCGGAGACTGTTTCTCAAGCAGTCTCTTTTTTAACTTTATTACTTAAAAGACAGCTTAATTTTTTGTAAAAATTCACAAAAAACCGACATAAAAATTTCGTTTTACACAATTGACATCACGCGTTGAAATTGATATAATAATTTTAGGCAAATCGTGCCCGATATTAAAGTCCGGACAGTACTTTGATACCGACGGCGGAGCGATCCGTCCAAAATATGATCGGGAGGCGGCGCGTTTTCGGTGCGGGCTTTCCGGAAGAAAGGATTTAGATGAACATGAAGAACTCAAAGAAGATTGTTTCTTCGATTCTGGCGGCTTCCGTGGTTCTCGGCGTTTCCGCCTGCAACGGCGGTGGCGGCGGCGGAAGAAACACGGATACGACGACCGCGCCCGCTGCGGCGGCGACCACCACGACGACGGCGGCGACCACGCTCGATACCGACAAGGCGCTGCAGGAGATTGTGGCGGGCAAGGCGGAGGATCTGAAGCTTTCGGACGTGGAATCCGTCGATAAGAAGATCAAGTGGCTCGCGTGGTGGGATATTGACGAAACGTCCGCGGCGTGCGAGCTGTTTAAGGCGCAGTACGGGATTCCCGAGGAGGGAAACGACGCCTACGGCGCGGAATTCGCGAACGAAATTTTTGTATGGACGAACGTTGCTTACGGCGATCGCTATGACCGTCTCGGGCAGCTGGTCGCGGCGGGCGACTCCCCCGATATATTCCCCTTTGAGATTGGTTATTTCCCGCTTTCCGCGATTATGAATATGTTCCAGCCGATCGACGGGATCGTGGATACGACGACGGAGGATTGGGCGGAATACCGCGAGACGATGGATCACTTCATGTGGGGCGGCAAGAACTGGTGCGCGATCATGAACGTTGAGCCGAACGTAGTTCTTTATTACAGACGTTCCGTTTGTGAGGACGCGGGCTTGGAAGATCCTTGGACCTTATACGAGAACGGCGAATGGACATGGGATAAATTCCTGAGCATGGCGGATACCTTCCAGAACAGCGGCGACGGCAAGTATGTCATTGACGGCTGGAACATTGCCGATTACTTTATCGCGACGACGGGCGTACCGATGGTCGGGATCGAGGAAGGCAAGCTTGTAAGCCACCTGAACGATCCTGCGGTAGAACGCGCGATGACCCTGATCGAGACGCTCGCGTCCGAGGATTACCGTTATCCTTGGGATCTGAACGGCTATTCGACCAACTTCCGCGCGTGGATGAACGGCGATACGCTCTTCTTCTCGGACGGCATTTATGCTTATAAGGAAAAGCTGATGCAGAACGCGATCAAGAAGAACAACTGGGAAGACGGTGAAGTATTCTACGTTCCGTTCCCGCGCGATCCGAACGCGGACGGCTACTATCAGATGATGAAGCAGGACGCGGTTATGTTCTGCGGCGGCGCGACGAACAAGGACGGCTTTAAGGCGTATACGAACTGCATGCTTCAGGCATCGAAGGATCCCGATGTGGCGGCGCAGGACAGAGAAAAGCAAATGCGCGACTTCGGCTGGACGGAAGAGCTTCTCGACGCGCAGAAGAACATGAAGGAAAACCTTCTTGCCGTTTGGGACTTCAAGTATGGAATCAGCGTAGACTGCGCGAAGGACGGCATGGACGATTCCCCGACGAGAAATATCAGCGCGAGACCGTATACCTTCGTAGACGCGAAGTACACGCAGATCCGCGCGGAAAACGAGCAGACGATCAATTCGCAGATCGAGCAGGCGAACTCGAAGGCGTAATCAATCCGATAAAAAGAGGACCGTTTCATACGGTCTTCTTTTTTTGCGGTTTTCCGGTTGGCGCTTCAATATGTTCTTATTTATATAGTGTGAAATTTCCGAAAAAGGTTGGCGGATTCGGAGTATTTTTTTGAATCGGAGAAAATCTCTTTTATTTTTCGCGGAAATGTGGTATACTGTAAATCGGGAAGGGGGCGAGCCTTATCCGGAATTTTATGGGATATTTTCCGAGCGCGAACGGGATCAACCGGATCGCCTATTATGTTTATCTCCCCGACTGTAAGCCGAAGTGCATCGTGCAGATCGCGCACGGAATGTGTGAAAACGGGATCGTATACAAGGGCGTCGCGCGGTACCTGACCAACCGGGGCTGTATCGTCTGCGCCGCCGATTCCTTGGGGCACGGGCGTTCCGTGCGCGGGTACGGCGACGTCGGTTTTTTCGCGCCGAAAAACGGCTGGCGCTGCGTCGTGCGGGACATGAAAACGCTGACCGACCGCATGATCCGCCGTTTTCCACATCTGCCGGTTTTTCTCGTCGGGCACAGCATGGGGAGCTTTGCGGCGCGGGAATATCTGACATGGTACGGAGAAACGCTCGCGGGCTGCGTTCTGGTCGGGACGAGCGACGGCTTCGAGGCGCAGAGTCTGCTGGTCGGGCTGGCGCGGCTGCTGTGCCTGTACCGCGAGGGGAAATTTCATATTCCCGGGATCTTAAAATGCGGCTGCCTCTTGTTTAACGCGAAAATGGGGCGCTGCTCGGCGGGGTGGGACTGGCTCTCCCGCGATCCGAGGATTCGGGAGCTGATGGAGCGCCATTCCTTCGACTATACCGCGCGGGCGTATTACGATATTGTGACCCTGCTCGATACGGTCTCGGCGGACGATTGGGCATACAGCGTTCCCGAGGAGCTTCCGCTCCTTCTCATGAGCGGAGGGAAGGATCCCGTCGGAAACTGCGGGCGCGGGGTGGCTCGCCTGTACCGCCGGCTGAAGGAGGCGGGGCGGGAAAACGTCGGGGTTCGTATTTACGCGGGCGCGCGGCACATGCTTCTCCACGAAACGAATCGGAAACAGGTCTGCCGCGATCTGTATGACTGGATCGCGCAGGTTCTTATAGAAAGGAACACATTACAATGAAACAGCAATTTCTCGAAGCCGGAAGGCTCACGAAGCTTCAGGGATTAAAGGGAGAGCTTCGCATGCAGTATTATTGCGATAGCCCCGAACGGCTGGACGAGCTGAAAACGCTCTATCTGGACAAGGGAAAGACGCCCGTCGGGCTGACCGCGAGCCGTTTTCTCAAAAACGGCGTGGCGGTCGTTAAGCTGGAGGGGATCGATACGCCCGAGGACGCGCAGAAGCTGATCGGGAAAACCCTGTATTTAAACAGAAACGATCTGACGCTTTCGGAGGACGAATGGTTCATCGCCGATCTGATCGGGCTTTCGGTCGTGGACGCGGATAACGGGCGCGTTTACGGAAGGATCGACGAAATTTACCAGAACGGCGGCGCCGACGTATACTCGCTCCGTACCCCCGAGGGGAAGCAGTACCTGTTTCCGGCGATCCCGGAGGTGCTGCTCGAGACCGATCCCGACGGCGGGAGGATCGTGATCCGTCCGCTTCCGAACCTGTTTGAAATTTACGAGGGGAACGACGAGGGAGACGGCGATGAGGATTGATATTGCGACGCTTTTCCCCGCGATGTGCGAGGCGGTTCTGAACGAGAGCGTGATCGGACGGGCAAGACGGGCGGGCTACATAACGCTGAAATGCCATAATATCCGCGACTATACCCTCGATAAGCACCGCCGCGTGGACGATAAGGCTTACGGCGGCGGCACGGGAATGGTGATTCAGGCGCAGCCCGTTTACGACTGTATCCGCGCGGTTCGGGACGAGCTTGGCGAAGCGGCAAAGCCGCGCCTGATCTACCTTTCCCCGCAGGGGAAAACGCTGACGCAGGAGCTGGTGAAGGAGCTTTCGGCGGAGGAAAACCTGATTCTGCTCTGCGGGCATTACGAGGGGATCGATCAGCGGGTCCTCGACGAGCTTTCGGCGGAGGAAATTTCGGTGGGAGATTACGTGGTGACGGGCGGGGAGCTTCCCGCGCTGATCCTGACGGACGCGGTGGCGCGGCTTTGTCCCGGGGTACTTCCGAACGAGGACGCGTATTCGATCGAAAGCCATTATAACGGGCTTCTCGAGCACCCGCAGTACACTCGTCCCGAGGTGTGGCGGGGGCGGGCGGTTCCCGAGATTTTGATCTCGGGTCATCATGCGAAAATCCAAGAATGGCAGGAGAAAATGGCGCGAAAAACGACCGAGAAAAAGCGCCCCGATCTCCTCGAAAAAGAGAAATCGTCGAATTGTTGAAAAACTCTTGTTGATGTTGAATATGAAGGTGAAAAAATTTTGTGCATTTATCACAAGCGCCGCGCGGCTTTTCGGTTCTCATTCCACAAAAACGGAAAAATATTTCAAAAGAGTGTGAAAAAGTCGGAAAATCGGTTGACTTAAAAGTTCGTTGGGGATATACTTAAAACGTAGGCAAAAGGCTTTAGCCCGACGGCGCGTTCGGATTTTACCTTTGGGCTGCGGCAATGAAAAACACAAATGGAGGGAATTTTCTATGTTCGTAAGAGAAGTAGATGTAAAAAATCAGGTCGGGCTTCACGCGAGACCGGCGACATTCTTTATTCAGAAGGCAAACGAATACAAGTCCTCGATCTGGGTCGAGAAGGAAGAGCGCAGAGTAAACGCGAAGAGCCTTCTCGGGATCCTTTCGCTCGGGATTGTCGGCGGGACCTCGATCCGTATTATCGCCGACGGCTCCGATGAGCAGCTTGCGGTTGACGGCTTGATTAAGCTGATCGAAGGCGGCTTTGAGGAATAATTCCATGATGTACAGAAAAAAGCCGTGCCGCACGGAAACGTGTCCGCGCGGCTTTTTGTTTTCGGGAGAAGGCTGAAATGAAAAAAATTCTTTTTGTGATGTTCTTTTGTATTCTTTTTTGCGCAGGGTGCGCGGGGGCGGAGTATGACGGGCGCGCGGAGATCGAGCGGGCGCGGGCGCTTCATACCGACCGCGCGGGCGCGACGGTCACGATGATCGACGCCCGAACAGGCGAAATTCTTCAAAAAATCGATTATCTTTTCGTCGGCGAGGTCATGACCTATATGTATATGGGCGCGGCGGACGGAAAGCGCTATTACGAATTTAATAACGGGACGGAGCTGAACACGATCACGCTTCCCGACGAGACGGAATGGAGCTTTATCGCGAAGGGGAGCGAGGGCTATTACAGCTACAGCAAGGCGAGCCGTCATTATTACGCGGACGGGGCGCGGCTTTTCGCGGTGTACGAGGCGGCGATCGACGGAACGGAGCGTTCGGGGAACACGATCCGCTTTTCTTATGACGAAGCGAAGCTTTCGGAGTACGGCGCGTTCGCGGAAATGGGGGAAATTTCGGATTTTACCCTGTCCTATACCTTTGACGAGTCGGGATACTGCACCGAATTTACCAACGCGTATACCATGGACGGGGAAGCGTATTCCTACACCGTAACGATCGAGGGGCGGGACGAGCCGGTTACGAGGACGGAGGTGTTTGGGGAGCGGGCGGAGGACGATTTGTTCGCCGATCGGGAAATCGTCCATATGGAGGGAGACAGGATCGTTTATTGGAATCTGCCCGAGCTGACCGCCGCCGCCGATTTGATCGTGATCGGGGAATATGCGGAGGAGACGGAGCAGGCGCTTGAATATGAGTACAGCGCGGAATTCGGTAAAGAAATTCTAACCGGCGCGGTTTCCGAAAATGTCATTGCCGTCAAAAGGGTGCTGAAGGGCGAGCCGATTGACGAGCCGATCAAAATTTCTCAACGATATGGGATCCTTGATGATCGGGATCAGCTTGTGACTTTCAGTGGTATGACGCCGATGGAAAAAGGCTCGGAATGGATTTTCTTTTTGTATTATGACGAAAAAGGAGACACCTATTGGTGCGCGGGAGATTATACGGGGAGGTACCCCGTTCCGAACGAGAAGCTGCGCGCGCTTTGCGGGCGGCTCGGCGATGAGTTGGAGACTTCTTTGGCGCAGGAGCCGGAAGCTTCCGATTTTGGCGTGTATGAAAAGGATCAGATTAATCTTGAGCTTTATTGTGATATTTTAGAGGAGTTTGATTGTTCCGCGGAGTGAAAAACGGAAGGACGGAAATCCCGCCGCGAACGCGGCGGGATTTTTACAAAACGAGGGATTTGGCAAATTGCACAAAAATAAAGAAAATACAAGGAAAAATTTCTATGGAAGAAATTTCAAAAAAATGTTGTAATTTCGTCGGAAATACTGTATAATAATTCTTGCACGTGTGATTTGCGTGCATATTCCCGCGCTGATTCCGGGCGGTTTGGCGAAAGCGGTTTTACCGCGCGGGTCGGGAAGGGTCCGCCAGAGGCGGATACCCCCGCTTATGATCCGGGCTGAACGCGTTTTCTACCCGACCGGGGAACACACGGGATAGTGTAAAACGAAAAACACGGCAGAAATTCGGAAAGGAGTAACAGAGAGTGGCAGTAAAAGAACAGGTCAGAGTGAAGATCAAGGGCTATGAGCATACGATCGTGGACGCGGCGGCGGCGAAGATCGTCGAGACCGCGAAGAGAACCGGCTCGAGAGTTGCCGGACCGATCCCGCTTCCCACCAATAAGGAAGTCATCACGATCCTGCGCGCCGTTCATAAGTACAAGGACAGCCGCGAGCAGTTCGAGCTTAGAACGCACAAGCGTCTGATCGACGTCATCCGCCCGACCAACAAGACCATCGAAGCTTTACAGAGCTTAGAGCTTCCGGCGGGCGTAGAAATTTCAATGGAGTTTTAACGATTCCCCAAAGAAGTTTCGAGTTATGTTGGCGGAACGCTTCGGGACAAGTCCCGGCGGTGTTTTATGCCAACCGCTAACCAAGGCAGATACGCTGCACTTGGTCACGTTGAGGAAACTCAACCAATAACCAAAGGAGGGAAACCATGAAAAAGGGTTTAATCGCAAAGAAGATCGGGATGACTCAGATCTTCGACGAAGCGGGAAAGGTCATTCCCGTAACGGTAGTTGAAGCCGGTCCGTGCGTTGTCGCTCAGAAGAAAACGGTCGAGAACGACGGCTACGAGGCGGTTCAGCTCGGCTTTGGCGATATTTCGCCGAAGGCGGTCAACAAGCCTATGCAGGGGCATTTCAAGAAGAACGACGTTGCGTTCAAGAGAACGCTCCGCGAGTTCCGTCTCGATGATATGAGCGCGGTAAACGTGGGCGACATCTTAAAGGCGGACGTTTTCGCCGCGGGCGACGTGATCGACGTTCAGGGCACCAGCAAGGGTAAGGGCTATCAGGGCGCGATCAAGCGCCACAACCAGCACAGACTCAAGATGACGCACGGCGCGGGTCCCGTCCACAGAGAAGCGGGCTCCATGGGTGCCTGCTCGTCCCCTTCGAGAATCTTCAAGGGTAAGGGCATGGCAGGTCATATGGGCTGTGATACGGTTACCGTACAGAACCTCGTCGTCGTAAAGGTCGACGCGGAAAATAATCTTATCGCAATCAAGGGTGCTGTTCCCGGTCCTAAGGGCGGAGTGCTTTGCATTACTGATGCGGTTAAGGCGTAAGGAGGAGGAGAACATCATGGCAAACGTAAAGGTATTCGATATGAACGGAAAGCCTGTTTCCGACCTCGAGTTAAGCGACGCGGTATTCGGGATCGAACCGAACGAAGTCGTTATGCACGCAGCAGTAGTGAATTATCTCGCGAATCAGCGTCAGGGCACGCAGTCGACCCTGACCAGAACCGAGGTAAGCGGCGGCGGAAAGAAGCCTTGGCGTCAGAAGGGCACGGGTCACGCGAGACAGGGCTCGACGAGAGCTCCGCAGTGGACGCACGGCGGCGTCGCGCTCGGACCGAAGCCGAGAAGCTACAGCTACTCTTTAAATAAAAAGGTAAAAAGGCTTGCGCTTCGCTCCGCGCTTTCTTCTAAGTGCAGGGAGGGCGAGATCGTCGTTCTCGACGCGATCAAGACCGACGAATTTAAGACGAAGACCATCGTGAATATGTTAAAGGCGCTCGATGTAAGCGAAAAGGCGCTGATCGTTCTCGATACGGTCGATCAGAAGGTTATCAAGAGCGCGGCGAATATTCCCGGCGTAAAGACCACGCAGGTAAACACGCTGAACGTTTACGACATTCTGAACTATACGAAGTTCATCGTCGTAAAGGACGCCGTGGCGAAGATTGAGGAGGTATACGCGTAATGGAAAGAACGGC
>CAZKKZ010000008.1:0-59606 GCA_964553625.1 uncultured Ruminiclostridium sp.
GCAGAGTCTCGTTCAAATAAATGCCCAAGCTGTCGTTTGTGCTCTCGCTCTCCGCGAAAGCCGCCGCTCCCATATTCGCCGCCATTACTCCCGCCAATATCATTGCGGTGATTTTTTTGATCCACTTTTTCATCATTTTGTCCTTTCCTGCCCTTTTCGGGCAATTCCGTTGTTTTTTCTTCCGAAGCAATAAAAATTTTTGCCGATCCGTCTCCTTTCCCGCTTTTGCGTATTTTAGAAAATTCCCTCCTTTCGCTGCATACCGTGAGGTTTTTATCCCTCTACTTAATACATTCAAAAAAAGGGGGTTTTCGGGACATGATTTTCTGCTGTTTTTTTAAAAAACCGAAAACTTTGTTGCTTTTTGCTAAATCCTCCAGCTCGTTTTTGGCAAAATTTCCCTCAAGAAATAAAAAGCATGGGCGGCATTTTATAATAATACGTTTATATATGAAAAGGTTACAAAAAAGCGGTGGGATTTGTCGTTTTTTACAAATCCCACCCGAAAGGTCTTTCCTTTTCCCGCCTCACCCGCAATGCTCACAATCTCCCCCGCACGATTCCCCCACGAGGGGCGCCGGGTCGATCCCCTGCCGCCGGTAATAGTCCGCGATCGCCGCTTTTACCGCCTGCTCCGCCAGCACCGAACAATGCAGCTTTATCGGCGGAAGCCCGTCGAGCGCCTCGACTACCGCCTCGTTCGTCAGCTTCAGCGCCTCTTCAAGCGGTTTCCCCTTGATCATTTCCGTAGCGATCGACGAGGTCGCGACCGCCGCGCCGCAGCCGAAGGTCTTGAACCGCACATCCTTCACCGTTCCGTCCTCGATCTTCAGGTACATTTTCATAATATCTCCGCATTTCGCGTTCCCGACCTCGCCGACCCCGTTCGCGTCGGAAAGCTCTCCGACGTTCCGCGGGTTCGCGAAATGTTCCAAAACCTTTTCCGAATATACCATAATAAAATACGCTCCTTTTTTGTTCATTCACCGTTTTTGAGCTTTTCCCAAAGCGGCGACATTTTTCTCAATTTCTCCACGATCGGGGGAAGCTCCCGCAGGAACGCGCTTACCTCCTCCTCGGTCGTCTCGTCCGACATGGAAACGCGGAGCGAGCCGTGCGCCGTCTCATGCGAAAGCCCGAGCGCGAGCAGCACATGGGAGGGATCGAGCGAGCCCGAGGTACACGCCGATCCGCTCGACGCGGCGATCCCCTTCAGATCGAGCTGTAACAGGAGCGATTCGCCCTCGATCCCCTCGAAGGAAAAATTGACGTTTCCGGAAAGGCGCTTCTTCGCATCGCCGTTCAGCCTTGCGCGCTCGATTCTCGACAGCTCCGCGATGATCCGATCCCGGAAGACGGTGAGCCGCGCGTTTTTCTCCGCCATACCCGCCTTCGCGCGCTTCATCGCCTCCGCAAGCCCGACGATCGCGGCGATATTTTCCGTTCCCGCGCGCCGCCCGCTCTCCTGCGCGCCGCCGTCGATCAGCGGGGCGAGCCGCACCCGTCGGTCGGCGTATAAAAGCCCGATCCCCTTCGGCGCGTGAAGCTTATGCCCCGAAATCGAAAGCAGGTCGATCTTCTGTTTTTTTACGTCAATTTCAAGATTTCCCGCCGCCTGTACAGCGTCGGTATGGAACAAAACTCCGCGTTCGCGGCAGAGCTCGCCGATCTCCGGGATCGGCTGGATCGTCCCGATCTCGTTATTCGCGTACATGACCGAGACGAGCGCGGTATCCGGGCGGAGCGCCGCCGCGAGATCCGCCGTTCTCACGATCCCGTTTTCGTAAACGGGAAGATAGGTGACCTCGAAACCCTCCCTTCCGAGCCGCTCCATGCAGCGCAGAACGGCGTGGTGCTCGAAGGCGGAGGTAATCAGGTGCTTTTTTCCTTTTTTCGCGAGCGCCGCCGCCGCGCTTTTGATCGCCCAGTTATCGCTCTCGCTCCCGCCGCCCGTGAAGAAGATTTCTCCCGGCTCCGCCCCGAGAACGGCGGCGCAGTCGGCTCGCGCGCGGTTCAGCGCGATCGCGCTTTTTCTCCCGAGCGCGTAGATCGACGAGGCGTTCCCGTACCCCTCCCGAAGCCACGGAAGCATGGCTTCGAGAACCTCCCCGCTGATCCTTGTGGTCGCGGCGTTGTCGAGATATATTTTCGTTTCCGTCATAGCTGCGCGTCTCCCTTCGGATAAAACCTATCTTTTTGATATGCTTTTATTTTATGCTCATTATACAACGGTTTCCGGAAATTGTCAAGGGGAATTCCGCCGCGCGGCGGAAAAATTTTTGTTACCGATTTGTAATAATTTTGTAACCGCTTTGTCATTGAATTTTCGGGGAAACCGTGCTATACTGAATCCCGGGGCGAGTTAGAACCTGACCACATAGGAATAAGCGCACGTCTTTTCGGCAAAAATTGCCCCGGATGTCGTTAAAAATTCTTGAAAGCCGTGGTCTCCCCCTGTGGGGGGAGGTGTCACGGCAAAGCCGTGACAGAGGGGCTGACCGAAAGACCAGGATTCCTGCGAATTTTTGCCTCGTCCGAGACAATTTTTCCTCGAAAATCCGCACACTTATCCTATGTGGACAGGTTCTTATTTTTTGAACGCGCCGACCGTTCCGTCGCTGTAATACGCGATTACGCTCTTTTCGCGCTTTTCGTCGAGGTCATACCCCTTTACGGTAAGCCCCGAGCGGTTCATCAGCTCCGCCGCGGTCACCTCGCCGAGCGCCGCGCGAAAGACGTTCTTCCCGCCGCAGACGATCACGAACTCCCCGTCCATGAGATTGACGGCGCCGTTCTCACCGAGCTTTTTCTCGCGGAGGGTTTCGGGGTCTCGCTCGGTCACGTATTTCAGCGGGATTTTTTCAAGCCGCCGAAGAAGCTCCGGGTCGGTCTTTTCCTTTTTCTTCCTTTGAAACAGCATGATCGGAATCCTTCCTTTCTTATGGGAGAAGCGCAAAGGAGCACGCCCGAGAAACCGGGGATCCTCCGGGCGCGGCTTCTCCCCGCGAAAATTTTGTATCTTTATTCTACCATTCGCCGCGAATGTTGTCAAGGTTTGTGTATTCTGCCATTGACACAAAGCAAAATATTGTGTAAAATATTTATATGTGTGTATGCCAGCCAGCAAGAATAAAATCACGAAAGGAGCGAACGAGGCTATGGATCAGGAAATCCGGCGCTGTATGGGCTGCATGAGCCCGAAGGAGTACGAGGGAGCCTGCACGGTCTGCGGCTATATCGACAATACGGCGTATCCGCCGCACTTTCTCGCGCCGAGAACGCTTCTCGCGAACCGGTACCTTGTCGGGAAGCTCCTCTCCTATAACGGCGAGGGGGCGCGCTATCTCGGCTTCGACGAGGAGCGCGGACAGGCGGTCGAGCTTCGGGAATATTTCCCCGATACGCTCTGTTCCCGAAAAAAGAACTCCGAAACCGTCGTTGTGAACGACGGCTGTCTCCCGCTCTATAAGTCTTATCTGTCGGAATATGCCGACCTTTATAAAGCGCTGATGAATCACAGCGAATCGGAAAGCATCCGAAAGATCCTCGGAATCTTCGCCGCGAACAACACGGGCTACGTCGTCATGGAGCACATAAACGCCAAGCCCCTCTCCGCTTATCTTGAGGAGGGCGGCTTTTCGCGCGGCTTCGCCGAGGTGCGCGAGCTTTTTCCGCCGCTTCTTACCGCGCTGAACCTTCTCCATTCTCACGGGATCCTTCACCGCGGGCTCAGCCCTGAGTCGATCCGGATTGACGAGCGGGGAAGGCTGAAGCTTACCGCGTTCGGAATCTCCGCGAGCCGCACCGAAAATTCCAACATTACCTGCGAGCTTTTCGCGGGATATGCCGCGCCCGAGCAATACTCCGTTTCCGAGCGGCAGGGGACATGGACGGATATTTACGGAATCTGCGCCGTTTTATACCGCGTTTTAACGGGCGTCGAGCCGCAGGAGGCAAACTCCCGTGAGCTGGACGATCTCCTTGAGCAGCCGTATTTCCTGAATCCATCGATCCCGCACAACGTTTCCGACACGATCATGGCGGGGCTTCTCCTTCGGCAGGACGATCGGATCCGTACCGTAAACGAGCTTGTCGAACGGCTTTTTGAAGAGCCGAAGCCCGTAACGGAGGAGATCGAGGGGATCGACGGACCCGTCCGTCCCGCGGTCGCCCTCGAAAACCGCCCGAGCCGTACCGCGCCGTCCGTCAGGAAAAACGTCCCGACACGCAGACCTGCCCCCAAAAAAGGAAAGAAAAAAGAGAAGGAAAAGTCGAATATCGGCTCGATCGTCGGCGTTTCGGTCTTTCTCGCGGTCGTCGTCGGCTTTATTATCGCGATCGCGTATTTTTCACAGGCGTCGCAGCAGCTGATCCTCCCGCCCCCCGAAACTGCGCCGTCCCTTACGACCGCGCCCGTTCCGATCACCTCCGCGACGACCTCCGCGCCGCAGACGGTTCCCGCCGCGCCCGTTTCTTCGGGCGGGAGCGCCGAGCGCATTCTCCTCCCCGATTTCGTGAACCGTTTTTACAACACCCTCGAAAACCGCTATTCCATGCTCAAATTCAACCCGACCTACGAATACAACAGCCAGTACGCGGAAGGAATCGTTTTTGATCAGGATATTGCCCCGAACACCGAGGTAAGCGGCGGAACCGAGATCAACGTAAAGGTAAGCAAGGGTCCCGAATCCGTTCCGCTCCCCGATTATATCGGGAAAAAGCTGGAGGAATATACCGCGCTTCTGAGTGAGGCGGGAATCAAGTACGACACCTCCGGAGAAACGACGGGCGAGGTAAAAGAGGGCTATGTCGTTCGGTGCAGCAAGGAGATCGGCGATCCCGTGCTTCTCTCCGAGGACGAAAAGGTCGTCGTCTATTTCGCGGTCAAGCCGCCCGAAACGACGACCGCCGAAACGGAGCCCCCGCTTACCGAGCGCGTAACCGAGGACGAGGAGCTGAACCCCGACGACATCGAGCCGGAAGAAGAGGAATAGGAAAAGACACCATGGACTTAAACACGATCCGCGCAGAGATCGACGAGATCGACGAGCAGCTTCTGCGCCTGTTTGAAAAGCGCACGGCGCTCGCCTGCGACGTCGCGAAATATAAAAAGGAAAACAACATGGCGGTTTTTCAGAAGGACCGCGAGCAGTTTATTCTCGATAAGGCGGCGGGCGCGGTCGCCGATGAGATGAAAAACGGCGTAAGGCTTCTTTTTACCACGCTGATGGACATCTCGAAATGCCGTCAGCAGCAGCTTCTGACCGATCCCCGCCCTTTTGTCTCCCATGCCCCGAAAAAGGAAAGACCGATCGCCGCGACGGTGACGCGCGGGAGCTATTCCGCCGAAGCCTGCAACCTCTTTTTTAACGGAAACTGCGATATCCGCTACGTGCGCAACTTTGAGGAGGTCTTTTCGGCGGTCGAGCGCGGCGAGGTCGATTACGGCGTACTCCCGATCGAGAACTCGACCGCGGGTGACGTAAGCGCGACCTACGACCTCATGGGAAAGCACCGCTTTTATATCTCCAAAACGGTAAAGGTTCATATCAGCCATATTCTCGCGGCGAAAAAGGGAGCCGATCCCGCTAAAATAAAAACCGTCTATTCCCACGAAATGGCGCTGCGGCAGTGCGCTTCCTTTCTCGACCGCTTTTCGGCGGATACGATCCCGATGAGCTCGACCGCCGAGGCGGCGAAATACGTTTTCTACGCCGAGGAGCCCTGCGCCGCGATCTGCTCCGCGCCCTGCGCCCGTCTTTACGGTCTGGAGCCGCTCGCGGAGGATATTTCGGACGTCCGGGATAACTTTACGCGGTTTATCCTGATCTCCAACCGGCTGGAGATCCCCGAGAACGCCTCGGTCGTCTCCCTCTCGCTGACCCTCCCGCATACGCCGGGGAGCCTTTACCGCCTGCTGACGCGCTTCGCGTTCTGCGGGCTGAACCTCTCGCGGATCGAAAGTAAGCCCGTCCCGCCCGATCTCGCGGGGCTGAAGGACGACGCGTTTGATTTTATCTTCTATCTCGATTTTATCGGGAATATCCGGAGTCCCGAGGTCATAAAGCTTCTGAACAACCTCGAGGACGAGATGAGGTATTACCGGTTTCTGGGGAATTACGCGGAGGAATAACGAGGGGCGGACTTCGTCCCGATAAAAAACAAACGAACCCCCGCCTTGATTGCTCAAGGCGGGGGTTCTCGATAAACGGCTATTTGGCAGGCGTCCCATTCTCCTGCATCTCTCGGATTTCTCCTGTCAAACCGGCGGCGTGTGGACGGGGACGAATTCTTCCACCTCAAATAACCTATCTTATCCTGCTCTTATTCTATCGCGCTTATTCGGATTTGTAAAGTATTTTTCCCGCGCCCGAAACGATCCGTCCCGCGCAAAAAATATAAAGAAAATCCGCGAAAGGACTTGCTTTTTTCGGGGATTTCATATATAATATAATGTGGAATAATTTTTGGGCAGGACTGCCATGGGCAATTTTTCCGGAAATGTGTAGAAAGCCCGTTGATAGATGAAGGAGGAGCAAGAAGTGGCAAAAAAGACATTGGCTGAGATGGAGCAGACGCTTCCGGACAGCAAGGCGAGACAAAGGATCACCGCCCTCTTCGACGAGGACAGCTTTGTCGAAATCGGAAAATTTATCGGATCGCAGGGCGAAACCGCAAGCGTCGTCACCGGATACGGGCTGATCGACGGCGCGCCCGCTTACGCGTTTTCACAGGATATTTCGGTACTCGGCGGAGCGGTCAATCAAGCCGCCGCCGCAAAAATCCGTCGGCTTTACGACCTCGCCGTCACGAACGGCGCGCCCGTCGTCGGAATCTACGACAGCAAGGGCGGCGATTTTTCGGATAACGCCGCGCTTTTACGGGCGTACGCCGACATCGCGGACGCGAGCGCGAAGCTTTCGGGCGTCGTTCCGCAGATTTCCCTGATCGCGGGACTTTGCGCGGGAACGGCGGCGATGACCGCCTGCATGGCGGACTTTATCGTCATGACCGAGGAAGCGGAATTCTTTATGACCGCTCCGTTTATCGCCGAGGACGGAGGTCTCGACGGCGCGGGAACCGCGAAAAACGCGGCGAAGTCGGGTACGGCGGCGATCGTCGCGAAGGACGAAAAGGCGGCGATCGGCGAGGTAAAGAAGCTGATCCGCATTCTTCCCTCGAACAATCTCGAGCTTTCGGGCAACGACTATTTCGCGGAAAACGATACGGAGATCACCGACGGACTGCGCGGCGCGGAGCTGATTCGGGCGATCGCCGACAAGGACAGCGTGACCGAGCTTTACGCCGATTTCGGATCGGCTTCGATGACCGCGCTCGGAAGCTTAAGCTGGCGGACGGTCGGACTGATCGCGACCGATAAGACCGACGGAAGGCTTACCCCGGAGGACAGCGCCAAGATCGCGCGGTTCGTTTCCTTCTGCGACGCGTTCTCGATTCCCGTCGTAACGGTTCTCAACAGCGAGGGCTTCGACGGCGGCGCGGCGAAGGAGCTTTCCGGCTCGATCCGCGACGCGGCAAAGCTTGCGCAGATTTACGCAAGCGCGACCACCGCGAAGGTAACGCTCGTGACCGAAAAGGCGTTCGGCGCGGCATATTGCGCGATCGCGCCCGCGAGCGATTTTGTGATCGCGTATGAAAACGCGGTCATTTCCGCCGCCGCTCCGAAAACGGCAGTCGTTTTCTTGAAGGGAAATGAGTTGAATGGCTCGAATGAAGCGCAGCTTATCGCGGAATATTCCGAAAACGAGGCGTCGGCATACGCGTTCCTGAAAGAGGGCGGGATCGACCGCGTGATCGACGCGTCCGAAGCGGGAAGCGCCGTTCTCTCCGCCGTGGAAATGCTCGGCGGAAAGCGGGTAAGCGCGCCTAAGAGAAAGCACGTTAATTTCGTATATTAAGAACCTGACCACATAGGACAAAGTGCAAAAAATAAAAATTCAACCGAAAGGAAAGGGGTTAAGTTTGAAAAATCTTTGATTTTTCAAACCCGTCGTTTGTGCCTCGGCAAAGCCGCTCGGCACAAACTTCCTCAATAGGAAAGGAAGGTCATAACAATGAAAAGATATAATATCACGGTAAACGGAACGGCGTACGACGTAACGGTCGAGGAAACGGAGGCGAGCGCACAGGCGGCAAACGCGCCTTCGGCAGCTCCCGCGCCGAAGGCGGCGCCCAAGGCGAAGCCCGCGGCGGCTTCCGGCGCGGTCGGCGGCGTAAGGATCGAAGCGCCGATGCCCGGGACGGTCATGGACGTAAAGCTCAAGGTCGGCGATCCGGTTAAGAACGGAACCCCGATCGTGATTATCGAAGCGATGAAAATGGAGAACGAGATCCCCGCGACCTGTGAGGGAACGATCGCTTCCATTAACGTAAGCAAGGGCGATTCCGTCAACACGGGTACCCTTATCGCCACCATCAACGCGTAAGAAAGGACGGCTCGACATGGCTAAGGTTAAAATTACCGAAACCGTCCTTCGCGACGCGCACCAGTCTTTGATTGCGACGCGTATGAGAATGGACGAAATGCGTCCGATTTTAAGTACGATCGACAAGGTCGGCTTTTATTCGGCGGAATGCTGGGGCGGCGCGACGTTTGACGCCTGCCTGCGCTTTCTGGACGAAGACCCTTGGGAGCGGCTCCGTATCCTGAAAAAGGAAATGCCGAACACGAAGCTTCAGATGCTTTTCCGCGGGCAGAATATGCTCGGCTACCGCCATTACGCGGACGACGTTCTTGAATATTTTGTGCAGAAATCCGTCGCGAACGGGATTGATATTATCCGTATTTTCGACGCGCTCAACGACATCCGCAATCTCCAGACCGCGGTAAAGGCGGCGAAAAAGGAGGGCGCGCATACGCAGATCGCGATTTCGTACACGACCGGCGAAATCTTCACCACCGAATATTTCGTAAATTACGCGAAGCAGATTGAGGAGGCGGGCGCGGATTCGATCTGTATTAAGGATATGGCGGCGCTCCTTACCCCCTACGGAACCGAAAAGCTCGTCCGCGCGCTTAAGGCGGCGGTCAAAATTCCGATCCAGCTTCATACCCACTATACCTCGGGACTTGCCTCGATGTGCCTGTTAAAAGGGATCGAGGCGGGCGTTGACGGGATCGATACCGCGATGTCTCCGCTCGCGCTCGGAACCTCGCACGCGCCGACCGAATCCATGGTCGCGGCGTTACAGGGGACGGAATACGACACGGGACTTGACCTAAAGCTTCTGACCGAGATTCGCGATTACTTCATGAAGCTTCGGAAAAAATACATCGACAGCGGTCTGCTTGACCCGAAGATGCTCGCGGTAGACGCGAACGCGCTGATCTATCAGGTACCGGGCGGAATGCTCTCGAACCTGCTTTCCCAGCTCAAGCAGGCGGGAAAATCCGACCAGTTCGAGGAGGTTCTCCGCGAGGTTCCCCGCGTAAGAGCGGACGCGGGCTTCCCGCCGCTCGTAACGCCGACCTCACAGATTGTCGGCACGCAGGCGGTATTCAACGTGATCCTCGGCGAGCGGTATAAGACCGTTACGAAGGAATTCAAGGGGCTCGTCAAGGGCGAATACGGAAGAACGCCCGCGCCGATCGACCCCGCGTTCCGCGCGAAAATTTTACACGACGAGAAGCCGATCGACTGCCGTCCCGCCGACCTGATCGCCCCCGAGCTGGATAAGCTCAAGGCGGAAGCGGCGAAATGGACCGAGCAGGAGGAGGACGTATTAAGCTACGCCATGTTCGGGCAGGTCGCGGAGAAATTCTTTGAAAAGCGCCGCGATAAGAAAAACGGGATCGACAGCGTTCACGCGGATAAAGCAAATAAGGTTATGCCCGTATAGTCGGGAGCGCCCGACGGCGAATTCCGCCTTTCACAAGAACCGGAAAGGGAAAAGACCGATCGACGGCGGGGCGTAAATTTTTCTTTTGCACAAGAGACCGAAGCCCGTCGGCGAATACCGCTTTTCCAAAACCCAAAAGAATAAATTCCACGCCGATCGGGATTCCGGTCGGCGCGGAATTCTATTTCCGAAAGGAACGTTCCATGAAAACTGTTTCACAGCGCAAAAAGCTTGCGATCGCGGTCTTTTTCGTCATTCTGCTCCTGCTCACTGCGCTCTTCATTCTGATCGGCGGAAGGGATCAAATTGCGGAAACTACCGAAGGACTTCTCCCCTCAAGCGACTCCGCCCACCTTTATCATTATATCAAACACCGCTTTGAAAAAGGGAAAACGCTGGAGCTCGACGTCGGGATTTCGATGGACAAGATCGACGAAAATACAATTCGGCTGATCATCGGGATTCATCGTCGGGAAGGGGACGCGGATTACGACGTCAAAAATCTCCGCGCAGAGCTTTCCTCCAACCCGGACGCGAATTTCTACAATGCCTTCGCGACCGCCGGGAACGGCGAATATTTTGAATGCGACCGTTTTCCGCATTTGAGCGTTTCCGAAAATTCCCGCGTGTACCTCTTTGACGGCGAAAATTACCTTTATTATACCGCGGTCGTGACCGGCGACGTTTCGGGAATGTCGCTGAAGCTGCAATACGACATTCATGGGAAAAACCGTTATTTTCTCAATAAATTTTATAACAATACCGCGGTCATAGAGTTCTCCGAAGCCGAGGAGATCGGGGAAACGCACCCTGCAACAAACGAGGAAAATTAAAAAATGTTCAACTTATGTCTGGCGGAACACGTTTTCCGCGTTCACTGCCGATACCCCTTTACCGAGCGGCTTTGCGCCGATTACCGCACCGACCTTCCCTTTGAGGCGGAAATTTCCGTTTCGGAGGAGGAGATCGCCCGCGAAAATCTTTCGCAGGACGAGAACGGCGGCGGAAAATTCGCCGACGACTACCTCGAAAGTCTCGCCGTGTACCGGAAAATCTGCGAAACCCTCCTTGACCGCGATATTCTTTTGTTTCACTGCTCCGCGCTCGCGGTCGGCGGAAAAGCGTATCTTTTCGCCGCGCCGAGCGGGACGGGAAAATCGACCCACACGCGGCTCTGGCGCGAGCGCTACGGAGAAAAGGTCACGATGATTAACGACGATAAGCCGCTTTTGAAGGTGACCGACGAAAAGGTCACCGTTTACGGCACGCCCTACGGCGGAAAGGACGGGATTCAGACCAACACGAGCGCCGAGGTCGGCGGGATCGTCCTTTTGCGCCGCGCGGCGGAAAACACGATCGCTCCGATCGGCGGAGACGAAGCCTTCCCCGCCCTGCTGAATCAGACCTATCGGCGAAACGACCCCGCCGGCATGGAAAAAACGCTCGATCTGGTGTGGCGGCTGACGAAGCTTCCGATCTTTTCGCTCGGCTGCAACATCTCGGAAAACGCGGCGGAGGTCGCTTACGCCGCGCTGACGAAAGCGGGGAACGCATGAAGGAGATTCAGACCGATATTGCCGAGGAGCTTCGCGCGGGGCGCGTTATTTCGACCGAGACCCACGGGATCAGCATGAAGCCGCTTCTCGCCGAGGGGAAAACCCTCGTCGTGATCGAGCCGCTCCGCCGCGCGCTTTCCGTCGGGGAGCTTCCCGTTTTTCTCCGTCCCGACGGGAAATACGTCATTCACCGCGTAATCGGCATGGATGAAAAAAATTACTATACGCGCGGCGACAACTGCCTGAACTTTGAGACCGTCCCGAAGGAGCAAATGCTCGGCGTGGTGGTCGAAATTTATCGGAACGGGCGAATGCTCCGCGTGACCGACCGCCGCTACCTCGCGTATGTCGCGCTCTGGCGGGCGCTGACCCCGCTCCGTCTGGGGTGGAAGCGGCTGAGGGTGAAGCTTTCGGGAGTGAAAAAAAGAATGAGAAAAACATAACGAGGGGGCGCTGCCCCCAAACCCCCGCCAAAGGGAACTTTTCCCTTTGGAATCCCGTTTCCCATCACAACCTCCCCCATTTTCAACCTCGCGGCTGTCAGGTTGAAAATCTTACCGAAATCGAATTAAAATCCTCTAAAAGGGGATTATCGACAAACTGTGCGGATCGCTTGAGGCGACCCGCTTTCTTCGTTTTTGCGGGTTGTTTATTCCGAAATGGGATCGGGGTTCGCTTTTTCGACGTTTGTTCTCAAAAATAAGTATAAAGCTCCGTTAAATTTCAGACAAACTGTTGTTTACTTTCACCATTGTAAAACACGGTCGCGGGTGATATAATATAAACATATGCGCGCCCGCAGCGGAGACCCGCGCGGACGCACGCCTGTCCCAAAGGAGAAAAAAGATTCATGGAAATCAAAGAGACCCTATCGCGCCTTTGCCTGCCCGACGGCGTTTCGGGGGCGGAGGAAAACGCCTGTAAGGCGGCGCAGGAGCTTCTGCGCGAATTTATCCCCGACGCGAAGACCGACCCGTTCGGCTGTGTTCACGGCTTTCTCGGCGAGCGCGGAAACGGAAAGAAAACCCTTCTGCTCGAAGCACACATTGACGAGATCGGCTTTATCGTGACCTATCTCGAGGACGGCGGATTTCTGCGCGTCGCGAGCGTCGGCGGAACGGATCGCCGGCTTTACGCCGCGCAGACCGTAACCGTTCACTCCGACCCGCCGATCAAGGGGATCATCGCCACGCTCCCGCCGCACGTGAATCCCGACGGGAAAACCGCGATGAAAACGGAGGAGATCGCGATCGACACGGGTTTTTCCAAGGAAGCGCTCGAAAAGCGGGTTTCGCTCGGCGACCGTGTAACAGTGGACGGGGATTTCACTGAGCTAAGCGAAAACCGCGTTTCCTCAAAGGCGGTGGACGACCGCGCGGGAGCCGCCGCGATCCTTTACGCGCTCTCTCTCTTAAGGGGCAAGCCGCTTCGGTATAATCTCGCGGTTCTGTTCGCTTCGGAGGAGGAGGTCGGGAGCCGCGGCGCAAAAATCGGCGCGTATACGGCGGAGGCGGACATTGCTCTCGCGACGGACGTAAGCTTTGCCCATACCCCCGACGCGAAAAAGGAAAAATGCGGCGAAATGGGAAAAGGGGTCATGATCGGGGTCGCGCCGGGGCTTTCCGGAGAAGTAACCGGAGCGCTTCGGCGGCTCGCAAAGGAAAGGGAGATTCCCTTCCGGCTCGAGATCATGAGCGGCGAAACGGGGACGGACGCGGACGAAATTTCCGCCTCGCGCGGCGGGGTAAAAACGGGGCTTCTCTCGATCCCGATCCGCTATATGCACACCCCCGTCGAAACGGTTGATCCGAAGGACGTCGCGGCGGTCGGGGAACTCATGGCGGCGTTCGCCGAAGCCGGGGAGGTGGAGTAAATGATCGACTTGGAACTGATCCGCGCGCTGTCGCAGACTGTCGGCGTAAGCGGGAATGAGGAAGCCGTGCGCGAACAAATCGTGAAGCGGCTCCCCGAAGGCTGTGCGGCCGAAATCGACCCGCTCGGGAACCTGATCGTGACCAAAAAGGGGAAAAACACCCCAAAGAATCGGGTCATGCTGTGCGCGCACATGGACGAGGTCGGATTTATCGTGACCTATATCACGGACGAGGGACTGCTGAAATTCGCGCCCGTCGGCGGGATCAGCCCGTCGGCGGTGTACGGGCGGCGCGTCCTTTTCGGAAACGGAACGCGCGGCGTGATCGCGGCGAAGGCAACCCACATGGTCAAGGGCGACGAGAAGGAAAAACAGCCGAAGCTTGACGACCTCTGGATCGACGTCGGCGCTTCGTCGAGGGAGGAAGCGGAAAAGCGCGTTCCGCTCGGCGAAACCTGTACCTTCGATAGCGAATTTTTCACCTTCGGGGAGGATAGGCTCAAGGGAAAGGCGCTCGACGACCGCGTCGGCTGCGCGATCCTGCTTGAGCTGCTGAAAAAGGACCTTCCCTACGACCTGACCGCCGTTTTTACCGTTCAGGAGGAGATCGGGACGCGCGGAGCCGCCTGCGCGGCGTACCGCGTCAAGCCCGATTACGCGATCGTACTCGAAACGACGACCGCCTGCGACATTCCCGAAAACGACGGCGCGAAGGCGGTCTGCCGCGTCGGGGCGGGCGCGGTCGTCTCGTATATGGATCGCCGCACGATCTACGATAAGGAGCTGTACCGCCTCGCGTTTATGCTCGCGGAGGAGAAAAAGATTCCCGTCCAGACAAAAACCATGGTCGCGGGCGGAAACGACAGCGGCGCGATCCACCAAGCGGTCGGCGGGATCCGAACGGCGGCGATCTCCGTCCCGACCCGCTACCTGCATACCCCCGCCTGCGTCATGCAGGGCTCGGACGCCGAAGCCGCGGCAGCGCTCGCCGAAGCGCTTGCCGAACGGCTCTGCGCGCTTTGATCCGCGAAATCGAAACGGAGGAGGAGCTTTTCGGCGCGCTGAAAGCCCTCCCGAACGACCTCTTTACGGGAAAGCTCCGCGCCTTGGCGAAGGGCTACGGCGTAAAATACCCGTTCCTGCGGTTTTATTTTTTGGGCAGGAGCGGGGTGCTCGCCCGCTATTACGGGTCGGCGGTTCTGAGCGGCGCGGCGGACGCGGAAGCCGCCGTTTTCGTAAAAACAATCCCGATCCGGGAGCTTTTTCTGCCGGAACGGGCTTATCGGGAAGCTTTTCCGGAATTCTCCGCGAAACGGCTGAATATCTTAAAATATGGCGGAAAAGCCGACCGCGCGGAGCGGCTTCCCGACGAGGAAATCCGGATCAACCCGCCGTACGAATCGGTTTTCGCGATCCTCCGCGAGGGCTTTCCCGAGCTTCGCTTCGACGAATGGTACCCCGACGCGTGCCATAACGTGCGGCACGGGATCGCCGCGTTCTATACCCTCGGCGAATCGGCGGCGGAATGCGCCTTCGCCGAAAACGGGATCGCCATGCTGACCGCGGTCGCGGCGAAGGAGCGCTCGCGCGGGGCGGGGCGGACGCTCCGGCTCGTAAAGACGCTCGCGGCGCATTACGCGCGGGAAAACGAGGTCTTTCTCGTCTGTGAGGACGGACTCGTTCCCTTTTACGAAAAAGCGGATTTCCGAAAATCGGGAAGCGCCTGTCTTCTGACGCTTTGATCCCGCCCCTCGTTCCGGTACGGCTTTTCTTAGAGCGTGTTCTCATAGGAAATGCCGCAAAATCGGTTCAAAACGCGAAAACCGATCCCTGCACAAAAAACGAACCCCGGGAAACCCGTCCGCCGGATTTTTCGCCGCGCGCAACAATGCTCCGGCATTCGGAGGACATCTTCGGAATTGACAGAGGCGGTACGCCTCGAAAGGAACAGACATGAGCTGCTATTTTAACATTGACAAAGGACTCGAGGAAACCGCGCTCGAAGCGGAAAATATCGCCGCGGAGTCGTTCGCGCGAATCGAACACACGGGACGCTGCAACAGCGAGAAGGTTCTCAAGGCGTTCATCGACCAGCGCGTCGGCGAGCTTCACCTCAAGGGCACGACCGGCTACGGCTACGGCGACGACGGACGCGAGAAGCTGGACGCGGTATTCGCGCAGATTCTCGGGGCGGAGGACGCGCTCGTCCGCCACCAGTTCGTAAACGGAACGCACGCGCTCTCGACGGCGCTTTTCGGGATCCTCCGCCCCGGCGATCTTCTTCTTTCGCTGACGGGAAAGCCCTACGATACGCTCGAGGAGGTGATCTTCGGGGAAAAGGGCGGCTCGCTTACGGAATTCGGGGTCAAGTACGATCAGATCGACCTTCTCCCCGACGGACGGGTCAATTACGGACTCATTTCCGACCGCGCGCGCTCCTGTAAGGTCGCGTATATCCAGCGCTCCTGCGGGTACAGTCTCCGCTCCTCGATCACCATTTCCGAGATCAGCGAGATGATCGACGCGGTTCGGCTCGTGAATCCCGAGGCGGTCATTCTCGTGGACAACTGCTACGGCGAGCTTGTGGAACGGGTAGAGCCGTGCGACGTGGGCGCGGACCTGATCGCCGGCTCGCTCATCAAGAACCTCGGCGGCGGGATCGCCGAAACGGGCGGCTATATCGCGGGGAAAAAGGAGCTTGTCGAGCTTTGCGCCTACCGCCTTACGACCGTCGGAACGGGAAAAGAGGTCGGCTGCTCCCTGAACCAGAACCGCGGCATGTTCCTCGGCTTATTCAACGCGCCGAACGTCGTCATGAACGCGGTCAAAACGGCGACCTTCGCTTCGGCGTTCTTCAGCCTGCTCGGCTTTGAGACCTCGCCCTCCTTTAACGAATACCGGACGGATATTATCACGGGGATCAAGCTCGGATCGCGGAAAGCCCTGATCGCCTTTTGCGAGGGAATCCAGAGCGGAAGCCCCGTAGACAGCTTCGTAAGCCCCGAGCCTTGGGATATGCCCGGGTACGACAGTCAGGTCATTATGGCGGCGGGCGCGTTCACCATGGGCGCGTCGATCGAGCTTTCCGCCGACGCGCCGCTGCGCGAGCCGTTCGCCGTCTGGCTTCAGGGCGGGATCACGTATGACACGGGAAGAATGGGCGTTCTTCTCGCGGCGCAGAGAATGCTGGACAAGGGACTGCTGAACAACCGCTGATCCCGCGGGAAAGGAAACCGAACATGAAGGAACGTCTCCCCGAGCCGAATCTTCTCGGGAAAACCGTATCGCTCAGGATAAAAGAGGAAAAGCCGAACGGCGTATTTTCCGCCGCCGCGGAAGGAGCTCAGCCCGCCTATCTTTTCGGCGGGAAAGCGGAAACCGCCGCCGTCGTGGGCGTTTTTCGCCGAAAAGACGGAAATACGGTACTCCTTTGCGTTCCCGAAGCGCTGGCGGGTTCGCCGATCTGTTACGAATGTAATTTGCTGCACGCGCTGCGCCCGTCGGAGGACGTTGACGGCGGAAAGCTCTTTCCGCTCTACGAAAAAACGAGCGGCGCCGTGCTTTATACCGAGCGGGAAGGCGAACGCCGCTATCTTCTCGTCAAGAGCGGAAGCGGGCACGTCGGCTTTCCGAAGGGGCATATCGAGTACGGCGAAACGGAGCTTGAAAACGCAAGGCGCGAAATTTTCGAGGAAACGGGGCTTCCCTTTTCGCCGCACCCCGATTTCCGCGCGGAATATACCTACACCACCCTCGAAAATACCCGAAAAACAGGCGTTTTCTTCCTGTCGCGCTACGACGGGCGCGCGCTTTCGCTTCAGAAGGAGGAGGTCTTCGCGGACTGGCTCGTACCCTACGAAAAGGCGATGTCGCTCCTGAATTTCCCCGAGGATCGGGAGGTGCTGAAGGCGGCGGAGGAGCTTTTACGCGGGGAAGGTTAGAGATTTTAAAAGAGATTTAAAAGAGAAGACCTATATTTTTCGGGGCGCTGCCCCTCGGCAAAAGCTTTGATTGTGCCGCGTCCGTGCGGCACCTTGTGGCTTTTGCCTGCAAGCTTCCTGCTTGCGAACCCCACTTCCTTTTGTACCAAAAGGAAGCGAAAAGCAATATTGCTTTACAATATATCAGAAAAAAGAAAATCTGCAATATCAGACAACCTTTCCGCAAATTCGTCTAATATTACAGATTTTTTTATTTAAAAATTTGTTAAAGCGATATTAAAGTTTAGGTCAAGCCTTTTCAAAGGCTTGCGGGGGTTTGGGGGCAGCGCCCCCATAAAGTAATGTTTTCTCTCTTATATCTCTCCGCAAAATCAATCCCAGATATCCGGGAACTGGGCTTCCAGCTCCTTAATATTCTTGACGAGGGTTTCCTCCTGCTCCTTAAGCTCCTTGCGCTTCGCGGGGAGGATCATGGTCTTATTCAGCTCGGCGCGAACCTCCGCCAGCGTTTTCCGAAGCGGATCACGGCGGCGCTGGAACTGGAGCTTTCTTTCCTCCTTCGCCTGACGCTCGCGGCGCTGGCGCTCGATCGCTTCCTTTTCCTCGCGCTCGGCGTTGAGGCGCTGACGCTCCTCGGAAATGCGCTTTTTCTCGCTCTCGATATTCTCGACGATTGCGCCGTTTAAGGCTTCGTAACGCGCCTTCTGCTCGGGCGTGGCGAAGCGGATCGCCTTTACAAAGTTTTTATTATCCGTTACGGGCATGGGAATCCCCGGAATCTGATCCTCGCTCGTAAGCTTATATTCCGCGAGCAGCTTTCCGATATACGCGCGGGAATCCTCTATATCGATATCGAGGATTTTGTCGAAATAGCTGTCCGCCGTCTCGAATTCCCCGTCCTCGAGGAACATATACGCGCGCTTGATCAGGTTTTCCTTATTCGCGGCGGTCGCGGTCACGATCGAATCGGGGACGACCGCGGCTTCCTCGGGCTTTAGGATCTTTTCCACCGCTTCCGAGATCTCGCGCATGAATTCCGAATCGGCGAGATCAAACGCCTCGTCGCCCCATACGAGCGGCTCGGGAAGCTGCTGAAACGCGACATGCTGCGAATGGAAGATCGGGAGAAGCTTTTTCTCCGCGTCCGCCGAAGCCTTCTCCGCGAAAACGCGCACCGCGAAATTCATATACCCGCTGACGCTGTCGGGGATCGACTTAAACACCGCAAGCAGCACGCGGCTGTTTTCGAGGGCGGAGATGATCCGCGCGGGACGCTCCGTCTCGTCCATTTCCTTTAACGATTCGGGTACGTAAAACACGCGGAACCCGAGGTTCTCCGTAAAGCGCAGATACAGCTTCTCGCCGTCCAGATCGTTTTCGGCGGAGCCCATCTCGGAGGTCAGCACGAAAATATCGTATTCCTGCGGCTGCTCAAAAACGCCGCGCGAAACCTGCGCGCATTCGTTCAGCGCCTCGCCCATTGCGGCATACTGCGCCTGAACCTCCTCCGTCGCGTAATAAAGCGCCTTTTTATAATCCTCATGCTCGGACGGCGCGGGAAGCGCCGCGATATTCCGGCGGCAGACGGGCGCGCGCTTTCCGCCGGAGCGGGTATAGCCGATCCCGTATTTACAGAGCAGACGGTACCAGTACGCTTCGCCGTCCTCGGGATTCTCCCGGATCAGCTCGTCGCAGAGCGCTTCCGCCGCCTCGAAATCGAAACGGCTCCGAAGATATGTAATCCGGTTCAGCTTCTTTATGTCGGATTTCGGCAGGATCCCCTCCGCGCCGCAGTTTTTGCAGACGCAGACCGCGCGATCCTCTTCCGCCGCGGCGTCCCCGCCGCAAATTTTACAGGTTAAGCTGTTTAAAAGCATATTTCCTTGATCCTTTCCCAAAAATAGGCACAATTCAACGTTTCACACCATACAAAAACAGTATAGCGCAATTCCTCTTTTCTGTCAAGAAGCTGTTTCCCGCTTTTGTATAATTGTGCTTAAAATTTTTAAATTTTTTGGCATTTCTGACAGCCGCGCCAAGCGCTTATCCAAGCCTTAACATCTCGTCGATACAGCGTCTCGCCTTTCTCTGAACCTCGTCGGGGAGCAGGATCTCCTCCCCCTCGCCGAGCAGGCAGTGCTTTACGTCCGCGAGGGTCGTAAGCCGCATATTATGACAAACGCAGTCCTTCGACAGCGGGTAAAAGCGCTTTTCGGGGCATTCGTACTGCAAATGGGCGGTAATGCTGTTTTCCGTCCCGACGATAAACTCACGGTTTTCGGACCCCTTCGCGAAGTCCATAATCCCCGTCGTGCTTCCGACATAGTCCGCCGCTTTTACCACCTCGGGCGTACATTCGGGGTGGACGAGCAGGAGCGCGTTCGGGTGAGCCGCCTTCGCGCGCCTTACGTCCTCTCCCGTCATGCGTGCATGGGTCGGACAGCCGCCCTGCACCAGCTTAAAATTCTTATCGGGGAGCCGCGACGCGCAGTACTGCCCTAAATTGACGTCGGGGATAAATAAAATATTCCTGTTTTCGACCTTTTCGAGAATCTTCACCGCCGAAGCCGACGTTACGCACACGTCGCACTCGGTTTTCAGCTCCGCCGTCGTGTTGATATACGCGGCGACGGTATAACCGGGATACTGCCGCTTTAAGCCGCGGAGCAGCTCAACGTCAAGCTGCTCCGCCATCGGGCAGCCCGCCTCCGCCGCGCTCAGAAGCACCCTTTTTTCGGGGGACAGGAGCTTTACCGTTTCCGCCATGAAGCGAACGCCGCACATCAGGACGTTTTTCTGCGGCGCGGCTGCCGCCTGCTTGCTCAGCCCGAAGGAATCGCCGACATAATCCGCGATCTCGACGATTTCGCGGTTCTGGTAAATATGCGCGAGGATACAAAAATCCTTTTCTTTTTTCAGCTTTAAAATTTCACGCTGCATTTCGTAAACGTTCATTGAATTCACCTTTCTTATGCCGCGAACTGGCTGTTATACAGCTTCGCGTAAAATCCGCCGCGCTTTAAAAGCTCGTCGTGGCTTCCCTGCTCGATGATGTTTCCGTCCTTCATGACGAGGATCACGTCCGCGTCCCGGATCGTCGAAAGACGGTGCGCGACGATAAAGCTCGTGCGCCCCTTCATAAGCCGCGAGAACGCGTCCTGAATCCGTACCTCCGTGCGGGTGTCGATCGAGGAGGTCGCCTCGTCGAGGATCAGCATGGGCGGGAGGCAGAGCATAACGCGGGTAATGCAGAGAAGCTGCTTCTGCCCCTGTGAAAGGCTCCCGCCGTCCTCGCCGATCACGGTATCGTACCCGTTCGGGAGCCGCTTGATAAAGCTGTGCGAATGCGCCGCCTTCGCCGCGGCGACGATCTCCTCCTCCGTCGCGTCGGGCTTTCCCATGGTGATATTTTCGCGGATCGTCCCGCTTTTGAGCCATGTCTCCTGTAACACCATTCCGTAGGACGAGCGAAGCGACGCGCGCGTTACCGAGCGAATGTCCTCGCCCTCAACCGTGATCCTTCCCCCGTTTACGTCGTAAAACCGCATCAGCAGGTTGATAAGCGTGGTTTTCCCGCAGCCCGTCGGACCGACAATGGCGATCCGCTGTCCCGTCGTAACCGAAAGATTCAGGTTTTCGATCAGCTTTCGCGCGGGGTCGTACGAGAACGAAACGTTCTCGAGCGTGACGTTCCCTCTGACCTCCTTTAGGGCAGGGTGCCCCTCGTCCGGCTCCTGCGACGGCTCCTCGATCAGCTCGAACAGCCGCGCGGCGCAGGCAAGCGCGTTCTGAAGCTCGGTCACGACGCCCGAAATCTCGTTGAACGGCTTCGTATACTGGTTCGCGTAGCTTAAAAAGCAGGAGAGCGCCCCGACGGTAAGCGTTCCGCCTATCGCGGCAAGCGCCCCCGTCAGCCCGACTCCCGCGTATACGAGACTGTTCACGAAGCGGGTCGTCGGATTCACGAGCGAGGAAAAGAAGGTCGCCCGCAGGTAGCATTTCTCCAGCCGCTCGTTGATCTCGTCGAATTTCGCAACCGCCTCGTCCTCATGCGAAAACGCCTTTACCACCTTCTGATTCCCGATCATTTCGTCGATCAGCGCCGTCTGTTCCCCGCGCGTCGCACTCTGAAGCCGGAACATCGAATAGGTTCGCTTCGCGATAAAGCGGGCGCAAAGCAGCGAGACCGGAGTCAGCACTACCACCACCAGCGTGATCCAAGGATTGATCAGAAGCATAAAAACGAGCGTCCCGAGAATGGTCGCGATCCCGGTAAAAAGCTGGGTAAAGCCCATTAAAAGCCCGTCCGCGAAGGTGTCCGCGTCCGCGATCACGCGGCTTACAATATCGCCCGAGGGGTGCGCGTCGAGGTATTTGAGCGGAAGCTCCTCGATTTTCCGGAACGCCGCGCTCCGGAGATCGCGCACCGCTCCGAAGGTGATCCGATTGTTGACGGTGTTCATAAGCCACTGACAGACCGCCGTAATACAGGCGACAATCGCCGCGCGGAGCAGGAGCGGAGACATTGCCGCGAAATCGACCCTTCCCGCTTCGGCGATACAGTCGATCGCGTCCCCGACAATGATCGGGATATAGAGCGTCCCCGCGACGGACGCCGCCGCGAGCAGGATCGAAAGCGCCAGAAAAAAGCCGTATTTCTTCAGGTAGCGGAGCGTTTTTTTCAGCGTTCCGAGATTTCCGTTTTTCATGCGCTCTCGCCTCCTTCGGATTCTTTTTTAAACTGTGAGGAATAGATTTCGCGGTAAACATCGCAGGTCTCCAGAAGCTCGCCGTGCGTCCCGATCCCGACCGCCTCCCCGTCGTCGAGCACGATGATCCGGTCGGCGTGCCGAATGGAGGAGGCGCGCTGCGACACGATAAAGACCGTCATGCCCGAAAGCGAGCGGAGCGCCTTCCGAAGCGCCGCGTCCGTCGCGAAGTCGAGCGCCGAGGCGCTGTCGTCGAGAATGAGAATTTTCGGTTTTTTCACAAGCGCGCGAGCGATCGTGAGCCGCTGGCGCTGTCCGCCCGAAAGGTTCCGTCCGCCCTGCTCGATCACGAAATCCAGCCCGCCTTCCTTCCCCTCGACGATCTCCTTCGCCTGCGCAAGCTCCAGCGCGCGCAGCAGCTCCTCGTTCGACGCGTTTTCATTCCCCCAGCGCAGATTTTCGCGGACTGTCCCGTAAAAAAGAACCGCCTTCTGCGGAACGACGCCGATCCCTTCGCGAAGCGAGACGGCTTCGTAATCCCGGACGTTCAGCCCGTCCACGTATACGCCGCCCTCCGTCGCGTCGTAAAAGCGGGGGATCAGGTTTACGAGCGAGGTTTTCCCCGAGCCCGTCCCGCCGATGATTCCGACGGTCGAGCCCTGCTCGGCGGCAAAAGAGATTCGCGAGAGGGAATCCGCCGCCGCGCCGTTATATTTCAGGGAAACGTCCCGGAACTCGACCGCGTAGCGGTACCCCTCGAAGCCGTTCTTCTCCGTGCCGTCCGCCATGCCCTCCCCGCTTTCGAGCGCCGCCTGAATCCGCTTTCCGCAGGCGACGGATTTCGTGATATTGATGATAAGGTTCGCGAGCTTGATCAGCTCGACCAGAATCTGTGACATATAGTTATAAAGCGCGACGACCGCGCCCTGCGTCAGAATCCCGGTTTCCACGCGCAAGGCGCCGATCCGGATTAGGATCACGATCGCGATATTGACCGCCGCGAAGGTCAGCGGGTTCATCAGCGCGGAGATCCGCCCCGCCGCCTTCTGCTCGGCGGTAAGGGCGGTATTCTCCGTCTCGAACGCCGCAATCTCGTCCGATTCCTTACAGAACGCGCGGATCACCCGAACGCCCGTCAGGTTTTCCCGCGTTTTCCCGAGAACCCTGTCGAGCCGCGTCCGAACCTTATGGTACATCGGAATTCCGACCAGCATGATCCCGAATACGATCGCCGCGAGAACCGGGATCGCCGCCGCGAAAACAAGCGCGGCGGGAACGTCGATCGTAAACGCCATGATCATCGCGCCGAATACGACGAACGGCGAACGGAGCAAAAGCCGGAGCGTCATGTTGACCCCCGATTGTACCTGATTCAGATCGCTCGTCATGCGGGTAATGAGCGTAGACGACCCCGCCGCGTCGAGGTCGGCGTAGGAAAGCGTCTGAATATGCGAAAAGAGCGCATGGCTCACCTTTTTCGCGAAGCCCGCCGCCGCCTTTGCCGCGAAATACTGCGCCGTCACCGAAAACCCGAGCCCGATTAGACCGAGCGCCCCCAGAAGAAGGCACATTTTCCCGACATAGCCGCCGTCGCCGCTGCCGATCCCGGTATCGATAATCGCCGCGACCACGATCGGAACGAACAGCTCCAGCAGCGCCTCCAGCATTTTAAAAAGAGGGCTTAAAACCGTCTCCTTTAAATAATCCCCCGTTAAATATCCCAAGAGCTTTCTCACGGCTTTTCCTTCGGCTCCTTTTCTTCCGTTTCTTCTTTTCCCCAGATATAGCCATACCCCCAGATCGTCCGGATATAAGCGGGGTCGGAGGGATTTTCCTCGATCTTCATGCGAAGCCGCCGGATATTCACGTCCACGATCTTTTCGTCCCCGTAATAGCCGTCGCCCCAGATCCGCCGAAGGAGCGTTTCGCGGTCGATCGCGCTTCCGCTGTGGCGGATAAAGTATTCGAGAATGTGGAACTCCACCTGCGTCAGGTCGAGAATCTCCCCGTTTTTATAGATCGTATGGCTCTTGGAATCGAGCAGGAAGGGACCGTCCGAAACGTCCGCCGACGCGTCGTTCTCGGTGCGCGCCATGCTTACCCGCCGATATACCGCGTCTACCCGCGCGACAAGCTCCGAGGGCGAAAACGGCTTTGTGACGTAATCGTCCGCGCCGATCATCAGACAGCTTACCTTATCCATTTCCTGACTTTTCGCGGAAAGCATAATGATCCCGATCGAGGCGCTGTGCTGCCTTAAATAGCGGCAGACCTCCTTCCCGTCCGTCCCCGGCATCATAATATCGAGGATCGCGACGTCAAAGCGCATTCCCCGCTCCCAAGCCCTGATCGCGAGGTCGCCGCTCGGAACGTCGAAAACGTCGTACCCCGACCGTTTTAAATGGATTACGACAAAATCGCGGATCGCGTCCTCGTCCTCACAGACGAGAATCCTTCTGAGCCCCATGTTTATGACCATTCCTTTCCTATGGAGGAAGCTTGTGCCGAAAGGATTTGCCGAGGCACAAACTTTCTTCCCCTTTTACGCATTATTCCAGAATTTTAAAGCAGTCGGAAAGCTCCGCCTCGGTCAGCGCGAGGGAATTCCCCTGATTGTTCCGGATATAAAAGCGATAGCCCGTCCTCTCGTTCTTCCCGTAGGGCGTATAGCCCGCCGGCGCGGACGCGCCCGCCGGCTCGACCGCCATGATCGTCAGAAGCTCCGCTCCCGTTACGCGCTCGCCGCTGTCATACTCGCTGAAGGTAACGGTTCCCTCCGAAACGGAGATCGTTACCGTAACGCGCCCTTCCCAGCGCGTCGGGATAAAGAGCAGGTAGTCGCTTCGGATACTGAGATAAGAGATCGCGTCGCGCCTGATCGCGCCGCCGCCGGATTCGATCTGATACCACGAGATGATGTTCACCTGCTCGGCGCGGGGAAGATTCTCATACCCCGGGAAAGCCGCCGTCGAGGCGGTCTCGATGATCCCGTCGCCGTCGATGTCGCGGGAAAGAATGTTCGGCGTATAGGTGTTCGTCCGGCGGCTCAGCACCTCCGGAACCGTCGTTACCGCCGAAAGGCGGAGATCGTCATAGCAGATCAGGACGTCCGTCCCGATACTCCCGTCGGCGAGCGAACGGTCGATAAAGATCGCGCGGTGTCCGTCCTCGTCACAGACCCCGAGCGTAACGCCCCGACATTCGGTAAACCCGCTGAGCGGCGCGGAGGAAAGGATCTGGAATTCGCCGTCCGCGCTCTGCCCGAGAAGCGAAGCGGTCGCCGTCCCGCTGTCGAGGTCGCGGCTGATCTGAAAAAGCTCGCTGTGCCCGTCGCCGTTGTCGTAAATGATGTTCGTATACGCACAGCGCCCCGTATAGACCTCCGACGGCGTTTTCTCCGTATATTTCAGGACGCTTACCGCCGAGTCGGAGGCGTTCTGGATCGTATAGGTAATGACAATGCTCGTTTCCCCGTCGCCGAGGTCGGCGAACTGTACCCGCTCGATCTCGCTCCCGAGCGCGGCGTAGTCATAGACCGAGACCCATTCCCCGTTCTCGCGGTCGAGAAAATTCAGCCGCAGGGACGAGCCGCCGTCGGCAATATTCGACGTTTCGTAAAAAACGATCGCCTCGTCGGTTTCCTCCTCGTCGATATTCCTGATCACAAAGGCGCTTCGGTACTGTCCGCTCCGGGGATATTTTAAATGAATCTCCCTGCCCCTCCCCGCCTGAAGCGCTTCATAGATCGCCGACTGCTCCGCGCTGAGCTTCGGGGGGCTTAAAAGGCTCTCGACCTGAACCGAACAGCCGCAGAGCAGCGCGGCAAGGAGCGGTAAAAGAATTGCTTTAATCCGTCTGTGCTTCATGATATTCCCGTTCTTCCGTTTCGGAATTTTCGTTTTCTTCCTTTTGGGGCAGGGTGCCGCCCCCGGAGCGCTCCGGCTTCGGCTTCTTCTCCCCGCCCGAAAGGTATTCGATCTCCTTGCGCTGGCTCGTGAAGCAAAGCGCCGCGAGAAATCCGCCCGAAATGAGGAAGAGCGCCGCGGCGGTCGGATCGGGCGGCTCCATGCCGAGCACCTTATTTCCGCCGAACAGCATCGCCAAAAGCTTCCCGAGCGTATACGCGCCCGAGAACAGGAACGTAAGCCCTCCGAGAAAGACCTCGCGGAATCTCGAATGCTTCATCTCGAGCCTTGCGTAGCACCGCGCCGCCGCCGCGAAAAAGAGCGAGCCGAACACATACGCGAGCAGGCGAAGCATCGGGTCCGAATGGTTCCGGATCACAAGATCGCCGTTAAAAAGCGTCAGCGCGCGGAAAAAAAGACAAAGCGAAAGCCCGACCTGAATCCCGCCCGCGATCGGCGGCGCGGCGGTATTTTTCATCAGCAGGAGCCCGACCGCCGCGAATCCGATCAGGTCGATCACCGACAGGGGAGAAAGGCTCTCCGCCCGCACGATCCCGAACACCGTCACCGCCGCGGCGGCAAGATAAAGCACGCCGAGGAAGAGCGTGACCTTCGGTCCGAGCCCGTCGGACGAAACGGTAAACGCCGTCCAGCGCCGCCGCTCCCCGATAAAGCAGAGCGCCAAAAGCAAGACCGCCAGCGCAAGCAGCAGACCGCGGAAAAATCCCGCAGCCGCGCTTCCCTCCGCCGTATAAAAGCCCGTGGTAAGGTCAATTGCCGAAACGAACAAAAAGAAACGGATCACCGACGCGGCAAGCACTGCGGCAGCCGCGGCTACAAAAATTGAAATGCCTTTTTTCTTTGTCATAGACCGAAAATGTCCTTTACTGTGAATTGAGAAGAAATCCCCGATCGGAACAAGCTCCGATAACTCTATTATATTCTATTTTTCCCTCAAAGTCAATATAATGAAGTACAAGCCCGCGGATTTTTGGAAAATCGAACGGCGGAACGCAGTCCCGCCATTTAAGGCTACACCGCACAATGATTGGCGTTCGATCGTGCTGCGGATTTGCTCGTCAGATTGTACAGATTTTTCGCAGGAATCCTGACGGATTTCAAGAAAAATCTGTGCAGTATGACGGCAAAGACGCTGTACGAGCGGACGCCAAAGCCGAAGGCGGTCATTGTGCGGTGTTGCCTTAATAAAAAGAAAGGAACGGTTTTAAATGATGAGAGATCGGCTCTTTATTCTCGTGTTTTTTCTGCTGCTTTCGGCGCTTCTCCCCCCGCTCACGAAAAGCGGGGCGGAGGAAAAAATCACGCTCTCGCTCCCCGATTCGTTTTCGATCCTTCTGACCGAGACGGGAACGCTTCGGTTGGTCACGCCCGAGGAATACCTCGTCGGCTGTCTCGCCGCGCAGATCCCGATCGACTATGAGCAGGAGGCGCTCAACGCGCAGGCGGCGGCTTCGTACACCTACGCGCTCCGCCTTCTGGGGAACGCCGCCGCCCTCCCCGACGGCGCGCTTTTATCCGACGACGGAAAAACCGCACAGCCCTACTTTCCGCCCGAAAAATGCGCCGAGCTTTACGGGAAGAGCTACGAGGATTATCTCCCCCGCCTGAAGGAAGCGGCGGCTTACGGTGTATCTCACCCGATCACCTACGAGGGCGAACCGATCTACGCCGTATATCACTCGGTAAGCGCGGGACGCACCTCCGCCTCCTACGGGATCTGGGGAATCGAGCTTCCGTACCTCGTTCCCGCCGAGAGCGAAGCCGACAAAAATTACATCAGCTACGAATGCGACAACGAAATGACGGTCGAAAAAGCCCGCCTCGCGCTCGTCGCCGCACAGAGCGACATCGTAACCCCCGCCGACTACGGGAAATGGTTCAGCGAGGTGAACCGAAACGAGGACGGCTACGTGATCTCGGTCAGGATCGGGGACAACCTCTTTTCGGGCGGGGATATCTGGCGGATCTTCGGGCTGCGCTCGACCGCCTTCGAGGTCTCCTATCAAAACGGAATTTTTACCTTCCACACCAAGGGCTACGGTCACGGCGCGGGGCTGAGCCAGTACGGGGCGAACGAAATGGCGAAATCGGGAAAAACCGCCGAGGAAATTCTGAAGCATTATTACGCGGGAGTAAAGCTCGGATAAAAAGAAGGAGAGCGAAACCGCTCTCCTTCTTCGGTTATTCCCCGAAAATTTTCTTTTCAATATCGGTCAGCAGATAGCCGGTGTATTCCTCGACTCTTCCCGAATCGCCGAGCTGCGTCAGCGCGGGATCGATCGGAATCTGCGCGGTCGCCTCGATCCCGAAGCGCTTCGCGGTCTCCTCAATATGGCTTTCGCCGAAGATCGCGTGCTTCTTTCCGCATTCGCCGCAGATAAAATAGCTCATGTTCTCGACCAGACCGAGAACGGGAATATTCATCATTCCCGCCATTTTTACCGCCTTTTCGACGATCATCGAGACAAGCTCCTGCGGGCTGGTAACGACGACGATCCCGTCCACGGGGAGCGACTGGAACACCGTCAGCGGAACGTCTCCCGTTCCGGGCGGCATATCTACAAACATATAATCCACGTCGTCCCATACCACGTCCGTCCAGAACTGCTTTACGACGCCCGCAATGACGGGACCGCGCCATACGACGGGATCGGATTCGTTCGCGAGCAGAAGATTAACCGACATCACCTCAATGCCGCCGGCGGTCTTCGCGGGGTAAAGACGCTCGCCGTCCCCCTCCGCCTGCCCGTGAATCCCGAACATCTTCGGGACGGAGGGTCCCGTTACGTCCGCGTCGAAAACGGCGGTCTTATACCCCTTTCTCCGCGCCGCGACCGCGAGCAGGGAGGTCACGAGGCTTTTCCCGACGCCGCCCTTTCCCGAAACGACCGCGATCACCTTTTTTACGTTTGAAAGCTCGTTGGACGGCGCGAGAAGGCTTTCCGCTTTGCGCTCCGCGCAGTCCGAGCCGCAGGTCTCACAGTTATGCGTACATTCGCTCATAATCTTTCTCCTTTTCCGGAATTATTTTACGACAAAATTCACCAGCTTATTCGGTACGGCGATCTCCTTCACGACCGTTTTTCCGTCTAAGAGCGCTTCCGCCGCCTTTTTTGCCGCCGCAATCAGCGCGTCCTTGTCCGCGTTCGCCGCGATCGTCATTTTCGTGCGGACCTTTCCGTTCACCTGAACAACGATCTCGACCGTCTCGTCGGAACAGAGCGCCTCGTCATATTTAACCCATTCCTGCTCGTTCAGCACGCCGCCATAGCCCATCTGCTCATACAGCTCCTCGGTAATGTGCGGCGCGAACGGGTTCAGCAGGATCAGAAGCGTCCGGTATTCCGCGCGGTTCAGCCCGCCCGCCTCGTCGATCTTATTGAGCAGGGTCATCAGCGCGGCAATCGCGGTGTTGAACTTCAGCGCGTCGATGTCCTCGGAGACCTTCTTGATCGTTTTGTGCATCTGCGCGCGGAGCGCGTCGGAATATTCCCCGCCGTCCGCGACCTTTTCGCGAAGACTCCAGATACGGTCGAGGAAGCGCTTACAGCCCTTTACGCTGCTCTCGCTCCAGGGCGCCGCCTGCTCATAATCGCCCATAAAGAGGACGTAAAGACGAAGAACGTCCGCGCCGTATTCGTCGATCACGTCGTTCGGGTCTACCACGTTTCCCTTCGACTTGCTCATCTTCTCGCCGTCGGGTCCGAGGAGCAGTCCGACCGCCGTCCGCTTCGCGTAAGGCTCGGGGGTATTCACCTCGCCGATGTCGTAAAGGAAGCGGTGCCAGAAGCGCGAATAGATCATGTGGCGCGTCACGTGCTCCATGCCGCCGTTGTACCAGTCCACCGGCATCCAGTATTCGAGCGCCTCCTTCGACGCGAACCGCTCGGTATTCCTCGGGTCGCAGTAACGCAGGAAGTACCACGACGAACCCGCCCACTGCGGCATGGTGTCCGTCTCGCGCTTCGCGTCCCCGCCGCATTTCGGACACTTGCACTTCACAAAGGATTCGATCCGCGCGAGCGGGCTCTCGCCGTCCTCGCCGGGTCGGAAGTTCTCGACGGGCGGAAGCTTCAGCGGAAGCTCCTCGAACGGAACGCCCACGTCTCCGCACTTCGGGCAGTGTACGATCGGGATCGGCTCGCCCCAGTAACGCTGGCGGTTAAACGCCCAGTCTTTCATTTTATACTGAACGCCGCGTTCGCCCACCCCTTTTTCCTCGAGGATCGAGAGCATTTTTTCGATCGCCGCTTTCTTTTCGGTCAGCCCGTTCAGCTCGCCCGAATTGACCAGCTCGCCCTCGCCCGTATAGGCTTCCTTTGAAATATCGCCGCCCTTGATGACCTCGACGATCTCGATCCCGAATTTCTTCGCGAAATCATAGTCGCGGGTATCGTGCGCGGGAACTGCCATGATCGCGCCCGTTCCGTAGCTCATCATGACATAATCGGAGATATAGACCGGGATCTCCTTCCCCGTGATCGGGTTCACGGCGGTAAGTCCGTCGATCTTTACACCGGTCTTGTCCTTGACGAGCTGGGTGCGCTCGAATTCGCTCTTCTTCGCGCATTCCGCCTTATACGCGTCCAGCGCGGCGATATTCGCGATCGAGCCGCGGTATTTTTCGATCAGGGGATGCTCCGGCGCGATAACCATGAAGGTCACGCCGTACAGCGTATCGGGGCGGGTCGTATAAATCCGGAGCGTTTCGTCCTTCCCCGCGATCGGGAAGTTCACGAACGCGCCCGTCGATTTTCCGATCCAGTTTTCCTGCTGGAGACGGATATTCGGAAGGTAATCGACGCTGTCCAAGCCCTCTAAAAGCTTCTCCGCGTACTGCGTAATCCGGAGGTACCAGACCTCCTTCGTTTTCTGAACGATCTCACTGTGGCAGATGTCGCACCTTCCGCCCTGCGAATCCTCGTTTGAGAGAACGACCTTACAGCTCGGGCAGTAGTTGACCAGCGTTTTATCGCGGAACACCAGTCCCCGCTCGAACATTTTCAGAAAGATCCACTGCGTCCATTTATAATAATCCTCGTCCGTCGTGTCGATCACGCGGTCCCAGTCGAACGAAAAGCCCACGCGCTTGAGCTGCGACGTAAATTTTACAATGTTCCGGTCGGTGACCTCGCGCGGGTGAACGCCCGTCTTGATCGCGGTATTCTCGGTCGGAAGCCCGTACGCGTCGAAGCCGATCGGGAACAGGACGTTATAGCCCTGCAGCCGCCGCTTGCGGCTTACGACCTCCAGGCTTGCGTACGCCTTGATATGACCGACGTGCATTCCCGCGCCCGAGGGGTACGGGAACTCGACGAGGGCGTAAAACTTCGGCTTCGTGTGATCCTCCGACGCCCGGAAGGTCTTGTGCTCGTCCCAATATTTCTGCCATTTCGGCTCAATGGCGCTAAAATCGTATTTCATATTTTTAATGGTTCCTTTCCGTAGATACCTTTATTATAGTACGACAGGCGGAAGATGTCAAGATTTTTTTCCTTTTGTGAAATTTTTAAAGGCAGGAGTGCCGCTTTGCAAGAAAGCAAAAAAGAAAAGCCAAGCGGGGCTTGGGTTTTCGGGTCGTCGAAGACGTGAGCCGCTCATTGTGCGGCGGCGCCTTATTTATTTTACTTTTTTGCCTGTGAGGGCTTTCACAAGCTCGGGAAAATACCATGTAAGCTTGCCGCGGTTAAAGATGCAAAAATGCTTTCTTTCCGTGGGTTCTCCGTTGGAATCATATCCGTTAAATCCGTCGTTCCACCACAAGCAGGCTACACCCGTTTCCTTTGCCTTTTTCAGAAAATATTCGGCGTGCTTTACGCGCTCGGCAGTATTGACTTTGTCGACCGTGCCGAACTCGCCCATGATGACCGAAATGCCCTTGTCGATATACGCCTTTTTTATATTGTCAAATACATAGTCGATCTCGTTTTTTACATTATTGTCAAAGGTTTTCCAATCCGATCCTTCGTTAAGAGCGAAATCATAAGGCACATAGGCGTGTACCGAAGCGATCACCCGTTTATCATTGTTCGGTATTTTAAGCGCTTCCATACTCTTCGGGAACTGACAGGTAGCGCACATAGCGGGTATAACGAGGAAACGAGTCTTATTTTTTCCGTCCGAAGCGCGCACGGTGTCAACAAACGTCTGATGCAGACTGTTCAGCGTTTTTTCCTCTTCAACCGTTCCGATTCTTACACCGTCGTCTTCCCAGCTTTTGCAGGGCTCGTTCAAGCCCTCAAAAATAAGCCTTTCGTCGTAATCCTTGAAACGCTCCGCGATCTGCCGCCATAATGTTTCCATGGTATCGTTAAAATTTTTGGGGTTATCCCAGTCCCACCAATTTTCATGATGCGTGTTAAGGATTACGTACAGACCCTGATCGTAAGCGTAATCAACCACCTGCTGCACCCTGTCCATCCACGCTTTGTCGACTTTCCCCTTTGCGTCCATATGATCTCCCCACGTAACGGGGATACGAACCGTTTTAAAGCCGGATTTTCTGATCTCGGTCAACATCGCTTTTGTCGTTACGGGATTCCCCCATGCGGTCTCGTAATCCGTGGGCTTCGGATTGTCAATCCATGAAACGCCGTTGCAGTCAAGTGTGTTTCCGAGATTGATTCCCGTCCCGAGATTTTTTACAAGCTCCTTTGCCGTATTCGATTTCGGGGCTACGTAAACAACACAGCTTGCGGATTTTTCGGTGCCTTTAATTTTTACGGTAATTTTTGCGGTACCTGCCTTTTTGGCGGTAACAACGCCTTTCTTTACAGCGGCGACCGATTTGTCGGAGCTGCTCCATTGTACCGTGCATTTTTCCGTAACCTTGGCTTTGAGCGTATAGCTTTCTCCCTCAACCAAGCCAATGCTCGTTTTATTAAGCGAGATCGGCTTTTTTCCCGCGGCAAACGCGCTTACCGACATGGTGCAGATACAAATCAGTACCGCCAAAAACACCGCCGTGATTTTTTTGAACCCCATAAAATACCTCCTATAAATAAATTTAATAATTTTATTTTACCATATTTCGACCCGAATGTCAAGTAATAATATCAAATATGACAATTAAAAATAAACTCATTGAAGATATAATAAATATCAAGGAACACGGGTCGGAAGGAGAATCCAAAATGCTATATGACCTATGCGAGCGGATCGCTCTGCTTCGGAACCATATCGGAATCACACAGGCGCAGCTCGGAAAGCGGCTCGGCGTAACGCGAAGCGCGGTAAACGCCTGGGAAATGGGATTTTCGATCCCGCAGCTCAAGCACGTTGTTGAAATGGCGCGGATTTTTAACACAACGGTAGACGGAATGCTCGGTACGCCCGAAAAAACCGTCGTGGATATTACCGCGCTTTCACAAAAGGAACAGCGGCTGGTATTCGAGCTTGTCGAATGCCTGAAATCGCCCCATTCCGCGGAAAAAGCCGATTCCCGGCTTGACGAATCTCCCCCGATATGATACAATGAAAAAAAGAACCGAACATACGGTTCGGCAGAAAGGAAGTGCATTTCCCTTGAAAAAAATCAGGAAAACGATCTGCGCAGCGCTGGCGCTGTCCCTGACCGTCGGAACGGGAGCCTGCGCGGGAGGCGGCTCGTCGGGGCGGAGCACGGGCGAGCAGGAAACGACGACCCCTGCGCCCGCGGCGGTGTCCACTACGATCAGCAACGAGCTTGACGAAAAGATCGACTATGACGAAATGGCGGAGATCGACGAAATCGACGCCTCGAACGAGATTGGAACGGGTCCGCTTTATGTCGCGGGGCAGAAGGCGGGCGTGGTAAAGGGGCTCTGCTATTACGACTTTACGGCGGAAACGCCCGAGCTGACGCAGCTTCTTGCCGAGCGCTTCGGCGGAACGATCGAAACCGAGATCACCACCAGCGGAACGGCATACTTTGAAAAGCTGAATATGCTGATTGCGGCGGGAGATTCGCCCGATCTGGTGCGCTACGACTGGGACTCGTTCCCGTGGGCGATCTCCAAAAAGCTGTACACGCCGCTCGACGACTGGCTCGACATCGATTCGCCGCTCTGGGCGGACGAAAAGGAGATCATCGAACAGTTCAGCTTTCTCGGAAAGCATTATTACTTCCCGCAGGAGCCGATGCCCGGACACAGCATCATCTATAACCGCGTCACTCTTCAGGAGGCGGGGCTTCCCGATCCGATGGATCTATACGATCAGGGCGAGTGGAACTGGGACACCTTCCACGATATGATGCGCACCTGGGTCGAGCAGGGCGAGGAGCATATCGGTCTCGCGGGGAGCCAGTGGTCGGCGCTGTTCTTTGCCAACACGACGGGAAAAAAGGTCATGGAGATTCAGGGCAACGAATTTCTTAACAATATGCGCGACACGGATATTCAGCGCGCGATGGACTTTTTAAGTTCCGCGAAGCGGGACGGACTGATCGGCGACGGCTGGGTCCCTCCCGGAGACGCGTTTATCGACGGGAACCTGCTGTTCCTTTCCATGGGCTGGGAATGGGGCTTTACCAGCGCGCAGGAGGGACTGTTCAAAAACAATCTCGACTATGAGTTCGCGTTCGTCCCCTTCCCGAAGGATCCGCAGGCGGACAAATACTATATCAGCTCCGATTCGGTCGGCTATCTGGTGCCTGCGGGCGCGAAAAACGTTCAGGGCGGCGTAGATTACATTCTCTGCAGCCGTATTTACGCGACCGACGAGGAAATCATCGCCGCGGACCGCGCGGAAAAAATGTCCACCGATCCCGTGTACTTCCCCAAGTGCCCGGGCTGTAAGTATAATTTCAAGGAACATGATCAGGAAGATCTGACCGTATGCCCCGAGTGCAATACGGCAAGAAAACGGAAATTCAAGGAATATTACGACGCGCGTCAGCTTGATCTGCTGGACGACATGAGCGATCCCGATAAGTTCGGAATGGTTTACGACGCGTCGCTCGGACTCGGCGAGGAGTTTTCCAAAATCTTCATCAACAGCCTCGAGGAAAGCCTGTTCGACGGACCAATCTGGTACGGCACGTCCTATACGCAGCTCCGCGATACTTACTACAACATGATTGAATCCTATCTTGATCCGTATCGGAGCGCGCTGTCAGAGGGCGCGTAAGCGTTTTGATTCGTAAGCTTATCTCTTTCAGCCGCCTTTGACCGCGAGGGCGGCTGATGCTTTTGTAAGGAGTATTTACTATTTTCTCTTGACAATTTACCCGAAATCCCATATAATAAAGAATAGGTAAATATATTTTACAAAAGGAGGCTTGCTCCATGAAAAAAACGCGTATCCTCTCTCCGACTGCCGTTTTCCTCGCGGCGGCTCTGCTCTGCGGCTGTGAAAAAGCGCCCGCGCCCGCCGAAAACACGACCGAAGCGACCCGCGAACGGTCGTTCACCGCCGTGGACACCGTCGAGTTTGTCGAAATCGGCGGGGAGACCTTTTCCGCCGACCTTACCCGCCTCGACCTGAGCGGAAGGAACCTGACCGACGCCGACCTCGCGCCGCTTTCCATGATGACTTCGCTCGAATTCCTTGATCTGAGCGCGAACCGAATTACCGACCTCTCTCCGCTCGCCGCCCTGTCCGAGCTTTCCGTGCTGTACGTCAGCGCGAACGAAATTTCCGACCTTTCCCCGCTCTCCTCGCTCCCGAAGCTTCGCCTGCTCGAGGCGCGGGCGAACGGAATCGCCGATCTCTCCCCGCTTTCGGACGCCGGAAACCTGTGCTACCTGCGCGTTTCGGCGAATCGGATCGCCGATCTTTCGCCTCTTTCGGGACTGCAGAATCTCGCCGAGCTTGACGTGAGCCTGAACGAAATCTCCGAGCTTTCCCCGCTTGCGGGACTCCCCGAGCTTTCCGACGTATCTCTTTTCGGAAACCCCGTTTCCGATCTTTCCCCGTTTGCGGGAATGTCGCTTAGCTCCCTGAACCTCGCGAAAACGAAGGTGACCGATCTTTCCCCACTTGCCGAAATGGAACGGCTCGGCTCCCTGAACATCGACGGAACGGAGGTCTCCGACCTCTCGCCTCTCACGGTGCTAAGCGAATCCCTTTATGCGGTTCACGCCGAAAATACCCGCGTATCCGCGGAAGGCGCCGAGCCGCCGGAGGAAGCGGGCATTTCGGTATGGCTCGACAGCCCCGGCGAGGAGGACGAAACCGTCGGGATCGGCGCGGCGCTTTACACGGTCGAAGAGGACGGGTGGTTCCCGCTCACTTTTTACGAGGACAACCTGTCCGACGAGGATATCCGGACGATCGGCGGGCTTTCGGCGCTGACCGACCTTACCCTGATGAATGAAGGGAATGTCACCGACCTTTCGCCGCTCGCGTCGCTCACGAACCTCGGCTCCCTGCACATCAGCTTCTCGAACTGCGCGGATTATTCCTTTCTTTCGTCGCTGCCCTCGCTCCGCTCGCTTGATCTCTTCGACTGTCCCGTTTCCGATTTTTCTTTTCTGGAGAAGCTGGACGGGCTGACCTCGCTGTCTCTGACCGACTGCCGCTTCTCCGACCCGGTCATGCTCGAAAATATGAGCGGGCTGACCGGTCTCACGCTGGACGGCGTTCCCGTGACCGATCTTTCGGCGCTCGCGAAGCTTCCCGCGCTGACTTATCTGGAGCTAAGCGACATCGAAGCGGCGGATTATTCCCGGCTTTCGGCGCTGACCGGGATAAAAGCGCTGATGCTCAAGCACGCGAAGATTTCCGACCTTTCGCCGCTCTTGAACATGACCGCGCTGCACACGCTCGTTCTGGAGGACTGTAAATCCGCCGATCTTTCCACCCTCCCCGCCCTGCCCGCGCTCGAGCAGCTTGATCTGAGCTATTCGGGACTGACCGCCCTCCCGCCTTTCCCGGAGGGAAGCGGTATCCGATCTCTGGATCTGAGCCTGAACAGCGAGCTTACCGACCTGAGCGGAATTGAAAAGCTGACGGAGCTGGAGACGCTTACGCTCGACGATACCGGGATCACCGACCTTTCCCCGCTTACCGCGCTCCCGAAGCTGAAGGATATTTCTCTCGACCGGACGGCGGTGACCGATCTCTCGCCGCTGACGGAGCCGGAGGAGGTTAAGCGGCTTTCCGTTCGCGGCTGTGAAATCTCCGAGGAGCAGAAAAACGCGGTCGCGGAAAAGTTCCCCGACTGCCTTATTTCCGATTAAGAGGATGCGATTATGCGCAGAACCGCGCCGCACTTGAAAATTCAAGCGCGGCGCGGCTTTTTATTTCAATTTCCTCTCCCGTTGCCTTCCCGCTTATTATATACCATATTCGGAAACCTGTCAATTATTTTATTATATTTTCGTCAATTTGGCACAATTCGCGTGTTTCCTTTTGTATAATATTCTCTGTCGCACTGAGACAGAATCGGAAAGAAAAGGGTCGAACACGGGACGCGGCGCATCGCTCGACGGCGCGGATCGCACCCTGCCGTAAAGCAAAGGGGAAAAGCGCTTATGAACATCGGGGAACGGATCCTGAACCAACGGGAAAGCCTTGACAAAAAGCAATATCGGGTTGCCGAGGAGATCGGCGTCACCAAAACGACCATGTGCAAATATGAGCGCGGACAGAATATCCCGAACGCGGATATTCTCGCGCGGCTGGCTGTTTCGCTCGGGACCTCGGCGGACTATCTCTGCGGCTTGACGGACGATCCCGCGCCGCGCACGGCGGCGCAGGGAAAGATCGGGAGCGACGATCTGCGCCTGTTCCGCGAAATTCTCCTCCTTTCGAGAGAAAATAAAATCCGGATCGGGGAGCGGGTGCGGACGCTCCTGGAGGAGCAGCGGGAGAAAGAATAAGAGCTTTTTCACGTAATTTTTAACAAAAACAATTGATTTTTCCGTAAAATTTTGGTATAATTGAAATATCACAAAACGAAAGGACGGATTCCCCATGAACAGATTTATTTTAAACGAAACCTCCTACCACGGCGCGGGCGCGATTGAAGCGATCGTTACCGAGGCGAAAAACCGCGGCTTTCAGAAGGCGCTCGTCTGCTCCGACCCCGATCTGCTGAAATTCGGCGTGACGAAAAAGGTGACCGATCTTCTGGACAAGGCTTCGCTTCCTTATGAAATTTACTCCGAAATCAAGCCGAACCCGACGATCGGGAACGTACAGGGCGGCGTAAAGGCGTTTACGGAGGCGGGCGCGGATTACCTGATCGCGATCGGCGGCGGCTCGTCCATGGATACCGCGAAGGCGGTCGGCATTATCGTAAGGAACCCCGAATTCTCCGACGTGAGAAGTCTCGAGGGCGTCGCGCCGACGAAGAACCCCTGCGTCCCGATCTTCGCCGTTCCGACCACCGCGGGAACCGCCGCCGAGGTCACGATCAACTACGTCATCACCGACGCGGAAAAGAACCGGAAAATGGTCTGCGTCGATCCGCACGACATTCCGGTCGTGGCGTTCGTCGATCCCGATATGATGGCGACCATGCCGAAATCGCTGACCGCCGCGACGGGTATGGACGCGCTCACCCACGCGATCGAGGGCTATATTACGAAGGGCGCCTGGGAGCTTTCGGATATGTTCCATTTAAAGGCGATCGAGATCATTGCCCGTTCGCTTCGCGGCGCGGTCAACAACACGCCGGAGGGAAGAACCGACATGGCGCTCGGACAGTATGTCGCGGGCATGGGCTTCTCGAACGTCGGACTCGGCGCGGTTCACTCGATGGCGCACCCGCTCGGCGCGCTTTACGATACCCCGCACGGGATCGCGAACGCGATCATTCTCCCCGTCGTAATGGCGTATAACGCGGAAGCGACGGGCGAAAAATACCGCGACATCGCCAAGGCGATGGGCGTTCCGGGAACGGAAAAAATGTCGCAGGAGGAATACCGCGCGGCGGCGATCGAAGCCGTTCGGAAGCTCGGCGAGGACGTCGGAATCCCCGCGAATTTAAAGGATATTGTAAAAGAAGAGGATATTCCCTTCTTAGCACAGTCGGCGTATGACGACGCGTGCCGTCCCGGAAACCCGAGAGATACGAGCGTGGAGGAGCTTGCGGCGCTGTACCGTTCGATGATTTAAAGCAAAACGAGCGGAGAAGCAGTCCTGCAATTCAACCAAAAACAAAAAGAAAAGCACAGGCTTTCGGGCTTGTGCTTTTTTTAATGGCAGGACTGCCGCGCGGCGGGTCTATTCGGGAAGAACGTTCGCCGGGTTCACGGCGATCCGAAGCCCCGCCGGGTTCTCTCCGTTCGCGAAAACCGCCGTCTCCGCGTCCTTGGTGATTGGGATCGAGAGATACTCCTCCCCGTTTTCGTTCACGACCGAGACTACGTTTCCCGCCTTCGCGCGGATCGTCTCGAAAAGATAATTTTTTTCGGGCGTCTGCGCCATTGCCGCGTTTCCGAGCGCGAGCAGGGTTCCGCCGCTTACCGTGATCTTATGCCCCTCGCCGCAGTCGAGCGCGCCGTCCCGGTCGTGGGTCGGACCGAAAACGATCACCGTCCCGCCGCTCATCACAATATCGCCGTTGGAATCCAGCCCGTCCCCCTCGGCGTCCACGAGCGTAAAGCCCCCGTTTACTTCAATGGTGTGCGCGCCGTCCGATCCGCCCGCGTTTAAGCCGTCGTCCGACGAGGTGATCGAAACAGCCCCGCCGTTTACGGTAAGAACCGCCTTGCTTTCCAGCCCCTCGGTGCTTTGCCGAACGGTAAGAAGCCCGTCGTTCACGGTCAGATCGCCGTCCGCGGAAATGCCCTTCCCTTTTAAAGAGGAAAGATCGAGGCTTCCGCCGTTTACGACCGCCCCGCCCGAAACGCGGATCGCGTCGTCCTCCGAAACGACCGTCAAGGCGCATTCCGTTACGCCGAGCGAGCCCGCCTTAATCCCCTTTCCGCCGTACGCCGTGACCGAAAGCGCGCCCGTCCCGCAAAGCTCGAGCGTTTCCGCCGCGTACAGCGCCGTATCCCCGGCGGCAAAGAGAGAATTCTCCGTTCCCTCCGCGCTTTCAACGGTAAGGCTCCCGCCGCTTCGGAGCACCGTACCCTCTCCGGAAATTGCCGCTCCGTTTAAAATCAGCTTTACGGGATCCGGGCTTTCCACCTCGACCGACCCTTTGCCAAGCTCGCCCGAAATAATATATACGCCGCCCTCGGTGATCGAAATGCGGCTTCCTTCGACAAGCACGCCGCCTCCGCAGACGCTGATCATTTCCCCGAGCGTGATACTGCATTCGTTGGAAAAAGCGTCCTCGTTTCCGAACGCGTCTTCCGTCCCGGCGGAAACCTTCTCCCGCGCCGTTTCCGCGATCTCCGCCGGAATATAACAGCCCGAGCAGAGCAAACAGCCGATCAGCAGCAGCGCCGTTCTTTTCATGAATATCAACCCTTTCCGCAAAAGCGAAAATCCCGCCTTTTGCGCTCTTATTTTAGCGCTCCTTTGTGAAAAGGCAATGATAAATTTACAAGAAGAAATAAAAATTCTCGGGACTCCGCAGGAAAACCCCGGAAATACGGGAAAAATAAGTCATTATATGTGAAAAAAGCCTAAATTATACCCTCATTATTGTGCAAAAAGGATATTGAAAATTTCGATTCTTTCCGATATAATAAAGAATAGGTTAGCCCTCTATGGGCATAATCGTAAATTTTTATGGAGGTATACTCAAAATGAAGTTAAGAAAAGTTCTTTCTTCTGTCGTTGCGGGTTCGCTTGCCGTTTCCGCAATGGCGATTTCTTCGAGCGCGGCGCTGAAGGTTGTGCCGCAGGACGGTCATTTCAAAAGCGGTACCGGTTCTTGGATGCCCGTGCTTTATTCCGACGGCACGTTTGACGCGAGCGAAAAGGATCCTACCGATTACGGCATTGACTGCACGCAGATCGGCAGCATCGAAGTAACCATCACGCCCGACGACACATCTTGGTTTGAAGGCGCTTTCGGCGGTGCGATCGTTCTTTCCAGCAAGAGCGAAGGAAACGAATCTCACAACTGGAACGGTAAGGAATACTGGGGCACGGTTGATGAAGAGGCTGAAACTCCGATCAACACCGTTGCCGCCGACAAGCCCGTTGTTTTTGTGAAGACCGGCGATTACACCTACACGGGTACCATGATCGTTGATGACAGCAACTGTGTATTTGAAAATCCTCACCTCGTTCAGATCGCGGTTCAGGAATGGGGACAGGATATGAGCGACATCGTTGTTAAGTCTATGGTCGTTAAGGACAAGGACGGCAACGAAATGATCTCCTTCGACGAAAACGGTAAGGCGAGCCTCCCGCTGCTCGACGCTTCCGCTGCTGCGGACGATGACGCTGCGGAAACCGAAGCTCCCGAAGAGACGACTGCGGCTCCCGAGGAAACCGAGGCTCCCGCTGATGACGATGCTGACGCGGACGCGGACGCCGACGAAGACGACGCTGACGCCGACGAAGATGACGCTGACGAAGACGATGCTGACGCGGACGATGAAGTTCCCGCCGAAACGACTGCTGCTCCTGCGGAAACGACTGCCGCTCCCGCTACCTCTCAGGCTCCCGCTGCCGGGAACGTAGATGCTGCTACCGATTCCTCCAAGGGTTCTCCTGACACCGGTGTTGCGGACGTAGCTGCTGTTGCCGGTCTCGCGATCGTTGCGGGCGGTGCTGTTCTCGTAGCGAAGAAGAGAAAGTAAGTTCTTTTAAAAAGTAATCTTACATATAAGCCTCGGGTTTTACCCGGGGCTTATTTCATCTATTATCGCCAAATCAAACATTTCGTTTTCGTTGTTTTGTATATTGACAACGAAAAAAGAGTGTGATATACTGATAATAATCGGCATTAAGGTTTGCCGTGCGAAAGAAAACGAGGAGGATATTCAAATGAAATTAAACAAAATTACGGCGGCTCTTGCGGCGGCGGCGGTGTCCGCTTCTGCCATGTCCGCTATGGCAAGCGCTTCCATTAAAATCGTAGACGGAAACGCTCCGTCCTTTACTTCCGCTTCGGGAATGTGGATGGTTATGCTCTATAAGGGTGACGGACCCGAAGTAGAAATTGATTACGGTCTGGACTTGACGAAAATTGCGCAGGCAAAGGTACAGTTCACCACGGATGACGTAGACTTCTTTGAAGGCGCGTTCGGCGGCGCGTTTGTTATGTCCTGCGGACCGGCGAGTGCCACTCCTGCGGATCACAACTGGGTACAGCAGAACTGGTGGGGCGTTGTGGATGAGGAAGCCGAGATTTGGTCTCAGGACGCCGAAGCTCCCTTACAGTCGAAGAAGATCGGTGACTATACCTATGAGCTTGATATGAAGGTTGATGATTCCAACTGCTTCTACGATAATGCTACATATTGTCAGGTAGCTCTGAGCGAATGGGGTCAGGATATGTCCCAGCTCGTCGTTCTCGGAATGCAGTTCTATGACGCTGACGGCAATTCTATGATCGAATTTGACGCGAACGGTAAGGCAAATATCCCGAACATTGCGGGTCAGGCTCCTGCGGAAACCGAAGCTGCTCCCGCGGAAACCGAAGCTGCTCCTGCGGAAACCGAAGCTGCTCCTGCGGAAACCGAAGCTGCTCCTGCGGAAACCGAAGCCGCTCCCGCGGAAACCGAAGCCGCTCCCGCTGAAACCGAGGCCGCTCCTGCGGAAACCACTGCCGCGGCTCCTGCCGAAACTCAGGCTCCCGCTGCCGGCGATGTAGCGGCTGCTACCGATTCCTCCAAGGGTTCTCCCGAAACCGGTATTGCGGACGTGGCTGCTGTCGCGGGTCTCGCGATTGTTGCGGGCGGCGCTGTACTGGTAGCGAGAAAGAGAAAGTAAACCCATTCTTATCCAAAAGCATGATCTCCGACGGCGGTTTTTCCCCGTCGGAGGTTTTTATTTCCGAACGGACTGAATTTTGAAAAAAATTACAAAAATTTTTGATTTTCCTATTGACAAATGCGAAAAAGCATGGTATTATATAGTAGGATTCATGATGATTCCTCAATTGTTATATTCTTCATTGCCCCTAAGTCTTTATGGCTTAGGGGGTCCTTTTTTGGAAAAAATTCCCGAATTCCGCATATTGCACCTTTGAATGCAAATTCCGAAAACAGCTTTTCCCTCTTGACGAATCGGGAAAAACGTGATATAATAAGTACAGTTCCAAAATGAAACGAAAACAAGAATATGAGGAGGATACTCAAATGAAGCTTCATAAAATTATTTCCGCGATCGGCGCTTCCGCCGTTGCGGCAGTTGCCTTAACCACAATGGCAAGCGCAGCCATTGCGTTTCCGGAGGATCACGACGCAGGCTTAAGCGGCGGTTCGGGAAGCTGGTGTGTTCAGGTATTTAACACCGGAAGCCCCGAGGAAGGGAAGCCTGCTGTTGATTACGGCGTAGACGCGGAAGCGATCGCGCAGATCCGCGTTCGTTTTACAACCGACGATCCCGATTTCTTTGAGGGTGCGTTCGGCGGCTCCGTCATCACCTCCTGCAACGGCGGTACCATGACGGAAGCGGAGGTCGCGCAGCACAACTGGCCCTCCAACGAATGGTGGGGCGTTGTGGACGAGGAGCTTGGTCTTGCGACACAGGACGCCACAAAGAGATGCTTAACCGAAAAGGTCGGCGATCTCACGTATGAAATCGTCTGCAATATTGAGCAGGGCTATAATAACCTTTACAACACGGCGGGCTGTGTGCAGATCGGCGTTCAGGAATGGGGCGGCGATATGTCCCAGATGGTCGTATTAAACGTTACTTGTCTCGACGCTTCCGGAAATGTTCTGATTTCCTTTGACGAAAAGGGTGTTGCGACTGTTGGCGGCGGCGCTTCCGCTCCCGCTCAGACGACCGCTCCCTCTACCGATACGCAGGCTCCTGCCGCGGGTAATGTAGACGCCGCGACGGATTCTTCTTCCAAGGGTTCGCCTGAAACGGGCGTTGAGGATGCGGCGGTTGCCGCGGGTCTCGCGATCCTTGCGGGCGGCGCGGCTTTGATCGCTCGTAAGAGAAAGTAAATCCCCGTATTTTTCAAAAGCAAAATCGCTCCGAAGAAAGCTTCGGAGTGATTTTTTGTTTTTTCACGTTAAATTTCCTCCAAAAGACAAACGCAGGTCGCGCCGATCCCTTCGCCCCTCAGCCCGAGTCCCTCCTCGGTCGTCGCCTTTACGCTCACGGAATCGACGGGAGCGTCACAGGCTTCCGCAAGCCGTTCCCGCATTTTCACAATATACGGCGCGAGCTTCGGCTTTTCGGCGGAAACCGTCGCGTCGAGATTGACGAGCCGATACCCCCGCTCCCGCGCCAGCCCGGCGACCTGTCGAAGCAGCGCAATGCTGTCCGCGCCTTCATAAGCGGGATCGGTATCGGGAAAATGCTTCCCGATGTCGCCGAGCGCGAGCGCCCCGAGCAGCGCGTCCATGACCGCGTGCGCGAGCACGTCCGCGTCCGAATGTCCGAGAAGACCCGATTCATACGGAATTTCCACTCCGCCGAGCACAAGCCGCCGATCCGGGACGAGCCGGTGCACGTCGTAGCCGTGACCGATCCGGATTTTTTCCTTTTGGGGCAGGCGTGCCGCTCCGCGGGTCAGATCCTCGGGGGTAGTGATTTTTCGGTTCGCCGGGTCCCCCTCGACGATCCGCACCCGTATCCCGAGCCGCTCCGCGAGCGCGGAATCGTCGGTCACTCTTTCATCTCCGAGCGCGAGCATTCTCCGATACAGCCCGGCGGAAAACACCTGCGGCGTCTGCGCGGCGAAAAGCGCGGAGCGGTCGGGCGTTTCGACGATTTCCCCGTTTTCCGTCCGCTTGATTGTGTCCTTCACGGGAACGGCGGGGATCGCCGCGCCCGTTTCCCGCGCCGCGTCCAGTACCGCCGCGATCAATTCGGTCGTCACGAACGGGCGCGCGCCGTCATGGACGGCGACAAGCTCCGCGTTTTCCGAAATTTCGCCGAACGCGCGGGAAGCGGATTCCGCGCGGGTCGCGCCGCCCGAAACGATCGCCCGAAGCTTTGTGATTCGATATACCCCGCATAAAACGCGGATCGCCTCATGATCCGCCTCCCGCGCGGCGATCACGATTTCGGTAATGTCCGCGCACCGTTCAAAAGCCAGCAGGGCGCGGATCAAAACGGGAATCCCGTCGATCGGAAGAAGCTGCTTGTTTTCCCCCTTCATGCGGCGCGACTCCCCCGCCGCCAGTACGATCGCCGAACACTTCATGCCCATACCCCTTTTCCTCGAGAAAAATTTAAGAGATTTTTAGAGATTTTAAGAGAATAATATATTTTTTCGGGGCTTTGCCCCGAACCCCACTTCCTTTTGTCGCCAAAAGGAAGCGAAAAGCAATATTGCTTTAAAAAGCTACACTATAAAACGAAATTTATCGAGATGATTCAGGTTTTCCGCAAAATTGCCAAGCAATTCAAAATTTTTCCTAAACCAAAGCGCTTGCCCCGGTGCTTCCCCGAAAATCTCAAAAATTTCACTTCACGCCGTCCACGCAGAGCCAGTCTGTCCCGTTTTTCGTATGAAGAGAGGTCTCCGAAAAGCCCGCCCGCTCAAACATCGAGCGAAATTCGTCAAGGGTCGGGTTGTTCATGCGGTAGCTTCGGATATTTTCGAGAGCGCGCTCGGAAAGCCCGTCCTTCCCGTAAATATCCGCGACGAGGAGAAACCGTCCGCCCGGCTTCAGGACGCGGAGTACCTCGCGAAGGTCGTTCTCCGGATCCTGCCAAAAATAAAAGCTTTCGACGGTAACGATCTTATCGAAGGTATTTTCCGCGAACGGAAGCGCCGAGACCGAGCCCTCCGTGATCGTCGTTTTCCCGCTCGCGATGTCCGCCGCGTTCGTCCTTTTCGAGAGCGCGACCGAAACGGGCGAATAATCGATCCCGAACAGCCGCCCCGACGGAACACGCTCGGAAAGGCGCTTTAACGTTGCGCCCCCGCCGCAGCCGATGTCCAGAATAAAATCGTTTTCCCCCGTCGTCCAATGCTCCAAAGCCCAGCCCGTCACCGCGAAATGGCTCTCGTTCATGCGCAGGAGCATTTCCTCCCCCGCTTCTCCCGTCGGCTTCGCGGGATTTCCGAGACGGGTCACATCGTCCTCATTCCGCTCCATTGTTTTCCTCCTTTTCCCGCTTCTCTTTTTGCGCGCAAAACCTTTCGTAAGCGTCGTAATAAAGCCCGTACAATTTCTGCACGCTGTTTTCGAGAAAGTAGTAATGTCCGACGTACGGGACGGTCAGGCAGAGGAACAGGAGCGCGAGCAGGAGCGCCGCAAGCTCCCCCGAAAGGGTCAGCATAAAAAAGGACAGCACCGTCATCACCGCGAACGTCATGGTGACGATGAGGTGAACGAGCCGCTCATGCTGATAAAATTCGATCCGCTTCTCAAGCGTATGCAGGATCGCCTCGTTGATTTCGCCGCCCGCGTCAAGCGTATTCTTCAGCGCCCGTTTGTATTCGTCGATCTCGTTTTTCATCGCCGCGCTCCTTTCTTTTTTGGGCAGGGTGCCGCTCCCCGCCCCCGATAAAGCGGGGGATCTTCCGATTTCCGAAAAATCCCCCGACCTTAGAACCTGACCACATAGGAATAAACACGCGTCTTTTCAGTAAAAATTGCCCCGGACGTCGTTAAAAATTCTTGAAAGCCGTCAGGATTCCTGCGAATTTTTGCCTCGTCCGAGACACTTTTTCCTTGAAAATCCACATGCTTATCCTATGTGGACAGGTTCTTATTCCCTGATCCGCCAAGCGGCGGGACTGCATTTAAAAATTAACGCTTATTGAATCGAAAGCTTCTTGTCGATCTCCTCGCGAAGCTGTCCGCAGAATTCCTCGACCGACATCGCGCCGAGATCGCCGCGCGCGCGGCAGCGAACCGAAATTTTTCCGCTTTCCGCCTCGTTATCGCCGATTACCAGCATATACGGAATTTTCTTTAAGACTGCCTCGCGGATCTTAAAGCCGATCTTTTCGCTTCTCGTATCCATTTCCGCGCGGACGCCCATTTTCCGCAGCGCGTCCATGATCTTTTCACAGAATTCGTTGTGACGGTCGGCGATCGGAAGTACGCTCACCTGAACCGGCGCGAGCCAGAGCGGGAATTTTCCCGCGTAATGCTCGGTCAGGATTCCGATAAAGCGTTCGATCGAACCGAACGCGACGCGGTGGATCATGATCGGCTGATGCTTCTGTCCGTCCGCGCCCGTATATTCGAGATTGAAGCGCATCGGAAGCTGGAAGTCAAGCTGAATTGTGCCGCACTGCCAAGTGCGCCCGATCGAATCCTCAAGGTGGAAGTCGATCTTCGGTCCGTAGAACGCGCCGTCTCCCTCGTTAATGACATACGGCGTACCAAGCCCGTCCAGAGCGCTCTTTAATCCATTCGTCGCCATTTCCCAATCCTCGAGCGAGCCGAGGTGATCCTCGGGCATGGTCGAAAGCTCAATATGATATTTAAAGCCGAAAAGGGTATAAACCTCGTCGATCAGGCGCACAACGCCCTTGATCTGGTCGGTGATCTGCTCGCGCGTCATGAAGATATGCGCGTCGTCCTGCGTGAAGCAGCGTACCCGCATAAGCCCGTGAAGCTGCCCCGATTTTTCATGGCGATGAACCAAGCCCAGCTCACCGAGCTTCATCGGAAGATCCTTGTACGAGCGCGGCTCCAGCTTATAAACCAAGATCCCGCCGGGGCAGTTCATCGGCTTCACGGCGAACTCGGTCTCGTCGATCAGCGTCGTATACATATTATCCTTATAATGATCCCAGTGTCCCGACTGTTCCCAAAGCGAACGGTTGAGCATGATCGGGGTGCTGATCTCGAGATAGCCCTCCCGCTCGTGAATCTCATGCCAATACTTTAAAAGCTCGTTCTTCAGAATCATGCCCTTCGGAAGGAAGAACGGGAAACCCGGACCCTCGTCCATCAGCGCGAATAAGCCGAGCTCCTTGCCGATCTTGCGGTGATCGCGCTTTTTCGCCTCCTCGATCCGGTCAAGATGCTCGGTAAGCGCCTCCTTCGTCGGGAACGCCGTTCCGTAAATACGGGTGAGCATTTTATTTTTCTCCGAGCCGCGCCAGTACGCGCCCGCGATCGAGGTCAGCTTAAACGCCTTGACCGGTGAGGTGGACATGAGGTGCGGACCCGCGCAGAGATCGGTAAATTCGCCCTGCCGATAAAACGAAATCGGCTCGTTCTTGCCCGCGTGTTCCTCGCAAAGCTCGACCTTATACGGCTCGTCCGCTTTTTTGAGCGCGTCGATCGCCTCCGCGGGGGGGAGCTCGTAATGCTCGAGACGAATCCCCTCTTTTACGATCTTTTTCATTTCCGCCTCGAGCTTCGTCAAATCCTCGGGCGTAAAGGGGGTCTCCTTATCGAAATCGTAGTAAAAGCCGTTGTCGATCGCGGGACCGATCGCGAGCTTTACCTCCGGGAACAGGCGCTTTACCGCCTGCGCGAGGATATGGGACGCGGTATGGCGGAACGCTTTCCGTCCGTCCTCGTCCTCGAAGGTAAGAATTTCAAGCGCCGCCCCGTCGGGCACGGTAGTTCGCAAATCACAAAGCGTTCCGTTGATTTTCGCGGCACAGGCGGTCTTGGCGATGCCAAGCTCTTTCGCCGCGTCGAATGCGTTCAGACCGTCGCCGAATTCGCGAACCGTTCCGTCTTTTAATGTGATTTTCATATTCTACCGTTCCTTTCTGCGAATGCAGTTCATTCTATACCTTCAAAAGATATATGAAATATTATATCACGGGGAGAGGGGTTTGTCAACTGTTTTGAGCGAAAGACAAGCGCCGTTTGGGACAGACGCGCGTTCCCGCCCTCTTTGGCGCAAAGCGCGTTTTGTACAAAATCGGGGCGGGCGGCTTGTAAAAAACGACAAATTTTTAAATAGAGTTCAACTTTCCTGCGTTTTTTTACCCTTTTTGTTCTCGGGCGTGTTATAATGAACAAAAGGAAATTTTTCGGAAAAAAGCAAGGGCGAAAAGGGAAGAAGCCCATTGCATTTGATCATGCGCAAGAAAGGAAAATGTATTTATGAAGAAAAAATTTTTTGCCGCGCTTTTCGGGATAGGTCTGTTTCTCTCTTCATGGCACGGCGCGGTTTACGCGGAAGCCGTTCGGTATGAAACGCCGCCGATTGAGGGGGTCGAGTCCGTTCCGTTCCTTGAAGTAATCAGTCTTCCGAATACGTCGGGAGAGGACGGCGAGTTTTCTCACAGTACTTACGATTGTTACGTTTTTGAGGGAGAATATTATTTCTGTCACGAGGAAAGCTTTCGGGAAATTGATCATTCGTGGGAAGACCTTGAAATGCAGCTCCTTGCGCAGTCCGGCTTAGAATCTCTGCCTTTTCACAGCTATGAGGAGCTGCGCGCCTTGAAGCCTGTCGGGGTGTTCGGCGACGCGGAAAATCGGAGGATCAAATGGATTTATTATCGGATCGGCGATAATCTGCTGCTGGAAGCGGATTATGCGTTTAATTACAGCCTCCGAACCGGAAAGATCACCTACAAGGTCCCGCCGGAAAGGATCTGCTATACCCTGTGCGCGAAGGTTCCGCAGGAAAACATTCGCAAAAACTGCTGGATCGAATGGCGGGGCGATCCCCACTATGCTTATGCCGGAGCCGACGGTCACATGGTAACGGGTCACAGGATCATTGACGGAATTCGGTATGTCTTTGACGAATACGGATATTGTCAAGGCGAATATACGGGCTATACAAAATCGAGCAGGGGTCGGCGGTACTGGAAAAACGGCGAGCTTGTGAAAAACAGGTGGATTCGGGTCAAGGGCGAGCGGAAATATTACGCGGGCGCGGACGGGTATTTCGTGACGGGAACGCGGGAAATCGGCGGAACGGAATATGATTTCGGCGGAAACGGCGCGGTGAAAAAATAATCGGCGGTCGCAGACAAATCAAACGAGCCGCGGTATTGCGTGTTTTATACAAAACCAAAAAGAAAAAAGGACTTGAAAGCCTTTTAATTTATGATATAATAGGAAATATCGACAGAATACCGAAAGGAAGATTTTTTCACCATGGCAAAAATGAAAAAATGGTTGATTCTCATCTTAAGCATGGCGTTTTTTATCGCATTCCTGCTATGCGCACGGATTACCTTTACGCGTGATCTTCGGTTTGTCACAAAAGCGGTGGACTGCACAGATTGCGACCGACCGCTGACAGAGACGGGTTACGCGAAAGCTGAAAAATTTGACGTAAGCTTTGACGTATATTTTTCCAAACCGTTTTTCGGAAAAGAAAAAGCGGAAGGTATCATTTCCTACGACGGAAAAACCTACGTGATCACAAATTGCCTGCAAACAGAGCAGGGTTATCTGCTCACGATACAGGATGTGAAAAAGCCCGGAGAACCCGGCGGGCTTCTGATATTGGCTGCTGATCTCACCCATTTTTATTTCATGGACGGAAACCATAAATATGGTCCCGCTGATTCTTACGAGCAGCTGATGGAGGCGCTGAGCGTCTTTGGCATGCTTTCCCAGAGTGAGAAACAATTCTTGCGGGAAAAATGAAACGATCTCCCGGTCGTTCAAAGAATAAGAACTTACCCTCGAAATCCCCTTTCGGAAAATCCCGAAAGGGGATTTCCTTTTTTCGGAAGCGCCGCGACCGTCTCAACGGAAAAACCCCGCAAAAAACACTTGCAAACCGCGAATTTTATGGTATAATAGGAGTATTGAAAAAACTTTAACACCGGAAAGGACGCAGCATCATGGCAAAAATGAACGAAAGCTTTTTATCCCTCAAGAAAAGCTATCTTTTTATCGAGATCGGAAAGAGGGTGCGCGAATATACCGAAGCGCACCCCGATAATAAAATTATCCGCATGGGGATTGGCGACGTGACCCGTCCGCTCGTTCCCGCCGTCGTCGAAGCGATGAAAAAAGCGGCGGACGAAATGGGCGTAAAGGAGACCTTCCGCGGCTATGAGGACAGCGGGCTCGGCTACGGCTTTCTGCGCGAGGCGATCCGCAGCTATTACGCGGGCTTCGGCGTTTCGCTCGACACCGACGAAATCCTGATCAGCGACGGGGCGAAGTCCGACTGCGGCAATATCGGCGATATTTTTTCGGCGGAGAACACGGTTCTCGTGACCGATCCCGCCTACCCCGTTTACGTCGATTCGAGCGTAATGGGCGGTCGGAAGGTTCTGTACGCCGACTCGAACGAGGAAAACGGCTTCGCGGCGATGCCCGACCGTTCTGTTCACGCCGACATCATCTATCTCTGCTCGCCGAATAACCCGACCGGCTCTGTCTATACGCACGAACAGCTTCGGGAATGGGTCGATTACGCGAAGGAAAACGACGCGGTCATCATCTTTGACGCGGCGTATGAGGCGTTTATTTCCGATCCCTCGCTTCCCCGCTCGATCTTTTCGGTGCAGGGTGCGCGCGGCTGCGCGGTGGAAATCTGCTCGCTTTCCAAAACGGCGGGCTTTACCGGGACGCGCTGCGGCTACACGATCGTTCCGAAGGAGCTTACCCTCGCGCAGCCCGACGGCGGTCGGATCAGCTTCCACCAGCTCTGGACAAGGCGGCAGGGAAGCAAGTTTAACGGCGTTTCCTATCCCGTACAGCGCGCGGCGGAGGCGGTCTTTACCCCCGAGGGACAGGCACAGACCCACGCGGTCATTGCGGACTACATGAAAAACGCGGCGCTCATGGCGGAAACGCTCGACCGTCTCGGGATCCGGTATACGGGCGGGAAGAATTCGCCGTATCTCTGGTTCCGCTGTCCGTTCGGCATGGAGAGCTGGGCGTTTTTCGACAAGTTCCTGAACGAGGCGGAGGTCGTCGGAACGCCCGGCGCGGGCTTCGGAAAGAACGGCGGAGACTGGTTCCGCCTGACCGCGTTCAATACCTATGAAAACACGGCGGAAGCGATGCGGAGACTTGAGAGACTCGTAAAGGGCTAAAGCGGCACTGCGCAAAGCGTCCCTTCGATCCGCCCACGGAAGAGATGTTCTTATGAAGAAGATTTTCGGTACAATTTTGCTGACCGCCTGCGGTCTGCTCCTCGCGTCGTTTCTGGCGACCATGCTGAGCGGGATCGTCAATCAGGGCAACCTGATCGGCAGCGTGTTTTGTCTCGCGGTAATCCTTTTGTACCTATATTACCCTAAGCTAAAAGAAAAGCCCGCGCTTCACCGGCTTGCGCGGGTCTGTACGGTGCTGTTTTCGGCGGCGGGGATTTATTCGGCGGTCGTTTCCGTCCTGATCGTGAGCGGCATGTTCCGCACGCCCGAGCGCGCCGTCGCGGCGGGTACCTTCGGCGCCGACGAGCCGCAGACCGTGATCGTGCTCGGCTGTCGGGCAATCAACGGCGTACCGGGCTTTATGCTTCAGGCGCGGCTGGATCGGGCGCTCGAGTACCTGAAGGAAAACCCGACCGCCGTCTGTATCGTGACGGGCGGGCAGGGGGACGACGAAATCGAGCCGGAGGGGGTTTCCATGCGCCGCTATCTCATTGCGAGGGGGATCCATGAGAACCGAATCTACGCGGAGATCAAATCCCGCAACACCCGCGAAAACATTTCCTTCGCGAGGGAGATTATGGACGAGCACGGGCTTCCCGAACGCGCCGTCATTATCAGCGAGGGCTATCACGTTTACCGCGGGCTTCGGATCGCCGAGCGGAGCGGGCTTTCCGCCTCGGCGGTAAGCGCGCTTTCGGCGGAGACTTGGTACGCCGTCCCGAGCAGCTGGGTTCGGGAGATTCTGGCGGTCACGAACGATTTTCTCGTCGGCTCGTTCGGCTTCGATTTTGCCGAAATCGCGTGATCTTCGGGATCAAGAAGAACGCGCGGAGCGGCGCTCCTGTACAAAAAGAACAAAAGAACGGTAGAAATCCATGAAAGACTTAACGGTCGGAAGCCCGGTAAAGGCGATCGTCGCCTTTGCGCTTCCGCTTTTTATCGGACATTTATTTCAGCTTTTTTACGGGCTTGCCGATACCCGTATCGTCGGGAGCTGTCTCGGCGACGCGTCGCTCGCGGCGGTAAACGCGACGGCGACGCTCGACGAGCTGATCATCGGCTTTCTGGTCGGGCTTACGAACGGCTTCGCGGTTCTTACGGCGCGGCATTTCGGCGCGGGGAGAACCGAGGAGCTTCGGCGGACGTTCGCGGCTTCGCTTCGGCTCGGGCTGATCGTTTCGGCGGTGCTGACGGCGGCGAGCCTTTTGTTTCTGCCGCAGATTCTGACCCTGCTGAATATGCCGCCCGAGCATATGGAGGAGGGGATCGCGTATATCGGGGTGATCCTCGGCGGAATGACCTTCTCCATGCTCTATAACGCCTACGCGAGCACGCTTCGCGCCGTCGGGGATACCGCCGCGCCGCTCGCGTTCCTGATCCTTTCGGCGTTCCTGAATATCGGGCTGGATCTCCTTTTTATCGAGGTCTTTTCAATGGGCGTTTCGGGCGCTTCCGCCGCGACGGTCGTCTCGAAGGCGCTGTCCTTTCTCGCCTGCGCGGTTTATGTCAGGGTGCGGTACCCCGTGCTTCGGCTTTCAGGGAAGGATTTTAAGCCCGACCGCGCGCTCGACCGCTCGCTTATGGCAAACGGGGTTTCCATGGGGCTGATGAGCAGTCTGGTCTGCCTCGGAAGCGTGATCCTGCAGGGCGCGATCAACCTTTTCGGAACGGCGACCATTATCGCTCACGGCGCGGCGCGGAAAATCACGAATATTTTCATGCTTCCGTTCGGAATCTTCGGCATGACCATGGCGACCTATTGCAGCCAATGCTACGGCGCGGGAAGGTACGCGAGAATCAAAAAGGGCGTATACGCGGCAACGGCAATCTGCTGGGGCTGGTGCCTGCTGGTGATCCTCGCGAGTTATACGGTCGCGCCCGCTCTGGTAAGGCTTATTACCGATACGAAGATCGAGGAATCGGTCGAAACGGCGGCGCTTTATCTTCGGATCGACACGCTTTTCTACTTCCTGACCGCGATCATTTCCCCCGTCCGCAACGCGATTCAAGGGATCGGAGATCATGTCACGCCGCTCGTATCGAGCGCGGTGGAGCTGGTCGGGAAAATTCTCGCCGCCTATCTGCTCGCCCCCGCGATCGGGTATATGGGGATCATTCTGACCGAGCCGATCGTCTGGGCGTTTATGGTGATCCCGCTGATCGTCCGTATGCTGAAATTCTTCAAAACGATCCCGAAGGAGGAAACGTCAGAAAAGGAGTAAGAACCGGGAGCGGCGCGCGCCTGTCCCAAAAGAAAAAAATCTCTTGATTATTTTCCGATTCGCTGTTATAATAAGTACATAGGACAAGGGCAACACCGCACAATGACCGCCTGTGGCTTTGGCGTCCGCTCGCACAGCAGCTTTGCCGTCATACTGCACAGATTTTTCTTGAAATCCGTCAGGATTCCTGCGAAAAATCTGTACAATCTGACGAGCAAATCTGCAGCACGATCAAACGCCAATCATTGTGCGGTGTAGCCCAAGAAAATCAGGGAAAAGAGGGGTCGCCATTAAAACGTCGGAACGTGTGATCGGACACTTTAAAACCATTACGCGGCACAAGCTTCTCGTCATGGAATACTGCTTCCGCGCGGGGCTTTACAGGCAGGGGCTGCTGCACGATCTTTCCAAGTATTCGCCCGCCGAGTTTTTAACGGGTGTGCGGTATTATCAGGGGGACAAAAGCCCGAACACCGCCGAGCGCGCCGAGCTCGGGTACAGTAAGGCGTGGCTCCACCATAAGGGGCGCAACAAGCACCATATCGAATACTGGATCGACTACGCGCCGACGGGCGACCATAAAATGAGCGGGATCGAAATGCCGCTGAATTACGTGGTGGAGATGTTCTGCGACCGGATCGCCGCCTGCCGCGTCTATAACGGGGAAAAGTATACCGACGGCGACCCTTATGCCTATTACCGCCGCTCCCACGAGCATTACATGATCCACCCCGAGACCGACCGCCTGCTTCGGCGGCTTCTGATCATTCTGCGCGATCACGGCGAGGAGACCGCCTTCCGCTATGTCCGTTACCTGCTTCGGACGCGGGGAGCGTCTTCGGGGTCGCGCGCTTTGCGAAAGGAAACGACGTCATGTTCGCCAAGGTAAAGAGCGTCGGGCTGTTCGGGCTGAACGCTTTTCCCGTTTCGGCGGAGATCAGCTCGGTTCCCGGCGCGCCCGGGATCGATATTGTCGGACTAGCCGATCTTTCCGTTCAGGAAAGCAAGATGCGGATTAAGGCGGCTGCCGCGAACAGCGGGATCAAGCTTCCGCGCGCCTCGCTCGTGGTGAATCTTTCCCCCGCGAACGTGCGGAAATCGGGCTCGTCCTTCGATCTCCCGATTCTTGTCGCGATCCTCGGCGTTTCGGGAATGATCCGCGCCGATCTCTCGGAAAGCGCCTTTATCGGCGAGGTTTCGCTGAGCGGCGAGCTTTGCTTCGTGACGGGCGCGCTGTCCATGGCGGTCTCGGCGGCGGAAAGCGGGGTAAAGGAGCTGTACGTTCCGTATGAAAACGCGGCGGAGGCGGCGATCGTCCGCGGGCTTACCGTTTACGGGGTAAAGGATATTTCGGCGCTTCTGGGGCATTTAAACGGCTCCGCGCCGCTTTCTCCCGCCCGCCCGGATCCCTTATCGGGCGGGACGTCCTCCGTATATCCCGATTTTGCCGACGTGTGCGGACAGGCGACCGTAAAGGGCGCGGTCGAGACCGCGGCGGCGGGCTTCCATAATCTCCTGATGATCGGACCTCCCGGGGCGGGAAAGAGCATGATTGCCAAGCGGATCCCGGGGATTTTACCGAAAATGACCTTCGAGGAAAGCCTCGAGACGACCGAGATTCATTCCGTCGCGGGAATTCTGAACCGCGAGCGCCCGCTCGTGACCGAAAGACCGTTCCGCGCGGTGAGCCATACGGCTTCGGCGGTGGGGCTGATCGGCGGGGGAAGCGTCCCGAAGCCGGGGGAAATCTCCCTCGCGCACCACGGCGTACTGTTTCTCGACGAATTTCCCGAATTTGACCGCCGCGTGCTCGAGACGCTGCGGCAGCCGCTCGAAAACGGGGAGATCACGATTTCCCGCGCGTCCGGCTCGGTGACCTATCCCTGCGACATCATGCTGACGGCGGCGATGAATCCCTGTCCCTGCGGAAATTACGGGGCGCAGGGGAAGACCTGTACCTGCACCAAAAAGCAGATCGCCGCGTATCTCGGAAGGATCAGCCGTCCCATTCTCGACCGGATCGACATACAGGTCGAGGTCTCGGCGGTAAAATACGAGGAGCTTTCCGCGAATCGGAAGGCGGAAGCCTCGGCGCGGATCGCCGAGCGGGTACAGCGCGCCCGCGATATTCAGTCCGAGCGCTTCCGCGGAACGCCGATCCTCTCGAACTCGCGCATTACGCCCGACCTTCTCCATGAAATCTGCGTCATGGAGAAGGCGGCGGAGGAATACCTGAAAAACACGTTTGAGAAATCGGGCTTTTCCGCGCGGGCATACGACCGGATTTTAAAGGTCGCGCGGACCTGCGCCGATCTCGACGGAAGCGAGCGGATCGAAAAGCGCCATATCGCCCGCGCCGTCTCGTATCGGACGCTGGATCGGAAGTACTGGGAATAAGGATAAGCTTTGATTTTTTTGTACCCCACGTTTGGGAAAAAAAGAGGTGGATACATAAATGGAAACGCTGAAGATTACCATGTTCGGAGAATTCTCCGTCTCTTACGGCGATCGGGTCATTACCGAGCAGTCGAAGCGGTCGAAAAAAATGTGGACGCTGCTCCAGTTCCTGATCGCGAACCATAACCGCGACATCTCCCAGTCGGAGCTTACGAATCTCCTTTGGGGCGAAAAAAACAGCGAGAACCCCGTCGGGGCGCTGAAAACCTCGCTGCACCGCCTGCGCGGCTGTCTTTCCGCGCTGGAGCTTCCCGAGGGGGAGGAGATCATTGTGAACGCGATGGGGACGTACGCGTTCAACAACAGCCTGAACGCGCAGATCGACTTCGACGATTTTGAGACCCTGTACAAAAAGAGCCTGATCGCGCAGTCGGAAAAGGAAAAAACGGCGCTGAGCATGGCGGCGATCGATCTTTATAAGGGGGATTTTCTTCATAAATCGCGGGACGACGAATGGATCAAGCCGATCAACGCTTATTACCATTCCCTGTATCTGCGCATTGTCCGCGAGACGCTCGAAACGTTTTACCGTCATAAATATTACGCCGAGCTGCTCGATATTGCCCGCCGCGCGCTTGCGATCGAGCAGCTTGACGATCAGATTCATTATTACTATGTAAAGGCGCTTGCCGAATCGGGCGAAAAAGCCGCGGCGAAAACGCATTACGCCTACGTCATGGATCTGTTCTACAACAAGAACGCCGTAAACCCCTCGCCCGAGTTTATTTCCCTTTACGAGCAGACGGTAAAGGACGACCGCGCGTACAACACGGATTTCGGCATTTTAAAGGGACAGCTCGACGACCAGCGCGGCGAGCCGGGGACGTTTTACTGCGAATTCCCGTTTTTTAAGCACGTGTATCAGCTTGAGGTGCGGGACGCGGCACGCTCGGGGCGCTCGACCCACCTCTGCCTGCTGACGGCGGTATCGAAAACGCAGGAGGATTTAGAGTCGAAGCAGCTCGGACGCGTCATGGCGAAGCTTTCCGACTGTATCCGCGGGTCGCTCCGCTCGCGCGACGTATTCTCGCGGTACAGCGCGTCGCAGTACGTCATGCTTCTAACGAACACGACGAAGGAGCAGTCGGAAATGATCATGAACCGTATCCTGAAGCGCTTTAAAAAGGACAATCCGAAGCTGAACTGTACGCTCCTCTACCGGTTCGACAAGGTCGGGCGGGAGGAAGAAAGGAACGAGCCGCCGAATGGGGTATAAAACGATCGGGGGAAGCGCCGAGGCGCGCTTTATCGAGAAGAAGAGCGAGTTTATCGGCTCTATCCGCCATACCGAGACGGAGGCGGAGGCGTTCGCCTTTCTCGCCGAGATTCGCGCCATGCACCGGAAAGCCACACATCACTGCTACGCTTATCTTCTCCGCGAAAATAACATTTCCCGCCACAGCGACGACGGGGAGCCCTCCGGGACGGCGGGCGCGCCGATCTATGAGGTGCTCCGGCGGGAGGGACTGACCGACGTGACGTGCGTGGTGACGCGCTATTTCGGCGGAATTCTGCTCGGGACGGGCGGGCTGACCCGCGCGTACACGCAGGGGGCAAAACTCGCGGCGGACGCGGCGGAGCTTCGGCAGATGGAAACGGCGCGGAGGATTCGCCTTACGCTCGCCTATCCGCTTTACGGGAAGATCGGGAAAATTTTGTCGGAGTTTGACGTTCGGACGGAGTCGGAGGAGTTTTCGGCGGAGGTCGTTCTGACGGCGGCGGTTCGCGCCGAATGGGCGGAGCCGCTGAAAACCGCGCTGGACGAGCTTTCGGCGGGGGAAATATTGACCGAAAATATTGAAGAAATCGAATACAATTTTAGCTAAAAGGACGAAAATTCGGAAAAATCGAAAAAAATCCTCCCGAAAAAAAGGTGAAACGGGAGGATTTTTTGTATTGATATATAGAAAGTATTTTTGCGCGGGGCGCCGTTCGCGCCGCCGCCGTACATAAAGGAGAAAAAATGCTTCCGAGAGAACTTACCGAACAGATCGAGCGGGAGACCCTTTCGCCCCACGCCTGCAAAAGCAGCGGGAGCAGGGGGCGGGAAAAGCCGCAGCGGCTCTGTGACATCCGCACGGAGTTTCAGCGCGACCGCGACCGCATTATCCACTGTAATTCCTTTCGCCGGTTAAAGCATAAAACGCAGGTGTTCCTGATCCCGAAGTCCGATCACTACCGTACCCGCCTTACGCACACGCTCGAGGTCGCGCAGATCGCCCGGACGATCGCGCGGGCGCTGCGGCTGAACGAGGATCTGACCGAGGCGATCGCGCTGGGTCACGACCTCGGACATACCCCCTTCGGGCATGACGGGGAGCGGACGCTGAACGACCTGTACGGGCATTTCAAGCACTATGAGCAGAGCGTAAGAGTGGTCGAGCGGATTGAGCGTGAGGGCGAGGGGCTGAACCTTACCGCCGAGGTGCGCAACGGGATCCTTTGCCACACGAACCAAACCGCCGATACGCTCGAGGGCGTGGCGGTAAAGTTCGCGGACAAGATCGCGTATATCAACCACGACATCGAGGACGCGATCCGCGGCGGGGTTCTTTCACAGAAGGAGCTTCCCGAATTCCCCGTGCGCGTTCTCGGCGAGACGAAAAGCGAGCGGATCACCTCGCTCGTGCGCTCCCTGATCGAAAACAGTACGGGAAAGGCGGAGCTGAGCTATGACGATACGACCCGCCGCGCGCATGACGAGCTTCGGGAATTCATGTTCCGGAACGTCTATTACGCCGACGCGACGAACCGCGAGAAGGATAAAGCCTGCTTTATTGTCGATTACCTGTATCATTATTACCTGAAGAACCCGGCGCGTCTCCCCGAGCTTTACCGGACGATCGCGAAGCGGGAAACGACCGAGCGCGCCGTCTGTGATTATATTTCCTGCATGACGGACGATTTCGCGATCGATCGGTTTACCGAGCTTTGTATCCCCCGCCCTTGGATCACGAAATGATGTTTCAGAGATTTATAAGAGAGAATATATTTTTTGCGGGGACTCCGTCCCTCGGTGAACGCTTTGTCTGCGCCGCGTCCATGCGGCGCTTGGGGCGTTCACCTGCAAGCGTCCTTGCTTGCCGCCCCCTGCT
>CAZKKZ010000009.1:0-58558 GCA_964553625.1 uncultured Ruminiclostridium sp.
GATCTGCTAAAAAATCGCGATCTTCAAAGCCGGGTTGAGGACAGTGCCGCGAGGGTGACTTTGCGCCACTTTGGTCGGTCAAAGTGGCAAAAAATTCCCACAGCCTTTCAAGGCGGCATTTTTATAAAAAGGAACGAAAACCGCCCCAAGGTACCCTGCCCTAAAAAGAAAACCCCCGAAAAACGGGGGCTTTCTTTACTTCTTGATCGTTACCGATTCCACGTCATCGTGCGTCGTGCGGTTTTCGGCGATCGAACTTCTGAGAACCCGAAGCCGGGTGCGGTCGCCGCCCGTTTCGATCAGGACGGTATCGTCCTTTACGCTCAGAACCCGCCCGATAATGCCGCCCGTCGTAACGACCTCGTCCGCGACCTGTAAATGATCAAGCATTTCCTTCATCTTTTTCGCCCGTTTTTTCTCGGGGCGGATCAGGAGAAAATAAAAAACCACCAGCATCAGCACGAGCGGGATAAAGGTGAACAGCATGGAGGTGCCGCTCGCCGCCGTGGTCGGATCCGTCGTGGTTGCCGCTAAAAATGTCATTGCTTCGGTCATGTCTTGTTCCTTTCTTCCGCGCCTGTCCGGCGCGGTTGTTCTTCGGTTTTCGTGATTTTGTCTGTTTTCGGTATATCCTCCGTTTTGATCAGCGCCCGGATCCGTTCGATCGGGAACGGCGGCTCGCAAAGGGGCTTCAGCGCAATGCTCATCAGCTTTACGGGGCTGTCGTCCGCCGCGATCCGGTTCGAGACGATTTTTCCGCAGCGCCTGCAGCGGTGCAGGATCGCCCACTCGCCGTTTTTTCTTACCCATACCGTGATCGGCTCCATAAGTCCGCCGCAGTCCGAGGCGCGGTCGCCGGGGAGCTCGTCGAGATGAAGGCTGTACAGACAGTTCGGACAGTGGTTGCGGTGTTCGCTTCCCGCCCCCTCGGGCGTTACGGAACAGCCGCAGTTTTTACAGGAAAAGGGCAGATTCAGCCGTTTTTTTCCGTAATCGTTTTGTTGTTTCATGTTTCCTCCTGAAATAAAGCGGTTTCTTCTTTATTCCTCGGGAGGAACGCGGGGTTAGCCGGCGCAGTCCTCCCGCGCCGCCGCAATCTCATTTTTCTTCATAGTCCATTGCTCCTTTCTTCGGATTTCTTTCGGCTGCGCCGCACGGTGACTGGCGTTCGATCGTGCTGTTGTACGAGCGGACGCCAAAGCCGCAGCCGATCACTGTGCGGTGTTGCCTTTATTTTTAGGGCAGTCGTACCGCCCGAAAAATCTTGGGATCATGGGGTTGTCATTCTAGTATACTATATTTTCCGAAAAAAATCAAGCGCTTTTTCATGTTCTCCGGGAATGTCTTCCGGATTTACGCGATCATATAGCTCCGATCCGACAAAAGCTCCTGAATGGAGGAAAGCTCCGCCGCCGAGAAGCCGCCGCCTTCGATTACGGGAATGACCGCGACCGCCCCCGTTTTGGCGTGGATCCGCGCGAGCAGATCCTCGATCAGCCCCGCCGCGTCGGCGGGATAGCCCTCGGAGGTCGGAAAGCTTTCGCGGCGGATCCGTACCGCGATACTCGCGTTTTCGCGTTCGGTAAAGCTTTTTTCGCGCAGAAGCTCCGCCGTCCGACCGTATTTCTCCGCTAAAACGTCCTCCGCGAGCATTTCGACGGGAACGTTTTCGGGGACGAGCGCGGCGAGCAGGGCGCTTCGGCTCTCCTCAAAATATTTTCCCGCGATATATTCGCGGTCGTACGGCTGAAAATCGGGAAAAGCGAGGTCCTTGATCACGACCGCGATCCCCGCGTCGTTCAGCTCGCCGACGATCGCGTTCAGGTACTCCCCCGCCGCCTTGCTTTCGGGATTGACGTGGCGGACGGGCGTGCCGGAGCTGTAATCGAGCCATGAAATGTCCTCTCCCATGATCTTATAGCTAAGGTCGGGATTCGCGCGGCAGCCCGCGTCGTCCGAAAGAACCGAAACGGCGGCGATCGGCGTCAGTCCCGCGCCGAGGACGGTTTCGGAAATTTCCGCGGCGGTAAGCGGCGAGAGGATCAGCTCCCCGTTCATCGCGGCGGCGGTCGGAGAAGCGTAATGCAGATAACCGCTCTCGTCCTTCAGCTCGAAAAGCACGGTGTTATAGCCGCCGCTTTTCGCCCGCGCCGCGAACGCCGAAAGCGACGCGGAGTTTAAAAGCGCGGTGCTTGGCGCGGTAATTGCCCTTGTTTTTTCCTCCGGCGCGGGCTTCGCTTCCTCCGTTCCGGCTTCGGTCGTCGTGTCGGCGGCGTCCGGCTCGGTTTCCGCGGGGGTTGTGACCGGCGCGGGCGGCGTCCATTCCGGCTCCTCCCTTTCGGCGGATTTTTCAAAGAATTCGAGAAGCGGCTTCCCGAGACAGTAGCCGAGAAAAACCGCCGCGCAGATTCCGATGACGAGCAGTGCGGTGCCGACCGCCTTTTGCGCCGCCGTTTTCTTTCGCTTGTAGAGGTTGGTCCTGCTGCGCTTGATCTTCCGTCCGTAGCGCCTGCGGTTTTTCATGAGAGTCACCTTCTTTTGTGAGATTTTTTGATTGCGGGGACGCCGTCCCCGCACCCCTGCAAGCCTTTAAAAAGGCTTGACCTAAACTTTCATAAGGAATCTCCTCACATCGCCGCCGTGGAATATCCCGTAAACGCGTACAGCGCGAGAGAAAGGATTCCGACATAGACCGTCATGATCGGAAAGCCGCGGAACGCCGCGGGGACGAGCGGCGAATAGAGGCGGTCCCGCGCGATGTAGAGAAGATACGCCGCGAGAAGAAAGCCGACCCCTGTTCCGAAGCCGTAGCCGAGATAGGAGGGCAGATCGCCGCCGAGCTGTCCGCTCAGGAAGAGCGCGCCGATCACCGAGCAGTTGAAAACCGAAAGATGAACGTATTTTTTGAGCGAGCGGAAGAGACGGGGGAAAAACCACCAGATCACCACAAGCGTCAGGATATAGACCGCGCTCACGACCGTTATATATAGAATCGGCATAACGGCGGCGTAATATTCCCACCCGCTCAGAAGACGGTCAAGTCCGCAGACAATCGCGGAGGAGATCGTCGTGACGTAGGTAATCGCGAAAAAGAAGCCGGGGAGGTGCTCCTTCTTCCGCGAGGCGTATAAAAGGACGTTTACGCCGAGCGCGCGCTCCAGAACCGAATTCTGGACAAAAACCGCGAGGAGCGCGGCGGATACGAAGCTTAAAAACGCGTTCATTCGCTTTCCTCCTTCTGACTGCCGTCCGGCTGTTCTTCCGCTTCTTTTTCCGGCGCAGGGTTCTCCCCGTCCGGCTCGGTCTTGGCTTCTAGCTCCGCCGCCCCCGCGACGATCGCGGCGAATTCCTCCACGACGGAGCTGTTGTCCTTGAATTCCACCTCAAGCAGATTCGCGGGTGGGCGTTTTTTCTTCCGTCCGGAGTGATAGATTTTGATCTTTTCGGGCTTTTCCGCGTCCGCCTTCCGTCCCGTAAGCCCCTCGGCAAGGAATTCGCCCATGTCCTCGGCGTATTCCGCGAGGGATTCCTCGCCGTTCTCCGGCTCGGGAGCGAGAAGCTGCGCCTTCCGATGATTGTAGATTCCCCGGAAAAGCCCCGCGAGGATTCCCACAAAAAGGAATCCGCCGAAAGTCGTCTCAAGCGCGGGGATCGTAAACGGAAGCGGGAGATAGTTCCCCCCGAGCGTTCCCGCCGAAAGGATTTCCCGAAGCGCGCCGACGAGGATACACGCCCCGTCGAAGCCGAGGATAAATACCGCCGTATCGAGGATCATGTCGGAAAAAGGCTCGCCGTAAAAGCGCGTCTCGGTTTTCGAGAGGATCAGCGCGTTTGTCACGAGGATCGGGAGATAGACCCCCGCCGCGCCGACGACCGTCTTTCCGAACAGGGCGGTCGTAAAAAAGTAAACGGGGATATAAAACGCCGAAGCCGCGAACGAATACAGGATTACGCGCAGGGTATAGGCGATCCTTCGCGGTACGGCGCGGCAGACCGTGATCGTTAAGAACGATACGAGCGAAAAGACCACGCAGACCGCGAGGCTTTTCGGGAGCGTCGTCGTACAGGCGATCACGGGAGCGGTCAGAAGTCCGCTCATGAAAACGATATTCTGTTTAAAAAGCCCGTCCTTAAGGCTGATTTTCTTTTCCACTTTCTGATCAATCCTTTCCGATGGAAGAAACTCGCTCCTGCGGTATATGCCGAGGCACAGACTATTCCTTGCGTTCGCCGTTTTTCCTGCTTTTCCGAACACTGATCGCTTTTTTCAGCCGGATCCTGCATAAGCTGATCAGGCGCGACAGGGGATTCGATTTTCTGCGCTTAATTTTCGTAACTTTCCCGTCGATAGGCGGCATATTATAATTTGTCGGTGGAACAATAATTTCCATCGTATCGGTAAGGCGCTTCCGGGCGGAATCGTCTCCCGCCGCTTCGCGGAGCTTTTCGTACCGCCCCATGTTCCGGAGGAGATAAGCCGCGGCGTTTTTCAGCTTCAGAAGCGCCGAGGCGCAGAGCGTATCGAGGTTGAGCGAAAGCGCGTTCGCGATCAGGAGGACAAACAGGAATGACCCCTCGACCTTTCCGAAGTGGCGGAACAGACAGCCGAGCACGCCGATCAGGATCCCGTAGGGAATCTTCGCGGCGGGGGTTTTCGGGAGCGTCTGCGGATCGCTTGCGAGGAAGATAAAGCCGAAGAGGAGATACCCGCCGGTAAGCTCGAGCAGGACGGTGTCCCCGATACTGTTATAAATCGGAAACAGGGCGGTCAGCGCGCAATAGGAGCCGAGCCCCGAAACCGTCACGAGAAGCGAAGCCGACCGCCGCGCGATCAGGCATACGCCGCAGACGACGAGCACGAGAAACTGCGTCGTACCGAGCGGACCGACGTAATTTCCGATCAGAAGGTCGCGGAACGAGACGGCGGGCGCCGTTCCGATTTTCATGAGATAGCTTTCGATCCCGGAGACGAGCGCCGTCGGATCCGCGCCCGCAAAAACGTCGGGACGGACGCCGTTCGCGGGATAGAGGAGCATTTCCTGCGGAAAGCAGATAATGAGAAAGGCGATCGCGGCGGCGGTCGGGTTAAAGATGTAATTATCCTTTCCGCCGAAAATATGCTTGATCCCCATTGCGAGGAACGCGCCGCAGACGACGATCCCATAGCTCACCGAGGCGGGCATCATCAGCGCGATGCAAAGCCCCGACGCGAAGGTCGAAAGATCCTTCGGGTTATAGGTCTTTTTGGTCATGCGGCAAAAAATCAAGTCGGAAAGCATGCAGACGAGAACGGAAACCGCGGCGATCACGAGAGCGCGCGCGCCGCTTTTCCAGATTCCGAGCCCGAGCAGGGGGAGCAGACAGAGAAGCTGATCCGCGTAGACGGTTTTCTGCTTTCTTGTTCGTTTCGGCGCGATAACGGGCGTATGGGTATTGCTGTCGAATTTATCGAGCAGCTCGTTTTTTCGTTCGGACATAGTTTTTTCCTTTATATTTATGGCAGATTCCCGTATCCGGGGGAAGAGGAGGTTTTTATGCAGGTTGATTCATTGAGCCGCAATACGGTAAAAATTACGCTTTCGGAAGAGGAGCTTCGGGAATACGCGCTCTGCGCCGAAACGCTCTGCGCGAGAACGGCGGAAACGAAGCGGGGGCTTGCGCGCCTGTTAAAACGCATGAAGCTTTTTTCGGGCTATAAGGCGGAGCGGCTCTTTCTCGAGGCGTTCCCCCGCGCGGACGGCGGCTGTATCCTGTATGTGTCGAGCCTCGGCGCGAATATCGGAGAAACCGTCGGGGTCGGCGCCGCGTATGAAAGAGAGCCGACCGAGGCGCGCTGTGAGATCATGGGGCGGGTAGAGAGCTTTTCGCTTCTGGTGCGCCTTTGCGCGGGGCTTTTTCGTTTTTGCGGGGACGCCGAAACGCGGGTCTACGCCTATGAGGACGGGAGCTATCGCCTGATCCTTTCGGGGGATCGGCGCGAAATCGAGACGGCGAAGCGCCTGATCGGCGAATACGGGGAAACGGTTACCGACGACCTCGGGATCCGCGCGGCGGCGGAGCGGGGGCGGCTGATCTGCGGGGAACGCGCCGCGGAAAAGATCGGGAGCTTATTTTAGACGGCGCACGCTTAAGCACGCCGCCGGGTCAGCCTCGTTTTTATCCGCGGAGCCGATCCGCCGCCGTTTGGAGTGAATCCGCGCGGAACAGATACGTTCCCGCGACGAGAAGGTTAGCGCCCGCCTCCCGCGCGAGGGGGGCGGTCTTTTCGTTAATCCCGCCGTCTACCTCGACGTCAAGCTCTTTCCCGAGACGTTCCGCTTCCCGGCGGATCGCGCGGATCTTCCCGAGCGTTTCGGGGAGAAAGCCCTGCCCGCCGTAGCCCGGCTCGACTGTCATGACCAGCGCGAGATCGAGCCTGTCCAGATAGGGAAAAATCGCTTCGGCGGGGGTATTCGGCTTCAGGGCGGCTCCCGCGCGGATCCCATAAGAACGGATCATTTCGATCAGCTCGGCTGGCTCTCCCTCGCTTTCGAGGTGAAAGGTGATGATCCTCGAGCCCGCCGCCGCGAAAAGCGGAATCTGCCGCGCGGGGCGGCGCACCATTAAATGAGTGTCGACCGCGACGGGACAGCGTTTCCCGATACAAGCCTGTACGGCGCTTCCGTAGGTGATATTTTCGACGAATTCGCCGTCCATGACGTCGAAATGAAGATATTCGATCCCGCTTTCGGCGATCCGCTCCGCCGTTTTTCCGAGCGCGGAAAGGTCGGAATTGAGGACGGAAGCGGCAATTTGAACAGAAGGCATAAAAAATGCTCCTTTGAAGGTATATGGCATACATCTTAATAATACATGAAAAAGGCGGATACGTCAAGGGCTTTCGGGCTTTTTTGACGGCGCGGCGGCTAAAATCGGCGGAATCCACAGAAAAGGGGAGAATTTGCTTTTGATTTATTGCGGAAGAAAACCCCGCCGTGTCCGCGCACCCGTCAGCCCCGTTTCCCTGCCCAAAAATAAAAAAGAAATTTTTTAAAAAAAATATTGCAAAATTCGGAAGAATATGGTAAAATAGTAAAGTAAGAAAACAGCGTTCCTCCGACAAGGGCGTCGGCGGGGCGAAAGCAGGAATTTTTGAATGGAGGACTATTCCCATGGCAATTAAGAATCAGTATTTAGCCGAGCTTCTCGAGACCGTTAAGAAAAGAAACGCGGGAGAGCCGGAATTTATTCAGGCGGTGACCGAGGTTCTCGAGACCCTCGAGCCCGTCGCGGAAAAGCGCCCCGATCTCGTGGAAGCAGGCGTTTTTGAAAGAATCGTTGAACCGGAGCGTCAGATCATCTTCCGCGTTCCGTGGGTGGACGACAGCGGGAAGGTTCGCGTAAACCGCGGCTTCCGGATTCAGTTCAACTCCGCGATCGGTCCGTATAAGGGCGGGATCCGCCTTCACCCCTCGGTTTATATCGGAATCATCAAGTTCCTCGGCTTCGAGCAGATTTTCAAGAACAGCCTTACGACCCTCCCGATGGGGGGCGCGAAGGGCGGCTCGGACTTCGACCCGAAGGGGAAGAGCGACGGAGAGGTAATGCGCTTCTGCCAGAGCTTTATGACCGAGCTTTACCGCCATATCGGCGCGGACTGCGACGTTCCCGCGGGGGACATCGGTACCGGCGGACGCGAGATCGGCTATATGTTCGGACAGTATAAGCGGCTCCGGAACGAGTTTCACGGCGTCCTGACCGGAAAGGGCTTAACTTACGGCGGTTCGCTCGCGCGCACCGAGGCGACGGGCTACGGGCTTTGCTACTTCACCGACGAAATGTTAAAGGCGAACGGAAAAAGCTTTAAGGATCAGACGGTCGTAATCTCCGGCTCCGGAAACGTCGCGATCTACGCGACGCAGAAGGCGACCGCGCTCGGCGCGAAGGTTGTCGCGCTCTCCGATTCGTCCGGCTATATCCATGATCCCGACGGAATCGAGCTTGCGCTCGTTCAGCAGATCAAGGAGGTTGAGCGCGGCAGAATCAAGGAATACGCCGCGAGAACCTCGCATAAGAACGTAACTTATACCGAGGGCTGCAAGGGGATCTGGACGATTCCGTGCGATATTGCGCTTCCCTGCGCGACTCAGAACGAGATTGACGGCGAAAGCGCGGCGATCCTCGCGAAAAACGGCTGCTACGCGGTTGCCGAGGGCGCGAATATGCCTTCCACGCCCGAAGCGATCGAGGTTTACTTTAAGAACAAGATGCTCTACGGTCCCGCGAAGGCGGCGAACGCGGGCGGCGTAGCGACCTCGGGTCTCGAAATGTCGCAGAACTCCATTCGCATGAGCTGGACCTTCGAGGAGGTTGACGCGAAGCTGAAGGGCATTATGCAGTCGATCTTCAAGTCCTGCGACGACGCGTCGAAGGAGTTCGGCATGCCCGGAAACTACATGGCGGGCGCGAATATCGCGGGCTTCTTAAAGGTTGCCGAAGCGATGAAGGCGCAGGGCTGCGTATAAGAACATGTTCTCATAGGAACAAGTTCTAATCCAAGAAGAACAGAATTTCGTTTACGGCGGGAATCGGTATTCCCGCCGTAAAATATGCAACACAGGCGGAACGGTCATGGGAACACTTATCAACACGGCGGCGGTCGTTGCGGGCGCGCTGCTCGGAATCCTGCTGAAAAAAGGGATCAAGCCGCGCTTTCGCGAGATCCTGATGTCGGCGCTCGGCGTTTCGACCATTTTTATCGGGGCTTCGGGGACGCTCGGCGGATTCTCCTCGGAGGAAAACGCGACCCTGCTCCTGATCTTCTCGCTCGTCCTCGGCGCGCTCGCGGGCGAGGCGCTGAAAATCGAGGATCGGCTTGACGCGCTCGGCGAATGGATCAGGCGGAAGATCGGGCGCGAAAACGATAATACCTTTGTCGAGGGCTTTGTGACCGCCTCGCTCGTGATCTGCGTCGGGGCGATGGCGGTGCTCGGCGCGCTGGAGGACGGGCTTCGCGGGGATTACTCGATCCTCGCGGCGAAGGCGATCCTCGACCTCGTGATCGTGATGGTGTTCGCCTCGACGCTCGGCGTGGGGGTACTCTTCTCCGCCCTCCCGCTTTTTGCATATCAGGGGACGCTGACCCTGTTCGCGAAGCTGCTCGAGCCGCTGATGAGCGAGCGGCTGATCGCGAATCTCTCGTTCGTCGGCTCGTCGCTGATCTTCTGCGTCGGCGTGAACCTCGCGTTCGGGAAAAGGTTTAAAACGGGGAATCTTCTGCCCGCGCTGCTTGTCCCGGTGTTCTATGAGCTGATTTTTTAGGGCTTGTTGACACTACACGAAATGTTCGGATTACAGTCAGATTTTTCGCGTTTCAAGGCGATTTTTCGCAGGCATACTGGCGTATGTCAAGAAAAATCAACGCAGAAACACGGAAAATATGGCTGTAAGACGGGCGTTGAGCGGTAGTGTCAACATGCCCTATGGCAGGACTGCGTTTTCGCGGGACTGCTGAAAAAGAAAGGAAAAACCATGGATTTCTTATCGCTTCTCGCCGCGGAAACGGAGATTTTTCCCATTCCCGAGCCGGCGGAGGGTCTGAACCGCTTCGAGCGGTTTCTCGAAAGCATCTGGAACAGCTTTGTTTTGCGCGTCCCGACGATCCTTGTGGCGGTCGTGATCCTGATTCTCGGGGTAATTGCCTCGCGCGTCACGGTAAAGCTGATGGGAAAGGCGATGGATCGCTCCCGGCTCGATCTGACGGTGAACCGTTTTATCCGCTCGGCGGTAAAGATCGCTTTGTACGTGCTGGTGATTACCGTCGCGCTGACCGTTCTCGGCGTGCCGATGACCTCGATCATTACCGTGATCGGTACGGCGGGCGTGGCGATCGGTCTTGCCCTTCAGAACAGCCTTTCCAACCTCGCGGGCGGGTTCCTGATCCTGTTCGCGAAGCCGTTTCGCGTCGGGAACTATATCCGCGTGGGCGGGGACGAGGGAACGGTCGAGGGAATCAGTATCCTGTACACAAAGCTTCTGACGCCCGACAATAAGTCGATCTTTATCCCGAACGGGATCGCGTCGGGCGCGGTCGTCGTGAATTATTCCGAGCTTCCGACCCGAAGGGTCGATCTCGAATTCGGAATTTCCTACGACGAGGATTACGACCGCGCGGTAAAGGCGATCGAAGCGGCGATCGAGGGCGACGCGGCGATCCTCCGCGAGGAGGGAAAAATGCCCTTTATCCGCATGAGCGGCTGTAAGGAAAGCTGCGTGGCGGTGACCGTCCGTCTCTGGGCAAAAACCGAGGATTACTGGGACGTTTATTTCAATACGCTCGAGCGCGTCCGCCGCGAATTTATCAAGGAAGGAATCGAGATTCCGTACAATCAGCTCGACGTGCACGTCAAACAGGGGTAAGGAAATTGCCCGAAATGATGCGCTTGCAAGTTTTACTTTTGTTTAATTCATTTTTTGTGGCATTTTTCCAAAAAAACAGGCTTCGGGGGCGTTCATTTCTCCTAAATTACTCTTGACAAAAAATTGCAAATACTATATTCTTAAAGCAGGAGATTTTTCGGGGAAATAATTTCACCGAAAAGGTCCACCATAAAAAGGGCGAAAAAGCTCAAATTTTAATGTGTAAACGACAGGGAAGCGGCGGGATCGCGGCTTCCGGAAAAGAAAGGAACGATCAGAATGAAAACATTACTGAAAAAGCTCGGCGCGGGACTTTGCGCCATGGCGATGCTGACGGCGTTCGCGGGCTGCTCCGAAGAGGGCTCGACCCCTTCTTCGACCACGACGAACGGCGGCGCGGCGAGCCCGTCTGCGGACGGCGGCTCTTCGGCGGGCGGAAACACCCTTAAGATCGGCGGAATCGGACCGGTCACCGGCGGCGCGGCGGTTTACGGACAGGCGGTAAAGAACGCGGCGGAGATCGCGGTCGAGGAAATCAACGCGGCGGGCGGCATTAACGGCATGACCGTCGAGTTCCAGTTCGAGGACGACGTTCACGATCCCGAAAAGGCGGTAAACGCGTACAATACCTTAAAGGACTGGGGAATGCAGCTCCTGATGGGAACCGTTACCTCGGGACCCTGCCAGGCGGTCGTTGAGGAAACGCATAAGGACGGCATGTACCAGCTTACGCCCTCCGGCTCCGCGGTTGAGTGCGTAAAGTACGATAACGCGTTCCGCGTATGCTTCTCCGACCCGAACCAGGGCGTCGGCGCGGCGGAATATATCGGCGTAAACGGTCTCGCGAACAAGGTCGCGGTTATCTACAACAGCTCGGATATTTATTCGACGGGTATCTATGAGAAGTTCGCGGAAGAAGCGGCGAACCAGCCGTTCGAGATTGTTTCGGCGGAAGCCTTTACCGAGGATTCCAAGACCGACTTCTCGGTACAGATCCAGAAGGCGAAGGACAGCGGCGCGGATCTCGTGTTCCTCCCGATCTATTATCAGGAAGCGTCTCTGATCTTATCCCAGTCCAAGACGGCGGGTCTTAACGTAAAGTTCTTCGGCGTAGACGGCATGGACGGAATTCTCTCGCTCGAAAACTTCGATCTGACGCTGACCGAGGGCGTTATGCTCCTGACTCCGTTCGCGGCGGACGCGACCGACGATAAGACCGTCGCGTTCGTAACGAAGTACGTCGATAAGTTCGGCGAGACCCCGAACCAGTTCGCGGCGGACGCGTATGACGCGATGTATATCATTAAGGCGGCGGCGGAGAAGGCGGGCATTACCGCGGATATGAGCGTTGAAGAGATTGGGACGAAGCTTTCCGAGGCAATGACGGGGATCACCTTTGACGGCGTGACCGGCGCCAGCACCACTTGGCAGGCGGACGGCGAGCCTTCCAAGGCTCCGAAGGCGGTCGTAATCGAGACGGTTACCGACGCGGATGGCGTAACGACCGGCTCTTATAAGGCGATGCAGTAATTCCCGATTTTTTACCGAACAGTCAACCGCCGATACGGAATCCGCGTCGGCGGTTTACGCGGTTCTGTACGGGGGCAGTTAAGTCTCCCGTACAGGTCAGCGGTATGCCCCCGAGGGTCGAGGGCATACCGGTGATCGGCGCTTTTTCCGCTCCCGATGTACGTGCAAAAAATCCGGGTCGCGAAAAAAGTACGGCGTATATTCTGTGTACGGGCAAAATTCGGGGCAGAAAGGAGCTTTCTCCTATGATGAGCTTTTTGAAATATTTTATTAACGGGCTGAGTCTCGGGAGCGTGTACGCGATTATCGCGCTCGGATATACCATGGTTTACGGGATCGCGAAAATGCTGAACTTCGCGCACGGCGACGTCATTATGATCGGCGGCTTCGCGGTGTTTACCTGTATGGCGAATCTCGGAATGAACGCGGTTCTCGCGCTTCTGATCGCGATGGCGTTCTGTACCGTTCTCGGCGTTCTGGTCGAGCGGATCGCCTACCGCCCGCTGAGAAACGCGTCCTCGTCGCTCGCGGTGCTGATTACGGCGATCGGCGTCAGCTATTTTCTCCAGAATATCGCGCTCTTGATCTTCGGGGCGGACGCGAAGACCTTTACCCCCGTTATTAACGCGCCGCCGATCGAGCTTGCGGGCGGCGAGCTTACCGTTACGCCGGTCGCGCTGGTGACGATCGGGGCTTGTATCGTGATTATGATCGGGCTGACCTTATTTATTAAGAAAACAAAGGCGGGACAGGCGATGCAGGCGGTCTCGGAGGATCGCGGCGCCGCCATGCTCATGGGGATTAACGTAAACGGAACGATCGCGCTCACCTTTGCGATCGGCTCCGCGCTCGCGGCGGTCGCGGGCGCGCTCATGTGCTCGGCATATCCCCAGCTTACCCCCTATACGGGTACCATGCCCGGGATCAAGGCTTTTGTCGCGGCGGTATTCGGCGGGATCGGCTCGATCCCCGGCGCGATGATCGGCGGACTCCTGATCGGGATTATCGAAATTCTCGGAAAAGCGTATATTTCCTCGCAGATGGCGGACGCGATCGTATTCCTGATCTTAATCGTGATCCTTCTCGTAAAGCCGGCGGGGATCCTCGGAAAGAACATACAGGAAAAGGTTTAAAGGGTGAAATCCCGCGGGTTCCGTTTACTTCCGGGTTCCGCGGCTTTACGGAGGGCGTTCCATGAACAAAAGAAAGAATCTGATCAACCAATCGGTCACCTACGGGATCGTGATCGCCGCGTATGCCGTCATGATGATCTTACAGGGGACGGGGAATCTCTCCAGCTCCATGCGCGGCTATCTTGTCCCGCTTTGCATTTATATCGTGATGGCGGTTTCGCTGAACCTTGTGGTTGGCATTCTGGGAGAGCTCAGCCTCGGTCACGCGGGCTTTATGTGCGTCGGCGCGTATTCGAGCGCGGTCTTTTCCCGCTGTATGGAGGAAACGATCACGGCGGCTCCGCTTCGCTTCACGCTGGCGATCCTGATCGGCGCGGCGGCGGCGGCGGTTTTCGGGATCCTGATCGGAATCCCGGTGCTTCGCTTAAAGGGCGACTACCTCGCGATCGTTACGCTCGCGTTCGGGGAGATCATTAAAAATGTCGTAAACGTCATCAACCTCGGCGTGGATTCGAGAGGGCTTCATTTTTCGCTGGAAAATACGATGGCGCTCGGGCTGGAATCCGACGGGAAGGTCATTATCAAGGGCGCGCAGGGGATTACGGGAACGCCGCAGGATTCGACCTTTACGGTCGGGTTTATCCTCGTCATGATCACGCTTTTTATTGTGCTGAATCTGGTAAATTCCCGCGACGGACGGGCGATCATGTCGATCCGCGACAACCGGATCGCGGCGGAATCCGTCGGAATCAATATCACGAAATACAAGCTGATGGTCTTTACGATTTCGGCGGCGCTCGCGGGAGCGGCGGGCGCGCTTTATTCCCACAACTACGCGACGCTCACCTCCGCGGGGGACAAGTTCAACTATAACGCCTCGATCATGATTCTCGTATACGTCGTACTCGGCGGGATCGGGAGCATTCGCGGCTCGGTCATCGCGACGATCGTTCTGTACATTTTACCCGAGCGGCTCCGCTTTATCGGGGATTACCGAATGCTCGTATACGCGGTCGTGCTGATCGCGGTTATGCTCTTTAACTGGAGTCCGAAGGCAATCGGACTGCGCGAGGCGCTGAAAAACACGATCCGCGCGAAGCTGTTCAAAAGGAAAACGGAAGCGACGGAAGGGGGCGCGGGCGCATGAGCGAAAATATGCTTGAGGTAACGCACCTCGGGATCTCCTTCGGCGGCTTAAAGGCGGTAAACGACCTGAACATGACGATCCGGAAGGGACAGCTTTACGGCATGATCGGACCGAACGGCGCGGGAAAAACCACGGCGTTCAACCTCCTAACGGGCGTTTATAAGGCGGATACGGGGACGATCCTTCTTGACGGGAAAAATATCGTCGGCATGAATACGATCGCGATCAATAAAGTCGGAATCGCCCGCACGTTTCAGAATATCCGCCTGTTTAAGGCGCTGAGCGTTCTCGATAACGTAAAGGTCGGGCTTCATAACCGCATGGGCTATACGACGATCGAGGGGATTCTGCGGCTTCCGCGCTATTTTAAAGTGGAAAAAAAGATGAACGAGCGGGCGATGGAGCTGCTGACGGTCATGGGACTTGAAAAAGAGGCGAACATTACCGCCTCGAACCTCCCCTACGGGAAGCAGAGAAAGCTTGAGATCGCGCGGGCGCTCGCGACCGATCCGAAGCTGCTGCTGCTTGACGAGCCGGCGGCGGGCATGAACCCGAACGAGACGGAGGAGCTGATGAGTACGATCCGCTTCGTCCGCGATAAATTCGATATGACGATCCTTCTGATCGAGCATGATATGCGGCTTGTCGGCGGGATCTGCGAGGAGCTGACGGTGCTGAATTTCGGTCAGGTTCTGGCGCAGGGCGCGACCGCGCAGGTTTTAAACGATCCGCAGGTGATTACCGCTTATCTGGGCGAATAGGAAAAGAGCAGAAAGGGCTGAAGCAGCGATGGCAATGCTTGAAATACACGACCTCGAGGTAAACTACGGGGTCATTAAGGCGATCCGGGGCGTTTCCTTTGAAGTGGAGCAGGGAGAGGTCATCGCCCTGATCGGCGCGAACGGCGCGGGAAAAACCACGATTCTTCATACGATCACGGGGCTGATCCCCGCGAAGCGCGGGAGCATTCTCTTTCACGGGAGGGAGCTTACGAAAACGCCCGCGCATAAGATCGTTTCCATGGGCATGGCGCACGTTCCCGAGGGGCGGCGCGTGTTTCAGCAGCTTACCGTATACGAAAACCTCATGATGGGGGCGTACACGCGGAGGGATAAGGCGGAGATCGCCGAGTCGCTGAAGAGCGTGTATGAGCGTTTTCCCCGGCTTGAGGAGCGGCGCACGCAGATCGCGGGAACGCTTTCGGGCGGTGAGCAGCAAATGCTCGCGATGGGACGCGCGCTTATGAGCAAGCCGTCGATCATTCTGATGGACGAGCCGTCCATGGGGCTTTCGCCGCTTTACGTAAACGAGATTTTCGATATTATCCGGAAGATCCGCGCGGGCGGAACAACGGTTCTTCTGGTAGAGCAGAACGCGAAAAAGGCGCTCTCGATCGCCGACCGCGCGTATGTCCTCGAAACGGGAACGATCAAGCTTTCGGGCGCGGCGTCCGCCTTGATTAACGACGAGAGCATTAAAAAGGCGTATCTCGGCGAATAAAAATTAAGGCAACACGCACGCCTCGGTGTGAGTGTTGCTTTTCTTGTAATACGGGCGAAGAACGCCCGTATATTCCGCCTTTGACGGGAATAGTAATGATAAGGGGAGCGCAGGATCCCAAGAGGAAAGGAACGATTTTTAATGAAGCAGTGTGCGGTTATTTTGGCGGCGGGCGACGGAAAGCGCATGAAGTCCGTTCACCCGAAGGTGCTCTGCGAGGTGCTGGAGCAGCCCATGCTCGGTTGGATTCTCGACAGCGTGACCGGCGCGGGGTTTTCCCCGAAGGAGATCGGGATCGTGATCGGGAGCGGCGCGGAGGAGGTCACCGATTACCTTTCCCGCCGCGGCTTTTTGCAGACGTATATGCAGAGCGAGCGGCTCGGGACGGGTCACGCCGTGCGGCAGGCGCTCCCGCTCGTCGAGCAGAGCGAAAACGTACTGGTGTTTAACGGGGATATGCCGTTCGTTGATGTGCGGACGATTACGGAAGCGCTTCGGCTCCACGAGGAGAACGGGAACGCCGTGACCGTCGTTTCGGCGGAGCTGAACGATCCGACGGGCTATGGGCGGATCTTCCGCGGCGAAAACGGCGAATTCCTCTCGATTGTGGAGCAGAAGGACTGCACCGACGCGCAGAAAGCCATTGCCGAGGTAAACGCGGGGGTTTACTGGTTCAACGGAAGGGCGCTTTCGGATGCGCTTTCACGGCTTTCGCCGAATCCGATCACGGGCGAATACTACCTGACCGATACGGTCGCGCTGATTCGTGAAAAGGGCGGACGGGCGGAATGCTTCACAGCGGAAAATCCCGATCTGGTCCTCGGCGCGAACGACCGGAAGGGGCTTCTGATGCTGAACGAGGTCGCGCGGGTACGCGTTTTTGAGGAGCACCTCGCGAACGGGGTGGAATTCCTGAGCGTGGACGGCGTTATTATCGGGAAGGACGTAAGGATCGGGCGGGATACGAAAATTCTTCCGAATACGATCCTTCGCGGAAAGACCGAGATCGGCGAGGGCTGCGTGATCGGTCCGTCCAGCGTGATCGAGGACTGCCGCGTCGGGAACGGCGTCGTTTTAAACGCGGTACAGGCGACCTCCGCCGAGATTCATGACCGCGTCACGGCGGGACCTTTTGTGAACCTGCGTCCCGGGACGATCCTCCACGAGGGGGTTCACCTCGGCGATTTCGTCGAGGTGAAGAACTCGGAAATCGGCGAGAATACCGCGGCGGGACACCTGACCTATATCGGGGACAGCGACGTCGGGCGCGGGGTGAACTTCGGCTGCGGCTGCGTCACGGCGAATTACGACGGGATCAATAAATACCGTACCGTGATCGGCGATCACGCCTTTATCGGCTGCAACACCAACCTGATCGCGCCGGTCGAGATCGGCGAAAACGCCGCAACGGGCGCGGGCTCGACCATTACCGGAAACGTTCCTCCCGACGGGCTCGCCGTCGAGCGCGCCGATACCCGCGTGATCGAGCATTGGGAAAAAAATAAATTGAGAAAGAAAAAGTGAGAGAATTTTAAGAGAAAAAAGAGAAGAATATATATTTTTTGGGGACTTTGTCCCCAAACCCCTACTTCCTTTTGTGCCAAAAGGAAGCGAAAAGCAAAATGGCTTTATACAGCATAGCTTTTTTTGCAGGACTGCAATTTGCTTCAATTTATTCGTAAAACGAAGAATCGCTCAAAATTACCGTTTACAAGAAACTTTTAAAAGCGATATTAAAGTTTAGGTCAAGCCTTTTCAAAGGCTTGCGGGGGCTCGGGGGCAGCGCCCCCGCAAAATATATTCAATCTCTTTTTTCTCTCAATATTCTTAAAATCAAGGAAGGAAAAGCGCATGGAAGAAAGAATACCCGAATCGGCGGAGGCGGTTTCCCTGCTTCCCGAGTATCATAAGATCGCCTATAAAACAGGCTTTTTCGCGGCGATCATTGTTTTTCTCCGCATTCCCGCGAGCCTTACGCTGAACCTGCTCTACGCGCTCGGCGGGGAGCGGCTTTCTCCCGACGCGCTCTATTTTCTTCATTTAGCGATCTCCTTCCTTTTTTTGCAGCTTCTTCCCGCCGTGATCAGCGCGGGAATGTTCGGATTTTTCCGTGACCGGGGAGCAAGACTGCGGGCGATGTACCGCGTTCCGGGGAAATGCGCCCGCGCGATCGGGAACTTCCCCGCCGTATACGGGCTCGGACAGCTTTTTAACCTTCTGACGATCGCGGTGACCTATTTCGCCACGACGGACAGCGACCTGACCGAATCCCTGAATCCGGTCATGCAGATGACCGCGCCGAGCATGAGAAGCGCGTGGGTCATGTTCCTTTTCGCGGCGGTCATCGCGCCGATCTTTGAGGAATTTGTGTTCCGCGGGACGCTGCTTCAGGCGCTGAAGCCCTACGGAAACGGGCTCGCGATCTTTTTTACGGGGATCTTCTTCGGCTTGTTCCACGGGAATTTAAGCCAGTGCTTTTACGCGGCGGCGATCGGGATTGCGCTCGGCTATATCGCGGACGTGACCGATTCGCTGATCCCGACGACGGTGATCCATATTCTGGTAAACAGCGTCTCGAGCGGAATGCTCCTTCTTCTGACCGCGCCCTCGGTGCAGGAGCACCTTCTTTCGGGGACGGCGGAGGGCGAGATTCCCGACGGGGATATGCTGATGATCGTCGTTTTCGCGGTCTATACGATCAGCGCGCTCCTGCTCGGGCTCGCGGGGATCGTCCATGTGTTCGTAAAGCTGAAGCAGATTCGCCGTTACCGCGTTCCGAAGGTCTGGGACGAGATCGGGAACGGGAAAAAGGCGAGAATGCTCCTGCTGACGGTTCCGATGGGGATCGCGGTTCTCCTGCTGATCGACACGTATACGGGAGGGCTGGAAAAGCTGCTGAATACGCTGATATTTTCGTAAAATGCCCGAAAAGAGGTGATTCAAACGTCCCCGATTTCCGAAACGAGGGAAGAGCGAAGTCCTGCCCTAAAAGAAACCGCTTATAAATACGGGATCGCGATGGTGCTGCTCGTTTTGAACAACGTTGCCGCGCCGATCCTTTTTTCGCTGCTTTTTTCGGTCCTCGGGCTTCGCGCCGAGCGGGACACCGACGGCTATTACATCGCGCTCATGATCCTGAACGAGCTTTCGGCATACGTTTTCCCGATCCTGCTGATCCGGGCGATGTTCCGGCGGGAGCGGGCGGCGTTTGTGCCGGACGGCTCCTACGCGCGTTTTCCGCTCGATTCCGTCCTTTTATTTTTGGCAGGCGTCGCGGCGGGCTCGCTCGGTACGATCCTGACCGAGCTGATCAACGGGATTCTCGACCTTTTTTTCGGAACGGGAGCGATCCCGGAGGTGTTCGGCGGCATGAAGCCGCAGAATCCGGTACAGCTCGGCGTTTTCATGCTCTGTATCTGCGCGGTCGCGCCGCTCGCGGAGGAATACCTGTTCCGGGATCTTCTCCTGAAGCCGCTCCGGCGGTTTCACGATCTTGCCGCCGCCGTGACGAGCGGGCTGATCTTCGGGCTGTATCACGGGAATTTCGATCAGTTCGCCTACGCGGCGCTCCTCGGGTTCTTTTACGCTGTGATCGCCGTCCGTTCGGATTCAATCCGCCCGACGGTGTTCCTCCACGCGGCGAACAATCTGCTCGTCTGCCTCGCGACCTATCTGCCCGCCGCCGTTCCCGAGGCAAAGGCGTTTTCGGGCGTGTTTTCGGCGGTGCTGAATCTGATGCTTCCGTTCGGCGTGATCGCGGCGGTCGTCGCGGCGAAGCGCGGCTGTTTTTCGCTTCATTCGCGCGAAGCTCTTTCCGCCCGCGGCGCGGGAGGGGAAATGCTCCGCTCTCCGGCGGTGATCGTCGGACTTGCCATAATGGCGGCTTCCTTTTTCTTTTAGGGCTGAATACAGGCTCTTGGAAAAGGGAGGCTTTTTTGTCGGCGGGGGCGCCGCACGGTTTGCTTGGGACGGAACGGGGTTGACGGAAGCGCGGATTTTTGGTATAATGTATCATATAGCAGAAAACAAATTCCTTTTACGGCGCGGCTGAATGTCCTTCGATGTCCGGCGAATGTCCTTGAATGTCCTTTTTTCCCGTGCTATTATGGTATTACGGAAACAGGCGAAAAGCCTTCCGAATACACGGAAAAGAAAAGCGAATCGTATAACATATGGTACGCGACCGTTTCAAACACAATTTAAGCGGCTCCGCAGCAGCTAAAAACATGGGAGTCGTTTTTACGGAAAGGACGATCTCATGAAAAAATTCATTTCCCTGCTCCTCGCGGCATTTTTATGTCTTCAAATCTGCGCGGTTTCGGCAAGCGCGGAAGAGGAGATGATCCGCGGGTGGCACATCTGCGAATCGATTGAAAACACTTATTGGCACGGAATCCTGACGACCGCCGTTCTGGAAACCGCAACGGTAAAGGATCGGGCGGTTGCGGTCGGTCGGAACGAATCGCTGATTGTTCCAAGAAACGTCACCTTAGTTTTAAAGAAGGGCGCAAGGATCGACGGGAGCATTTACATTCAAAAAGGCGGGAAGCTTCGGGTTACGGACGGGGATTTTTCCGTTTCCCCTTCGGGCGCGGTAATCTCGGACGGAACGCTTTCGATCGGGAATCGGGCGGAATTTACCGTCGAGAACGGCGGGGAAGTCTTTGTCGGGAAAACGGGAAGGCTTAGTATCACGAGCGAAGAAAGCCTGCGGTTCGGGGATATGGCGACGGTCGTCTGCGTCGGGAAAACGAATGCGAAAAATGAAAGGATCGGAAAAAAGCTGATTGCCGTTTACCTGACCAAAGACGGTGAAACGACCCTTTCGGAAAATCCCGAGGCGGAGCTTCCGATTGCCGAAAAATATGACTTGCATTTTCATATTTCAAGTGAAACAGCCGTTCTTTATGTTTTTGAGAACGGGGTATGCTTCCGGGCGATTCGGGATCCTTGGTATGACTATATCGGAAAAGTTCGCATCTGTACGGCGGTAGGCTATACCTTTGACTATCTGTTGGAAAAAATTCCGGACTTAAACCCCCCGGGGCTTACGCACTATTGCGAGGTGGAGATCATTGAGGTGGACGGGGAGGATTGCTGGTTGGGAGACGAGGGTTATGAGCCGGTTCCCGTTTTGCCTGTTTCGTCCGAGCTTGTAGATCCGTATGACGAATAATCCGAAAAAATTTTTTTCATGGGAACCCACCCCCGAAGCACCGTGCTTCGGGGGCTTTTCTTTTTGGGAAAAACGTTCACCGCAGGGGAATTTTCACGATATATTCCATAAATTCCTCGGTCTTGTTTCTGCTCGCCTCACAGTTGATCCCCGCCTCCTTCATCGCGTCGATCGTCTTGTTGAAGGTGTTGATATAGAGGTTCACCGCGCGGAAGCCCCAGCGCTTCCGGATCTTCGGCTTTGGCTTTTCGCTCAGAAGCTCGTCCACATAGCGGTCGGTCTGCGCCGTATTGAGGCGGTTCGCGCTGATATATTCGATCGCGGGTTTCCGCTTCTCGGGGTCAAGCCGAAGAAGCGCCCGCGCCTGCCGTTCGTTCAGCCCGAAGCGGAGCGCCATCGCCTTTTCCTCGTCGCCGAGCTTTAAGAGCCTCAGCTTGTTGGCAATAGTGGACTGCGCGATCCCGAGCCGCGCGGCGGTCTCCTCCTGCGTCAGCCCGTAATAGTCGATCAGGTTCTTGATCGCGTACGCCTCCTCCATGTAATTGAGCTCCGAGCGCTGAAGATTTTCGACGACGGCGAGAATGGCGCTGTCCTTGTTGGTCGTTTCGATGATGATACAGGGGACGTACGACATATTTAACAGCTTACAGGCGCGAAGCCGGCGCTCCCCCGCGATCAGCTCGTAGGCGATCCCGCTTTCGAGCCTGCGCACGGTAAGCGGCTGTAAAATTCCGTTTTGCTGGATACTGACCGCGAGCTGGGAAAGCTCATAATCGTCGAAGATCACGCGCGGCTGTGCGGGGTTCGGAGAGATCGAACAGATCGGAAGCTCGACGACCTTATTGACGGCGTTCCGCTCCGCGGCGTGTTCCGCGCGGTATTCCGGATTGCTTTTTTGGAAAATAGCCATATTTTGATCATTCCTTTCCTGTGTGAAAAGCCGCGTTTTCCGCGCTTTTCGCTCCTTTGGTGGTCTTGTATTTATCATAGCACGCAATATACGGATTTTCCAGACCGAAAATCCCCGAAAATAAAAGCCCGTTTCGGATTTCATGACGGTTTTTTTCGGAATTGTAAAAAAATCGACTCTTTTCTCGGGGAGAAAAGGGCGATTTCGGGAGATCGGTGTCGGTAAAAAATTGCGGGAAAAGTCGGTTTTCGGAAGATTCTCCGATCAGAGAAATGCTCCGCAAAACGACAAAAAGCCGCCCGGCACCTTGGGATTCATGCGCGGAGGGCGGCGAACCTTCTCATGTGTTATTGCTGCCGAAAAGATTTTTCGAAAAAGCAAAAAAATACGCTCCCGTAAAATTGAGAGCGTATTAGCCGCCCGGCTGCCGGGCTGGTGCCGGCGGCGGGGGTCGAACCCGCACGGTATCGCTACCACCGGATTTTGAGTCCGGCACGTCTGCCAATTCCATCACGCCGGCAAGCGTAACATATCCGTATTATATCACATTTTCGGCAAATCGTCAAGGGAATCGTGCGGGAGCTTTTGTCAATGTTGCTTTAATTTGTGTTTTTTTCATAAAATTTCGGAAATTCCCTTGACAATTTGTTAAAAATGTATTAAAATTATAACGTGAATAAGTCTGTATGAAGATACGTTGATATAAAGAACGATAGTTCGTTTTTGCCGTTTGACGTAAAAGCGCGGCGGATTCCGCCGATACAGATATTTATCATTTTTTTACCGATTCCGGTTTACATATGAATTCCTATTTTTCAAGACTGCCGCTGTTTTAACGGTGCGTTTCATACCGTTATTCAAATATAGAACAACGGCGTTTCGGCTTTGAAACTGAAATTTTGCCGCGGGACGCGAAAAATCGCAGACAGCTTGGAGCTGTGCGGTTTTGAAAGGCTTTCGGTCCGCGTCGGCGTTCGTTTTCGGCACGAAACGCGTTTTGTTCGGTTTTCGGCGTTTTCGCCGGATTCTTCCGCCTTTTTTCGTCTTGGATTCCGAAGGAGCCGTATGAGCCGGGAGTTCAGGGGGCGCTGCCGCGCGGCAATGCCCGATAAAAGGAGGAAGATTTTTTATGGACTTAGTATGGGCGATCGTGTCGATCGTCGCCGCTTTGATCGTCGGGGCGGGAGTCTCGGGATTCGTCGCGTTCCGCATGGGCGTCGAGCATCGGAAAAGAGACGCCGAGGCACAGATCGAATCTGCCGAGAAGGAAGCGCAGCGCATTATTGCCGAAGGGCGCGAAAAAGCGGCAACCGAAAAGAAATCAAAACTCGTCGAAGCGAAGGACGAAATCTACCGTCTGCGGGGACAGGCGGAAAAAGAGATTCAGAAAATGAAAAACGAAACGGAGCGCGAGCTGAAGGAGCGGCGCTCGGAGGTGTCGCGGTCGGAGCGGCGCTTACAGCAGAAGGAGGAAAATCTCGATCGGAAAAACGATAAGCTCGAAAAGCTCGAGGAAAACCTTACCGCGAAGAATAAAAAGGCGGAGGAACGCCTGAACGAAGCGGAAACGATCAAGAAAAGCCAGATGGATATTCTCGAGCGGATCTCGGGCTTTACGACCGAGCAGGCGAAGGAGCATCTTCTGAAAATGCTCGATACCGAGCTTGACCACGAAAAGGCGGTCAGGATCGCGGCGTTTGAGCAGCGGATCAAGGACGAATGCGACGATAAGGCGCGGAGCCATATCGCTCTCGCGATCACCCGTCTCGCGGCGGATACCGTTTCGGAAATGACGGTATCGGTCGTACCGCTCCCGAACGACGAGATGAAGGGACGCATTATCGGGCGCGAGGGACGGAATATCCGAACGCTCGAACAGCTTACCGGCGTCGATCTTATTATCGACGATACGCCCGAGGCGATTACGCTTTCGAGCCATGACAAGGTTCGCCGCGAGATCGCGCGGATCGCGCTGGAGCGCCTGATTCAGGACGGACGGATTCACCCGACCCGGATCGAGGAAATGGTAGAGCGCGCGAAGAAAGAGGTCGAGCAGAAGATTCGTCAGGAGGGCGAGCGCGCGGCGCTTGAAACGAACGTAAACGGGCTGCACCCCGAGCTGATCAAGCTTCTCGGGCGGCTCTATTACCGCACCTCGTACAGTCAGAACGTTCTCGCGCATTCGATCGAAGTGGCGCACCTCGCGGGCATGATGGCGGACGAACTCGGCGTGGACGCGACCCTTGCGCGCCGCGCGGGACTTCTTCACGACATCGGCAAGGCACTCAGCATGGAGATCGAGGGCTCGCACGTACAGATCGGCGTAGACGTCTGCCGCAAGTATAAGGAAAGCGCGGACGTGATCCACGCGATCGAGGCGCACCACGGCGACGTGGAGGCGAAAACGATCGTCGCCGCCTTGGTGCAGGCTGCCGACGCGGTAAGCGCGGCGCGTCCCGCGGCAAGAAGCGAAAATTACGAGAATTATATCAAGCGGCTCCAGAAGCTCGAGGAGATCTGCTCCTCGTATAACGGCGTCGATAAGTCCTACGCGATTCAGGCGGGACGCGAGATCCGCGTCATGATCAAGCCCGAGAGCGTAAATGACGATAAAATGATCGTTCTCGCGCGGGAGATCGCGCAGCGGATCGAAAGGGACATGGAATATCCGGGTCAGATCAAGATCAACCTGATCCGCGAGAGCCGCGTGGTCGATTTCGCGAAATAAACAGAAAAGCGCCCTGCCGGAAAGGCAGGGCGTTCAGTTTGTCGATATCCTCCCTTTTTTAGAGAATTTTGATTCGGCTTCGGTAAGACTTTCGACCTGACAGCCGCAGAGCTGAGATCGGAACGAATTGCGACGGGAAAAAGGATTCCAAAGGAAAAAGTTTCCTTTGGCGGGGGTTTGGGGGCAGCGCCCCCTCGTTATGTTTTTCTCTTTTTTATTCTTTATCGACAGTCTGACGCCCCTTTCGGAACGGCTCGAAAGGGGCGTTTCTCTTTTTAAGAAAAAAGAAAAGAAACCCCTTGACAATTTTCCGAACCCGTGCTATACTAATTGTACTACTTGAAATAGTGCAATAAGGTCAATAAAGGAGGGGTCGCGATTGATCCATATTGACATTACGGGGAGAACGCCGATCTACGAGCAGATTTACCGCGCGGTATGCGGCGAGATCGCGCGCGGGCTCCTGAAGGAAAACGACCAGATCCCGCCCTCGCGGACGCTCGCGCAGCAGCTCGGACTGAACCCGAACACCGTCGCGAAGGCGTACTCGATTCTCGAGCGCGACGGGATCATTTATACGGTCGCGGGAAAAGGAAGCTTTGTCGCCGCGTCGGACGGGCGGGTCAATACCGCGCTCACGCGGGAATTCGCGGAAAAGACGGACGAGGCGCTGAAGGCGGGCGTGCCCGCCGAGGAGCTGATCGAAATCGTAAGGCAAAAGGCACGGGAAAGGAGCGACGGGAACCATGATTGAGATTAAAAACGCGAGCATGGTGTTCGCGAAAAAGGGCTTGGGGAAGGCGAGCGAAAAGGACGGCTTTAAGGCGCTGGACAATATTTCGATTACGATCCCCGACGGCTGTATCTACGGCTTTCTCGGATCGAACGGCGCGGGGAAGTCCACGCTCCTGCGCATGATGTGCGGGGTGTACAAAACCGAGCGGGGAACGGTTCAAATCGACGGCGAGGAGGTTTTCGACAACCCGAACGCAAAGGCGAAAATCTTTTTCGTCAACGACGAGACGGTACAGTATACGAAATTCACCTTAGACGGGCTCGCGGCTTATTATGAAAGCTATTATGACAGCTTTTCGCGGGAGACCTACGAGCGCCTCGCGGAGCAGCTGAAGCTTCCGCGCGGGAAGCGCATGAGCGAGTTCTCGAAGGGCATGAAGCGGCAGGCGGTCGTTCTGATCGGGCTTTCCTGCCGAACGAAATACCTGCTTCTCGACGAGGCGTTCGACGGGCTCGACCCCGCCATGCGCCGCTTTATCAAGCAGATCATCGTCGGCGAGCTGGTGGATCGCCGGGCGGCGATGGTCGTTTCGTCGCACAATATTACCGAGATCAACGAGCTTTGCGACCGCGCCATGCTGATCCACCAAGGGCAGATGATCTTCGCGGACGAGATCGATAAAATCCGGAGCGGCTTCGGGAAAATTCAGCTTGCGCGGAAGGGCGGCGCCGTAACGGAGGACGAGCTGAAGGGCGCGGGACTCGATCTTGTGCAGTATACCGCCGCCGGGTCGGTCACGCAGGCGGTCGTTCGCGGCGCGGAGGCGGAGATTACCGAAAAGACCGCCCCGCTCGGCGCGGATATTTTTGAATTTATTCCCCTCACGCTCGAGGAAATCTTTATTTATGAATTGGAGGCGCGCGGCTATGGCTCAAATATCTTCTGAATCCCGGAATCCCTTTAAAAAAATCCTGCGCGGGGCGGTCGCGGAAACCCGCGCGCACAAAAAGCTCTGGATCATTACCCTCGTTTTATACGGCGTGGCGTTTCTTCTCTTTGCGTTTAACGCGAGCTACTGCTGGACGGGGAACGCCGTCGACATAACCATTCAGAGGTTTGAGTTTCAGCCCTCCGCCGTCGGCGCGGTCTTCGCGGCATTCGGCGTATTGGTCGGGTTTTTCGCCGCCCTGAACGTGTTCCGCGATATGAATAATCAGCAGTTCTGCGATATTTCCATGGCGCTTCCGCTTCGGGCGGACGAGCGGTTTTTCTCGCGGCTTTTGAGCCTGTTTTTCATGCAGATCGCGCCGCTGATCGTTTCCACCGTCCTCGGGAACGCGCTGGCGGTGCTGGTCGGCTTCTTTCGGTATGGGGAGTTCGCTCAGATGATGCATGCGCCCTCCTTTTTCCAGCTCCCGCTGGCTTACCTCGCAGCAAGCATGTTTATCATGGCGGTCACGGTGCTTTGCGCGTGCTGCTGCGGCGCAATGGCGGAAAGCGCGTATTTCTCGCTGATCCTGATGTTTATCATCAACTTTCTTCCGCAGTCGTTTTTAAGCCACCTTTTCGAGAACTGCGCGGGGTATCAGACCGGATTTGTCCGCTATACCCTCGACGGCTTTGATTTTCTCCAGAACTGGGGCTTTCTCTACCTGTTCGGAACCGAGGAGGAAAAGGTGATCCCTCACTGTCTGACCGGCTGCCTGATCTCCCTCGCGGTCATGCTTCTTTCGGGGCTGATCTACCGGAAGCGGGACGCGCGGACGGTCGGAACCCCGATCGCGAGCCGCGTATTTTTCGAGATCGTCATGTTCCTCGGCTGCGCCACGGTCTTTTCCTTCTTCGCGTTCGAGAACGCGGCGATCTGGGGCGTTCTGATCGCGGCGGTGATCTATATTATTATTAACATTATCGTTTCCCGCGCGAGGATCGGCGTAAAAAGCGTTCTGATCTGGAGCGGGAAGTATCTGGCGACGACGGCGGTCTGCGTCGCCGTCTTTACGGCGGCTTCCGTAACGGGCGGCTTCGGCGCGATCGCGCTCCGTCCCGGGGCGGAGTACCTCGAGGGCGCGCGCTTTCGGATCTTCGACGCGTTCGGGAGAGACGGGGAGATCCAAACCCTGATCACCGACCCGCTTTCCGCCGAGCAGGCGGATCGGGTTATGGAAATTTGTAAAAAACACATGATCGCGGGGCGACGGTCGATCGGCGCGGCGTTCGTCTGGGAAAATTATCCGGCGGACAGCACAAGGGTTCACTTGTCCGCGCACAGCGAAACGACCTATCCGGAGCGCCCGTTCCCGACGTGGCAGTTCCGGGAGCATACCGTTTATACCCGGATCGAAGGCGGGCGTAGGGAGCTGGGGGGCGGCATTGTTTCGTACTCCGACGGCGGGCATACGTATTTGCCCGACGGCACCTATCAGCTTGATTTTTCTCAGTATGTCCGAATTTCGGACGCCGAGGCGGAGGCGATGATGGAGGAGCTGCTGGCGCTCGATTTCGTGCGTGTGCAGGAAACGGTTTACGAGGATACGGAGGTTCCGCTCGATCCGGCGACGGGCTTGCCCATGGAGACCGCCGCGCAGACCTACGATCCGGACTATGAATATGCCGTGAATTGAGATTTTAAAAAAGAATGAAATTGCTTTGCCCCTGCTTCCTTTTGGTACCTCGGTGAACGCTTTGATTGCGGCGCGCCCATGCGCCGCCTTGGGCGTTCACCTGCAAGCCTCCTGCTTGAAAAGGAAGCGAAAAGCAATATTGCTTTAGATTATGTATCATCATATAAAAATCTGCGCGATTCGGAAGGTTTTCATAGAAATTCGTCGAATCGCACGGATTTTTTATTTTTTGAAAATAGGAAAAGCGATATAAAAGTTTAGGTCAAGCCTTTTCAAAGGCTTGCGGGAGTCCGAGGGCAGAGCCCTCGGTGATATAAATATTTTCTCTTATATATTCTCGTTGTCCCCTCTTTTTTCAAACTTTTCACCGTTTCCCCTTGCCTTTTTAATAAATCTGTGTTATACTGTATTATACAATATGTATTATGGGAAGTTTTTTCTTTTGAAATTGAGCAGACAATCAGGAGGTACGCTATGTCATCACACTACCCTTTCTCAAAAATCACGCCGCAGATCGAGACCCTCGCGAAGCGCTGCGAGGCGAACGGCTGCATTCCTCCCGAGCTGTACTTGGAGCATAACGTATACTGCGGGCTTCGCGACCTGAACGGGAAGGGCGTTTTAACGGGACTGACCGAGATCTCGGAGATCATCTCGAAAAAAGAGGTGAACGGCGAGCTTGTCCCCTGCGAGGGCGAGCTTTATTACAGAGGGTATAATATTCACGACCTGATTCGCGGGTTTATGGGGGAGAAGCGGTTCGGCTTTGAGGAAATTACATACCTCCTCTTGTTCGGGGAGCTTCCCGGCGAGAAGGAGCTTTCCGCGTTCACGCGCCTGATCGCCGATTACCGCCAGCTTCCGTCCTCGTTTGTCCGCGATATTGTCATGAAATCGCCGAGCGAGGACATCATGAACACCCTCGCGCGGAGCGTTCTTACCCTTTACGCCTATGACGACCGCCCGAACGACCTCAGTATCCCGAACGTTCTTCGGCAGTCGCTGGAGATGATCGCGGTGTTCCCGATGCTGACGGTCTATTCCTATCAGGCGAAAAAGTATTACATTGACAACGAGGGACTGATCATTCACCGACCCCATAAAAGCCTTTCGATCGCGGAAAATATCCTCCACCTGCTCCGCGAGGACAGCCGCTATACCGAGCTGGAGGCGAGGGTGCTCGATCTCGCGCTGGTGCTTCACGCGGAGCATGGCGGCGGAAACAATTCGACCTTTACCATGCACGTGGTGACCTCCTCCGGGACGGATACCTACTCCGCCGTCGCGGCGGCGCTCAGCTCCCTCAAGGGACCCAAGCACGGCGGCGCGAACCTGAAGGTCTGCGGCATGTTCCGTGAAATGAAGCAGAAGATCCGCGACTGGGACGACGAGGACGAGATCAACGCGTATCTCGAAAAGCTCCTGAATAAGGAAGCGTTCGACCGCAGCGGGCTGATCTACGGAATGGGACACGCGGTATATTCGGTTTCCGATCCCCGCGCGGTTGCCTTTAAAAAATACGTCGAGCGGCTCGCGGCGGAAAAGCAGATGGAGCGGGAATACCGCTTTTACAGCACGGTCGAGCGGCTCGCGGCGGCGATGATCGCGAAAAAGCGCCGCATTTATAAGGGCGTAAGCGCGAATATCGATTTTTACAGCGGCTTTTGCTATTCCATGCTCGGGCTTCCCGAGGAGCTTTATACCCCCCTCTTCGCGACGGCGCGGATCGCGGGCTGGTCGGCGCACCGGATCGAGGAGCTCGTGAACGGGAAGAAAATTATCCGTCCCGCCTACCTGAACGTTCAGCCGAAACGGGAGTATGTCCCGCTCGGGGAGCGCGGGAGAAGATAAAAGAATTTTAAAGAGAATGATTTATATTTTGTGGGGGACTCTTGTCCCTCGGCGAACGCTTTGATTGCGCCGCGTCCATGCGGCGCTTGGGGCGTTCACCTGCAAACATCCTGTTTGCACCCCCTGCAAGCCTTTGAAAAGGCTTGACCTAAACTTTTATGTCGCTTTTTCTATTTCCAAAAAATAAAAAATCTGTGCGATTCGGCGAATTTCAATGAAAGCCTTCCGAATCACACAGATTTTTATATTATGATACATGATCCAAAGCAATATTGCTTTTCGCTTCCTTTTGGCTACAAAAGGAAGTGGGGTTCGGGGCAAAGCCCCGAAAAATATATATTCTTCTCTTTTTCTCTCTTAAAATTCTCTCATTTTCACCGTGAAAGATAATCGTACACCAGCATAAGGGCTTCGCCGCGCGTCATTTTTTCCGAGGGGCGGAACTTCCCGTTTTCGCCCTTCATGTACCCCTTTGCCGCCGCGATCGCGATATAGCCGACATACTTATCGCCGTCGGGTACATCGGAGAACGTGTTGCCGAACAGTCCGGGAAGCTCGGCGATGTCCGCGTATTGGTTCGCCAGAATCTTCGCCGCGTACTTTCTCGTAAGCGCCTTTTCGCCGTTTTCGCTCGAATCGTAATAATATACGCCGATCGAACGGACGAGGTTTGCGAAATCCGCTCTGGTAACCGCCTTGTCGGCGTTCAGCCGTCCCTTTTCGTCCATCAGGACGACGTTATAGAGCGCGAGCTTTTCCGCCGCCGCGCGAAGGGATTCGTCCGCGCTGTCGAGATCGGTATAATGATCGGGCTTCCGCACGGTTTTCTCACTGCCGTCTCCGTTCACGAGCGTCCCGCTGAACGCGTCGATATAAAGCTCCGCGTCCGCGTTATAGACGAGCGCCGTTTCGACCCGCTTTTCCCGGTTGTTGTACGCGACGCGGTATAACAGCTCGTATCCGATCTGCTCAAAATATTTTTCGTAAACCGCGTCGTTTTCCAGAATGTTTTCGGGCTTCGGGTAGTCCAGCCCGAGATAGTTGAGGTAGTAATTGCTGACTCTTCCGCTCGCGTCCAGCGAGATCGAAGCGATTTCCGGGTCGCAGACGATCCCGTTTACGACGCGGTTTGTGTTTGCGGAGATGTCCATGATCACGGACGATTCGGTAGGCTCTCCGTTTCTGTCCGTGTCGGAATAAGCGATGCCCGCGGTTTTCCCGTCAATGGGGAAGTCCGCCGCCTTTTCGCCCGCGATTTCCTTAAAATACTTTTCGATGAGCTGCTGCGCCTTCTTGACGGATTTCAGCGTTCTTTTCCCGTTCAGATCGTTTCCGTAGAAGGAGAGAATTTCGCCCGTTTCGGCGTTGAAGGTCACGCTTCCGTAATAGGTTTGCTGGTAGATCACTTCCTCGTCCGCGATCGGCTCGGGAACGTCGTCCATGTTCTCGTATACCGGCGCGTTCGCGCGGATCGAAACACGCATATAATAGGCATTCGTGCGGGAATCCGGATAAGTATGGTAATTTTCGACCTCCGCGTTTTTCGGGATCGACCAGATCCCCGATTCGATCATTTCCGAGAGCATTTCGTCGGGCTTGATCAGCCGTCCCTCCAGCTCCATTTTCGCGATCTCCTGTTCGGAGAAGCTCACGCCGCCCGTCGCGGGGTTTTCCGTGTCCGAATCGTCGAGCGCCATGTCGGCTTCCGCAACTGCGCCTTCGTAATAGTCATAGCTTTCCTCAAAGGTTGCCTTTTTCCCCGTAAACGCGTCGATCTGACCGAAATCGGTGCGGAGGAAGACGAGGTGCGGGGTATACTCCTTCGTTTCCCAGTCATACTCCGCCACATAGCGCTTTTCGAGCGGGAAGGCCTCCCGATACCCCTTTTGCGCCGCCGATTTCGTGATCGCCGTTTCGGAATCCTTAAAGCCCGCGCCCGGGATCCAGTTCAGGTAAAACCGCGTCATCTCGCCGGTGTTTTTGTTCAGAACGATCGACCCGTTCTGCCCCGCGACCTTTACGCCGTTCTCGGTTCGATAAATCGTAATGTAAGCGTCGTTTCCGGAAAGCGAGATCCGAACGTTGTCCGAATCGACCGCGATTTTTTTCGTGATCGTCGGGTTCAGCTTCTTGATCTGCTCCTTTGCCTTTTGGATCAGTTCCTCCTTCGTCAGCTTCGCGAAGGTATAGGGCTTCGTGCTTCCGTCGTCAATTTCGGGAAGGTCGAAGGCGAAGTCGTCCCGGCTCGAGGAGTATTCCGTAATGACCTTTCCGCAGACCTCGGCGCTGATCGAGCCGCTTCCGTCGGGCGCCGACCAGCTGAACGCGTAGGTCTTTCTTCCGTAATTGGTCCGGACGTAATGGGTAAACTCGGTCAGCGTTTCGGGAATCTCGATCCGCTCCTTAACAACGGTAAGCGCCGCCTTCATTTCCGCGTCCTCCTGTGCATAGGATACGATCGCGCTCGACGAAACGAGCATTGCCGCGGCAAGCATTGCCGAGGCGGGTTTTCTGAATTTCATTTTCTTGTCCTTTCTTGGCGGTGCCGAACGGTACCGCGCCGTAAATTTGTCTTCTGTAAAATAAAACGTTTTACCGGGACAAAAGGTGACAAAAAATTGGAGAAATTTTTCGGGAGAGCCTTATTTTGTACTCCTGTACAAAAACAAAAAGGAAAAACAGCCGATTTTTGAGCAAATTGGCAAAAATCGGCTGTCCTGTTCTTTTGGGGGAAGGCTATTTTATTCTCGGCTTCCGTCCCGTTAAAAATTCGATTGAGCGTTCGACCGAGGTGCGGACATGCTCCATTTCGGGACTGTGAAGCTTTCCCGCGTTGCGGTAGTCGAAGCTGTTGCAGAAATCGTTCACGTCGCTGTTCAGCTGCTTGAGATACTCCTTTAAAAGAGTGTCGAGCGCGTCGGTAAATTCCGCGAGATCGCCCTTCTGAAGCTTTGTCGGCGCAAGCTGCGAGAGCATATTGTAGTGCGGGAGGCAGACGTATTCCTGCGACTTAAAAAGGTTTTTGAATTTCGGATCCTTGACGAACATGGTAAAGACCGTCTCAAGCATGTGATCCACGCCCCAGCGCACCTTGCTGCACACGAAGCAGGTCTGCTCGATCTCGGCGGACTTTTTCGCCTTGGCGTTTTTCGAGAAGAAAAGCCCCTTTTTCTCGAAGATCGTGTTCCGCGCGTTTTCGAGATAGCTGTTGAGCATCAGCCCGAGCGACAGGCGGTTATTCTGCTGCAAAAGCATTTCAAAATGGGTCAGGCAGAAGCCGAGCTCATTCGTTTCCATGCGCACGTCCGGCTCCATCATCGCCGCGCCCATGATATATTCGCAGATATGCTCCTCGACGGTGTTGCGCATGGCGCAGAGCGGACAGCCGCAGCGCGGCTCGAAGACCTCGTTTACCGGAATCGTAAGAATACTTTCTCTCATTTTTCGTTTTTCCTTTTTTGCGTTATTTTTTAGGGCAGGAGCGGCGTGCCGCTCTTTTTCCCCGAAACCGAACTTTCAGAAAATTTTCAGTCCCGCGCGGTTGAATTTCTTCTTAAATTGTATTATAATAAAGAAAAATAATCAAGTACTTTTTGAAAATTTTTTCTTTTGGGTGTAATTTTGTGAATTATTACATAAAAATCCCCTGTCTTTCGCTGGAGCGGACGCTCGAAAGCGGACAGTGCTTCCGCTGGCGGCGGGAGGAATCGGACGGCGGCGAGGTGATCTATTGCGGGATCGCCGGGACGCGCGCCGCGAGGATTCGGCAGGAGCCGGACGGGATTACGGTCTTAAATGCCGGGGAATCGGAATTACCGGAAGCGGTACGCTTTGGAGAGCGCGCAAAACGGGAAGATTTCGCCGCACGACCCGAATCCCCGACATTCGGAGGGCTTTCTTCGGAATTGCCGGAAGCGGTACGCTTTGGAGAGCGCGCAAAACGGGAAAACTTTGCCGCACGACCCGAATCCCCGACATTCGGAGGGCTTTCTTCGGAATTACCGGAAGCGGTACGCTTCTGGGAACGCTACTTCGACGCGGAAACCGATTATGAAGCGATCCTGAACCGCTTTTCCGAGGACGGGATCCTTCGCTGCGCCGTTTCGGAAAACCGGGGGCTTCGGATTTTGCGGCAGGAGCCTTTTGAAACGCTCATCACCTTTATTCTTTCTCAGAACAACAACATTCCCCGTATCCGCGGGCTTGTCGAGCGGCTTTGCGCCGCGTTCGGTGAACCGAACGGCTCGGGGTACGGATTCCCGACCGCCGAACGGCTGGCGCGGGCGGAGCCCTCGGAGCTGGAGCCGATCCGCGCGGGCTTTCGGACGCGGTACATCACGGACGCGGCGAAAAAGGTCGCGGCGGGGACGGTAGACCTGTCCGAGGTGGGACGGGCGGATTACGAAACGGGAAAGGCAATGCTTCGCGGGATCGTCGGTGTGGGCGAAAAGGTCGCGGATTGCGTGCTGCTTTTCGCCTATCATAAAACCGAGGCGTTTCCGTCGGACGTCTGGATAAAACGGGTCATGGCGGAATACTATAAAAACGGACTGCCCGAATGCGCGGCGGAGGAAAAGGGGATCGCGCAGCAGTATCTGTTCGAGTATTTTCGGAAAAAAACGAAGTAGGGCATGTTGACACTACCGCTCAACGCCCGTCTTACAGCCGGATTTTCCGTGTTTCTGCGTTGATTTTTCTTGACATACACCAAGTATGCCTGCGAAAAATCGCCTTGAAACGCGAAAAATCCGACTGCAATCCGAACATTTCGGGTAGTGTCAACAAGCCCTAGAAAGGAAGTTCTGGATATGATATTTTGTAAAAATTGCGGCGCGCAGCTGGAGGATTCGGTGACCTTCTGCACACAGTGCGGAATCCGGCTGACAAAGCCCGCCGCGCCGACAGCCGTTTCCGAGCCGAAGCCCGTCTCCGAGCCGGAAAAAATTTCCGATCCCGAAGCGGAAGCCGTTTCCGCGCCGGAGGAAGGCTCCGTTCCGGAGACGAAGCCCTCCTCCGCGGGGGATTTTGTCGAATCGCACAGCGCGCCGCCGATGAGTGAGACGGTTTTACCTCCGCCGGTCGGGTTCGCGGCGGGCGATTCCGCAAAGGAAAAGACCTTTTTCGGGGTCGGCGCGCTCGTGTTCTGTCTGGTGATTATCGGGGCGCTCTCGGTCGCGACGGGCGTATTCGCGGGGCTTTATTTCTCGGCGATCGCGTAATTTCGCGCCGCCGGCAAATGAAATAAATAAAGGGGGATCGGCATGACCGAGAGAAAACCGTTTCGCGCGGTAAAATACGGAATCGCGATCTTTCTCGCGGGGATTCTCGGGATCGCGCTCGGGCGCTTTATCACGCGGTATGAAACGCGCTTTTTCCTGTGCCGCGAGTATTGCGGGAGCTATCGGGGGATTGAGGTGTACAAATGCGGCGAGGTAGACGGGGAAAACGCCGCGCTTCACCTTCAGATGCTCGAGGAAGCGCCGAAGCCGCTGACCGACAGCTGTACGGCGCTGTACCTGACCTGCGGTCCGCTTCCCGTTTCCGAAGGGGGCGGCGAAGCCGAGGCGCTCGGACTGACGCAGGATACGACGGTCTTTGTCACGACGGACAGCTTTTATCCCGACGTTCTGCTCCATGAGCTTTTTCACGCGTATGACCGGTCGAACGAGGCGCTTTCCGATTCGGCGGAATTCCGCGCGGTCTACGATCGGGAGAGGGCGGGGGTTCCGGTTGCCTGTCTTGTCCCCGAAAGTGACAGGGCGGAATTTTTCGCGACGGCGGGCGCGCAGTACCTGTTAAGCCCGGTGACGCTTTACGAAAAGGCGCCCGGGACGTTCGCTTTTTTCGATGAGCGGCTGAACGCGTTCGCGTAGACCCAAAGCGGCTTACGTAAAAATAAAAGAGGTAAAATTTTATGATCAATTTTGAGAACGAGTGGGACGATCTGCTGCGCGAGGAGTTTCAAAAGCCCTATTATCTCGCGCTCCGGGCTTTTTTAAAATCGGAGTACAACGGCTTTACCGTTTACCCCGATATGTTCGACATTTTTAACGCGCTGAAGTATACCTCCTACGGCGACGTCAAGGCGGTGATTCTGGGACAGGATCCCTATCACGAGCCGGGACAGGCGCACGGGCTGGCTTTTTCGGTTCCGGACGGGATCGTCCTTCCGCCCTCCCTGAAAAATATTTATAAGGAGCTTTCCGCCGATCTCGGCGTTCCGGCTCCGACGGCGGGCTGCCTGATTCCGTGGGCGAGACAGGGCGTGCTTTTGCTCAACACCTCGCTCACCGTTCGGCGCGGACAGGCGAACAGCCACCGCGGAATGGGCTGGGAAATTTTTACCGACCGGATCATTTCGCTCCTGAACGATCGGGAAAAGCCCGTTGTTTTTATCCTTTGGGGCGCGAACGCGCGGGCGAAAACCAAGCTCGTCACCAACCCCCGGCACTGCATTCTCCAAAGCGCGCACCCGAGTCCCCTTTCGGCGCACAACGGCTTTTTCGGCTCGCGCCCGTTCTCGAAATGCAACGCGTTTCTCGAGGCAAACGGAATGCAGCCGATCGATTGGGTGATTTGAGAGAATTTAAAGAGAAAAATTTATGTTTATCGGACGCGGCGCAGGCAAAGCGCTTGCCCGCGGAATTTTCCCGGAAAATATTTCTCTCAATTTCCCTCGTCCGCCCGCTCCCCCTTCAGCCCCGTCATTTCCCCGTCGAGCCGGGTGCTCGCCACGTCTCCCGCGACGATTTTCCCGTCGCAGACGAGAACGTGCGCCTCGGTATCGGTTCTCCCGACGACCGTAAAGGTATAGGAAACGGCGCTGTGCCCCCGGTGCGCCGAAAGGTCGAAGCCCTGCGCCTTCTGGAGCGCGTTATAGCGCTCGTAGACCGCGCCGAATTCGGTCGGGATCGTGACCTCCTTTTCCGACGCGGGAATGACCTCCAGCCCGCAGGACGCGAGATAATCCGCCGCGTCGGCGGCGCTTTCCGCCCGGACCCCGCCGTTCAGGGAGGAGATCACCGCGGTTCCCGCCGCGCCGACGGCGGCGAGGGATACGATCAGCTTTATAAAACGGCTCTTTTTCATCAGGATAACCCTTCCTTTCCCCGTGATACTGCATTATATGTGATAAATTAAACAAAAATAAGTCCCCGCAGTAAGCAAGATGTACAAAAATTTCGGGGGCGACTCGGGAAATAAGCCGTAAAGCCCGAAAAATCGGCGTTTTTTTGTTCATAATAGCCACAAACGGCAAGCGGATTTTGTACCTTTTTAACCCCTTTAGGCATATTTCATAAAGCACGGAAACAAAATTTAGTGAAATAGGTACTTACATTTTTTCGGAATTTTTGGTATGATAATGGAGTAGAAATATTTCATAACAGGAGGTCACAGGATGGCTAGTTTATCACTCAGAGGCATATATAAACGTTACCCCGGCGGTGTTGTCGCGGTATCGGATTTCTCCATGAACATTAAGGATAAGGAATTTATTATCCTTGTCGGACCTTCCGGCTGCGGTAAGTCTACGACCCTCCGTATGATCGCGGGTCTTGAGGAAATTTCCGAGGGCGAGCTTTTTATCGGCGACCGTCTCGTAAACGACGTTGCCCCGAAGGACAGAGACATCGCGATGGTATTCCAGAACTACGCGCTTTATCCGCACATGACCGTGTTCGAGAACATGGCGTTCGGCTTAAAGCTCAGAAAGGTTCCGAAGGACGAGATCAAGAAGCTCGTTGACGAAGCGGCGAAGATCCTCGACATCGCGCACCTTCTCGACAGAAAGCCGAAGGCTTTATCCGGCGGTCAGCGCCAGCGTGTTGCCTTAGGACGTGCGATCGTTCGTGATCCGCAGGTATTCCTGCTCGACGAGCCGCTGTCGAACCTCGACGCGAAGCTCCGCGCGCAGATGAGAACCGAGCTTTCCAAGCTTCATAAGAAATTAGGTACGACGTTCATTTACGTAACCCACGATCAGATCGAGGCTATGACGATGGGCGACCGTATCGTCGTTATGAAGGACGGCTATATCCAGCAGATCGACTCCCCGATGAACCTTTACGAAAACCCCGTAAACAAGTTCGTAGCGGGCTTTATCGGAACGCCGCAGATGAACTTCATCGACGCGAAGCTCCTGATGATGAACGGAAAATATACCGTAGAATTCGGCTCCGAGGATACCAAGACCTCGCGCGGCAGAAAGTTCTATGTTGAGATCCCGTCGGCGAAGGCGGACGCGGAAGCGCTCAACTACTATGTGGATAAGGAAGTAATCCTCGGGATCCGTCCGGAAAGCATTCACGACGAGGAAATGTTCCTCTCGGCGGCTTCTACCGGCATTATCGAAGCGAACGTGGACGTAACCGAAATGATGGGTGCGGAAACGTATCTGTATCTTACCTGCGAGGGTATTCCGATCACCGCGAGAGTTTCTCCTCGCTGCGCGGCTCGTCCGCAGGACGTCGTAAAGCTTGCGATCGACCCGAACAAGATTCATCTGTTCGACGCGAACGACGAACACGCGATTCTTTCTTAAAAAGAAAAACGCCTGTAAAAGGGTCGGATAAAAGAGAAAGGCTGCTGAATAGCGGTCTTTCTTTTTTTGTGCAGGTGCGGGCTGTTCTCTTTTTTGCTTTTGGAGCGCTGGAACAGAAGCATTCTCGAGAATTTCGTTATATTGCACGATATAGGAGAGAAAAATTCCGCTATTTTTGTACAATCAGTACCTTGCAATGCAAAGTATTATGTGCTATAATCAGAATCGAAGCAAGTACTGTGTGCCGCAAGGTACTTTGTAATATCGGATTTTGACCGGAACGCGTGAAAAACCGATATACCGTTCCTTGCCGCAGAACAAACAGCCTGCGGCGTACCGGCAAAAACGACGGTAAGGCGACGCTTTGCGAGGGCGGTATGTACTCTGCGCCGGGTATTTCACGGAAGGAGATTCGGGAAAGGAGAGGAGAATGCAGTCACAGCTGAAAAGGGGGACGCTGGAGCTATGCGTCCTGTCGCTTCTTTGGCGCGGCGACTGCTACGGCTACGAGCTGGTCAATAAGATCTCGGAGTGTATGCAGATCACGGAGGGGACGATCTATCCTCTTCTGAAGCGCCTCAAGGACAGCGGCAGCATCGATTCGTACATTGTTGAATCACAGGAGGGTCCGCCGCGGAAGTATTATAACATTACCGATCGGGGGCGGGAAATTAAAATCGAGCAGGAAAATGAGTGGTACCGTTTTTCTGCCGCAATCGACAAACTACTGAAGGGGGAACAGGAAAGTGACCTATCAAAATAAATCGACATTTATCGACGGTCTGAAGGACGCGCTTTCACGTTATGGGATTTCCGAGCAGCGGGATATTCTGCTTGATTTTGAGCAGCATTTTTCCGACGGCGCGGCGGCGGGCGAAACCGAGGCGCAGACCTGTGAAAAGCTCGGCGATCCCGAGGAAATCGCGAAGCAGTACGTTTCGGACGGGGAGTTTCCGATCGGCGAAGCGCCGCAAAAAGCGGAGCCGTCCGATCCGGTCGGGGCGGAGACGGAGACGCCGAACGCCGACGGCTTCACCGCCGCGGCGAACGCTCCGGCGGAGACCTCACAGGCGATCGACCGCGTTTTTAACGCGGAGGAAGAGGAACGGGCGTATTTCGGCGGAAACGACATTCTCCGCGTCGAGGTTCGGATCGCGAGCGCGCAGGCGCGGATCGTCGCCGCCGACACGTATACGGCGGAGGTGTTCTATCGGGCGGGACGGTCGGGAATCCGCTTTTCCGCGCGGGTCGAGAACGGGACGCTTTTTGTAAAGGAAACCGCCGAGTTTACCTCGTCCCCGATCGGAAAAGCCTCCGAATTAACGGTAACGCTTCCGCGGCGGGAGTATGAGGCGATTACGATAGCGCTCGCTTCGGGAAGGGTTCAGACCGAATGGCTGCGGGGCAGGCGCTTTACCGGCGAGATCAAGAGCGGAAGCGCCGCTTTCGGACTGTTCGCGGAGGAAATTTCGGTTACCGTCCGCTCGGGAAGCATGGAGCTGAACAATTGCGGCGTGAACCGAAAGGCGCGGCTTCTGAAGCTGGAGGGCTTTTCGGGGCAATCCGTCGTTCGGGGATTTTTTACCGAACGGTTCGAGCTGGAGCAAAAATCGGGCGTGTTTACCGTCGAAGGAATCTCGGGAAAAGGAGACGTCCGCGTAAAATCGGGACTTGTCACGGTCGGCTACGCGGAGTGGGACAATGATCTGTCCGCCGACGTAACGAGCGGGAACCTGAAGGTGGCGCTCCCGCAGGGCTCGGGTGCGTACCTGAACGCGAACGTGACTTCGGGAAGCGTTTCCGTCGGATTAGACGGCGAGACGGCGAAATTCGGACGCGGAAACAGCAGCGTAAGGATCGGCGGCGCAAGCCTGCACCGGATCGACGCGGGCGTGACGAGCGGTCTGATCCGGATCGAAAACGACGGGACAAATGCCGCGCCGCCCGTTCCGTCCAACGCGCAGGGAGCCTCCCTTCCGCCGCCCGTTCCGCCGAAAAATAACGCGCCCGACGCGGGGAAGATTGTCGGCGCGGTGTGTGTGGATCTGCTCATTTTCTCGTGGGCGATCCCCGCGCTCGCCTCGCTAGTGACGGCGCTTTTCGCCTGCGCGGTTTCGTTCGCCGTTTCGGGGATCACGACCTTTGTCGGCGGCATGATGATGGGCGTTACCGATGTTTCGTCTTGGTTTTCGTCGGGATTTTCGCCCGTTTCGACCGTACTGCTCGGCGCGCTGATCGCTACGGGGTCGGTTCTTTTGTGGCTTTTGTCCATGAAGGCGGCGACGGGATTCATTAACGTCATTTTAAGGATCGTGAACTGGCATTCGCGGGCGATCGTCGGAAGGAATGTCTGCACGCTGATCGGGAAAAAATACAGGGGTACAGGAAAGGACTGATTTTAAGATGAAAAAATGCGCGGCTGTCTGCGGGATCTTATTTGCGGTACTGTTCGTCTGCTTCGCGGTCTCCGTCGCGGCGACGGGGATCAACAGCGAGGGCTTTCGGGTGGCGGTTTACGGGTTCGGCTCGTTTTTCCCGTTCGACGATATTCCGCTCGACGTCTATCATACGAATGAAGAATACGTTGCGAACCTTGCCGAAAGCGATACGGTGACCAAAATCGACCTCGGCGTTTCAAGCTCGCACGTAACGATCACGACCGCGAAGGAAGCGGATATGATCTCGGTACATTATAAAGCGGGGCGTTCGGGGATTCGCTTCGGCTGTTCGATTCGGAACGGGACGCTTATCGTAAGAGAAAACGGGTTTTTTATGACACTTTTCGATTGGGGGGGCGACCCCTCGGAGCTGGAGCTTGTCCTCCCCGAGCGGGAATACGAAAAGATCAATCTTTCCGCCGCGTCGGGAAGTATCTCGGCGGCGGAGCTGGTGAGCGGGAAATTTACCGCCGAATTCGCGAGCGGCAGCGGCAATTTCAGCGTTTTCGCCGACGAGATCCGCCTTTCGGCTTCGTCGGGGAGCGTGGCGCTCAAAAACTGCCGCCCGGATCGGAAGGCAAGCTCGATCCGTCTGGACAGTCTTTCGGGGAACCATACGGTCGAGGGATTCCTGTCCGACGAATTTGATATTGACCTCGCTTCGGGCGTGATAACGCTTATGGGAATTTCCGGTAAAGGGAACGTCGATCTCGCCTCGGGTCACGTTCAGCTTGACTACGCGGTCTGGGACAACGATCTCGACATCGACGCGGCGAGCGGAAAGGTCGAGGTGCGGCTCCCCGCCGAATCGGGCGCGTTTGTGGAGCTGGACGCGGCTTCGGGCGGCGTAAGCGCCGAGCTTGACGGCGAAAACGCAAGCTTCCGCGGCGATTCGAGCGGAAAGGTCGGCGGCGGGAATATGCACCGGATTGACGTCGATCTCGCGAGCGGCTCGGTAAAGCTGATGAACCTCCCGGACGGGGAGACGGCTGAAAGCGGCACGCCTGCACAAAATCATAACGAAAACGAAGAGGAGTAAAAGTTTGTGCCTCGGTACAAACTTCCTCCATAGGAAAGGAATGGTCATAAATATGGCATTTTGCAGATACTGCGGGAAACCGCTCGAGGAAGGCGTGCGCTTTTGCGGGAACTGCGGCGCGAATATCGAAAACGGCGCGTCGTCGGAGAACGCGCATAGTGCGGCGGAAACAGCCGCGCCCTATACCCCGCCGCCCGACGGAGAGTACGACCCGAAGGACGTCGAAAATACGAAGGTCGTTTGCGCGATCTCGTATATCGGAATTCTGTTTTTCATTCCGCTTCTCGCGTATCCGAATTCGCGATTCGCGAAGTTTCACGCGAATCAGGCGCTGATCGTGTTTCTCCTCTCGATCGCGATGCAGGTGATCTGCTCCGTTGGCGAGGGGATCTGGTGGGCGCTTCCCTTCCTTCCGAATTTTGTCGAAAATCTCGGGGGGTGGGCGTTCGATCTCGCCGAGTGGCTAATCCCGCTCGCGGCGGGAATCTGCGGCTTCGTCAACGCCCTGAACGGAAAGGCGAAGGAAATCCCGATCATCGGAAAATTCAACCTGATCAATAAGTGAGAAGAGAGTTTAAAGAGAGAATAAAAGAGAAAAGCTTATATTTTTCGGGGCTTTGCCCCGAACCCCACTTCCTTTTGCAGCCAAAAGGAAGCGAAAAGCAATATTGTTTTATGAAAGTGTAGAATTAAATAAAAATCTGTGGTATAAAACTTTTTTTTAATAAACTCTTATAATATAAATTTTTTTTTCTTTTTTTAAACTTTATAAAAGGTATTTTAATTTTTTGGTAAAGCTTTTTAAATGGTTTGCTGGGGTGTGGGGACGGAGTCCCCACAATCAATATTTTCTCTCTTTTCTCTCTTAAAATCCTCTCAAATCAGCCCTTCAACCGGGCGAGTACCTTCGACTTGCTGAAATCCGCTTTTTCCTTCGCGGGGAGGAGGCGGCAGGTTCCGCCGACGAAATCCGTTTCGGCGAGGGAAAATTCCGTGAAAACGTCAAGCGCGACCCGGAACTTGCAGTAATTCAATCCCACGCGGAGCGCCTCCGTTTCGGCGCGGACGAGCGATCCGCCGCAGCCCTTCAGCAGATCGTAGCAGAGCCGCATTTCCTCCATACTCGGTGCCATGCGGCAGAGCAGCTTGGGATCGGCTTTCCCGAAGCGGGAATCCTCGTAGGCGGTTTTTGCGGCGAAATAGCGCTCCTGCCGAAAATCGGAGGGGCGAATATCGGCGGCGCGGATCGAGATACTCGTCCGCCCGTTGTATTCGTTTATCTCGGCGCCTGCGATAAAATCGACCGTATCCCCTTCCCGAAAGGGAAATTCGTCATAGCTCGAATGGAAATCCACGGCGCGAAGCTCCCGTCCGCCGAAAAGGAAGGTGAAGGCGACGTATTTCCCGTCCTTCAGCTTTTTTTTCGACCCGATCGTACAGTTCCGGAAGCAGAAGAGGGGCGCGGAATTTTCCTCGCCGAACGGCTCGAGCCGCTCGAGCAGGGAGATGTTTTCCTCGGTCAGCTCCGCGGGGGTAATCTCGAGATCGGCGGTGATCGTTTCGATCGCGGGGTCGAATTGCTCGGCGTATTCGTGCGCGGCTTTTGTGAAGGCTTCGATCTCGGCGGTGTTCAGGGTCAGCCCCGCCGCCTTTGTGTGCCCGCCGAATCGGATCAGGTGCTCCTTACAGTGCTCGAGCAGCTTATACAGAGACAGCTCCTCGAAGCTTCGCGCGCTTCCCCGCGCGGTCTCGCCCTCGATCGTAAGAATGATGTTCGGTTTTCCGTATTTATGTAAGAGACGGGCGCTCGCGATCCCGATGATCCCGTGGCTCCAGCCCTCCCCCGCGAGGATCAGGATCCGCCGGTTCAGAAGGTCGGGATTCGCGCGGAGCTGCGCCTCTGCCTCGGCGAGAATTACGTCCTCCGCCTGCTTGCGCAGCTCGTTATAATGGGAGAGCTCCTCCGCCTTCGCGCGGGCGGCGGAGGGGGAGTCCGCGAGGAGAAGCTCCATTGCCGTTCTGGGGTGAGCGTACCGTCCCGCGGCGTTGATCCGCGGACAGACGGCATACGCCAGCTCGGAGGAGGTCACCTCCTCCTCGGAATCGATCCCGCATTGCCGCAGCAGCGCGGACAGCCCCAGATTCTCCGAAAACGGCATGGATTCCAGCCCTTTTCGGACGATGAGCCGATTTTCGCCGACAAGCGGAACAATATCCGCGACCGTCCCCATGGCGGCGAATTCGGCGTATTCGGTCATTGCCGTTTCGCCGTCCTCCTCCATTGCCGCGATCAGCTTCAGGACGACGCCGCAGCCCGCGATCTTCCGAAACGGGGAGGTATCGTCCTTTCGGTGCGGGTTTACGATCGCGGCGGCGGTCGGGAGAACCTCTGGCGGCTGGTGATGATCGGTAATGACGAGCGTCATGCCGAGCTCGGCGATCCGCTCCGCCTCCCGCGCCGCCGAAATGCCGTTATCGACCGTGATAATGAGCTTGGTTCCTTTTTTGTGCAGGAGCTCGACCGCCGGAAGATTCAGCCCGTAGCCCTCGTCGCGGCTTGGGATATACCAGTCCGCTTCCGCGCCGAGCGCCTCGAGATAGCTGAAAAGCATATAGGTCGAGGTGATCCCGTCGCAGTCGTAATCGCCGTAAACGGTGATTTTTTCGCCGTTTTCGACTGCGTCGGAGATGACCTCGACCGCTTTCTTCATATCCGTGAGCAGAAAGGGGTCGGAAAGCGATTCGCTGTTAAAAAAGTCCTCCGCGTTTTCGCGGGAGAGGATTCCCCGTCCCGCGAGAATACGGCAGATAAACGGATTCAGCCCCGTTTCGTGCCGAAGCTGCTCCACAAGCGCCGCGTCGGGAGATTTTACGATCCATTTTTTCATTCCGATTCCCCTTTTTTCGCTTCTTTTCTCTTATACCGTCCGCTATTGCAAACCGAACAGCTTGCAATAGCGCCGAATATATGATAGCACAAAACGGAGGAATTGTCAATTTCACACGGCTTTTTCTGTGCGATAAAGCGCTTGACATCGCGGGTGCGTTGTGTTATAATTTATAGTAAGAAAATACTGAGAAACGACCGCTGTCCGAACGGGAATTTCTGTGCGAAGCGGTTCTGAATCATTTTCCCTGTATAGCGGGACTTGTTTTTTCGGGCGCTGAAAGAATAAATGACGGGAAGGTTTTTGTTATGGGTAATGATCAGTTTGAGGAATATGAATGGTGCGCCGATTTTGAAACGGGTGTGGAAATCATTGATAGGGAGCATCGCCAGCTTTTTAAGATCGTCAATAAGCTTTTTTCTCTTAAGAACTCCGGAAAGGACAACCAGTGGACCTGTCAGGAGGGAATTAAGTTTTTTAAAACTCACGCGCTTACCCATTTTGCCGACGAAGAGGCATACATGGAAAAAACGGGCTATGATATGCTGGAGCAGCACCGCAAAATTCATGAGGGCTTCCGCGAAAATATGCTGCCGACGCTTGAAGCGGAGCTTGAGCAGAGCAATTATTCCGAGGAAGCGGTGGCGCATTTCCTCGGCGTATGCTCGGGCTGGCTGATCGGTCATACGCTTACCGAGGATATGGCGATCACCGGGAAAAGAGAAGACTACCGTTGGGGGAATCTTTTCACCGATAAGAAACAGGACGACGTGAAAAAGGTCGTCACCCAGCTCCTTTTTGATATGTTCCGTCTTGAGGCGGCGCTGATCAGCGACACCTACGGCGGCGAAAGATTCGGCGACGGCGTTTATTACCGCCTGATTTACGGGATTCCCGAAGAAGAGGAAAAGATTGAAATCATTCTCGTTTTTGAGGAAAGGCTGCTGATCAATACCGTAGGAAAATATCTGGGCATAAGCACCAACGTTCTCGATACCATGCTGATTCACGCGGCAAGGTATTCCGCGCGTCAGTTTGTGACACGGGTCATGAGCCATTTTCCCGATCTTGCCAAATACAGCTTTGAGGCGGAGGATTTTCTCAATTACAGCGATCTTAAAACCATCCTCGAAAAAGGAAATCAGCAGATCAGCCTTCTTTACGATACGGGAAAGGGCTATTTTGCCTATTGCGCGACCGCTCCGAGACTGCTCGAGACGGGCTTCGGCATTTCGATTTTAAACGATAATGCGACGGCGAACGTTGAAAAATATTTGAGTATGCGCAATGAGATCAAGGAGATCGAAAAGCAAAGCTCCCGCAAAAAAATCCTTGTTGTGGACGATTCCTCCTTTGTGCGGGAGGAAATGAAAATGCTGCTGGGGGGCGATTATTCCGTTTCCGCGGTCGATTCGGGGATTGCCGCCATCAGAGCCATTACCCTCGATCCGCCCGATCTGGTGCTTCTCGATTACGAAATGCCGATCTGCGACGGCGCCCAGACGCTCGAAATGCTCCGCTCGGAGGAGGCTTTCGCAAGCGTTCCCGTTATTTTCCTTACCGGCAGGCGGGATTCGGAAAGTATCATAAAGGTTATGCCCCTGAAGCCCTCGGGGTACATTCTCAAGACCTCTAAGCCCGCCGATATCAAGAAGGAAATAGACGAATTCTTTAAAGGAAAAGCAAATAAATGACGTGCCGCCGGGCTGCGGAGCGGGGTACCGCTGTTTCGCATACTTCGCAGCCTGCGCTTGATTTGCAGGGACAAGAAAACAGAAAATCCCGTAAACAGCCGTTTACGGGATTTTCTTTGGTTGCGGAGGCAAGACTCGAACTTACGACCTTCGGGTTATGAGCCCGACGAGCTACCACCTGCTCCACTCCGCGATACCTGTGATTCAATCACTTTATTATTATATCACGCGCGATCCGTTTTGTCAAGCGATTTTTAAAAATATTTTTTAAATCCGGAAAAAATAAGCGAAAAACTATTGACAAAGGGTCGGAATTGTGATAAAATAATTTCGATAAATACGGAAAGATGGCTGAGCTGGTCTAAGGCGCACGATTGGAAATCGTGTAACGGCTAATACCCGTTCAAGGGTTCGAATCCCTTTCTTTCCGCCAAAAGCAAAACCCTGCGCCTGTCCGGCGCGGGGTTTTTCTTTTTTCCCGAAAATCCCGCCCGTGATCCGTATGGGGAAGAGAATTCCGCCCTTTCTTTTCCCATTTTTCTCCATTTTTGTATAATTTATCTATTGTGCGTTATGCGTAAATGTGATAAAATAAAAATAACACCGCGTTTCATCGTCCCGAAGAGGTCTTCCGAATGCCGGGGGATCGGCATATACGGCGAAAAGCTTTCGGCGCATTCAGGTCTCCGAAGGGACGCGCAAGCGGCGCTTGTCTTTGCTTTTATGGAGGAGGGAGCCTATGCGGAACGAGGAAAGTTCCCGCAGAGACCGCGAAAAGATCACCGTTCGCCTGAGCAAGAGCGAAAAGGAAGGGCTGAAAACGGCGGCGTCCGCGCGGAATATGAGCCTGAACGCTTACATAAAAAGCCGGATTTGCGACATATCGGACAGCCCGGAGGAAGAGGATCGGCTTGACGCAAGCGTTAAATTTCATTGGACCTGCTACGGCGCGGGGCTTATGCACGCCGTCTTTTTACTGAATTTTCTGCGGCTCGATATGGGAATGCTGGTCGCGCTGAACTGCTTCAGCGTCATGATTTATCTGATCATCGGACTGATCACGGGGCGAAAGGGGATCGGCAAGCACCCCCTGCTGTGGACGATCGTGATCTATGCCGAGATCCTGCTCCACGCGCTGTTTTGTACGGCGGTGCAGGGGCTGGACGTTGAGTTTTATATTTATCCGCTGCTGGGCGTTCCGCTTTACGCGTATTACTTATTTATTTATTGCAATCGCCGGACGTTTCTGCGCTCGCTCGTCGTGATGGGCGCGGTAACGCTGGTTACCCTTTCGGCGGCGATCTTTTTTGTCGAAAATGTGGGCTCCGTATATGAGCTGGCGCAAATGCACGAGCTGACGCCGGAGGAGATTCTTTCGATCCGGGGGATCAATATTGTGTTCGCGTTCTGTATGGCGCTTTTGTTTACGCTGATCTTTTGTCTGGAGGTCATGCGCCTGCTCGGACAGCTTCAGAGTACGAATCGGCGTCTCAACTATATCGCCTCGCACGATCCGCTGACGGGGTTAAGCAACCGCCGCAGTCTCTGGCGTTTTTTTGATCAGCTGAAAAAAAGCGGCGAGCGGTATTGCGTCATTATGGGCGATCTGGACGATTTCAAGAAAATTAACGACACCTTCGGGCACGACTGCGGGGATGAGGTGCTGCGGGCGGTTTCCGCGATCATTCTCGAGCTGACGGGAAAGCGGGATATGGCGTGCCGCTGGGGCGGAGAGGAAATGCTGATCGTCATGCGCGGCTCGCGGGAGGAATGTCTCGCGCGGCTGACCGAGATCAGGAAAAGAATCTGCGACCTGAATATTTTCCACGATCGGATTCGGATAAAGATTACGATGACCTTCGGCTTCGCGGACTGCGAAGAAGAGCCCTCCGGCGAAGCCCTGACCGGAATTTCGGTTGGTTCGGCGGTACGCGCGCCGTCGGATCTGGCGGTGGATTCGCTGATCTCCATGGTGGATCAGCGGCTTTACGTCGGAAAGCGAAGCGGAAAAAACGTCATTATTTCGGAGTAAAGTTTTTTTCATTTAAAAAGGCGGATTTCAAGAGGAATCCGCTTTTTTCGGTTCATTTAACCGTCGAACGCACCCCACGGTTGCGAAAATTCCAAGCAAAGTTGGTTGCTTTTCTTTTTGAGCGGCGGTATAATACAGTTAGAGGAGGGATTCAAATGGGGATCGGAATCAGGATTCAGCAGCTTCGGATCAATAACGGCCTGACGCAGGAAAAGCTTGCCGAAATGCTCGGCGTTTCGCGGCAGTCCGTCTCCAAATGGGAAATGGAGCAATCGCTGCCCGAGGTGGATAAAATTGTTTTGATGAGCAAATTGTTCGGCGTCGGAACGAACGAGATCCTGCTGGAGGAAGCGGACGTTAAAAAGCTGCGCCCGCAGGAGCTGCATTTGGGCTCGGTTTACCTGATCGTGAGGGATTTTGAGAAATCCATTGCGTTTTACGAAAAGCTTCTGTCCATGACGGTATCGACCCGGAACTGCGGGAATAAATTCGCCGAGTTTTTCTTTGACAATAAGTGCCTTGCGCTGATGAACGAGGAAAACCTGCCGGGACATCACTACGGCGACGGCGATCATAAGTTTGTCCTGAATTTCTGGGTGGAAGACCTGAAACGGGAGCATGACCGGCTTCGGAATCTGAATATCGGGCAGATGACCGAAATCGGGAAGGTTCATGAGGGCTATTATTATTTCAATATTTACGACCCCGATAAAAACGTATGCGAAATTACGGGAGGATTTCACGATGGAAAAAATGAATAACATTTGTCAGAGCTGCGCGATGATGATGAAGGAAACCGATCACGGTACAAACGCCGACGGGAGCGTTTGCGAGGATTACTGCAAATACTGCTTCTCCGACGGGGAATTTAAGAAGCAGTCAACCATGGAGGAATGGATCGAGAACGATATTCGGTTCTGGATCGGCGAGGATTGCAAGACCCCGGAGGAAGCCCGCGAGAAAATGAGAAAAGTCTTCCCGACGCTGAAAAGGTGGCGGAAGGATTCATAAAAAAGAGAGGTGATCCTTAGGGCGAGGTCGATATAGAAGTTTTTTAAAATATCGTTATAAAGACAAATACAGCGGATTACGCTAAACGGCTATGGATTGAATTTCATAGCCGTTTATTCTATCATTTTGCCAACAAGTTAATTGCTTGCTCTGCCTAAGCTTCACAATTTTACAACCGTGAGTTGAGTTTCACCCCCTTAAAAACAACCTGCTATATATGGACATTGCAGCGTATAAATGCTATAATAAATAAAAACAAGGGAGTAACGATTACTATGTTTGATGTGAAGAAAATGGGAGAGCAAATTGCGTGTCTGCGAAAAGGAAACAAATACACCCAAGAACAGCTTGCGGAAAAATTAAAAATCTCCCCTCAAGCAGTCAGCAAATGGGAGAATGGAAATGCAGTGCCGGAGATACCAATGCTTTGTGAAATATCCAAACTTTTTACTTGCTCTGTAGACAGGATACTTGATCCGTTGTCATGTGTTTTGCGTAATATGGACTTTGATTATGAATTCATTGTTAGACCGCATATTCCCGCAGCCGATTATTCGGGTCCCGAATGGCCTAAAAGTATTTCGTCCGCTTCTGTTTTAACCGCGTTAAAACTTTTTTTTGGACTGGAACAGCGCAGGGACAGCCAAAACCGTCAGATAAACGATGACGAAGAATATATTTTGCAGTCGGCAATTATGAATATATGCTTCGGATATTCCTACGGTCCTGACGAATGGATCCGTGACGGTTTTTTAATATACGGTTTGGATTATGAGTTACACTCAAAGACAGATTATTCGGAAGATGAATTTATTTCCCTTGCGTGCAGGCAAATTGAACACGGTTATCCCGTTATAATTATCCCTAAGGAATATACGGATACTATTTTTGCTGTCGGCTTTTCCGACCATGGACGGATTTTAAAAGGACTGGGTTTCTTGGAGGGAGACGATCAAAAAAATGCACGGCTGAACTTTGACCAGCTTGGTCAATACCCAAGCTGGTACAAGACTGACTGCGATATGATGATTATTAAACCTTCAAATGAGAAAATGCCGTTGGCAAAGGCGTGTACAAGTGCGTTCCTTAGAGGGATAACATTATTAAGTAACGACTATTGCGGAGAAGATAAAATGCAGGGACACGGCATGGTCATTTATCGGAACTGGTGCGAGCTTTTAAGGGAGGAAAACCAAAGAAATGCGGAACATATTGAATGTTGTTTTCCCAATGCATTTATTCATTATGAAAACAAACTTAGAACCAAACAGTTTTTTGAATTATGCATAAACATAATTCCCGGCATTGATAAGGAATTAATGATCTTGGCAATAAATCAATATAATGACATTATTTCCTCTGCAACAGAAATAGCAACTATTACCCACACACAAGGTTCATTTTCCAAGGATTCCCTTAAAGAAAAAAGAAATCAAATAATTGAAATGCTGCGCAGAAGCAGTGAGCAGGAAGAACTTGCTTTATCTTATATACAAAAGGCAACTGAAAATATTCAAAAATAATGCAGGCGGCATAGTCCAGACTTTGGACTATGCCGCTTTGTGCAGCAATAAAAAATGTTATATTTTTTTAATTTTACTCTTGACTCTTCCGTTGGGGAATAGTGTATAATATACTTAACGCTGGCGAAAGGAAGAAATAATAATGATACGCAGCCTCAGACTGTCGATAAATCCCTTTTAGAAAATTTTGATTTGATTTCGGTAAAACTTTCGACCTGACAGCCGCAGAGCAGAAATCGGAAAGAATTGTGATGGGAAGCGGGATTCCAAAGGGAAAAGTTCCCTTTGGCGGGGGTTTGGGGGCCGCGCCCCCTCGTTATGTTTTCTCTTTTTGTTCTTTATTGACAGTCAGGGAGGTGATCCTCGCCTCTCCTTTTCATTCCTTTTACCCCAGCGGGAACACCTTTTCGGGGATCGCCTCGAGCATTCCCCTCGTCGCCTCCTGCGTAAGGTCATAGCGGTACCACATCGAGTCGCAGCCGCTCGAGCCGTCCGAACGGTATTCCATCCAGGCCATGACGCCGTTCCAGCCATTTTCGTAGGACGAGCGGTATTTTTCCGCCGCGCTCATGCCGCTCTCCTTGTCGTCGTCGTTCGACGTCTCCGCGATGATACAGGGCTTTGTCCCGTCCATGCCGAAATCCTCGGGCGACCGGTCGAACGGGAAGCCGAACCACGGCTTTTCCCACATATAGTAATGCGGGCTGTAAAAATCGACATAAGCGTTTTCCTCGCCCGTCAGCGAGCGCAGATATTCGTCCGATACCTTATTCCCCTCGTACTTGTCCGAATTGTATTTGACGATCCCCATGCCGACCGTAACGAGCAGGTCGCTGTTTTCGTGGATCGCCGCCGCGCATTTCCCGAAGAAGTAGGAAAGCTCGTCCCAGGAAAGCTGTCCGGATTCCTCGTTTTCGTGTACCCAGTCCGGCTCGTTCATCAGATCGACCGCGAAAATATACTCACAGTCCCGATACCGCCGCGCGAATTCGCCCGCGTACTTTTCCGCGAACGCGTCGGCGGTCTCCTTATTTCGTACAAGCGCGCGCCAGCCCTCGTTGCTTCGGTTCGGGCTTTTGAAGTGGTCGAACGAAAGCAGGGTTGGCAGAATATAAAGCTCGTGCTTTTCCGCGAGCGCGAAAAGCTTGTCGAGATCCTCCCAGTGCTCGTCGCGGATCGTGCGGATCTCGCCCTCGTCGTTCAGCCAGATTCCGCAGGCTCCGTCACAGTTGACCCAGATTCGGGTACAGTTTGCCCCGTCGGCTTTGAGCTGCGCGAACGTCTCGTCCCACTGCGTCTCGTCCATACCGCCGTTAAAGTCGTTCCAGTGCTGCCAAGGGGTGTTGACCCCGTTGATCCAGAGCTCTTTTCCGCCGGCCATGAATTTCGTTCCCTCGACGGTAACGCGCGCCGAGCCTTTTTCCCCGTTTTGATTTTGTGCAGGCGTTCCTTCGGCGGGCGCGGACGTTTCCGCCGAGTTTGCTGCGCCGTCACAGCCCCCGAGGATCAGGATCAGCGCCGATACGGCGGCAAAAATGCGGTGTCTTGTTTTCATGAAAGTACTCCCTCTAATTACAACAACTGTCCGAATTTCGCCAGCGACCCGATCAGCGCTTCGGGCGTTTCCGCGGGACCGAACCAAAGGATTTCGCGGTAGATCAGGTTCCATTCGCCGAAATCGGGGGTCGCGGACAGGTAATCGCACTGTGTGGGCGGGTCGCCCTCCTGCCACAGAACCAGCGTCCAGCCCCGGTCGGTGGGATGAATTGCGGTGATCCTGCGGGTTTTTCCGCCGTACGTGACGGTTCCCTCCATGCTCGCCTCCCCCAGAAGCTTTTTGGAATACCGCGCGTCGATTTCGATCTCAAGCTTTTCTATTTGATCGAATTCCTCGCGGATCATCTGCTCCGAAATGACGGTACAGTCGGCGAGACTTACCGTAAGGCGCAGCTCTTTGACGTCGGTAATCTGCGTACAGATCAATCCCGCGGACAAAAGCACCCCCAAAGCGATCAGAATGACTTTTTTCACGCGATTCCCCCTTATACGTTCGGCGTCGAGGTATTCGGTCTTTGCCGCACCTTGATATGAACCTCGCGGAGCTGCTGCTCCGTAACCTCCGTCGGCGCGCCGAGGAGGAGATCCTGCGCGTTGGAGTTAAGCGGGAAGGCGATGACCTCGCGGATACTTTCCTCGTCGAGCAGGAGCATAATCAGGCGGTCGATCCCGAACGCCATGCCCGCGTGCGGCGGCGCGCCGAATTTAAACGCGCTGTACAGCGCCCCGAATTTCTCCGCCACGTCCGCCTCGGTATAGCCCGCGATCTCGAACGCCTTTACCATGACGTCGATGTCGTGATTGCGCACCGCGCCCGAAGCAAGCTCCACCCCGTTGCAGACCACGTCGTACTGATACGCGAGTACGTCGCAGGGATTCTTCGTGTTGAGCGCTTCCAGCTCGCCCTGCGGCATGGAGAAGGGGTTATGCGTAAAGATCGGCTTTCCCGTTTCCTCGTCCTCCTCGTACATCGGGAAATCGACGATCCAGCAGATTTTAAAGCAGTCCTTTTCGATCAGCTCCATGCGGTTCGCGACCTCGGTACGGATCTGCCCCGCGAAGCGCTCGGCGTTTTTCTTGGTGTCCGCGATAAAGTAAAGCACGTCCCCGACCTCGAGCGCGCAGCGGGAGATCAGCGTTTCGCGGTCGCCCTCGCGGAGGAACTTGTCGATCGGTCCGTTGAATGAAAGGTCGCTTTCCACCTTAAAATAGCCGAGACCCTTCATGCCGATCGAAAGCGCGAATTCCTCCATGCTCTTAAAGAAGGTTTTGGACTTTTCCGCCATTTTCGGCACGCGGATCGCGCGGACGGTCTTGTTGCTGAACGGCTTGAAGCCGCTGTCGATAAAGAGATCGGAAACGTCGACGATAAAGAGCGGGTTGCGCAGGTCGGGCTTATCCGAGCCGTATTTCAGCATGGCTTCCTCATAGGGAATGCGAGGGAAGGGCGCGTTCGTGAAGGGCTTGTCGGTGAATTTTCCGAGAATAGCGGGGAAGACTTCCTCCGCCGCGGCGAAAACGTCCTCCTGCTCCGCGAAGGACATCTCGAGGTCAAGCTGATAAAACTCGCCGGGAGTACGGTCGGCGCGCGCGTCCTCGTCGCGGAAGCAGGGCGCGAGCTGGAAATATTTATCGAAGCCCGAGACCATGTAAAGTTGCTTGAAGATCTGCGGCGCCTGCGGGAGCGCGTAAAACCGTCCGTGGTGCTTGCGGCTCGGGATCAGGTAATCGCGCGCCCCCTCGGGAGAGGAGGTGGAAAGGATCGGGGTCTGAAGCTCCAGAAATCCCATTTCGGTCATCTTTTCCCGCATAAAGCTCATCACGCGGGAGCGGAACACGATATTTTCGTGCACCCTGCGGTTGCGCATATCGAGAAAACGGTAGCGGAGCCGAATGTCCTCGCCGCTTTCCCGCGAGGAGGGGACCTCGAACGGGAGCGGGGCGGACACCTTTCCGAGAATATCGATCGACCGCGCCTCAAGCTCGATCGTTCCCGTCGCGATCTTGTCGTTATAGGTGCTTTCGTCGCGCTTGATGACCGTTCCGGCGACCGAAACGGCTTCCTCCTTATGAACCCCGTCGAGAAGGCTCTCGTTCTGCTGGAGTGTGATCTGTAAAATCCCGTAATGGTCGCGCAGGTCGATAAACTTGATCCCGCCGTGGTCACGGATATTCTCGACCCAGCCCGAAACGCGGACGGATTTCCCGATGTCCCCTTCCGAGAGCATGGCGGTCGTATGGTCGCGGTATTTGTTTTCCTGAAAGCTCATTTTGGTTGAACCCTTTCTTTCGTTTTTATTTTTGGCAGGAGTGCTTTTCCTCCTCGCTTGTATTCTCTATTCCTTCAGCTTCTTTTCCAGCATTTCGCGGATCGCGTTCGGGGTCGCCTGCCCCTTCAGCGCCTTATTCGCCTGTCCCATAAAGAAGCCGAACACTTTCTGCTCGCCCGCGCGGTACTGCTCGGCGGGCTTCGGATTGTTTTTGATCAGCTCGTCGATCACGCTTTCCAGCAGACCGCTGTCCTCTTTTACCCAGTAATCCGCTTCGTCGCAGACCGCTTCGGGCGTTTTTCCCGTTTCGAGCATGGTTTTAAAAATATTCTTGTAATTGTTCTTGTTGATCTTGTCGGTATCGCCGTATTGTAAAAGCCGCCCGACCTCGTCCGCGCTCACCTTCAGCGTATCCATCGACATTTCACCGAGATTGATCCGCCGTAAAAACTCTCCGAGCATGAAGCTCAGAACGGATTTCGGATTGTTATAGGTTTTGAGAACGTCCTCGTAAAAGTCGCAGATGTCCTTGTCGGCGATCAGCGTGTCCGCGTCCGCCTCCTTCATTCCCCCGCTCAGATAGCGGGCTTTCCGCGCCTCGGGAAGCTCCGGGATACTCTCGCGGATCGCGGTAAGCTCCTCCTCGGTAAAAATAATCGGGGGAATATCGGGATCGGGGAAATAGCGGTAATCCTGCGCGTCCTCCTTCGAGCGGAGCGGCGAGGTCTCTCCCGTCGCGTCCGAAAAGCGCCGCGTTTCCTGCTCGACCGTCCCGCCCGATTCGAGAATTTCGCTCTGGCGGTAAATTTCGTATTCGATCGCCCGCGCGATCGCCCGCATGGAATTCAGGTTTTTCAGCTCCGCGCGCGTCCCGAGCTTTTCCGCGCCCTTTTCGGCAAGCGAAATATTCACGTCACAGCGCAGCGAGCCCTGCTCCATTCTTCCGTCGCAGATTCCCGCGTATTTATAGAGCAGGCGAAGCTTTTCGACAAAGGCGACGACCTCCTCCGCGCTGTGGAAATCCGGCTCGGTCACCGTTTCGATCAGCGGGATCCCGCAGCGGTTGTAGTCCGCGAGACTGACCCGCGCGGCGTCGTCATGGACAAGTTTCCCCGCGTCCTCCTCTAAGTGAATTCGGTTGATCCGGATCCGCTTTTCGCCCTGCGGCGCTGTAATATCGACATACCCGTTCAGGCAGACGGGACGCGGCATCTGCGAAATCTGATACGCCTTCGGGAGGTCGGGGTAAAAGTAGTTTTTCCGATCCCATTTTGTGAAGCGCGAAATTTCGCAGTTCGTGACATACCCCGCTTTTACGATGTATTCGACCGCCGTCCGGTTCAGTACGGGGAGCGTCCCGGGAAGCCCCGAGCAGACGGGACAGCAGCGGCTGTTCGGTTCGCCGCCGAACGCCGCGGAGCAGGTACAGAATACCTTGGATTTCGTGAGAAGCTCCGCGTGAATCTCAAGACCGATCGTCGGAATCAATTGAGCCATTTTTTCAGCATTCCTTTCTTAAGAGAAAAAGAGATGAGTTTTATTGCGGTGGCTCTGCCCCCGCACCCCCGCAAGCCTTTGAAAAGGCTTGACCTAAACTTTCATATTGCTTTTTTAAATTTGTAAAAACTTGATAATTTTATACTGCTAGACAAGTTTATAGAAAACTTGAATCATCTCAAGATCTTACAAAATAATCTTCCTTAAAGCAATATTGCCTTTCGCTTCCTTTCGGCTGCGAAAGGAAGCAGGGGGCATGGGGGACGGAGTCCCCCAAAAAAATATATATTTTTCTTAAAAATTCTCTTATAAAATCTCTTACATAAAAATCTTTTCGTAAGCGTCCGCGAGCATGAGGAGCGTGGATTCGTCGAAGCGCTTTCCGACGAGGCTCATGCCGATCGGCATTCCGTCGCGGTCGAAGCCGCAGGGAACGCTGATCGCGGGGAGGGCGGCGATATTGACCGTGACCGTGCAGATGTCCGCCGTGTACATTTTTACGGGGTCGTTATCCTGCGCCCCGATCTTATAGGCGACGGTCGGCGCGGTCGGGGTAAGGATCGCGTCCGCCCGCTCGAATACCTCGCCATACTCCTTGATGATCTCCTGCTTTAAGGCGAGCGCCTTCCGGTAATACGCGTCGTAGTATCCGCTCGAAAGCGCGTAGTTTCCGAGAAGGATCCGCCGCTTTACCTCCGCGCCGAAGCCCCTGCTTCTGCTGTCGCGGAGCATTTCGTCGAAATTTCGTCCCTCGCCGCGCAGTCCGTATTTTACGCCGTCATAACGCGAGAGGTTGGACGCCGCCTCCGCCGAGGAAATCAGATAGTAGGCGGGAACCGCGTATTTCAGCGTACTGATCGAGCAGTCGATCAGCTGTGCGCCGAGCCTTTCGTATTCCTTCGCCGCCGCGAGTACCGCCGCTTTGACTTCCTCGTCGATCGCTTCGCCGTAGAATTCCTTTGGAAGCGCGATCTTCATGCCCTTTACGCTTTGTCCGAGCTTTTCGTTAAAATCCGGAACCGCCGCCTTGGACGAGGTCGCGTCCCTCGGGTCGTGACCGGCGATCGCGTTTAAAAGAATTCCGCAGTCCTCCGCCGAATGCGCGATCGGTCCGATCTGGTCGAGCGAGCTGGCGAACGCGACCAGTCCGTAGCGGGAAACTCTCCCGTAGGTGGGCTTTAACCCGACCGCGCCGCAGAAGGAGGCGGGCTGACGGATCGAGCCGCCCGTGTCCGAGCCTAAAGCCGCCGCGCAGAATCCCGCGGAGACTGCCGCCGCCGAGCCGCCCGAGGAGCCGCCCGGTACGCGGGAGACGTCATACGGGTTTCTTGTCTTGGCGAAGGCGCTCGTCTGGGTCGAGCCGCCCATCGCGAATTCGTCCATCGAGGTCTTTCCGAGAAGGACGGGATCGGCGGTATTCAGCTTTTCCATCGCCGTCGCGTTATATGGCGGGATAAAATTCTCGAGCATATGGGAGGCGCAGGTCGTGCGGATCCCGTCGGTACAGATATTGTCCTTGACCGCGAGCGGGATCCCGGTAAGGGGCGCGGCTTCTCCTCGGTCGATGCGCTCCTGCGCCTTTTTCGCGCCGGAGAGCGCCGCTTCCTCGGTTACGGTAATATAAGAAAGAATCGAGGGATCCTCGGCTTTTATTTTTTCGAGATATTCCTTCGTTAATTCCTCGGCGCCGATCTCCTTGCTGTCGAGCATTTTGCGGAGCGCCGGGATCGTGATCTTTTTAAAATCCATATTACGAAAATTCCTTTCCCGTCTCTATTCCATCATCTTCGGAACGACGTAGCAGCTGTCCTGCGGCTGTGTGTTCTGCTGAAGCCGCTCGGTCGGGAAGGAGGGCATGGGATCGTCCTCGCGGAGCGCGGCATAGGCGATCTCGTTCTTGTCCTTCGTATCGTCATAGCTTATGTCGAACTCCTTAATGGTATCCATGAGGTCGATAATATCCGACATCTGGGCGATCGTCTGCTCCCGCTCCTCCTCGGAGTAGTTGAGCTTCGACAGTCCGCATAAATGCTGAAAAGTTTTTAAATCCATGATCGGTCGTTCCTTTCTCCGGACGGTATTCTATCTTATTATACAATAAATGGGAGAAGATTGCAAGCGGTTTTTTGTAATTTTGGGGCAGGAGCGGAAATTTCCCGCAAAAAGCGGGTTTTTGGTTCCTTTCGCCGCCGAAAGGAACAAAAAGTTCGCCTTGGTAAAAGCTTTGTTTGCGATTTGGCGTTTCCTTTCTCTAAAAATACCGTCTTGAAAGACGGTGCGAATTTTTTTGCCACTTTGACCGACCAAAGTGGCGCAAAGTCGCCCTCGCGGCAC
>CAZKKZ010000010.1:0-58540 GCA_964553625.1 uncultured Ruminiclostridium sp.
GACATACGCCAGTATGCCTGCGAAAAATCGCCTTGAAACGCGAAAAATCTGACTGCAATCCGAACATTTCGGGTAGTGTCAACAAGCCCTAAACGATAAGAAAACCTTTCCTTAAATGACGGATTTTTTTATTTTTATTTCTTTAAGATTTTCAAAATCTGCCAAATTTATAGAAAATACGTGAAATCTTCGCTCAATTTTTCTGTCCGGTTTGACAAATCGAACAAAGTTATGAATTTTTTATAAAAAAATCCTGCAAATTCATTGACAGGCGCGGCGGCACATAGTATAATAAAACCAGACACTTTCGGGGACGCGCTCCCCTTTATCGAACAGGAGGTCTCTTCAATGCTTCAAAAAGAAGGACAGGTCCGGATCCCTTCCGGCTGCGCCATCTCGGGCTTTATCAGCAGAAAAGGACACAGGATCGGCGGCGGCGACATCGTCCGCTCCATTTCGACCATGCACGAACGCTCGAACGGCTTGGGCGGCGGCTTCGCGGGGTACGGAATCTATCCCGAATACGCCGACCAGTACGCCTTTCATCTTTTTTACGAAAACAACGCCGCCCGCGTCGAAACGGAGGCGTTCCTCGACCGCCATTTCGACGTGGTGAATCTTTCGCGGATTCCGACGACGAAAAACAAAAATATCGTCGCCGAGCCGCTGATCTGGCGCTATTTCCTGACCCCGCTCCCGACGAAGCTCGCGGAAAGCCAGCTCGACGAGCAGGAATTCGTCGCGCAGTGCGTCATCAAGATCAACGACAAGATCGACGGGGCTTACGTGTTCTCCTCCGGGAAGAACATGGGCGTTTTCAAGGCGGTCGGCTATCCCGAGGACGTCGGCGAGTTCTACCGTCTCGACGAATACGCGGGCTACGCGTGGACGGCGCACGGGCGCTATCCGACAAATACCCCCGGCTGGTGGGGCGGCGCGCACCCGTTCGCGCTCCTCAATTATACCATCGTCCATAACGGCGAAATCTCCTCCTACGACGCGAACCGCCGCTTTATCGAAATGTACGGCTATAAATGCAGCCTGCTGACCGATACCGAGGTCATCACCTACATCATCGACTTTCTGAACCGCCGAAGAAAGCTCGAGCTTCCGGACATCGCGAAGATCATCGCCGCCCCGTTCTGGAGCGAGATCGACGCGATCGAGGACGAGGAGGAGCGGAAAAAGCTCACCTATTTCCGGAATATGTTCTCCTCCCTCCTGATCACGGGTCCGTTCTCGGTCATTCTCGGCTTCGACGGCGGGATCATGGCGCTCAACGACCGCTTAAAGCTTCGCTCCATGGTCGCGGCGGAAAAGGGCGATATGCTCTATGTCGCGAGCGAGGAATGCGCAATCCGCGCGATCTGTCCCGAGGTGGACAGAATCTGGTCTCCCCGCGGCGGCGAGCCGGTAATCGCGACGCTCGATTCCGTGAAGCGGTAAGCCGCGCACGAAAAAACAAGGCATGAGAGAAAGGAAGATCATCAATATGCCGATCCAATACATAAACCCTCTGTTCGAGGTGATCCGAGACCCCGACCGCTGCGTAAAATGCCGCGTCTGTGAGCGCCAATGCGCGAACGAGGTGCATTTTTACGACCCCGATCTCGATAAAATGCGGGTCAACGAAATGAACTGCGTGGACTGTCAGCGCTGCGTCACCCTCTGTCCGACCCGCGCACTGAAGATCGTACCGAACGAAAACAGCTTCCGCCAAAACGCGAACTGGTCGCAGCAGACCATGACCGAAATCTACCGTCAGGCGGACTCGGGCGGCGTACTCCTCTCGTCAATGGGGAATCCCGCCGGCTACCCCGTGTACTGGGATAAAATTTTACTGAACGCGAGTCAGGTCACAAACCCGCCGATCGACCCGCTTCGCGAGCCTATGGAGACGAAGGTATTCCTCGGGAAGAAAAGCACCCATATCCGCCGCGATGAGGACGGTAAGCTCCTGACCGACCCCGCCCCGTCGCTCACGCTCTCGACCCCGATCCTTTTTTCGGCGATGTCCTACGGCTCGATCAGCCGCAACGCCCACGAAAGCCTCGCGCGCGCGGCGGAGGAGCTCGGGATTTATTACAACACGGGCGAGGGCGGGCTGCACCGCGATTTCTACAAGTACGGAAAAAATACGATCGTACAGGTCGCGTCGGGACGGTTCGGCGTTTTTGAGGACTACCTGAACGCGGGCGCGGCGATCGAAATTAAAATGGGACAGGGCGCAAAGCCCGGAATCGGCGGACATCTCCCCGGGGCGAAGATTCTCGAGGACGTTTCCAGAACGCGCATGATCCCGATGGGGACGGACGCGATCTCGCCCGCCCCGCACCACGATATTTACTCGATCGAGGATCTGCGGCAGCTTGTCTTTTCCTTAAAGGAAGCGACGGGGTACAAAAAGCCCGTGATCGTAAAGATCGCGGCGGTTCATAACGTCGCGGCGATCGCTTCGGGCATTGCCCGCTCCGGCGCGGATATTATCGCGATCGACGGCTTCCGCGGCGGTACGGGCGCGGCGCCGACCCGAATCCGCGACAACGTCGGGATCCCGATCGAGCTTGCGCTCGCGAGCGTCGATCAGCGGCTCCGCGACGAGGGAATCCGAAATAACGTTTCCGTGATCGCGGCGGGTTCGATCCGCTCGAGCGCGGACGTCGTAAAGGCGATCGCGCTCGGCGCGGACGCGGTCTATATCGGAACAGCCGCCCTGCTCGCAATGGGCTGTCACCTCTGCCGAAGCTGTCAGACGGGGCGGTGCAACTGGGGAATCGCGACCCAGCGCCCTGACCTCGTAAAACGCCTGAATCCCGAGATCGCCTACCGCCGTCTCGTGAACCTCGTTCACGCGTGGGATCACGAGATTAAGGAAATGATGGGCGGCATGGGAATCAACTCGGTCGAGGCGCTGAAGGGCAACCGCCTTATGCTGCGCGGCGTGGGGCTGACGGAAAAGGAGCTGTCCATTCTGGGCATCGCGCACGCGGGAGAGTAAGAACATGTCTTCACAAGAGTTTGCACCTGTCTTTTCGGCAAATCTTATGAAGACAAGTTCTAAGAAAGGAAGCACCGATAAAATGAAACGTGTTTATGTAAACGAAGAATGGTGTCTCGGCTGTCACCTCTGCGAGTTTTACTGCGCGGCGGCGAACAGCGGCGAGTCCGATATGATCAAGACGTTTAAAAAGGAGGGCGTGAATCCCCTCCCCCGGATCACCGTCGAGGAGGGCGGGGACGTCAATTTCGCGGTACAGTGCCGCCAGTGCCCCGATCCCATCTGCGTAAAGTCCTGCATCACGGGCGCGCTCTCGAAAAAGGACGGCGTGATCTCGGTGGACGAAAGCCGCTGCGTCGGCTGTTATACCTGCGTTTCGGCGTGTCCCTTCGGCTGTATCGTGATCGACGGGCGCCGTACCCCGATCGCGAAATGCGACCTTTGCACCGGGAACGGAAGCGGCGAGCCCGCCTGTGTAAAGGGCTGCCCGAACCGCGCGATCGTTTTTGAGGAAAATTTACAGGAAGGAGGCGGCTGCTCCGATGAGTAAATATGTCATTATCGGGAACTCGGCGGCGGCGGTCGGTACCGTCGAGGGGATCCGCTCGGTCGATCCCGACGGAGAGATCACACTGATCAGCGACGAAGCGCACCACACCTATTCCCGTCCGCTCATCAGCTATCTCCTGCTCGGAAAGACCGACGAAAAGAGAATGCTTTACCGCGAAAAGGATTTCTATAAAAAGAATAAGGTCACGCCGATTCTGGGGAAAAAGGCGGTTAAAATCGACCCGAAGCAAAAAAAGGTCGTTCTTGAGGACGGAACGGAGCTTTCCTATGAAAAGCTGATGAACGCGACCGGCTCGAAGCCGTTCGTCCCGCCGACCGAGGGGCTCGATACCGTAAAGAACAGCTTTACCTTCATGACGCTCGACAGCGCGAAGGAGATCCGGAAAAAGCTGAAGCCCGATTCGCGCGTTCTCATTATCGGCGCGGGTCTGATCGGGCTGAAGGCGGCGGAGGCGGTCGAGGGAACGGTAAGGGAGCTGACCGTGATCGACCTTGCCGACCGGATTCTCCCCTCTATTCTCGATCCCGTCGCAGGGAAGATCATGCAAAAGCACATTGAGGACAAGGGAACGAGGATCCTTCTCGGAACGTCGGTCGAGCGCTTCAAGGGGAACACCGCCTATCTCAAAAACGAAACGGAAATCTCCTTCGACCTGCTGATTACGGCGGTCGGCGTCCGCCCGAATACCGAGCTGATCCGCGACGCGGGCGGAGAGGTCGGAAAAGGAATCAGAACCGACCGCACCCAGCTTACCTCCCTTCCCGATATTTACGCGGCGGGAGACTGCACCGAAAGCTATGACCTTTCCTCGGGGACGGAGCGGATTCTCGCCCTCCTCCCGAACGCGTATATGCAGGGCGAGGTCGCGGGGAAGAACATGGCGGGCGGAGAGGCGCTCTACGAAAAAGCGATCCCGATGAACGCGATCGGCTTTTACGGGCTTCATATCATCACGGCGGGGAGCTATGACGGAGACGATAATTTCACCGAAGCGGACGGCGGGAACTATAAGCGCCTGATCTTCCGCGGGGGAAGGCTCGTCGGGTTCATTTTAATGGGAGACGAGATCAGGCGCGCGGGAATCTATACCTCGCTGATCCGCGAGCAGGTTCCGCTCGATACCGTCGATCCTGCGCTTTTAAAGGAAAAGCCGCAGCTTCTCTTATTCGGAAGGGACGCGAGAAAGAAAAAGCTTTCCAACCACGCGTAACTTGGCGGGAGGAGCACTCCTGCAATTCAAAGAAAAAAGGAATGATTTTATGACAGTCAACGCAAGCGGTCTGAGCCACGAGGAAGTAAACGCGCGCGTCAACGGGAGCGCCGCGAGATCGGTCACGGTCAAGAACGCGCTCGGACACCGCTATATCGGCTGCGGCAGCAGCGGAAAAACCATCACCGTCGAAGGGATCCCCGGGAACGCGCTCGGCGCGTATCTCAACGGGAGCAAAATTATCGTCAGCGGGAACGCGCAGGACGCGATCGGCGACACCATGAACGGCGGGGAAATCATCGTTCACGGAAGCGTCGGCGATACGACGGGCTACGCCATGCGCTCGGGAAAAATCCTCGTCAAGGGGAACGCGGGCTATCGCGTCGGGATTCATATGAAGGAATATCAGTCGCTTTTCCCGACAATTGTGATCGGCGGAACGGTCGGCGACTTCCTCGGCGAGTATCAGGCGGGCGGGATCATTATCGTCCTCGGGAACGGAGCGGACGGGGAATGCCCCGTCGGAAGCTTCTGCGCCGCGGGAATGCACGGCGGAAAAATGCTGATCCGGAGCGAAACGCCGCCGAAGCGCCTCGCGCGGCAAATCTGCTGTAAGGAAGCGGACGAATCGGACAAGAAGGAGATCCGGAAGTATCTCGACGAATTCTGCAAAAACTTCGGAGGGAGCGCGGAGGATTACCTGAAGGATCGCTTCTGGCTCCTGACCCCGAATTCCGCCAGCCCGTATCGACGGCTCTACACGGAGAACTAACCGCCGAAAAAGGAGGTTTTCACCATGACAAGCAAAGAGAAAAACGCCGACCGATTCACGGGCTTCGCCGATCTTTATGAAAACGCGCGCCCGTCGGTTCCCGAATATCCCGTCCGGATTCTCCGCGCCTATCTCGGGAAAACGCCGGATACCGTAGTCGATCTCGGCTGCGGAACGGGACTTTCTACCGCCGTGTGGCAGTCGGCCGCCCATAACGTCGTCGGGATCGAGCCAAGCGGGGATATGCTGGCAATCGCGCAAAGAAAAAACCTCGATCATGTACGGTTTATACAGGCTTTTTCGGACGATACCACGCTCCCCGACCGCTCCGCCGACATTGCGGTATGCTCACAGTCCTTTCACTGGATGGAGCCGACCGCGACGCTGCGGGAGGTGAACCGCATTCTGAAGCCGGGCGGGGTTTTCGCGGCGATCGACTGCGACTGGCCGCCCGTCACGCTCTGGCAGGCGGAAAAAGCGTACATGACGCTTTACGAAAAGGTGCGGACGATCGAAAAGGACACGCCGGAGATCAGCGGCAGCTTTCGTCGCTATGACAAGGAAAATCACCTGAAAAACATACGCGAAAGCGGCTATTTCCGCTATACCCGCGAGCTTGTGTTCGCCAACACGGAAAAATGCACGGCGGAACGCCTGATCGGCATTCTCCTCAGTCAAGGAAGCTTACAGGCGATCCTAAAACGAATTCCCGAGCGGATCGAAAGCGACATCGCGGTATTTTCGGACGCGATCCGAGCGCTTTTCGGCGGGCGGGAATTCGAGATTGATTTTTGTTACCGAATGCGGGTCGGGATCAAATAACAGACGGCGGGAGCTTCCCGTCCGAAACGGGGAGGGAGAAAAATGCGCGTTCTGATCGCCGCGAGAACAACCGAAGCAGCCGAAACGCTCGCCCGCTTCCTGACCGAGCCGAGCGCGGAGATCCGTACCGCGACCGACGGGCTTACGATCCGGGCGATCGACCAGAGCGATTTTGACCTGATTTTTCTTTCGATTCCTCTTTCGGGGGAAAGCGGCGTCGAGCTTCTCGCCGAAATTCGCGAAAAAACGACCGCGCACCTTTTCGCATTGGTGAAAAAGGAGCTTGCCGCGGCACTTCGGAAAAAGACGGAGGGGCTTGGCGTTTACGTGATCCAAAAGCCGCTTTTTAAGGGCGCTTTGGAGCAGGCGTATGCTTTCGCGGAGCTGAACCTCGCGCACGAAGCCGCGCTTCGCGGGGAGGTCGCCGCGCTGAACCGCCGGCTCGAGGAACAAAAGCTGATCGGGCGCGCGAAGCTCCTCCTTGTCGAGCGCGGCATGACGGAGGCGCAGGCGCACAAGCACCTCCAGCAGACCGCCATGAACCGGCGGATCACACAGGCGGAAGCCGCGGCGGAGATTGTCGAAAAAATTGAGTAGAACAAGAGATTTTTAAAAGAGAAAAAATAATTTCACCGAGGGCGCTGCCCTCGGACTCCCGCAAGCCTTTGAAAAGGCTTGACCTAAACTTTCATATCGCTCTTACAAAATTTCAAAAAATACAAAATCTGTGCAATTCGACAAGCCTTCGCCGAAACCCTTCCGAATTGCACAGGTTTTTATTTTATGATATACGTTTTAAAGCGATTTTGTTTCCTTACAAGCAGGAGGCTTGCGGGCAAAGGAAGCGGCGCTCGGGACAAAGCCCCGAACTAAACATACTTTTCTCTCTTAAAACCTCTTCTCAAAATCACAGCTCCGCGCCGACCTCGTAGCCCTCCGATTTCCAGTAATCGAGAAGCTCTCCGAGGATTTGGGTATTGGTGGCGGAAACCGCGTGGAGCAGGTAAATGCCGCTGTGCGTGGAATTCTTGATCTTTTGGAGCGCTTCGGCGGGGTCGGGCTGCGCCGCAGTATCCCAGTCGTTATACGCGAACGACCAGAACACGCTCGTATACCCGAGCCTTTGTGCCACGCTCAGGGCGTTCTCGGAAAACTCGCCCTTCGGGAAGCGGAACAGCGTCATTTCATACCCGAACTGCGCCGCGACATAGTCGTGAAGCACCGAAATCTCCTCGATCATCTCGTTTTCCGAGCAGTCGGGCATGGACGGGTGGGTATAGGAATGGTTTCCGACGACGTGTCCCTCGTCGATCATTCTTTGAACAAGCTCCGGCTCGGTGCGGCAGTAGTCGTAGGTGACGAAAAAGACCGCTTTTACGTTTCTCTCCTTTAAAACGTCCAGTATTTCGGCGGTATAGCCGTTTTCATACCCCTCGTCAAAGGTCAGGCAGATCTTCTTCCCCTCGGGAAGAAACCGCGCGGAAAGCTTCTGATACCGCTCCTCGGCGTTCACCGCGTCTAAGGGACGGTTTTCGCCGTCGGTCTCCTTCCCGAGTCCCCAGCCGATCTTGGTAATGCTCAGTCCGTTGGCGGCGAAATTCATGTACGACGAGGCGAAAGCCGCCTCGTCAGGTCCGTTGGTATTGTCGGTGCTTCCCCCGGACGATCCGTTTTCACCGGACGTATCCGAAGGAGTCGTATCCGCGGGATCGGTATTCCCCGTATTTTCCGACTCGCCCGTACCCGCGGGCGCGGGCATCGTATCGGAGGAGGTCGTGTTCGGGGTGGTCGACGCCGCCGGGGTCGTGGTGGTCGTGCCGCCTTTTTCGTCCGGGTCGGAGAAGCAGCCCGAGAGAGAGCCGATCATCATAGCCGCCAAAAGCGCGGAGAGAATTTTTTTCATTTTCGTCGTCATGCGATGAACCGTTCCTTTTCTGAAAAGTGTTCGCGGGTCGTTCACACGGCTCGCAATTCTATTTTGCGTGACCGGGGCGAAAATATACGGGAAAATGTGTTTTTTTATGGCAGGGCGCGTTTTTTACGCGTCTTCCAATTCGGTATACTGCATAAAATAAAGGAAATATTCCCGAAAAAACCGACGAATTGCACAAGGTTTTCCAAAAACGCTTCTTTTTTGCATTTTGCCTGTCATATTTCGGGAGGGAAAAGCGTTTTCCTTTTTAGAGAGAAGCTTTGGAAAGGACAATTATTATGAAAATTTTACCGAAAGCATTTGCCGCGCTGACCGCCGCGCTCTGCCTCGCTATCACCGCTTCGGCAAGCGATTGGGGCGACGAGGTGATACTGGAGTACGCCGAATACTGCAAAACGCATTCCTACGAGCAGCAGATCGCGATCTACCCCGAGATGTTTCAGGCGGACGACGGCGGAGGAACGACCTCCTTTTTTACGGAAAAGGAATTTCGCCGGATTCAAAACGGAGAGAACGCGATTATAACGATCCGTTACGAGCTTTGGGACGATTGGTTTTCTTGGGTAGACGAACCGAATTATGTCGCCGGCTTCCCCTTTTTTCTGAATAACGGGAAAGAAGCGCATTCCATTCACTGTATCACCGACCGAAGCATTTTTACCGTAAAGGAGCTTCTGCGCGACGCCGGAATCGAGGATCAGGCGGAGAACATTATTTTCGCGGCGATGAGCAGACCCGACGAATCCATGAGCGGCTATGTTTTTAAGGGCTATACCTTCCTCCCCTGCGAAAACGGCTGGAACGAGATCGACGGAAAGCGGTACTACGTCAAAAAGGACGGTACCCTCGCGACAAGCTCCCTGACGATCGGCGGAATCCGCTACAAATTCGGAAAAGACGGCGTTTGCGGCGGCAAATACACCGGCTTCACGAAATCAAGCAAGGGAAAGCGTTACCGGGAGGACGGAATACTGCTCAAAAACGAGTGGTTCGAGGCAAAAAACGGGCGGAAATATTACGCGGACAAGGACGGATACCTTACGGAGATTCTTCCCTATGACCCCGTCGTCCACGAATCGTGCGAAGTGTCTTGCGAAGAACGGATCGGTTTAGAGGAAGCCGTTTCCCAAAGCTACGCGCTCGTCCGGGCAAGGTGTATCGGGCTGACAGAGTATCAGAACGGCGGCAGACGAGCCTATTCCTTCCTCCTGAACGAGACCCTGTACGGCGAGGAGCAGCCGAGCCGCTTCGAGCTGGACGTGCTAGACAAGGAATACACGGTCGAAAGCGCGTCCGACAGCTATAACTATTCTGAAGAGTGTATTCATTATCGGGATGGCGCGGAATACCTCCTGCCGATCACGAAAGACTTCTACAGCGGCTTGTACTACTCGACCGCGAACGCGGTGATCGAGCTGGGGGAGGACGGCGTTTTCGTAAACCCGACCATTCAGGGCAGAAGCCTTGACGAGCCCGACCGGATCGAACAGGTCAAGGAGCTTCTTCCCGCGGCTCCGAAAACGATCTCCTACAAGAAGCCCGATCCCGATACCCTCGACGAGATCGGCGAGATAAAGGTGGACTTCGACAAAGCCGTCTCCATGAGTTATTCGCTCGTTCGGGCGAGGTGCGTGGGGCTGACGGAGCAGACGAACGAAAAACGGGTCTACCTCTTCGCCCTGAACCGAATCGCCCGGGGCGAAAATATGCCCGATCACTTCTATGTGACCGTAACGGAGGGGGATTACGGCGTCGAGGACGCGCCCGGCTATACGAGCGCGGACATTCATTATAAGGAAAATACGGAATATCTCCTCCCGCTCACGAAAAGCCGTTCGGTTTTCTACGAAACCGACAGGTATTATTCGGTCGGGGACGCGGTGATCCGGCTGGGAAAAAACGGCGTTTTCAAAAAACCGACCGTTCAGGGCAGAAGCATTGACGGGATCACACGGTACGATCAGCTTCAGCGTTATCTGGACGAGAAAAATCTGTCCTGCGGTCAGACGGAAGACGAAACGGGGACGGCTTTTACGCGTTCCGACGATCTCGCGGAGGTCGTAAGAAGCTCCGCGTATATCCTTGACGTCAATATCAGCGAAATTTTTTACGATTCCGCCGAGGATCGGACGACCTACACCTGTACCGTAAACGAGGCGATCAAGACCGGAAACGGAAAGGTCACGACCGTTTACGCCGCGCTCCCGAAGAACGGCGCGCAGGTCGGCGGGCGGTACATTCTCCTGCTGAACCGCTCCTCGGACACGTCCTATGTTTATCCCGTTTCCTCCCTGACGCACAGCGTACACCCCGCCGATTCCCCGACCGCCGACAAGATCCGCGCGCTTGTGACGGAATCGCTCTCCTGATCCTGAAATCCCCGCCGCTCCTCGGATCGGCGGGTTTTTGTTTTTCCGAAAAAAATTTTACAGAACCCCCTTGACAAACTTATACTACTGTGGTATTATGAAACTACACCGGTAGTAAAAAGAAATCTGCGGATTCGGAAAGGACGGAATCAAACATGGACGGAAAGCTTTTTAACGCGGAATTAAAGGTCATGGACGTACTCTGGCGCGGCGGGGACGCGACCGCGAAGCAGATCGCCGAAACGCTGCGCGAAGAGGTCGGCTGGAACGTGAACACCACCTACACGCTCATCAAGCGCTGTATCAAAAAGGGCGCGATCGAGCGGAGCGAGCCGAATTTTCTCTGCCGCGCGCTTGTCGAAAAGGAATCGGTTCAGGAAGCGGAAACGAACGAGCTGATCGAAAAGGTTTACGACGGCTCGGCGGATAAGCTGTTCGCGGCGCTTCTCGGGCGGAAAAAGCTCTCCGCCGAGCAGCTCGAGCGCCTTTGGGCGATTGTAGACGAGGCGGGTGAGCGGTCGTGAAGCTGTTATCCCTCCCCGAAATGAGCCTTTACGGGGCGATCCTGATCGCGGCGGTGCTTTTGCTCCGCGCGGTATTCCTGAACCGCCTCCCGAAACGCACCTTCTCGGCGCTTTGGGGACTGGCGATTCTGAGGCTCTTGTTGCCGTTCTCGGTCGCGTCGGCGGTAAGCCTGTACGCGCTTTTCCCGCTGCCCGAGCCTGCCGCGCCGACCGCCGTGACCGCCGCGCCGACCCCGGAGCAAAGCCCCGCGCCGATCCTGCTTCCCGCGGCGATACCCGAGCCGTCCCCGCTGCCCGGGAGCGCTTCCCCGGTCGTGACGGTAGCCGAACCGACGGCGGAGTCGAAAGCCGGCGTTTCTCCCGAAACGGTTTTAAGGCTGATTTGGTGCAGCGGTGCGGGTTTGCTTCTTCTCGTCTTCGCGGCGGTCTATCTTCGCGGGCGGAGGGAGTTCCGAACGTCTCTCCCGGTCGAAAACGATTTTATCGGGATATGGCAAAAGGACTGCCCGCTCCGCCGAAAAGTTACGGTGCGCCGCTCGGATCGGATCAGCGCCCCGCTGACGTACGGGGTGTTCCGCCCCGTGATCTTACTGCCCGACCCGGTCGGGACGGACGAAAAAACGCTCGGACATATCTTAACGCACGAGCTGGTGCATATCCGGCGCTTTGACGCGGTGAAAAAGCCGCTTTGCGCCCTTGCGGTATGCCTGCACTGGTTCAACCCGCTCGTGTGGATCATGTTCTTCTTTTTTACGCGCGATCTTGAGCTTGCCTGCGACGAAGGCGCGGTACGAACGCTCGGGATCGGCGGCAGATCGGATTACGCGAAAACCCTCATCGGAATGGAAGCGAGAAAAAGCGGATTTCTCCCGTTTTTCAGCCATTTCGCGGGCTTCGCCGCCGAAGAAAGGATTAAAGCCATTATGAAACTGAAAAAAACAACCGTAATTACAAGCGTCGCCGCCGTTTTACTGGTCATCGGCACGGCGGGCGCGTTCCTTACCTCCGCGGCGGCAAAGCCGGAGGAGGAAACCGCCCTCGCGGATCGGGAAAAGCCGACTGAGGGAACAAAGGAATTCCAAAAAGAAATCGACGCGCTGGAAAAAGAAAGGGTCGCGCTTCTCGACAAGGATCAGGAGCTTGCCGAACGTCAGTCCGACCTGGAGGAGCAGATCAAACAAACGGAAGCCGCGCTCGAAGAACGTCAGGTCGCCTTGGAGAAAATGCGGGAAAAAACCGGATCGCGGCTTTCCGAGGAATACAAGACGCTGACGGAGGAGAGGGATCATCTGCTCGACGAATTGCGGGAGCTTGACGGGCGGCAATCCGTGCTGAAGGAAGAAAGGGAAAGCCTTCTCGCCGAATCCCAAAAGCACGGCGAACAGCGATCCGCCCTGATCGAGGAAATGGAACAGCGGAGAGCGGCTCTTCTTGCCGGCGATCGGGCAGTCGCGGAGGAAATAACGTCCGCTTCCTCCGAATGGGAGTGGTGGACCGCCGAGGAATACGAAAAATGGATCGAAGAACAGGAAAAGGAAATGGAAAGCCTGATCGGTACGGGGAGCGGCTGGTACGATAAACAGGGAAAGCTTCACGAATTTACACGGGAAAGCGTGAACGACATTCTCGCTCAATATCGGGCAACCTTGGAGGAAATCAAAAGGGGCGTAAGGGTCTCTAAGCCCGACAAGGACGGAGCTGTTCTCATGCAGTCGCTGCCGGAGGACGGGGATTCCGCCTTGGAACAGCTTCTGACTGAGGACAGTCTGAAGGAAGCGCTGAAGCCGTACCTTCCCTTCGGGATCGCCGTCCGTGTTGACGAAGCCGACGGCGAAACGAAAATGTACTACGGAGAAAAAGAGGTGCGCGCGCTTTACGACGAGACCGCCGGAGCCGTTATTGCCGCTCACATAGGCTTATGGAATTACGGCGAGGACGCGACCGATCTCTACGCGGTCTATACGGACGGCGTGCTGACAGGCGTGCGGGAGGCGACCGAAGCGGAACGGGAGAAAAATACCGCCGTGCGGCGGGCGAATACCGCGGCGTGGCTGTCGGAAGGGGACGAGCTCGTCACGACCGAGGAAATCACCCAAGCCGCGCTCGGCGGCGAAGCCCACGCCATGACCCCCGAGGAGGAAAAAGCGCGGATCGACGAGCTTTTTGCCGAGTATGCGCGGTTCGGGCTGACCCGCGACGAAAACGGAAAATTATATTTCCACGGAAAACCCGTCCGTATTTTCATGGACGGCGTTTATCGGGAGTACGACGTATTGATGATCACCCGCTACACCTATCTGGACGAGGAGGGAGAGATCGACGTGCGCACGCTCTGGACGCCGAACGACAACGGCGACGGGAGCATTGACCCGTTCGGGATCATGATCGGAATTGAGGAAACGACGGAGCTGAACATCGGCGATTTCCGACCCGCGCTTGAAGCGGAAACGACCGCGGAAGGAAACGGCGCGGTCGGAACGACCATTCCCGAAAAGCTGGGTCAATACGCGCCGTTCGGGATCACCTATAACAAGTCGGAAAACAACGTTTACTGGAACAATAAACTCGTCGGAACCTTCGCGGACTTCTCGGAAAACGGGGTCTTTACGTATCAGTCGCAGAACGTCGGGAATCGGGAAACCGTGGACGTCCGGACGGTATACGAAAACGGGCGGATCGTCTCGGTACGGGAAATGACCGAGGAGGAGAAGAACGCGGGTTTCTCGGAACAGCCGGCGGACGCCGCTCTCCTCACCGAAGCCCCGCTCCGCGCGCCAATCTATAAGATCAGCGCGGATTTCGGCGAATACGGCGAAAACTTTTTCCATAAGGGAATCGACTTCTCGGCGGAAGCGGGAACCGAGATTTACTCCTTCGCCGACGGAACGGTGCTTGAAGCGGGCTTTGACGCTTCACAGGGGAATTACCTCCTGATCGACCACGGAAACGGACTTCAGTCCCTTTACGCGCATTGCAAGGAATTGTATGTCCAAGCGGGCGAACCGGTCGAAAAGGGCGCGGTGATCGCGTCGGTCGGAAGCTCGGGCTATGCGACGGGTTCCTTCCTGCACTTCGAGCTTCGGAAGGACGGCGCGCCGATCGACCCGAAGCCCTATCTGAACGAAACGACCGCAAATCCGTAAAAACGCCGCGCGTTCCCGAGAGGAACGCGCGGCAAATTTTTTCAGACCCGCCGACCCGCACGCCTGCCCTAAAAAATAAAAAAACTTTGACTTTTCCGCTCCGCTATGCTATGATAGAGAAAGAAAACGGAAAAAGGAAGGAACGGAAAATGTCAAAAATTCAACGGCAGCTCGATATTCGGGCGTTCCGCCCCGCGGAGGGGTTCATCAAGCGGTATCAGGCGCTCGTCAAAAACGAGGTTCTGCCCTATCAGTACGCCGTGCTCGGCGACAAGGCGGAGGGCGCGGAGAAAAGCCATGTGATCCGGAATTTTATCAACGCGGCAAGCGTCCTCAAAAACGGCGGCAAGGGCGACGGCTTTTACGGCATGGTCTTTCAGGACAGCGACGCGGCGAAATGGATCGAAGCGGCGGCGTATTCCCTTGCCGTTTTCCCCGATCCCGCGCTCGAGGCGCAGGCGGACGAGCTGATCGGGCTGATCGCGGCGGCGCAGGACGAGGACGGCTATCTCAATACCCGCTTTACGATCGAGGACAAGGAAAAGCGCTGGACAAACCTTCTCGAGGGGCATGAGCTTTACTGCGCCGGGCATTTTATGGAAGCGGCGGCGGCGTACTATGAGGTCACGGGGAAGGATCGCCTTTTAAATGTCATGCTCGGAAACGCCGAGCACATCTACCGCCGGTTCATTACCGAAAAGCACGGCGGCTATCCCGGTCACCCCGAGGTCGAGCTTGCCCTGCTGCGGCTGTACCGCGTTTCGGGGAACCGTCACTGTCTGGAGCTTGCGGAGCATTTCCTGAACGCGCGGGGCGCGGATCGGGAGTTTTACAAAAAGGAAGCCGAGGCACGGGACTGGACGGTCTGGGGGAATAATCCCGAGGATCTGATCTACCAGCAGAGCTTCGCCCCCGTCCGCGAGCAGCGGGACGCGGTCGGACACGCCGTCCGCGCGGTCTATCTCTATACGAGTATGGCGGACTATGCCGCGGAGGCGAACGACGGAGAGATGAAAGCCGCCTGCCGCGCGCTCTGGGAAAGCATTACCCGAAAAAGAATGTACGTGACGGGCGGGATCGGCTCGACCGGGATCGGCGAAGCGTTTACCGTCGATTACGACCTCCCGAACGATACCGCCTACGCGGAAAGCTGCGCGTCCGTCGGGCTGATGATGTTCGCGTCGCGAATGCTGGAGCTGGAGCCGAAAAGCGAGTACGCCGACGTCATGGAAAACGCGTTTTACAATACCGTCCTCGCGGGAATGTCGCTCGACGGGAAGCGCTTCTTTTACGTGAATCCGCTCGAGGTGATCCCCGGGATCTCGGGCGCCGCCGCGACCCATTGGCACGACCGCCCGCAGCGCTCGGCATGGTACGCCTGCGCCTGCTGTCCGCCGAATATCGCGCGCGCGATCTCGTCGATCGGGAAATACGCCTACGGGGAATCGGAAACGGCGTGTTACTGTCACCTGTTCGCGGCGGGCGAGATCGATTTTAAAAACGGAGTAAAGCTGAGCTGTGAGACGGAATATCCGTATGATTTTCTTGTTCGGTACAGGGTGCGGGTCGGCGGGAAAGCGCTCCTGATCCGGCTTCCCGGCTGGAGCGAGACCTTCTCGGTCACTGTGAACGGAAAAGAAGCAGACCTGCCCCAAAAGGACGGCTACCTTTCTCTGGAGAAGATCGAAGGCGGGGACGTGATCGAGCTTCGGCTCGACGACCGCGCGAAATTCGTGTATCCGTCGGCGAAAATTTCCGAAAATACGGGCGCGGTCGCCGTTCGGCGCGGTCCGCTCGTCTACTGCTTCGAGGGGGTCGATCACGGCGGGAACGTGCTCTCGCTTCGGGCGGACGAAAACGCGCCGATCGCCGCCGAGCCGTATCAAGCCGATCTGCTCGGCGGGACGGTACGGCTTACCCTGAAGGGAACGAAAACCGCGCCGCAGGCGGAGCTGTACAGTACCCGAAAGCCGGCGGAAACGCCCGCGATCCTGACCGCCGTGCCGTATTATACGTGGGGAAACCGCGGCGAGGGGGAAATGCGGGTGTGGATCCCGAGGGGATAGGAGCTACGAGAGAAATTCTGTTGCGGGGACTCCGTCCCCACGCCCCTGCAAGCCTTTTGAAAAAGGCTTGAGCGAAAACATTTAAAAGAATTTAGGGCACTTCGGTTCTTACGAATCGGAGCGCCTTTGTTGGTGTATTGCGTTTTTACCAAAATTCCATGTTATATCACATTGCCGTTCTGAAAAGAAAAAGGATATATGTAGCACATTTTTATAAAATTAAATTTCAGCAGTTTAACCATTTCCGTTGTGTTTTTTAGCGTGTTCTTCTCGGTTATGGCTGTTCTTCCTTATGCTGCCGTGGATTATTCCGGAAATTTCCGATTTGAGTTTAATCAAAGATTTTTCGTCCTTAGAAGCTCTTTGTATGTCCTCGTTCCTTAAAGAATTGTCAAAGTCGATTTTTGTGTTTATGGCTGCGAATAAGTTTTCTTTAAATTTGTCATTCCTTCTCAAAGCCCTCTGTGTTTTGTCAAAGTGATTTTTATCAAAAAGTTCAAGGGCTAAAATCGGTTCGGGTTTTCCGTTCCCTGCACGGCATATCAAAAAATCAATATGTGAGTGTAACAAGGGGCGTAAAAAAGTTCGTTATAGTCTTGATTATTAAAATCCGATTTGCTTTCCAACATCACCTTATGTGCGGCTTTCTTGCCTGAATTTTTCTTTCCGGGTGAAAACTCAATATGGTAAACAAAATCGTTGTAGCATTCTTCCTACAATCTTACTATGTCGGCTAGCCGTACTTGCCCAAATTCGGAAGAGCCCGGAAAAGGAGGAACAGCGGAGCGAATAACTGATTTAAAAAAATCGGAATGAGCACAACTCATTCCGACATGTAATATCCCGTCACTATAGACGACATTTATGGAATTTGCGGATTGCGGCTCTTACTCCAAAACATGTTCCGGAGAATCCACATCGTCGTTAGAATCGGAAATAAACATTTCCTCCGTGGTCTGCTGCGCCAACTTCAGCTTTTCGGTAATGTCAACCAACGCATTGGTGGTCGCTTCCAACGCGTCAATAGCAGTTGCCATACGCCCCGCCAAGTGATAATACATAGCCTTGTAATCCGGCATACAGATCCCTCCTAGGAAAATTTTTAAAATCGGCACTGCTTCATAAAGTAGTGCCGATTATTGTTTGGTGGAAGCGGGTGGATTCGGACCACCGAAGCGAAACGCAACAGATTTACAGTCTGCCCCCTTTGGCCACTCGGGAACGCTTCCGTATTTTTCGTCAAGCGCGGGTTGGAGCCGGTGGACGGACTTGAACCCCCGACCTGCTGATTACAAATCAGCTGCTCTACCAACTGAGCTACACCGGCGCTTGATTGCCTTATTATTATATCACGGGGGAAACGACTTGTCAACCCTTTTTTCAATTTTTTTTGCGGGATCGGGCAATTTTCATTTTTCCTGTTGGTAAAATTTTCCGTCAAATAAAGAAAAAAACGGCTTTTCATTGACTTTTTGCTTTTATTATGGTATATTAAAGGAAAAGAATCTTTCCCGAAAGGATCGACGATATATGAAGAAAAAAATAACGGCAGTCCTGCTGGCGGGGCTGCTTCTCCTGAGCGGCTGCGACGGCGCGGGAAGCGCTTTTACGACTACGACCGAGCCTGCCGAGGTGCTCGACCTTCGTCCCGAGGCACCGAATTTTGTCGGGCTGACGATGGAGCAGGTACAAATGCGCTACCCCTCCTTAAATATCAAGACCGAATACCGCTCGGACGATTCCGCGGCGGAGACCGTTCTCGAGCAGAGCATATCCGCGGGCGACAAGTATGACGAGGGCGCGCAGTTCCTCCTCACCGTGAGCAGCGGTCCGAAGCCGGTCGAGATCGACGATTACGTGGGACGGAGTATCGAGGACGCGCAGACCCTTCTCGAAAAGCAGGGATTTCTCTGCGAGATCGTTCGGGAGGAGAGCGATTCCGTTCCCGAAAACTGCGTGACGCGGACCAGCCCCGCGGCGAGGGAAAAAGCCCTTCCCGGTTCGACGGTGACCTGTTATGTAAGCATGGGCTCGTCCAATTCCGAGATCACCGTTCCGCGCTTTATCGGGCATACGGTAGAGGAGGCGTCCCTTCTCGCGGCGGAAAACGGGATCGGTCTTACGATCGGTTATGATAACGCGCCCGACGCCGTTCCCGGTACGGTTTTGCGGCAGGGGATCGACGAGGGAACGGTCGTAGAGCCGAATACCCGCGTTGAGATCACGATCGCGGGCGAAGCGTCGGCAACGGCGGGGAAAAGCACGATTTCCGTTTCGCTGAAATCGGATATTACCGGCGAATTTCAGCTGAAATATTACGTGGACGGAACGCTTCAGGAAGAAAAGACCGAGGTCAAGGAGCTTAGCCTTACCAAAAAAATTACGTGGGAGGTAAGCGGAAAGGACGTACATACCTATTCGATCGTCGTAACCTCGCTCGAAACGGGGAAATCGGGCGTTCTCTATGAAATGGAGGTCGATTTTACGCAGGATCCGCCCACGAAGGACGACCACGGAACCTTTAACGCGAACATCTTCAACGAGCTTATTTCGTAAATACGCGGCAGGGCGGGGCGATCGGCGAACGCGTGGTTTTAAAAATCTCCGCGTTTCGACGGCTGCCGACCGGATCGCGCGCCTGCCTTAGAACCTGTCTTCACAAGATATTGCACGCATCTTTTCGGCAAATTTTGCCGATGACTGCGTTAAAATTCCTTGACTTGCGATAGCAAGCCTGCGGAATTTCGCCTTGTCCTCGACAAAATTTGCTCGAAAATCTACGCACAAATCTTATGAAGACAGGTTCTTAAATTCAAAAAGACAAAAGAAAAGGGACGATATTTTTTGAAAACACGGGAGAAAGGGACGAAAACGCGGGCGCTGAAGGCGGCGTTTCCGTATACGATCCCGATCCTGACGGGATTTTTGTTTCTCGGCTTTACGTACGGGGTCTTTATGACCGACCTCGGTTTTTCCTTTGTTTATCCGATGATCATGAGCCTTACGATCTTCGCCGGCTCAATGGAATTCGTCGCGGGGAATCTCCTGCTCGGCGCCTTTCATCCGCTTCAGGCGTTTTTTATGACCCTCATGATCAACGCGCGGCACATTTTTTACGGGCTCGCCATGCTCGATAAGTTTAAGGGGACGGGGCGGAAGCGGCTTTACCTCATTTTCGGAATGTGCGACGAAAGCTTTTCGATCAACTGTACCGCCGAACCGCCCGAAGGGGTGGACCGCGGGTGGTTTATGTTTTTCGTGACGCTTCTGAATCAGCTCTACTGGTTCACGGGCGCGACGCTCGGCGGGATTTTCGGTTCGCTTCTGACGCTCGATACCGAGGGGCTCGATTTCGTCATGACGGCGATGTTCGTCGTGATCTTTCTGGATCAATGGCGGAAGGACAAAACGCGCCTTCCCGCGCTCGCGGGACTCGGGCTGTCGCTTCTGAGTCTCCTGATCTTCGGGGCGGACAGCTTTATTCTCCCCGCGATGGGCGTGATTCTTCTGTTTCTGACCGTTCTGCGCCGTCCGCTCGAGGCGGGACTTTGGGGAGGCGATCTGTCATGATGAGCCTCGCCGAACAGGCGGTCACGATTGCGGCGGTCGTGCTCGGGACGATGTTGACCCGTTTTCTGCCGTTTCTGGTATTCCCCGCGGGGAGAAAAACGCCGAAATATGTCGAATATCTCGGAAAGGTGCTTCCCGGCGCGGTATTCGGGCTGCTCGTGATCTATTGCCTGAAAAACGTGAGCGTTTTTACGGGAACGTACGGACTTCCCGAGCTGATCTCGATCTTGGTCGTGGCGGGTCTGCACCTTTGGAAAAAGCAAATGCTGATCTCGATCGCGGGCGGGACGGTTTGTTATATGCTTTTGGTGCAGCTGGTTTTTTAGGGGATTTTTGAGAGAAAACAGATTTGTGGGGACGCTGTCCCCACACCCCCGTTTCCTTTTGCAGCCAAAAGGAAGCGAAAAGCAGTATTGCTTTCAATAGCGGTAAATCATAAAAAATCTGCGGTATCGGATAATTTTTTCAAATTTATCCGATACCGCAGATTTTACTTTTATGAGGTGTGATAGAAAGCAATATTGCCTTTTGCTTTCTTACGGGCAGGAGGTTTGCAAGGAAGCTCCTTTTGTTCATTCAAAGCTTCCCGCCCTCAAGCCGTTTTTCCTGCATGCAGAACGCCATATAGCCGAAGCTTGTCCGGAAGAGCATACTGTATTTCGGATATTCGACCGAGAACAGCTTATAGAAGTTTTCGGGGAGGATCATTCTCCCGCTCATGTAGGTCAGCCCGCCCTGCATAAACGCCATCATGACCTCCGAAATAAAGGATTTTAACAGCTCGGTGAGCATAGGGAGCATAACTTCCTTTTCTTTTAAAGCCTCTTCGTTTACGACGTTCATGGCGATTCGCTTCAGAAGCGGATCCTCGAACGCGAGAACGACGGAATAGATCGTCCCGTCAGAGGACGCGTAATGGTCGTTATAACAGAACAGCTTATTCAGGCGGTAGCCCGCGTATTTTTTGCTGATGACGCTCGCCTTTATACGGAACAACCCCTCGATATACGTTTCGACGATCTGTTCGAGCAGGTTTTCGCTGCGGTCGTCCGGATTGTTTTTCCACTTGCTCTTGACCTTTCCGGTGATCGCCTGATCCTCGATCAGAACGTGCGCGGCGAGCCAGCCGGCAATCGCTCCGGTAAAATGCTCGAGCGATTCTCTTGAGTACCCCTTTATGGCGACTTCTTTTTCGAGCGCGGGGATCACGACGTCGCGCATATTGTCATGGATCTTTTTATGCATTCGGAAGCCCGGATAGCCGACCGCGATCTGAAACGCCTCCTCGTCCGCGAAATGCTTTGCCGCATAGCTTTTTAGGTACTTAATCGCCTCAATGCAGGTCATTTCGTTTTTCTCGTAATTCTGATCCATGCAGTTCCGGAGAATTCGGTTCACAATCGAAAAAAGCTGCTTATGCGCGGTATCGACCGAATCGTTTCCGATCTTATATTCGTCCTTCCATTCAAAAAACTCGTTTTCCTCGTCCGCCCAAGCCACCCATACCACCCTTTCCATACATTATAAATTTATTATAACATATTGGAGAAAATTGTCAAGGGAAATCTTTAGGTTTGTTTATTTTTTGACGGTCTGCGGAAAGGTATACCATTATAAATGGATACGGTAAGAAGCTGTTTTACTACAAAAACATTGTCCGACGTCCGATCAGCTTAAAAACGATCTCCTGAACCGCGACAAGAACGGGCTGGTGAAGAATGTAGAGGAGAAGGGCGTGCCGCCCGATCCAAGCGAGCGCCGAGAAACGAACCATGTAAAAGCCCTTCGGAACCTTCCCGCTTTGAAAGAGCGCGCCGAGCGCCGCACCTGCCAAAAACAAAAAGAGGTACGGGAGGAGGGGGAAATAATCCATCGCTGCGTAGCCGTCCGACGGAAAGCCGAGCGGGAACAAAAGCTCCGCGTTATACGGCGCGGCGGGCATTTTTACCGAGAACAAGCCCTCGATCCCGAACGCGCGGACCGCCCGATCCGGAATTCCGCGCGTAAAAACGAACAGAAGCGCGAACAGGATCACGCCGACGGCGGACGGGAGCCGCTCGACCCACTTCCCGACAAAGCCGTAAAGCACCATGCAGGTTCCGAGCAGGTGCAGGATCCCGAACGTGATCGGCGCGGACGGGGTCACGAACGCCGTCGCGAACGTAAAGCACATCGCGACCATCAGCGTCAGCGCCCCGCGGCGGATATTGTTCGACGAATAGCGCGACGCGATTCCCGAAACGACGATGAACGTCCCCGCGATGAACGGCTGCCACGCGTGCATGACCGTATCGGTAAGCCCGCCCATGTCGAGCCCGTAAAAATACCGAAGATCGAAATATAAATGATAGATCACCATCGAGATCACGGCAAGCCCGCGCACCTCGTCCAAAATTCCCACTCTTTTTCCCACGGCGGCACTCCTTCACGTTATTACACTCAGTGTACCATAATCCGGGGAATTTTTCAAGAGCCGATCCGACTTTCGTTAAAAACAATTTCCTTTTCCGCCGTTCCGCTTAAAATTTCCTCCGAAACGGGATCCTCGAGCTTTTTGACGATCGTGCGGTAAAGGCTTCTCGCGCCGTATTTGTCGCTGTACCCGAGCTCGGCGAGCTTTTCCACCGCCCCGTCCGAGACGGTAAGACGGTATCCGGCTTCCGCAGCCCGTCCGCAAAGCTCTTCGATCATGTTCCGGCAGATTTCGATTACGTTCTCATGGGTCAGGCGGCGGAATACGACCGTTTCGTCGATCCGGTTCAGGAATTCGGGGCGGAAGGTCTCCCGAAGCTCCCGAAGCACCGATTCCTCGGCAGATTTTTCCTCGTTCCCGCCCGAAAAGCCGAGCGGCGCGTTCCCCGAAACGATATGCCTTGCGCCGACGTTCGTTGTCATAATGATTACGCAGTTTTTGAGCGAGACCGTGCGTCCGTCCGCCGAGGTGAGCTTTCCCTCGTCAAGCACCTGCAGCAAAAGATTCAGCACGTCGGGGTGCGCCTTTTCGATCTCGTCGAAGAGGACGACGCTGTACGGCTTTTTCCGTACCGCCTCGATCAGCCGTCCGCCCTCCTCGTATCCGACGTACCCCGCGGGCGCGCCGATCAGCCCCGAAACGCTGTGCTTTTCCATATACTCCGACATATCGAAGCGGATCAGCGCGTTCTCGTCGCCGAAGACCGCCTCGCTCAGCGCCTTGGACAGCTCCGTTTTTCCGACGCCCGTCGGTCCCGCGAACAGAAAGCTTCCGAGCGGGCGGTTCTTTCGTCCGATCCCCGCCCGTCCCCGGCGGATCGCCGCGCTCACCGCCCCGACCGCCTTTTCCTGTCCGATCACGCGCCTGCGAAGCTCCGATTCAAGCTTCAGGAGCGTTTCCGCTTCGTCGGCGGAAATACGGGAAAGGGGAATCTTGCTGTGTCCGCTCGCGATTTCGGCAATATCCCGTTCGGTCACAGCGCGGCAGTCTCCGCCGTTACTGTACGCCTGCTCCAGAATATCGCGGCGAAGCTCCAGACTTTTTTCCTCCGTGCGGATCTCGGCTGCCCGCTCGAATTCCTGCGAGAGGACGGCTTGTTCCTTTTCGTCGGCGAGGGTTTTCAGCCGTTCGCGGATCTCCTCCAGCTCGGGCGGGCGGCGGAATTCCCGAATCCTTACGAGCGCGCAGGCTTCGTCCATCAGGTCGATCGCCTTATCGGGGAGCCTGCGTCCCTCGAGATAGCGTACCGAGAGCCGCACCGCCGCTTTCAGCGCCTCGTCCGTGATCTTTACGTTATGATACGCCTCGTATTTCAGGCGCAGTCCCTCGAGAATCCGCAGCGCCGCCGTTTCGCTCGGCTCCTCGATCGTGATCGGCTGAAAGCGGCGCTCGAGAGCGCTGTCCTTTTCGATATAGCGCCGATATTCGTCCGAGGTCGTCGCCCCGATTACGCGGATCTCGCCCCGCGCGAGAACGGGCTTCAGGATATTCGCCGCGTCGATCGCGCCCTCCGCCGCGCCCGCGCCGACGATTCCGTGAAGCTCGTCGATAAAAAGGATAATGTCGCGGCTGCCCGAGATGTCCTCGAGAACGCCCTTGACGCGCTCCTCGAAATCGCCCCGGTATTTCGCCCCCGCGAGGAGCGCGGTCATGTCCAGACTGTACAGCCGCTTTTCCTTCAGCTCCTCGGGAACGTTCCCTTCCGCGATCCGAAGCGCGATTCCCTCGGCGACCGCCGTTTTTCCGACGCCGCTTTCCCCGATAAAGCAGGGGTTGTTCTTCCGGCGGCGGAGAAGCACCTGAATCGCCTCGGAAATTTCACGGTCGCGGCAAAGGACGGGATCGATCTTCCCCTCGGCGGCGAGGCGGGTCAGATCCTTTCCGTATTGATCGAGCCTTGTCGCTTTCCGGCGGCTTACCGCCGCGGGAGGATCGAAGGCGGCGCGGCGCGGCTCCTCCGGCGCAAATTCCCGTCCGAGCCGATCAGTATTCACTCCGAGCTCCTTTAAAATCAGCGCGCCGTAACAGCCCTCGTCGCTTAAAATCGCGGCGAGAACGTGCTCCGTCCCGACATAGCTTTGCTTCGCGGCGCGCGCGGCGGTAAGGGCGGACTCGAGGATCCGCTTGCTGCGCGGGGTAAAGTCCCCGACGGAAAGGCGAGTCCGAACGCCCCGCCCGATCAGGAGCTCCATTTTTCCGAGAACGTCCGATTCCGAAACGCCGTATTTGCTCAGGACGAGAAACGCCGCGCCGCTTTCCTCGGCTAAAAGCCCGTATAAAATATGCTCGCTCCCAACATAGGTATGTCCGAGCGCCATCGCCGACTCGACCGCCTTATTGAGCGCCGCGTTCGCCTTTTCGGTAAATCCCTTGAATTCGATCATATCGCGATCATTCCTTCCTCACCGTCGAAAATTTTCTTCGCCGCCGTCACACTTTTTCCCCTTCGGCATATAGTATATTATGAAACGTTTCATCAATATTTAATCAGGAGGACACTTTATTATGTGGGGAAACAATAGCTGTATCTGGGTAATCATTCTGATTCTCTTATTCGCTTGCGGCGGCTGCGGCTGTGGCTGCGGCAATACGGTAGCGCAGAACGACTGCGGCTGCAACAACGGCTGTGGCTGCAACAACGGCTGCGGGTGCTGAGCCGGGAATGAAAACGGAGGGGGCGAAAGCCCCCTCTTTGTTTTATTCTTTTGTGCAGGCGTGCGATTTTTCGCGCACAAAAAATCGGCGGGTTTAATTCTCCTCCGATTCTTCTTTTTCGTCAATAATGTCCATAATCCGATCGTCCCGCTCGACAAAGCAGACTCCGTCCTCGCGGTACAGTACGGCGACCTTTTCTCCCGCTTCGATCTCTTTTTCGTTCGCGCAGACGGCGGGGAAGGTATACTCCTTTTTTTTCCACGTCACCCTGACGCTCCCGTAGCCGTCGGGCGTGATCGGCTCGGTACAGACCGCCTCGCAGGCGCTGAGATCCTCGTCCTTCGGGATCGGGCGCAGAGAAGCGCGCGGGAAGAGAAAGTGAACGAAAAAAAAGTGAACGAACGCTCCGCTCAGAACCGCGATCGGGAACGCGACAAAGCCGTTCATCTTCGGAAAAGCGAGAAGCATTCCCGTGATCCCGAACGCGAGGAGAAAAACCGCCGCCATGGTGAGGTTCGCGGGGAGAAAATCCTCGATCGGGATCGTTTTCCCCCGGATATGGTGGAACCGCCGTTCAAGCCCGAAGGACTTGATCCCTTCCATGTAGCGCAGGATCATGTCGGCGGTAAGCGTAACGGCGCTTACGACCGTAACGACCACGTAAAAAGCCATTTATGAATCAACCTCGTTTTTCGGGCGAAGGATCTTAAAGCGAACCGTCCCGATCCGGAAATCGTCGAGGGTTTTTACCGTGATTAGGAAGCCGTCCGTCTTGATCGTGTCTCCCTCCTTCGGGATCCGTCCGAATTTCTCGAAAAGCCAGCCGCCGACCGTGTTGCTGTCCGCCTCGATCCGGAAATCCAGTCCCCGCGCCTCGAAATATCGGTTAAAATCGCCGCGGGAGACCTCGCCGCTTGTCTCAAAGACCGTTTCCGAAAGGAATTTTACCGGCGCGGTGACCTCGTCGTTTTCGTCCCAGATCTCGCCGACAAGCTCCTCGAGAATGTCCTCGAGCGTAACGATCCCTTCCGTCCCGCCGTACTGATCGACGACGACGGCGAGGTGAATCTTTTTTTTCTGCATTTGCCGCAGTGCCTCGGAAAGCCGCATAAGCCCGGGGAGGTGCAGGGCGTCCTGCATGATGTCGCGGATATAGAAGCTTCCGCCGCGCACGAGCCGCTCGAAAAAGTCCTTCTGCGTGATAACGCCGACAATGTGGTCGATCGTTTTTTCATAAACGGGAAGCCGCGAGTACGCTTCGTTTAAAAAAAGCTCCTTTACCTGATCTGTTCCCGCGTTGATCTCGACCGCCGTAACGTTTACGCGCGGGGTAATGATCTCGGAGACGACCGTTTCGTCGAACGCGAGCGCGCTTCTGACGAGATCGCTTTCCTGCTGCTCGAGAACGCCCTCGTCCTCGATCTCGTCGATGATCTGGATCAGCTCCTGCTCCGTTACGCTGACCTCGCGGTTTTTCGCGAAAAGCCGGTTCGCTCCCCGCTGGAGCAGCAGAAAGAACGCGGAAAGGGGCGTAATCACGGTCATGAGGAATTGGATCGGAAGGCTGATCGCGCAGGCGAAGGCTTCCGCGTTCGCCTTTGCGATCGTTTTCGGAAGGATTTCCCCGAAGATCAGGACGATGACGGTTACCGCCGCCGTCGAGATGAGCGAGCCGTTTTCCGAGCCGAAAAGCTCGATACACATTACGGTCGCGAGCGAGGAGGTCAGGATATTCACGATATTATTCCCGATCAGGATCGTGGTCAGAACCTTATCGTAACGGTTCAGAACCGAAAGCGCGCGCGCGGCGGGCTTCGAGCCCTCGTCGGCGCGGCTCTTCAGTCGGATTCGGTTCACGCTCGTAAAGCTCGTTTCCGACGCCGAGAAAAACGCCGAAAGCGCAACGAGAACAAAAATCACGATCAGGGTGACGACATGGCTGCCCATGGTATTTTCCTCCGGAATTCGTTTTGAAATATCATACCATATTTACCCGTTTCTGTCAAGACGGCGGAGATTTCGCGCCGTTTTTTTGCCGTCCGGCAGGCGTTTTGCTTTTCTTTCCCGAAAAAATGACGATTTTTTTCAAAAAACGGGATTGGCGGGAAAAGATTTATTTTCCGTCATTTTTAGGGAGTTTTTTTAGAAATTCGGGATTTAATCTTACAAAAGTCGGAATTCTTCGTGCAGAATTACCAATATTCGCCTCATTTTATTTTTCACAGGTTCGGAAAATAAGAACAACAGATTTTTGAAATCGCGGGCTTGACGTGAATTTTGTCGGGAAACGCGATTGAAAAGCCGTTTCTTGATTTTTCTCTCTCCGAAAAATATCCGTCGTCCGAAAGAAAATCGGATCAAAAACCGCGATTTTCATGTTTTGAAAAAAATCCGATCACTTGATTTTTGAAAAAAATCCCTTCAAGGAAATAAAAATGAAAACGTCCCGATTTTTCGAGAAGCGCTGTTTCTCGCCGTTTTTCGACATTTCGCCTGCCGAAGGGGAAAACTGTCCAAAAGAACGCTTGGTATAAATTGCACAAAAAAATCCTGCAGGAAATGAAAAAATGTCTGTCAAGCGCCTTTGGACGAAAAATCGGGAAATCGGGCGAAGTCGTTCAAGAATCAACACAACTCGAAAAATCCGGATTGTGAAAATTGCGTCACGATATTTTTCACATTTCCGTTTACTATGAACGGGCTCTCCCAAGCCGAATTCTCGTAATATTTTTTTAAAACGTTCCACGAATGTGAAAATAGGAACAGCCTGTTTTTTCACATAAATCGGCATAAATTGCCCGGGAAATTACCGAAAAATAATGAAAAAAGAGGACTGTCCGCACCGAAGCGGAAAAGTTCGGGAGCGCGGAAGCCTGCACCAAAAAAATCAAGAAATCGCCTTTCCTCCTCTTGACAAATGAAAAAGGATCGGGTATAATATAATTGCTGTTATATAACAATGATTATTTTACAAGGAGACCGTTATGCCGCCCAAAACAAAAATTACCCGGGAAATGATCGTCGGCGCGGGCTTTGAGGTCGTCCGCGAAAAAGGGTTTGAAAGCCTGACCGTTCGGGCGATCGCCGAGCGGATCGGCTGCTCGACCCAGCCGATCCTGTACGGCTTCAAAACCGCGGAGGAGATCAAGCGCGCCGTTTACGACAAGGCGAATCTTTTTCATACGGAATATCTGACGGATCTCGGCGGCGCGAACGAGGTCATGCTTGGGATCGGGCTGAATTATATCCGTTTCGCGGTTCGCGAGCCGAACCTTTTCCGCTTTCTTTTTCAGTCGGGTTACGCGGCGGAGGAAAGCCTGCCGGAAATGGTGGAGAGCGAGGAGCTTCTGCCCGTGCTGGGAATGATGAGCGGGGCGATGAAGCTGAGCTTGGAGCGGACGAAGCGGGTCTTTCTGACGATCGCGATGTTCGCGCACGGCTACGCGAGCATCATGGCGAACAACTCGCTCGAATACGATGAAGAGCTTGTCGCGGCGCACCTCGAGCGCGCGTACCGCGGCGCGGTTTTGGCGGAAACGGAGGAGAACGCCTGAGCCTCGGCAAATTCGCTCGATAAGAAAGGAAAAATTACAAAAATGAAGAAGCTGTACGAAAAAAGTGAATTATGGTTCGCGATCCTTTGGATCATTGCGTATTGCGTGATTGCGGGGACGGTCAGGGGAAATTTCGGCGACGACAGCGTTGTCATGACGGCGGTGCTTGCGGTGTTCGCGGGCGGGATCCTGTTCTTCGTCAAAAAGAATCGTCTGGAGGAGAGGTACGGGCTTTGCAAATGGAAGGGCAAAGCCTCCGATTACTGGTTTTTTATCCCCCTGCTGATTCTTATGACGGGAAACCTATGGGGCGGCTTCGGCATGGCATACGGCGGAATGGGTCAGGTATTCGCGGCGGTCTCCATGCTGCTGATCGGGTTTGTCGAGGAAATGATCTTTCGGGGATTTTTATTCCGGATTCTTCTGAAGAAAGACCCCGCGCCCGTGGCGGTCACGATCTCGGCGGTGACCTTCGGGATCGGGCATATTGTCAATCTGTTTACCGGGCAGGCAAGTCTTGAGACGTTTATTCAGATCCTTTTCGCGATCGCGTGGGGCTTTCTCTTCACGTTTGTGTTTTACAAATCGGGCAGCCTGCTTGTATGTATTGCCGTACACGGCGTTGTGGACGTTTTCTCGGTCTTTTCCTCCGCCGATTGGGACGGGTACGCGTATGTTGCCGCGACGATCCTTTTCGCCCTTGTGTACTGCGTTTATTTGAGCCGGAAGCCGACGATGTTGCCTAAAGAATGATCGGGAGCAGGCAATTATGAGAAACACCCCCGCCCTTTCGGAGCTTGTTCCGAAAGGGCGGGGGTGTGCTTTTGGGGAACGGTGTCCCCGAATAAAATTTTCCCTTAAAAATTTATTCCGTTTAAATTCCGATACGTACAGAACCGAACGGTAAACCCGTTTGACAAAACCGGCTCGCTTTCTTCAACCTTTTTCCATTCGGGAAGAGAGCGGATCGGCGGGAAAAAGGCGTCCGCCTCAAAAGCCGCGTCAATCTCGGTGATCAGCGCCTTTTCGCAGTACGGGAGAAGCGCCGCGTAGACCATAGCTCCGCCGCAAAGGAAAACCCCCCGATCCGCACCCTGCACCAAAGAAAAAAGCTCCGCTGCCGATCGAACACAGCGTATTTCGGGAAATCGCTCGGGAGAAGAGGTCAGGACAATATTTTCCCGCTCGGGGAGCGGGCGCTTCGGAAGGCTTTCATAGGTTTTCCGTCCCATGACGACGATCCCGCCCGACGTGACTTGGCGGAACCGCTTCAGATCGGCGGGGATTTCCGCAAGTAAAGAGCCGTTCCGACCGATCCCGTATTTCCGGTCGATCGCGGCAATACAGGTCACGGCTCTTCCACCCCGCCGCAGATCAGCTCCCTCGCGTAGGGGAGCGTTTCGATCCACGCGCAGAATTCCCGCCATTCGGGGAGACGGTGGTTTTTCCGCTGTGCGTACATGGTTTTCAGGCAGCGGTAATTCGTCGTCAGGCGGGCGGTAAGCTCAAAGCCGCAGGGATTGCTGTACAGCAGGCGCAGGTAGTCCCCCGGGTCGCCCGTCTCGTTATAGCGGTCCTTCAGCTCGTTCATGATCCCGATCATGCGGGGATCGACGTACTCGTTATACTGCTTCGAGAGGTCGAACCGCGCGATTCGGTGCATGGTGGACTGGCTCGAAACAAATTCGAGAAAGCGGTAGCGCTCCGCCTCCGTCCAAGCCTTTACCGTAAAGGTGAGGTCGAACGCGACGCGGATCCCGGTCATAAACTGGTCGTGTCCCTCGCCCTTCGGGGTTCTCGCGAGCGACTTGATCCGATCGGTAATGCTCCCGTCCACCGCCGAGGTATCGACCGCCATGGGGTACTTGCTCGCCTTGAACGATTCCTCGAGGTCGTAGACCTTGACATTCTCGATTTTCATTTTTATGACCATTCCTTTCTTTTCGCTTTTTAAAATTTTCGCAGCTCCGCCGAACCGACGGAACAGCGAAAAGCGATCATCACGAGACGAATTTTACTCCTGCAATAAAAACATATTATAAATTACGCGGATCGCTTCCTCGAAGTCCGCTTCCTCGATCCCGATGATGATATTCAGTTCGGAGGAGCCCTGGTCGATCATTTTAATGTTGATATTCGCGTGCGAGAGGGCGGCGAAAATGCGCGTCGCGGTTCCCTTTGTCGCCTTCATGCCCCGTCCTACGACCGCGATCAGCGCGAGGTTGTGTTCGATCTCGATATGGTTCGGGTTCGCGACCTGCCTGATCCGTTCCGCGAAATTCGGGTGCGCGGCGAGCTGTTCGCTGCTGACGACGATGTTCATGGTGTCGATCCCGGTCGGGATATGCTCGAAAGCGATGTCCTCGTTTTCCATCAGCGTTAAAATGCGGCGGAGGAAGCCGATCTCGCTGTTCATCTCGTCTTTTTCGAGACAGATCGCGCTGAAATTCTTCTTCCCTGCGATCCCGGTGATGATATGCTCGTTTTTCCCCTCGGGCGCTTCGGAAACGATCATGGTTCCCTTTGCGGCGGGGTCGTTTGTGTTCTTGATATTGATCGGGATCTTCGCGTTTCTTACGGGGAAGATCGCGTCCTGATGAAGTACGCCCGCGCCCATGTAGGAAAGCTCCCGAAGCTCGCGGTAGGTGATCACGTCGATAAATTTCGGATTTTCGACGATCCGGGGATCGGCGACCGCGAAGCCCGGTACGTCCGTCCAGTTTTCGTAAAGCGACGCGCCGATCGCCCGCGCGACGACCGAACCGGTGAAGTCGCTTCCCCCGCGGGAGAAGGTCTTAATCGTCCCGTCGGGCTTCGCGCCGTAAAATCCGGGGATCACGGCGTTCGGATAGCCTTCCAGAATGGACGAAAGGCTCGCGTCGGTAAGCTCGGCGTCGAATTCGCCCTTTTTCGTGAAAAAGATCGCCTTCGCCGCGTCGATAAACGCAAAGCCGAGATAATTCGCGAGAATGATCCCGTTCAGGTATTCGCCGCGGCTTGCCGCGTAGTCCCGTCCCGCCTTTTTGCGGAAGTTCTCGAGAATGATCTCGTATTCCTCGTCGAGCGAGATCGTAAGCCCGAGGTCGGAAATGATCCCGTCAAAGCGCTCCGCGATCGGCATAAACGCGGCGATCGCGTTTTTTCCGCCGCAGACCTCGTCATAGCAGGTATAGAGCAGGTCGGTCACCTTCGTATCGCCCGAAAAGCGCTTTCCCGGCGCGCTCGGCACGACATAGCGGCGCTCGCGGTCGCTTCGGATAATGTCGGCGACCTTTCGGAACTGGTTTGCGTCGGCGAGCGAGCTCCCGCCGAATTTTACTACCTTAGCCATATCAAAATTGTCCTTTCTTTTGTGTATATATTTCCAGTATAGCACATCTTTCCGGAAAAATCAACCGCACGAGAGATAGAAAAAAGAGAGAAAAAATATTTTACGGGGACACTGTCCCCGAACCCCTGCAAACCTTTTGAAAAAGGTTTGATCGAAAACTTTTGTATTGCTTTTACAAAGTACAGATCATTGAAAGTCTTGTAAAATTCGACAGGGGTAAGCAAAAAACTTGAATAATATGACAGACTTACAACTTATATCATTTTATATAAAGCAATATTGCTTTTCGCTTCCTTTTGGCGACAAAAGGAAGTGGGGTTCGGGGCAAAGCCCCGAAAAAAATATTCTTATTCTCTCTTTTTTCCCTTAAATTTTCTCCCCGACCGTATGGACGCGCAGCATATTTGTCGTTCCCGATACCCCGAGCGGCACGCCCGCCGTCAGTACGACCAGGTCGCCGTCCTTCAGCAGTCCCGCCGATTTTGCACATTCTACCGCGTGGGCGAACAGCTCGTCGGTACCGCTCTTTTCCTCCGCGAGAAGCGGGAGGATTCCCCAGCTCAGGTTGAGCTGCCGCCGGGTGCGCTCGTCGGTCGTGCAGCTGATGATCGGGCAGCCGGGACGGAATTTCGATAAAAAGCGGGCGGTGCTTCCCGTTTTCGTTACGGTAAGGATCGCGTCCGCGTTCAGCCCGAGCGCCGTCGCGACCGCCGCGTGCGAGATCGCGTCGGTAATGTTTACGCTTTCGTGATCCGAGCGGTGGTGAAAGCGGTCGGTATAGTCGATGTCGCGTTCGGTCGTTTCCGCGATCCGCGCCATCGTCCGAACCGATTCGACGGGATACAGCCCCGCCGCCGTTTCTCCCGAAAGCATGATCGCGCTGGTGCCGTCGTAGATCGCGTTCGCGACGTCGGTCGTTTCCGCGCGGGTCGGGCGGGGGTTCTTGATCATGGAGTCGAGCATCTGCGTCGCGGTAATGACCTGCTTTCCCGCGCGGCAGCACTTTTCGATCAGTGTTTTCTGAATATGCGGGATCTCCTCGAACGGGATCTCAACCCCCATATCCCCGCGCGCGACCATGATCCCGTCCGAAACCTCGAGAATTTCGTCGATGTTGTCTACGCCCTCCTGATTTTCGATCTTCGCGATAATTTTGATTCCGCTCCCGCCATGCTCGGCGAGGAGGGCGCGTACCGCGAGAATGTCCTCCTTCCCGCTTACGAACGAGGCGGCGACGGTATCGAAGCCCGTTTCCGCGCCGAAAATGAGGTCTTTTTTGTCCTGCTCGCTGAGGTAAGGCATGGAAAGCTTGATCCCCGGGAAGTTGCAGCTTTTATTGTCGGACAGGCTGCCGCCGTGGATCACCTCGCAGAGAATGTCGCTTTCATTCCCTTCCCGGCGGATCTCCCGAACCTTCAGCTCGATCAGTCCGTCGTCGGCGAGAATTTTCGTTCCCTCAAAAATATCGTCCGCGAGGTTTTTATATGTGATCGAAACGCGCTCGTCCGTGCCCTCGGTCTCGCGCGTCGTAAGGGTGAACAAAGCGCCCTCCTTCAGCTCGGCTTTTCCGTTTTGGAACTGCTTTACGCGAACCTCGGGACCCTTTGTGTCCAGAAGCGACGCGACGGGAAGGTCTAATTCCTCGCGGATCCGCTTGACCCGATCAAATACCGCCCGATGAAGCGCGTGATCTCCGTGGGAAAAGTTCTGTCTTGCGACGTCCATTCCGCTTTTCATCATCTCGCGGAGTACGTTGTCGTCCGCCGTCGCGGGACCTAAGGTGCACACGATTTTTGTTTTTCTCATTGTGAAATCCGTCCCTTCCGTATTTTTAAAAAAGGAGATTTCCTCTTGAAAATCCCCCTTTTGTTTATTTTATTCTTCCATGACATTCTCGATCTTATACTTCGCGATCGCCGCGGAGTTTTCCGTTACCGTAAGCGCCGCGCCCGCGTCCGAAAAGGACTGCTCCAGCTCGTCGTCCTTCATTTTGTGAAGCTCGGTATCGCGGTACCGCTCCATAACCGACGAATCCGCCGTGATGTCAAGCTTCGCGACCACGTAGCTCGTTTCGGTCGTCGTTTCCTGCCCGTCCGAATCCGTCGAGATCGAGGAAACGGTCACGACCTTATTTTCGCCCGCGCTCATCGCGAATACCTCGGTCACGAACTCCGCGGAGGGAGAGGTGGAATCCTTGGAGATCACGGTCTGAAGCGCGCTTTCCTCCGAAAGCTCGATTGAAACGTCCTCGGGGAGCGTTCCGGTGTATTCCGTGCCGTCCGCTTCCGCCTGCGCCATTTCTTCCTCAATCTCGGCGATCTCAACCTTTTCGTCGTGCGACCTCTTGACCTCGGCGAATGCCGTCCCGCCGTTCAGCGCGTCGACATAGCTTTGCGCCGAATCCGCCTTTTCGTTTACGGCGAAATATTTTACCAGCGCGTAGTTTTCCGTGACTGCCGCGTCAAGCTCCGAGGCGGGAACCGCGAGCGAGCCGCCCTCGCCGTACAGGTAGTCGAAAATTTTATCCTTTTTTATGCCGAGCGCGTATGTGTCGCGGTAGGATTCCTTCCCGATCCCGTATTTTTCGTAATACTCGCCGATGACCGAAACGCCGTAAAAATACTGCGCGTAGGGGTTTTCGTCCGTCCACATGCTGTTCGCCTGACTGTTGATCCCGGAGGTCTCCTCGGCGGTAAGGCTTAAGCCGTATTCGTCGAATTTCTTCTCGACCGCGACGAATTCGCGGCAGAGCGCGTAGGTCCGATCCTTGATCCAGTCGCGGACGGGCGCTCCCTCGACCGTCTGCGCGAGAAAATCGAAGCCCTCGGCGCTCTGATCGAGATCGGGCTGTTCCTCGGTCAGCTTGGAAGCCGCCTCGCTCAGCGCCTGCATTTGATAAAAAATATAAATCCCCGCGCGGATATCGCGTCCGTCAACGGTAAGCGCCGTTCCCGTCGTATTCCCGCAGGACGCGGCGGAGCAGATCAGCGCGCCGCAAAGGAGCGCGGCGCAGCTCTTTTTGATCGCCTTTCTCATAAAAATTTCCTTTCTTGTTCCTTCTTTATTCTGAATGACAGTCGTCGGTGCCGCCGGTCATACCCGAAGCGTAACGCCCTTTTCGCCGAGCGCCTTTAAAATTTTCTCAACCGAGCGGTCGGCTTCCTCCGCCTCCATTGTCCGATCGGCGCGGCGGAAGGTCAGCTTATACGAAACGCTCTTTTTCCCCTCGGGGATTCCCGTTCCGCGGTAAAGGTCGAATAAGGTTACCCGTTCGAGATGATCCGCCGCTTTCGAGATTGTTTCAATCAGCTCGCCCGACGAAATTTCCTCGTCGCAGACAAGGCTCAGGTCGCGAAGGGTCGCGGGGAACTTCGGAAGCGGGCGGTATTTCTTTTCGCTCGCCGCGCATTCCCGCATTGTCCCGAGGTCGAATTCCGCGAGATAAACGCGCTCCTTTACGCCGAACGCCTCCGCTGCCGCGGGGTGAAGCTCGCCGAGCGTCCCGATCGTCCCGCCTTCCGCCGTAACGAGCGCGCAGCGCCCGCTGTGGAAGGTTTTATCGTCGGCTTTCTTTTCATATTTTACCGGAACCGAGAGCTTCTCGAAAAGCTCCTCGGCGATCCCTTTCAGGGTGAAAAAGCTTTCGTCCGCGCCGTAAAGCCCGATACAGAGCGAGTCGCGCTCCTCGGGAAGCTCGTCGGCGGTCTCCTTCGGGAGATAACGGCGCCCGATCTCAAAGAATCTTCCGCCGCTGTTGCGGTTGTTGATATTCCGGACGATCAGCTCCGTCATGGAGGGGAGCATGGTCGTGCGCATGACGCTCGTATCCTCGCCGAGCGGGTTCAGAAGCGCCACGCTCCTGCGATCCTCCTCGCGGATCCGAAGCTTTTCGTAATTTTTCGGGGAAATAAAGCTGAACGTCATGGTTTCGAGACAGCCCTGCGAGAGCATGATCTCGATGATCCGATCGGCAAAGCGCTGCTCCGCCGTGATTTTTCCTTGGCTCGAAAGCTTCGGGGCGGTCAGGGGGATTCGGTTATAGCCGTAGATCCGCGCGATTTCCTCGGCAATATCGCAGGGCAGGAGCATATCGATCCTTACGCTCGGAACGGTGATCTCGTGCGCCTCCTCATCATATTCATACCCCAGACGGCGGAGAATATCAATCTGCTCCGCCTCCGGAATATCGGAGCCGAGAAATTCGTTGACCCACTTGTAATCGTGCTTTAAGCGGTGCGGCGTTTTGTTGGAGTGATCCTCGTCAATAATCGTCCGAAGCACCTCGCCGCAGCCGAGCTCCTCCACCAGCTCCAGCGCGCGGAAGAGCGCGTTTTTCGCGTTTACGGGGTCGATCCCCTTTTCAAAACGGGAGCTTGCCTCGGTGCGCTCGCCGATCTTTTTCGCGGTGCGGCGGACGGATACGCCGTCGAAGCAGGCAGCCTCGAAAATGACCTCGGTCGTATCGTCCCAGATCCCGCTGTGCTCGCCGCCCATTACGCCCGCGACCGCGACGGGCTGTTTCTCGTCGCAGATTACCAGCATTTCGGGAGAAAGACGGATCGGCTCCTTCGCCTCGTCGAGCAGCTTGATTGTTTCGCCCTCCCGCGCGTTCCGGACGACGATCTTATTTCCCTGTAAATACCGCGCGTCGAAGGCGTGCATGGGGTGCCCGTATTCGAGCATGACAAAATTCGTAATATCGACGAAATTATTGATCGGACGGACTCCGCTCGCGCGGAGGCGCTCCGCCATCCAGCGCGGCGAGGGAGCGATCTTTACGTTTTTAACCTTTGCCGCCATGTAGCGGGAGCAGAGCTTCGTATTTTCGACCGTGACCGAAAGCTCCTCCCGAATATCGCCGTCGACCCCGCGGAAGGACGGCTCCTTCACGTTCAGCGGAACCCCGAAGGTCGCGCTCGCTTCCCGCGCCAGCCCAAGCACCGAAAGGCAGTCGGGGCGGTTATTCGTGATCTCGAACTCCACGCGGACGTCGTCCAGCCCGAGCGCGCGGAACGCGTCCTCGCCGACCGTCATTTTCTCAAAATCCGGGTCGTCGTTCAGCACGAGAACGCCGTCGGGAGAGGAATACGGAACCTGCGCGTTCTCGATTCCGAGCTCCTCGAACGAGCAGAACATTCCGTTGCTCTCCGCGCCGCGGAGCTTTCCCTTTTTGATCTTCTGAACCGTCTTGTTTTTCCGGTCGATGACCGTCCCGCCGTCAAGAACGGTGGGAATCAGCGCGCCCTCATAAACGTTCTGCGCGCCCGTAACGATCTGGATCGGAGCGCCCTGTCCCACGTCGGTCTGACAGATCCAGAGGTGATCGCTGTCCTCGTGGCGCTTCAGGGAGATTACCTTCCCGAGCACCACCTTGTCCACAGCGCCGCGCATATCTTCATACGTCTCGACCTTCGAGCCGCTCATGGTCATTTTTTCGGTAAATTCCCGGATCGGCGCGTCGATCTTTACGTAATCGTTCAGCCATTTCATTGATAAATCCATGATATTGTAATGTCCTTTCCGCACATGAAATATTCTTTTCGAGTAAGGGATCAGAACTGCTCCAAAAATCTCGAGTCGTTTTCGTACAGGAGCCGCATATCGTCGATATTATAGCGCATCATCGTGATCCGCTCCAGCCCGATCCCGAACGCGAAGCCGCTGTATTCGTCGGGGTCGATTCCGCAGTTCCGGAGTACCTCGGGGCGAACCATACCCGAGCCGAGCATTTCGATCCAGCCCTCGCCCTTACAGAGTGGGCAGCCCGCGCCGCCGCACTTGAAGCACTGGAGATCCATTTCGGCGGAGGGCTCGGTATACGGGAAGTGGTGCGGGCGGAAGCGCACGCGCACGTTCTCGCCGTAAAGCCGCTGCGCCCAGAGCTCAAGCGTTCCCTTTAAGTCGGAAAAGCGGATCTTCCGGTCGATGACTAAGCCCTCGCACTGATGAAAGATCGGCGAATGGGTCGCGTCCACGGCGTCGGAGCGGTAAACGCGTCCGGGGCTGATGATCGCGATCGGGGGCTTTTCCTTCAGCATGGTGCGGATCTGTACCGAGGAGGTCTGGGTGCGCAGCAGGATCTTATCGGTAATATAAAAGGTGTCCTGCGGGTCGCGCGCGGGGTGCCCCTCGTCGGTGTTGAGCATATCGAATACGTACTTCGTTTCCTCGACCTCGGGTCCGTCCACGACGGTATAGCCCATGCCGCGGAAAACGCTTTTCAGATCCTCCAAAACGATATTGAGCGGGTGTCTGCGCCCCGCGGTGCGCCGGATCCCGGGCATGGTTACGTCCACCGCCTCGGTTTTAAGCCGCTGCTCGAGCAGTCCGGATTTCAGCGCGGCTGCCTTTTCGGCGAGCGCCGCCTCAATCGAGGCGCGGACGTCGTTCGCGAGCTGTCCGATCACGGGGCGCTCCTCCGCGGTAAGCTTCCCCATCTGCTTGAGGATCGCGGTAAGCTCTCCCTTTTTGCCGAGGAGCCTTACGCGGAAATCCTCGAGCGCCTTCATGTCGCCGAGCGCGCCGATCTCGGCGGACGCCTTTTCTTTCATGCTTTGAAGCTGTTCCTTCATTTTATACCATTCCTTTCGTTTCCGAAAACGGGAAAATATTTTTATTTTTGTGCAGGCGTGCGCCCGTCTATTTCTTCCTTTTCGCGCGGATTGTTTGTACGACCTTTTCCTCCGCCTGCTCGGCGAGGGGGCGCAGAAGGTGCTGCGACTTCTTTTTGACCGCGTGCTTTTCGATCCATTCCTCGTCCGCCCGGCGCTGTTCCTCGGTATATTCGTAGCCGTCCACGTATTTCCCGAGGTCGCCGCGCCCGTACAGTACGCTTTCGGCGGGCAGATGCTTTTTCGCCAGTCTCCCCTCGAGGAACTCCTTCGCGAGCATATAGATCAGCGCGAATATCGGAACGCCGAGCAGAACGCCCACGAATCCGAACAGCCCCCCGCCGACGATAATGGAGATCAATACCCACATCGCGGGCAGACCCATGGTCTCGCCGAACAGAAGCGGCTTCAGAAGGTTTCCGTCGATCTGCTGGAGCACCAGAATGAACAGGGCGAACCAGAGCATTTTCATCGGATCCTCCAGCAGAACGAGAAAGCAGCAGGGAATTCCTCCGATAAACGGTCCGAAAAACGGAATGATGTTCGTGACGCCGATAATGACCGCCATCAGGATCGGATACGGCGTTCCGATCAGGGTCGCGCCGATAAAGGCGGCGCAGCCGATAAAGAACGCGTCGATGAGCGTCCCCGTGATATAGTGGATAAAAATATCGTTCGTGCGCTGCGATACGCGAAGGATATGCTGAACGCGGCTGTTCCCGATAAAGGCGAAGAGGATTTTTTTGACCTGCGATTTGAGCAGCTCCTTCGAGGAAAGCAGGTAGACCGCGATAATAAAGCCGATGATGAAATCCTTAAAGCCGAGGATAAAATTGATGACCCCGCCGCCGATCATGGAGCCGAAATCGAGAACTGTCTTGGAAATATCCGCCCACGAGCTGTTCAAAAAACTTTCGATCTGGTCAATCGGGTTTTCAAACGCGCTGATGATCTGCGGCTGATCCGCGAAGGTCGCGTGAACCCAGCCCATGAAGCGTTCCGCGTAGCTGTCGAACTGGCTCACCAATCCCGAAAGGCTTCGCCCGACCTGCGGAATGATCAGGAAGAATAACCCCGTCACCAGCCCGAGCGCGATCAGGACCGTGATAAAGATCGAAAGGTTCCGGATCAGCACCCGCTTTTTCGGCGTTTTCGCGTTTTCGTTCCACCGGCGGAAGATCTTCGTCCGGAAAAACTCGACCCCGGGATTCAGCAGATAGGCGATCACGATTCCCCAGATCACCGGAGTAACGCTCGCGGCGACCGTGTCGAACATCTGGGTCAGATCGGGCATTTTTGAAATACTCAGCAGGAGAAATCCGCCGAGCACGATCACGATCAGGGAGTAGACCGCGATCTGCGTATATTTGGGGTTAAAGCGAAATTTCATAAGCAGGATTTCCTTTTTTCTGAATCGGAAACGCGGAGGAATGCGCAGGGGCGCGGTTTTGCGAAGCAAAATTTCGGACTTCGTCCGAAAAGCGTTCCCGTGCCGTGTTTTTCGCAAAAGAGAAACGCGGAGGAATGCGCAGGAGCGCGGTTTTGCGAAGCAAAATTTCGGACTTCGTCCGAAAAGCGTTCCCGTGCCGTGTTTTTCGCAAAAGAGAAACGCGGAGGAATGCGCAGGAGCGCGGTTTTGCGAAGCAAAATTTCGGACTTCGTCCGAAAAGCGTTCCTGTGCCGCACTTTTTGCGAAGCAAAAAGTGCATGGCACCCCCTGCCGGAATCGAACCGACAATTAACCCTTAGGAGGGGCTTGTTATATCCATTTAACTAAGGGGGCGTATCTATTAAAATAAGAAACAGTAGTATTATACCATTTTGAGGGAAAAAAGTCAAGAAAAAGATCGCGCCGCGAAAAAAAGTACGGCGGATTCGTTCCCGGTTTCAGAAAAATACTGGTAATTGTAAAAAAACATTTGACATTTCGCCGCCAATATGAGAAAATATAGGTATCGGGAAATCCCGCGAATTGATAATTGCGGAAAGGACAGGCAGCGTCCGTTCGGGAAATTGCACGAAATCACAAAAACGCCGCTTTTGAATACGATATTATTGAGCATTTCCCCGAATTGACATTGCGTGAAGGCTGTCGGCGGTTTCAACGCGCCGATCGGCTGAACCCAAAAAATTTATTTCCATGAAAGGGTGGATCATCATTGTGAAGGTTTTTAAAAAACTGGTTTCCCTGCTGCTGTGCGTATGCGTGGCGATTCCGATCTTTACCGTCTCGGCGGGAGCGGAAGCGGGCGTTTACGAATGGGACGGAAAAAGTAAGCTCAAAGCCGGGAACACCTACATAATCACGGATACGATCAAGCTGAGGCGAGATATTGAGATCCCGCAGAACACAAAGCTCAGCGTAAAAAAAGGCGGCGAGCTTAAAATTTACTCCAACGGATCGATCACCGTGCGCGGCGAGCTCGCGGTCGCGATCGGCGGACTGATCTTTAACTCGGGGACGATCTCGGTCAAGAAGGGCGGCGCGTTTAATGTTTACGGCGCGTTCCAGTCCTCGGTGAGCGCGGATCTGAACTTTAACGGGACGACGACCGTCTATCGGCAGGGCAGCGCGGAGATCAGCTCGGCGGTAAAGCTGTATAAGGGGGCGAAGATCGTGAACCGCGGCTCGCTCAGCTTTTATAAGAGCAGCGACACGACGGTAAGCGGTACGATCCGGGGCGAGAAGGGAAGCCAGCTTCATCTTCAGGGTATTATGGGAATCACGCTGAGCGGTATGATCGACATGAGCGGACACCTCACGATCGGCTCGCGCTCGAACGTCCGGTGCAGCGGTACGCTGATTCTCGACGAGGATTCGAGCTATACGCGCTTCCGGAAAATCACGATCACGCAGAGCGGCACCTTTACCGACTCCCGCCCCGAGGATAAGCACGCCGACATGACGGTCAATATTCTCGTGGACGAAAAGCGGGTCACGCGTAAGGGGATCGACGTTTCCTACGCGCAGGGCGAGATCGACTGGAAAAAGGTGGCGGATTCGGGCGTTGAGTTCGCGATTATCCGCGCGGGACGCGGCAGAGCGGGAAGCTCAAACACCATGAAGGAGGACGACTACTTCCGCCGCAACATCACCGAGGCGCAGAAATACGGGATCGACGTCGGCGTATATTTTTACAGCTACGCGACTTCCGTTTCGGAGGCGAAGGAGGAAGCGCGCTTCTTCGTCGAGCTTGTGGAGGGGTATCAGATTCAGTACCCGCTGATCCTCGATATGGAGGAGGAATTTCAGGGCGGGATCGGGACGAAAAAGCTTACGAATATGATCGAGGCGTTTTTCGAGGTCCTGATCGAGCACCGCTATTTCCCGATGTTCTATTCGTATAAGTCATGGCTCGAGCAGAATCTCGACATGACCATTCTCGATAAGTACGCGATCTGGCTCGCGCAGGTCGGCGATCAGGTCACCTACGAGGGCGGCTACTATATCTGGCAGCACAGCTTTACGGGGAAGGTAAGCGGGATCAGCGGCGGCGTCGATCTCGATTACAGCTATCGCGATTTCCCGGCGATCCTGAAAAAGTACGGCTTGAACAACCTGTAAAAAAACAAGTTTTAAAAACGCGGAGGGCTTTCTCCGCGTTTTTATTTTTCTTTTGTACAGGCGCTTTGCCCCGCGGGCATTTTTTCCCCGTCGATTTTCTCTCCGAAATTTCGGAAAAACAGTTGCAAAAAAAGCCGTAATATGGTATGATAAGAAAAGACCCGTTCCCATCGGAAAAAGCGCGCTTATCTCATGCGGACGGGCTTTAAGGCTTGTAACTGCGGGGGAGCGTTGTTTCTATGATTTTTTCCGATCTGTTCTTTTTGTATATCTTTATCGCGCTCTGTATCCCGCTTTACTTTATCCGGAAGAATATCGTTTACCGGAACGCCGTCCTTGTCTGCTTCTCGCTGATCTTTTACGCGTGGAGCAGTCCCTTGTGGCTCCTGCTGCTTATGGTGAGCGTGACGGGGAATTATTTCTGCGGGCTCCTGATCGAAAAGCGGCGGGGAACGGGCGGCGCAAAGCTCGGCGTGGCGCTTTCGCTGATCCTGAGTCTCGGAATGCTCTTCGTTTTTAAATACACCGACTTCTTTGTTGAAAATCTGAACCGCCTGCTCGGAACTGAAATCCCCCTCCCCGGGATCGAGCTTCCGATCGGAATCAGCTTTTATACCTTTCAGATCATCTCGTATATTCTTGACTGCTACTGGGAAAAGGTCAAGGTGCAGCATAATTATTTCCGACTGCTGATGTATATTTCGCTGTTCCCGCAGCTTGTGGCGGGACCGATCGTCCGTTACAGCACGGTCGAAGCCGAGATCGGCGGACGAATCTCCTCTTATGCGGACATCAGCGACGGGATTACGCGCTTTATTTTCGGGCTCGGGAAAAAGGTGATCCTCGCGAACGGGCTGTACGCGATCACGGAGCAGTTTCTCGGCGGGACGCTCGAAAAGGTCTCGGTGCTCGGGACTTGGTACGGCGTGATCCTGTATTCGCTCTATGTTTATTATGATTTTTCGGGATATTCGGATATGGCGATCGGGCTGGGACGGATTTTCGGGTTCCATTTCAACGAAAACTTCAACTATCCCTTTATCTGTAAGAACATTACCGAATTCTGGCAGCGCTGGCACATCTCCCTCGGCTCGTTCTTCCGCGATTACCTCCTCTATGTCCCGCTGTTCGGGAAGCGGCGGCAGTACGCGAGCCTTTTTCTCGTCTGGTTCTGTACGGGCTTCTGGCACGGCGCAAGCTGGAACTATGTCATCTGGGGACTGTATTACGGGCTGTTTATCCTCGGCGAGCGGCTTCTCGGGAGCAAGCGCATGAAAAAAATCCCCGCCGCCGTTCTGCACCTTTATAATAAGCTCGTCATCGTGATCGGCTTCGGGATCTTTTATTTTACCGATCTTTCGCGGCTCGGGATCTTCTTCGGGAATCTGGTCGGCGCGAACGGGAACGCCTTTACCGATCTTTCGGTTCAGACCTCGTTCGTCAATCATATTTTCCTGATCTCGGCGGCGGTTCTGTTCAGCTTTCCCGTTGTCCCGAAGCTCCGCCTGCTGCTTCAGAAAAGCGAGGCGGGCGAAAATGCGGTCGGGCTTTCGACGATCGTCTGCAACATTGCCATTCTGCTGATCTGCTCGATCCTTCTGGTCGAAAATACCGACAATCCGTTTTTATACTGGCAGTTCTGACTGCCATAAAGGAACCCCAAACGGCGAGACAGCCGTATTATACAACAAAGGAGCGTGTGACCCATGGTAACCAAAAAGGAATTCGGCTTTTTTAACGGCTACAAGGTTTTTCTGTTCACCTTGACCAACAAGAACGGAATGCGCGCCGATCTCACAAATTACAGCGGCGCGATCGTAAACCTTCTCGTTCCCGACCGCGGCGGCGAGCTTGGCGACGTGGTGCTCGGGTATGACGATCTCGAGGGCTATGTGAACGGGACGTCGTCGCAGGGCGCGCTGATCGGGCGGTACGCGAACCGGATCGCAGACGCGAAGTTTACCTTAAACGGCGAGGAGATCCGCCTTTTCCCGAACGAGAACGGGAATTCGCTTCACGGCGGGGTCGTCGGGTTCAACAAGCGCGTCTGGACAGTCGATCACGTGACGGAAAACAGCGTGACCTTCGGCTATGTCAGCCCCGACGGCGAGGAGAACTTCCCGGGGACGGTAAAGGTGACCTGTACCTATACCCTCACGGACGAAAACGAGCTGAAGCTCGAATACACGGGCGTAAGCGACGCGGACACCGTCCTGAACCTGACGAATCATTCGTATTTTAATCTCGGCGGCGTCCACAGCGGGACGATCCTCGACCACGAGCTGCAGCTTTTCGCCGATCGGTATACGCCCGTAAATGCGGCGCTGATCCCGACGGGCGAGCAGGCGGACGTAACGGGAACGCCGTTCGACTTCCGCGAGCCGAAGCTGATCGGGAAGGACGTGGACGCGGGGCTGCTCATCGGCTACGACCACAACTATATGCTCGGCGAGCCGCACGTCATGCGCAAGGCGGCGATTGTATACGATAAAAAGACGGGGCGCGAGATGACGGTTTATACCGATAAGCCCGCGATCCAGCTTTATACCGCGATCGGGCTTTCGCCGGAGATCGGAAAGGACGGCATGAGAATGGGCGTTCAGACGGCGATCTGTCTCGAGAGCCAGTACGCGCCCGATTCCCCGAACCAGCCGGGCTTCCCGAGCTGCGTGCTGAAAAAAGGCGAGGAATACCGCTTTACGACGGTCTACGCGTTCGGCGTGCGCGCGTAATTCGGCGGATACGAAAAACGGGATCCCGGATTCGGGATCCCGTTTTTATACTCGGCGCTATTGCAAAACGATCGTTTTGCAATAGCGGTACGTTGTACTGCGGCGGCATCGCCGCCGGCGCCGAGTACATACCGCCCTCGCAAAGCATCGCTTTGCTGCCGATTTTATCGGCGCATTGCAAACTGTTCAGTTTGCAATGGAGGGCGGTATATCATTCCTCTGAAAATCACGAGAAGGTGATCTCAAGCTTCGGGGACGTGCCGACATAGATTCCGTCCGGGTTCACGCCCGCGGTATTTCCGTCCCAAGCGTATCTGTCGGCGCTCCAGCCGCCTGTGCCGAACGCGAGCATCGTAATCGCGTCCGTGCTGTCGGCGGTGTAATAAAGCGCGCGGCAGGTTCCGCCCTCAAGATAAGCGGCGACATATCCCGTCTGAAGCTCGCCGAACGAGGCGGCGAGCCTTGAGGCGAGGAGATCCTCCGCGTTTTTCCCGTTTGCGGGCGGTACGCCGTTTTGTCCCGTTCCGCTTCCCGACCACTGCGCGGGTCCGTTGTCGACAAAGACGTCCTCATCGTCGATCGTCAGCGCCCAGACGCCGTTTACGATCTTGATCTGCATTTCCGTCGCGCTGTCCCGGGAGGCGAACATTCCGTACTGCTGCGTATTCGCTTCGGTCAGGAACAGGTTAATCGCCTTCTGAAGATCGGAGGCGGTGCTGTTTACCGAGGTAATGCGCGACTGCACCGTATAGCCGAGCATGGTCGGCACGAGGATTGCCGCGAGAACGCCGATGATCGCGACCACAACGATAAGCTCTACCATGGTAAAGCCTTTTTTTCTTTGTAAACGTCTGATGTTCTCCATACCGTGTCCCCTTTTCCTGTCTGTATTCGGGGCAAAGCCCCACCGTTCATTCACAGAGAAATCACAAAACGCTCATATTCTGTATTCAGTATATATTGACGAATCAAAAAATGCAAGACTTTTTCAAAAAAATATCTTTTATTTTTATTTTTTCATAAATTTCTGGGATCAAACCTCCGAGTCATTGTTGATTTATACATTTTTCGGAAACGGAGCGGAAGGTAATACGGGAGATCGGGAGAACCCGCGCTTTTTCCGCGATATACGAATCTCCCGACGGGCTTTCCCGGTCGGGAGATTCGTATGATTGGAGAGACAATAAAGATCATAGGCTCAGCGCGGTGACAAAGCGGGAGCTCCAGTAATTCGTCGTAATGTCCGATTTTTTTACCGTTTCGCCGGGATAGGGGCTGTAAATCATGATCCCGCCGCCCGCGTAGATTCCGCCGAATTCCGCTTTTTCTCCGCCCGCGGCAGTCGAAAAGTAAACGACGTCTCCGGGCTTCAGCTCGTCAAAGGAAACCGTTTCCCCCCATTCGACCTGCTCGGTGATTTGCCGCGGACAGCTCACATAACCGCATTTCCGCAGGACGTAATAGATAAATCCCGAGTTGTCAAAGCCCTCGGAGGGAGAGGTTCCGCCCTCCGAAAAGTCGATCCCGATCAGTCCCTCGGCGGTTTTCACGATCTCGTTTTCGTAATCCTCGGGAAGAATCGCCGTTTCGGGGACGCTTTCCGGGGGTGCGGCTTCGGAAGAGGGGAGGGTTGTTTCGGAAGAGGCTTCGGAAAGGGGGGCGGTCGTCGTGAACGAGCTTGTCTCCCGGGAGGTCGGCGTTGTCGGCTCGGAGGACCGGGAAGCGGGCGGGGTCGGAGCCGTTCCGGACACCGGCGTTTCGTCCGCCGCCGTTGCGCACGCCGCCAAAAGCAGGAATGTCATAAAAATCGGTAAAATCTTTTTCATCCGATCACCTCCGCTGCTGTCTTTCGGGAAAACGTTCCCGTCGATTCCATTATAACGGATATTTCCCCGCTTTGTCAATAACGGAATGGTTACAACTTTATGACAAAGCGGTTACAAAATCCGCCGAAAGATTACAATTTGTCATTTTCTGCGGCACGCCTTAGGAAATGCGCGAAGCAGAAGGCATTTCGTCCAAAGGCGGCACGCCTTAGCGAATTCACACCGTAGGATATTTCGCCACACGTCCTGAGACTCCGACCTTCGGAGAACGTCTTCGGAATTGCCAAAGGCGGTACGCCTTATACGGTAAGCGTTCCGCTGCTTCCGATCCGAAGCAGCAGGATCTGCTCCTCCCGTCCCGTTACGGCGTTTACGTAGACGAGTACGTTCTGACCGCTTTCGCCGATACATTTCACCTCGTAGCAGAACAGCTCGTTCTGACCGCTTGAGGGGATCACGCAGAGCGACGCGCCGATCACGTCGAGATTCGGCGAAACAAGGCTTATCGCGTGTTCCTCGGAAATTTTCGCCTGCGGAAGGTCGCGGATCGTATGGTTCGTCAGGTATCCGCGCAGATCGAAGGATAAAATTTCCCCGTCGTCAAGCGCCACGCCCACCTTGATCAGGTCGGTGTAAAGAACCACGTCGTTCTGCTCGGCGGCGAAATTTACGATACAAACGCCGTTCTGGATCTCATAATAAGTGTCCTCCGCGTTCCGGATTCCTATTTTTTCAAGATAATCCTCCGCGCGGTCACAGGCTTCGCCCGCCGTGATCCTCTGCTTTCCGACGGGGCGGGAGGAGATCATATAGGAGAAGAAGCCGCCCGCCTTCGTGACCGCGACGGTCGTTTTCTCGTTTTCGAAAACATAGGACGGCATTTTTCCCGCTTCCTCGCCCGTGACCTGAAGGTCGTCCGCGCCGGTAAGCCCCGCCGCGCGGCGAAGCGCCTCCTCCTGCCCGATCTCCTTTTCCTCCTTCAGCATGAGCGGTTCCTTTTCCATGATGTGATCCGAAAAGGGTCCGTCGTAGATCAGCGTCGGGTAGCTGTTGTCGAGCGTCTCGAAATCCTGAAACCCGTCGGTGATCGCGGCGGGCTGCTGCGCGCCGAACGAGTCGGAGGCGTTCTCGACCCGCTCAAATCCCAGCTCTCCGTTCTGAATCCGCTCCTCGATCTGCCACATGCTTCCGCTCAGGTTCTGGGCATACTGATACAGCGCGGCGAGGTTGGATTTTTCTTCCTCGGTGAGCCGCTCCCCCTGCGCGCACTGATCCGCGAGCGCCTTGGCATAGTTCCCGACCTGTGATAAAAAGCGGTTGGTCTTTTCGAGGTTCAGCTCCTGCACGGGAAGCTGTGAAAGCGCGGATTTCGCGGTCGCCGCGTCGCTGCAAAGCTTTTCGGAAAGGTTCGAGAGCATGGAAACGCTGTTTGTGTACATTCCCTTTTCGAGGTTGTTGCGGATATTGTCGAGGTTTAAGGAAAGCTCCTCCATCGCGCGCAGATAGGAGTATTCAAGGCTTTGCCGCGCGCGCTGCTCTCTGCCGTAGGAGATCGACGCGCAGATCAGGAGCGCGAGCGTGACCCCGACGGAAAAGCTGATGATACGGACGAAGCCGCGTTTTGTAATAGTCATACGATCATTCTTCCTTTCAAGGCGGCGGGCGCGCTCCGAAACGGATCCGCCCGCTTTTTCTATTATTTTTGTGCAATTTTTTCTCTTTATACGGATTTACTATTTTAACAAAATGTGGTAAAATAGTAATGCTTGCAATTACGGACGAAAAATTCGCTGAAAAAGGAAATGACATATGATCTATCTTGATAACGCCGCGACCACGAAGCCCTGTCAGGAAGCGGTCGAGGCGGCGCTTCGCTGCATGACGGAAAATTTCGGGAATCCCTCCTCGCTTCACCGCGCGGGGATCGCGGCGGAGCAGGTCTTAAAGGACGCGAAAAAAACGATTCTGGAGAAGCTCGGCGCGGACGGGGGCGAGCTTTATTTTACCTCCGGCGCGACCGAAAGCAACAATACCGCCATATTCGGCGCGGCGGGCGCGTACCGCCATAACGGAAAAAGGATCGTTACGACCGCGGCGGAGCACCCGAGCGTTGCGAATCCCGTCGATCGGCTTTGTGAAGAGGGGTACGAGGCGGTGCGCCTTTCGCCGAAGGATCACGAGGATTTTGAACAGGTGCTTGCCGACGCGGTGGACGAGAATACCCTTCTCGTAAGCGCGATCTGGGTCAATAACGAGACGGGCTTTCTTACCGACCCGCTGAAGCTGTACCGCGCGGTCAAGCGGAAAAATCCGAAAACGCTCGTCCATATCGACGCGGTGCAGGGCTTCTGCAAACTGCCCTCCGACCGCCTCGCGGGCGATTATATCAGCCTTTCCGCCCATAAGATTCACGGCATGAAGGGCGTGGGCGCGCTGTATGTGAATCGGAACGTGCGGTTCCGTCCGCTTTTTTACGGCGGAGGACAGCAGGGGGGACAGCGCTCGGGAACCGAGCCGATCGACCTGATCGCCGCCTTCGCGGCGGCGGTTCGGGCGTATCCGGACTGCTCCGAAAAATATGCCGCGCTTTCCGAAAGGCTCCGCGCGCTTCTTTCCGAATCGGAAGGGATTACCTTCAACAGCTGTCACAACGCGCCGAATATCCTGAATTTCTCGGTTGCGGGCGTAAGAAGCGAGATCATGCTTCACATACTGGAGGAGCGGGGGATTTATGTTTCGAGCGGCTCCGCCTGCTCCAGAGGGAAAAAAAGCCGCGTTCTCTCGGCGTTCGGCGTAAGCGACGAAAACGCCGATACCGCGATCCGCGTCAGCTTTTGCCCCGAAACGCGGGAGGAGGATCTGTTTGCCCTTGCCGAAGGGATCCGCGCCGGGATTGAACGGGTGAGAAGATAGGCGGAGCGAAAGCCCGCGCAAAATACGGCGAGGGAAGAGGAATTTGCTTGAGGACGATTAAAAGAAAAATGCTGATACTGCTTATTGGTTTAGGGACTATCATCCTGCTGATCGCTTTGACGATCGCGGGTTTTCGCGCCTATCATTCGTATAAGTCGAAAATAGATACGGAAAACGGCATACAGGAAAGCGTCTATGTCGAAATAGGCGGCATAGAACAGTATTTGCAAATTCGCGGCGAGGACCGCGAAAATCCCGTTATCCTGTGGCTCCACGGAGGACCGGGATTTCCTCTGACATACTTGAATTATGTATATCAGACGGGCTTGGAAAAGGATTATACCGTCGTTTGCTGGGAACAGAGAGGCTGCGGACGAACCTATTATAAAAATGAAAGCGGCGGGGAAATAACTATTGAGCAAATGCTTTCCGATACGGACGAGATGATTGATTATTTGCGGGAGCGCTTCGGACGGGAAAAAATTATCGTCATGGGGCAATCGTGGGGGACGGCTTTGGGAATGAATTATATACACCTTCACCCCGAAAAGGTCGCCGCTTATATCGGGGTCGGTCAGGTCACAAATTTTTCGCGGGGAAAGATTTACGCGGCGGAATGCGCCGTAAAAAAAGCGGCGGAAAACGGAAATACGAACGACGTCAGCCTGTTGGAGCGCGGAATGAAACAGCTTGCGGAAGCCGACAGCTTTGAAGAAGCGGACGTAAAATTACTGGAGGAAGTGATCGCCGTATCCTTAAAGTACTTGAAATGCGGCGGGGAAATGTCGGGACTTAAACAAATTTTTTCCGCCCTTACCGCTCCGGAGATGTCGTGGAACGACGCGAAATGGTTTTTGTTCGCAAGCAACACGCGGAATATTCTTTCGTCTCAGGGCGATCTTATGGATTATCTGTACTTTCAATTTGATATTACGGATTTTACGGACGAATACGATCTTCCGATCTGCTTTATTCAGGGCGCCGGCGATTGGATTACCCCGACGGATATGGCAGCCGATTATTATTCAGCGATTTCCTCAAAGCAAAAGAAAATGACGATCATAAACAACGCGGGGCATACCCCGTTTTTGGACAGCCCGGAGCAATTCTGCGACGCGGTTAAAGCCTTTTTGACCGAGTGCGGGAACGGGTTGTAATAAATTTTACGGGTAATCAATAGAGGCGAAAAGAATAAAGAAAGGAAACGGAATATGAACGAGGTTATCATGGTAAAATACGGAGAGATCGCGCTGAAGGGGCTGAACAAAAACACCTTCGAGGATCTTCTCGTCAAGAATATCCGAAGGAGGCTGCGCGGTCTGGGGGAATTCGAGTATTCCCGCCGACAGTCCACGATCTATATCCGCCCGCTCGTCGAAACGGACCTCGATAAGGCGATCCGGCGGCTCGGCTCGACCTTCGGGATTGCCGCGATCCAGCGGAGCGCCGTTCTCCCGAAGGATTGGGACGCGCTTGTAAGGCTCGGGCTCCCGTATCTCGAGGAACCGCTCTCGGCGGCGAAAACCTTTAAGGTGGAGGCGAAGCGCTCGGATAAGGCGTACCCCTTTAAAACGCCGGATATTCAGCGGGAGCTGGGCGCGGCGATCCTCGGGGCGTACCCGCACCTTTCGGTTGACGTACACGAGCCGGACGTAACGGTCATTCTCGAGATCCGCGATACGAACGCCTACCTGAACGCCGAGCGGCTTCCGGGGCAGGGCGGAATTCCCGTCGGGAGCAGCGGGAGCGGGCTTCTTCTTCTCTCGGGCGGGATCGACAGCCCCGTCGCGGGGTACATGATGGCGAAGCGCGGCGTAAACGTGGACGCGATTCATTTCCAGAGTCCGCCGTATACCTCCGAGCGGGCGCTCCTGAAGGTGAAGACGCTGTGCGGGCTTTTAACGCCCTTCTGCGGCGATATTCGCTTTTACTGCGTCCCGTTTACCGAGATTCAGGAGACGCTCCGCGATCACTGTCCCGAGGAATATTTTACCATTACCATGCGCCGTCTCATGGTTCGGATCGCGAACCGGCTCTGCGCCGAAAAGGATTACCGCGCCCTCATCACCGGGGAGAGCCTCGGACAGGTCGCGAGCCAGACCATGCACGCGATCGCCTGCACCGACCGCGTCGCCGAGGTTCCGGTTTTTCGTCCCGCGATCGGCATGGACAAGAAGGAGATCATCGAAATTTCGCGGAGGATCGGAACATACGAGACCTCGATCGAGCCGTACGAGGACTGCTGCACCGTCTTTACCCCGAAGCACCCCAAGACCCGCCCTTCCCTTTCCGAGGCGCAGGCGGCGGAGGAGGCGTTCGATTACGAGCCTTTGATTGAAAGGGCGTTCGCGGGGATCACGGCGACCGATTTTAAAATGAGCGACTTTTTACGGTAAATCCTTTAGACAATACCGAAACGGAGGTAATTTATTACAAAGTGGTAACAAAACTTGACAAGAAGGCTCAAAATGTAGTACAATATTTAAAAGCGAAAAAGCGGACCGCCGCGACGGCGGAAAGCTGTACCGGCGGACTTCTCTCGGGAGCGGTCACCGCCGTTTCGGGCGCGTCCGAGGTTTTCGGATACGGCGTCTGCACCTACGCGAACGAGGCGAAGATCGGGCTTCTTTCGGTAAAGCCCGAAACGCTCGCCGCATACGGCGCGGTAAGCGAACAGACCGCGAAGGAGATGGCGGCGGGGATCCGCGCGCTCAGCGGAGCGGATTACGGCGTATCGACTACCGGAATCGCGGGTCCCGGCGGGGGAACGCCCGATAAGCCCGTCGGAACGGTATGGATCGGGATTTCCTCCGAAGCGCGCACCTTCGCCGTATGTCATGTTTTTTCGGGAGAAGCCTTCCCCGAGGAAACGGATCGGCGCGCCGCGATCCGGAAGGAAGCGGTTCTTACCGCGCTGACGCTTTTGGAGGAGGAGCTTCTTTCGGAGCAGCCTCGGTAACACGCAATTTTCCCACGAAAGGATTGAAGATAGATGGCGAATTTTACCCAGAGACCGAAAAGCCGCCGAAGCGCGGATTATAAGAATCGGAGCCGCGAGCCGGAAAAAGCCGGATCGGTGAACAAGAGCGAGTTCGGCGACGCGAAGCGTGTTCAAAAACAGGCTTCGGACGACGAGGACGACGTTCGTCCCCGAAGCGGCGCAAAAAGAGAAAGCCTCCCGAGGCGCATTCTGCGCGCGATCTTCCCCGCGAAGGGCGATCCGCCCTCGGAGGCGGTGCGGAAGATCGTTTTCGACGTTGCCGTCGTGGCGCTTGTCGTTACGGGCGGCTCGGTACTGTACGACCTCTTGGACGAGGCAAGGCAGATGACGGTCATAGAGGAGGAGAACAAGCAGCTTTATATCGACGGCTCGCTGAAGCTTGACGACGAGCAGAAGGACGCGATCAAAAAGGAGCAGCCCGAGATCCTCGACAGCTTTATGGGACTGTACGCCGAGAACCCCGACATTGTGGGCTGGATCGAGCTCGGCGATTTCATCAGCTATCCCGTCGTACAGTCGGAGGACAACGAGTATTACCTCGACCATAACTTTAAGCGGGAGGTCACAAAGAGCGGCGCGATCTTCGCCGATTACCGGAACCGCTTCCTCCCCGGCGAAATCTCGGCGAACACCATTCTTTACGGGCATAACGTCTGGTCGGGCTCGATGTTCGCGCGGCTTTCGCGCTATTACGACGCGACGATTCATAACGATTACCCCGACCGTCTCGGCTTTTATAAGGAATACCCGACGATCACCTTCAACACGCTTTACGAGGAATCGGAGTGGAAGGTATTCGCCTGCTGCCTGTTTAATAACCGCGAGGATTACGGCGAGGTTTATCCCTATACGCAGACGCAGGAGTTCGGCACCAAGGAAGAATTCAACAGCTTTATTCTGGAGGTTATGGATCGGAGCATTCTCTGGACGGACGTAGACCTGACCTACGGGGACAGCATCCTGACCCTCTCGACCTGTTATCAGTATTCTCCGTACAGCGCCGATACCGATACCCGCTGCGCCGTATTCGCGCGGAAGGTCCGCGAGGGTGAAAGCGCGGACGTAGACGTGGAGAAGGCGCAGACCAACCCCGATCCGCTCCGCTTTACGTATCAGCGGCAGGTCGAGGGCGCGGGAGAATGGAAAGGAAGAAGCTGGGACGCTTCCAAGCTCCTGAGCTATGAGAATGGTTGACAATGGATTTTGACGCATTGATTTTTGATTTGGACGGAACGCTCTGGGACAGCTCGGAAACCGTCGCGCAGGCATGGACGGCGGCGCTTTCCAAGCTGAAGATCCCGAAAACGCTGACGAGAGACGACCTGACGCGCGAAATGGGAAAGCCGATGGACGTGATCATGGCGGACTTTTTCCCGGAGCTTCCCGAGGAACGCCGCCTTGCGCTCATGCCCGCGCTCTGCGAGGAGGAAACGAAGCTTCTCGCGGTGAAGGGCGGGACGCTTTATCCGGACGTCGCGGAAACGCTCGAAGGGCTTCGCGGACGGTATCGGCTCTTTATCGTGAGTAACTGCCAGCAGGGCTACATCGAGTCGTTTTTAAAGGCGCATTCCTTCGGGTCGGTTTTCGAGGGACATTTGTGCTGGGGCGACACGGGGCTTCCGAAGGGCGGGACGAATCGGGAGCTGATCCGCCGCCGGGGGCTGAAAAGCCCGATCTATATCGGCGATACCGAGGGCGACCGCCTTTCGGCTTCGGAAGCGGGGATCCCTTTTATCCACGCCGCCTACGGCTTCGGGAGCGTGTCGGCGGAATGCCCGCGGCTCGGGCGTTTTTCCGCGCTTCCCGCCCTGCTGAATTCCCTGTGATTTTTGGACGGGCGAGGTTTTATTCTATGGCAAATTTATCCGCTTTTGCGGGTAATAGAAGGGTTTCTCTCCGAAAGCGACGCTTTTCGGAGAAGTTCCATTATAAATTTATTACGTCTGCATCGGCGATCCGGTGCCGTTTCCCGCTCGGAAGAGCCTCGGGAAAGAAAGGAAAGTGATTCATTATGAAAAGAAAAATGAGAATGAGCGCCGCGGCGGCAGTCCTGGCGATCGCGATGGGTATTTCCGCCTGCGGCGAGGCGGAGCCGGTCGACGCCGAGGACAGCGAATCGACGACTCCCGCCGCCTCGACGACCACAAAGGCGACGACGACCGCTCCGAAGATTACGACGACCACGACGACGACGCTCCCGCCGCTTCCCGTCATGTCTACCTACGAGGAGCAGTACGCGCTGAACGACGACCTGATCGGCTGGATCACGATCGACGGAACGCCGATCGACTACCCCGTCGTACAGGCGGAGGATAACTTCTACTACCTCGATAAGGACATCAACCACGAATACACGAAAAACGGCTCGATCTTCGCGGATTACCAGTGTGAATTCACCACGAGAACAAGACCCGCGAACATCATTCTCTACGGACACAACATGAAAACGGGACCGAGCTTCGCGAAGCTTACGACCTACTACCCTTGGTACACGGGGACGGCGTCGCTTCAGCAGTATCTGACCTCGCCGACCGTAAAGTTCGACACGGTCTGGGAAGAGGGTACATATAAGATCTTCGGCGCGATGTTCGTCAACACCAAGGAGGAGCACGGCGAGGTCTTTAAGTATTATAAGCAGCGCAAGATCACGAGCGAGGAAGAATTCTATACCTATATCGCGAAGATCATGGATCGGAGCGTATTCTATACCGATGTCGATCTCGAATACGGCGACGAGCTTCTGACGCTTTCGACCTGCTATTACCCGGTCGGACAGATCGACACCCGCTTCGTCGTATTCGCCCGCCGCGTAAGAGACGGGGAGAGCGAGGAGGTCGATACCTCGAAGGCAGCGATCAACTATGACCCGCTTTATTTCGACTATTACTATCAGGTCATGGGCGGAAAATGGGGCGGAAGAAAGTGGGATACCTCGAAGGTCAAGGGCTTTGACGAATACCTCGCCGCACACCCCATCAGCGGCGCGGCGGCGCCCGCCGTTCAGTAAGAATCCCAAATATGCGGACGAATCGGTCTCCCGACAGGGAAATACCGATTCGTCGCCGCGCTTCTATCGGAAAGGAATACCATGCCCGAGCTTGAACTTGAAAAAAAGAATAAAAAAGTTGTCCGCAGACGTCCTCCGAAAAAGAAAATGAACGCCTTTGAGCGGTTCATGAGCGGGATCTTCCCCTGGAAGGGGGATTCGGCGGGCGAGGCTGCGCGGAAGATCATTCTTCTCGCGGCGATCATCGCGCTCGTGTACGCGGGCTTCGCCATGCTGAACTTTTACGTTTGGCGGGATCAGGCGAATTCCGAGGACGCGCAGTACTGGGCAGATCAGAAAAAGCTGAACGCCTCGGACGACGTGATCACGATTCTGATCAACGATAAGAACGAGGACGGCGGCAATACGCAGGAGAAGCAGGAGGTCGAGGTCTTAGCCGAGTACGTAAGCTATTACGAGCAGAACAACGATTTTGTCGGCTGGGTCTCCATGTACCCGTATATCCAGTATCCCGTCGTGCAGAGTACGGACAACGAGTACTATCTCAAGCATAATTTCAATGGCGGCTATAACGAAAACGGGACGATCTTCGCCGATTATCAGGGGAAGATCACCGCGGACGAAATGCCGCACAATACGCTTCTTTACGGACATAACCTGATTACCAACAACTTCTTCCAGCCCCTCTCGAATTTCCGAAAGCAGGGGATCGGCTTCTTAAAGAACAACTACCTGATCGAGTTCGATACGCTTTATAACCGGAATCAGTACAAGATCTTCTCGATCTTTCTGACGAATACGAATACCCAGCACGGCGAGGTCTTTGAATACTGGCAGAAGGTTTATTTTACCTCAAAATCCGATTTCGACAATTATATCGCGGAATGTCTCGACCGAAGCTATTACTATACGGGGGTCGATCTCGAATACGGCGATGAGATCATCACGCTTTCGACCTGCGATTTCTCGATGTTTTCGGATATGCGTCTTGTCGTGATGGCGCGGAAGCTTCGCCCCGACGAAAGCCCGACGATGGATCCCGAGACCTTTATCGACAACTCGGGCTATGACGAGGACGGGAACGTGAAGCGGAAGATGTTCGACGCGTTTTATTCCACCTTCGGCTGCGAATGGGGCGGGAGAAAATGGGATCCGGCTTATATCAAGGATTTTGAGGGTTGACGAGGAATATTCGGGAAGCACCCTGTCATAAAATAAAAAGAACCATTCGGACAGGCAAGAGAGGGCGGAAAAAGGAAAGGGGATTCAAATGGGAAAAGGATCGCTCGCGAGGATTGCGGCGGCGCTCGCCATTATCAGCGTTTATATCTTTCTTTTCGGAATCACGGGGACGATCGACAGTCTCGCGGACAGTATCCCCGTAGAGGAACAGTCCCCGAAGCCGACGGAGCTCACCGCGCCGCCCGTTACGACGACTCCTCCGCCCGCGCCCGAAACGACCTCTCCGACCGAGGAACGAACCGTTTATACCTACGCGACGACCATTAACGTTCAAAACGGACGGAAGCCCTCTCTCGCGGACTATACCGCGACCGAGCCGCTCCTAATTGTTCCGGAGCGAACCGAGTCGGAAACTACCGCGGCGGCGGATCAGCCCGATATTGTGCTGGACGCGTCCGCGTTTCAGACCGAGGCAACAACGACGACCGCGCCGCCCGTGACCACGACCGCGCCCCCGACGACAACGACGGAGCGCACCACCGCGTCTACGTCGATCATTACCGAGCCGCCGACCACGACGCCCCCCGAGACGACCGCCCCTCCCGAAACCACTACGACGGCAACGACAACCGTTCCGATTGAGGACGATTTCGACGAGGTGCCCGATCTGGAGGATGACGAGACGGACGAACCCGAGCGGGACGACCCCGATGAAACGGAGGACGATCCCGACGAGACGGACGCGCCCGAGCTGGACGATCCCGACGAAACGCCCGATCTTTCGTGGATGGACGACCCGTCGCGCACCTCGCTTGCGGGAGAGGTGATTACGGTAAACGCGGGCGGAATACCGGTTTCGGGAGACGCGGTCTCGATTGTCGCGCAGGCGGTTATGGCGGAGATCGGCGACGGCTTCCACGACGAAGCGATCAAGGCGCAGGCGATCGCCACTTATACATATTTCAAATACTACAACGCGAATAATCAGAACGCCTACGCGGTCTTAAAAACGCCGAGCGATAACGTGACGCGCTGTGTTTCCGAGGTGATCGGGAAGGCGATCTATTATGACGGCGCGCTGATTCAGGCGGTTTACTGCGCGTCCTCGGCGGGATATTCCGCTTCGGCGGAAAACGTCTGGGGGATCGATTATCCGTATCTTCGGAGCCGCCGCAACGAGTTTGACCTTCTTTATGACATCAACTACGGCAGAACGGAGACCTATACCGCCGACGAGATTCGGACGCTTGTCAAGAATAACGCCGGGATCGCGCTGAACGACGATCCGTCAAGCTGGTTCGAGATCACCTCGCATGTGGACGGCTCTTATGTCGGGAGCATGACGGTCGGCGGGCTTTCCTCCTTTACGCAGAACGGAAAAACGACGGCGATCACGGGGCGCGTATTCCGCGAAACAATCATGGAATTCGGGCTTCGTTCGGCAAGCTTTGATATTTCCTATGATTCCGCAAGCGCCACCTTCACCTTTACGACCTATGGGTACGGGCACGGCGTAGGACTGAGCCAGCACGGCGCGAATATCCTTGCGACCCAGTACGGTTATACCTGTAATGATATTCTGACTTATTATTATCAGGGAACGACGATTCAGTAAGAGCAAAAAAAGCTCTGTTGATAAAGAAAAAGAGAAAAACATAACGAGGGGGCGCTGCCCCCAACCCCCCGCCAAAGGGAACTTTTCCCTTTGGAAT
>CAZKKZ010000011.1:0-58119 GCA_964553625.1 uncultured Ruminiclostridium sp.
ATAAACGCTGAAAGCATCTAAGCGTGAAGCCGTCCTTAAGATAAGATATCCCACTTTTTAAAGTTAAGACCCCTTGAAGACTACGAGGTTGATAGGCTCAAAGTGTAAGTGCAGTGATGCATTCAGCTTGCGAGTACTAATCGGTCGAGGGCTTAAACCTAAGCTCATAGAAGTTTTATCGCTTTTCGTTATTCAATTTTGAGGGCTCTTCGAAGGGGTTTCCTTTTGAGATTCCTTTTAGTCGGCGTCAATAGCGGCGAGGGTCCACCTGTTCCCATTCCGAACACAGTAGTTAAGCTCGCTTGCGTCTACAATACTTAGCCGTCTTGGCTCGGGAAGATCGATAGTCGCCGACATATCTGCACCTTTAGCTCAGTTGGTAGAGCAACTGACTCTTAATCAGTGGGTCCTGGGTTCGAGTCCCTGAAGGTGTACCAAATAAAGGAAAGTGTAAAAAGAATAGGCAAGTCCTATTCTTTTTACGTTCTTTTCGGTCTTTAAGAAAGCTTTTTTGTTTTTTTAATCATAAAACGGCTCGTTGGTCAAGCGGTCAAGACTCCGGCCTCTCACGCCGGCGACGGGGGTTCGATTCCCCCACGAGTCACCATTTATACAGCGCCAGCAGCATTATAAGCGCCAATAGCTCAGTTGGTCAGAGCTACCGGCTCATAACCGGTTGGTCCGGGGTTCGAGTCCCTGTTGGCGCACCACCATTCAGGGGTGTGGTTCAATGGCAGAATAGGGGTCTCCAAAACCTTTGACGTGGGTTCGATTCCTACCACCCCTGCCAAATGGAAAGCTCGGTTGAAAAATCGGGCTTTTTCTCTAAAAATGTTATGGGGCATTAGCGCAGCTGGGAGCGCACCACACTGGCAGTGTGGGGGTCAGGGGTTCGAATCCCCTATGCTCCACCAAAAATAAATCCTCGCGCCCGTTTGACGCGGGGATTTGATTTTTGGGGCGGAGACAGGGAGATGAGACCCCGGGGTTAGGCGAGCCTGCGAGTCGTCGAACCCCCTATGCTCCGCCAATAAAAACAACAACTTTTGTCAAAAGGCTGTCGTTTAAATTTTTGTCTTTTTCTATGATGTAAAAACTTTTTAGGTACATTGTTACGAAAAACACAAGTGCATTGCTCCAGCATTTGATTTGATGTACGCATAGGCGCACAAAATCGAAAAGTGAAAAGAAAGTTGAGATTATGACATTGAAAAAAATATCTCTTGATGAATTTTTGAGATTAAGAAAGCTGGTTTGCCGCAGCGCGAGACCCCTTGACTATACGAAATGGAAATTCCTTTTTGAAAATGGCAGCTGTGACGATTTTCTGTTGGTTCTGTCCAGCTACCAAAACGAAGACGGAGGTTTTGGATACAACATCGAGTGCAACAACTGGAATCCCAACTCCTCTCCCTATACGGTATGCATTGCGCTGGATTATCTGGATACGACAGGTGATTACGAAAGCAGCATAAAAAGCAAAATCATTTCGGATATCGTCAAATACCTGGACTCCGGGGCATATTTATTGGACGACGGCTGGGTGGGAATGCAGGGAATCCCCAACAATAATGACTTCGCACATATGCCGTGGTTTCATTTCAATCCTGGGAAAGCAGCAGAAGCCGATATCGGAGTTACTAAGCGCCTTGCGGACTTCATTCTCAAATACGCGGGCGAGGACAGTAATATCTACCATAAGGCAAGAGGTTTGAAAGAGCGGTATAAACAATGTGGGCAGGTTCTTCTTCATGGTTATCCCGATTACGATCCGGAAGAATTGAATATTAAAGCATATGACCCCGAAACATATCCGTCATGGCTGCCGCTGCCGGTGTATTTTGTCAATTCGCCGGAAAGCGGTTTTTATTCGGAATGCAAACGCACCGTGGATATGAATTTGGACACAATCGTTGACTCACTGCTCAGCACACACGAAATTCAGCTCCCTTCCGCTAAGGAGCTTGAAGCATACGAGCAAAGCAATCCCCATCCGGACGGCAGGCGGTGGTGTGTAGCTGAACAGACGATTGGAAACTATTATTGGGGCAGTAATTTTATTATACGCGATCTGGACATACTGAGGAAGTTTGGCAGATTGGATTTTGATTTGCCTGTTTTACCAGAATGAGAATATTCATAGTGCGCTGCTTTTTGCCAAGAGATCAGTTATACCATAAATTAGGGCATGTTAACACTACCCGAAATGTTCGGGTTGTCAACAAGCCCTAATTTCCAATCATACGACAGACCAAGTTCATCGTATGATTCCGCCTTAATCCTTCAAAAGCGAATACGCGGTAATTTTTTTAATCGGCGCCGCTAAAAGCACGCTGATCAAAAACGCCGTGCAGGTAAAAATAACCGCGGCTGTCAGCAGGATCGGGATCGAAATCTCAAAATGATTTTTTATCGCCCCGATTCCGCTGAGGATCGTTTGGTTTATCGCGGGAAGATACCAGATTCCCGCGATTGCCGCCGCAAGCGAGGACGCCGCCACAATCGGCATAAACCGCGTCACCGTCATTGCGGTAAGCTGTCCGCTCGTATACCCGATCGCCTTATATATGCCGAATTCCTGTCTGCGCCTGCTTATCATGGAATGAATGATCACATACAGCACAAGCAGCGCCATCAGCACGGAAATAACAAATAAAACGACCGTTACGGCTGAAACAATGCCCGCGTACATCGTTCTCCCGTTTTCGCTCAGCTCTTCGTAATTGACCGAGGACGCGATAAGCGGCGCATAATCCGCTTCATATTCCGTTATAAACGCTTCGGCGCCCTTATCATGCAGATAAACATTGACCGTGTTCGGGATTTCGCCGATTTTTTTATACCCCTCGTCCGTAAGCTGGCATACCCTGCCGGCGTTGTTGACGCTTTGAATATATCCCGTCACCGTATAAAGCTCCGAGCTTTCGGAGGCGGTGACGCTTATGCGGCTGCCGATGGGATAGAGATCCGCGAGCGCGTTTCCCACCGCGATCTCATTCTCGTCCGAGGGACTCCGCCCTTCATAGCATATATCGTTCGCCGTCCTTTTAAAATCCTCGCATACAAAGGCGGTAAGGCTCCCGTCCGCGTAGCTTACGGGCGCGGAAGAGTATTCCAGAACAAGCTTTACGCGGCTGTCGCCTTGAAGAAGCTCCTTAAGCTCCGGCATTTTATTTTCCCGCGCCGTAAAAATAACGGACGGGGTTTCCTCCGAAATGGTATTCATAAAATTGTCGGGTCTTACGCTTACGTTGTAAAGAAGCGTTCCCGCAAATGACAGCAGCACCATGATGCCGACCGACAGGGCGGACAGCAGGATTCCCTGCCCCGCGCCGCCTTTTCCCCGGGTTCCCCTTATGGCGTCTATCGGCTCGAGCTTATGGATTCTTCTCGCCGAAATATAAGAAAACAAAAATATCGCAAGCACGGGTACAGCCAGCACGATAAGCAGAGCGGCAATGTCAAAGGAGGGGGTATAGGTAAACCCGGACTGGATCGCGAGAAGTCCCGCTACGGACGGCAGAACCGCGTAGGATAAAACCGCGCCCGCTATCGCCGCGGCGGCGCCCGTAAGCGTATAGGGCAGGACGGCGGAGCGGATAATCAGCCCGCTTGTATAGCCTACCGCTTTTAAAACGCCCATCTGCGCAAGCTCGTCTTCGATCGTACTGCGGATACGGAAGCTGCTCAGAAAAATGCTCACCGCCAATATGATCGCCGCAAGCGCGAGAAATATGGTAATCAGTAAGGTGCATACCATCGTTCGCGTTTGCTTTCCCGCGTCCCTGTCGCTGATGCTTAAGGCGGCGATCCCTTTATCATTCAGGAGATTCGTTACCGCGTTCTTGACCCGGAGCAGCTCGGCGGTATCAGTGCATTTTAATGAATATTCCGTAATAAGGCGTTCCTCCCGCTCGCGGGCGAGCTTTTCATAAGCGGCGGCCGGGAAATACCCGCCGATCAGCCCCGTACCGTAATTTCCGTACTGCATTTCCGATACGGTACCCCCGATTTTAAAGGAGTATTCCTTACCGTCAATAGAATAGGTAATATCGCCGCCCTCGGTAAATCCGCCAAGCTCTTTCATGAACAGCGGGATATAAACGGTATTTTCGCTTTTTTCCGAGTATTCCGAAAGCTCCGACAGATTCAGCGTTCTTTCCTCGTCGAGATTATAGAACACGGTATTCATATCAAAATCGGAATCCGCGAATTCGCGCACCGTAGCGGTGACAAATATGCCGTTATGCTTTTCGGCTTCCGATACGCCGTCAATCCCTCGGAGCCCGTCAAGGAGCTCGCCGCCGTCCGCGGCGGACCGCGGGATCATAAAATTGACGTCCGCCGTTTCCAGCTCGGAAAAGCGGCGGTCATAAGCGTCGAACGTCTGAAAGGCGAGAACAAGCGCGATATTCATAATAAACGCCGTCAGGCATATAATGAGCGCGAAGGAAATATACTGCCCTCTCGATTTTTTCAGGTTATGAAGGATCAGTGTCGATACCTTATCCAATCTTACCACCCCATTTCCGCGATAAATTTCTCGAAGCGTTCCGTCCTTTCGGCGTTATCCGGCTCGTATTTGCCCAGCTCGCACTCGCCGAAAATGGCGCCGTCCTTTATGTAAAGGATACGGCTGCCTCTTAAAGCCGATTTTTTGTCATGGGTTACCATAACGATGCTTTGCCCTTTCTCGTGAAGCGAGCTGAAAACGTCGAGAACCGCCGTTCCGTTCGCCGAATTCAGCGCGCCCGTCGGTTCGTCCGCGAAAAGCACGTTGGGATCGTTAATGACCGCTCTTACGATCCCCGCCCGCTGCGCTTCGCCGCCGGAAATCCGGGACGAGTTTTTCTTCCATGTGATCTCGGGAATATTCACCAAAGAAAAAAGCTGCTTCGCGCGGTTTTTGATGTCCTCCTTGTTTTTGCTCGTAAGCACGCCCGCCGTGACGACGTTATCCATAAGACTCATATTATCGATCAGATAGATCTGCTGAAATACGAATCCGCACTGACTCCGCCTGAAAACGGCAAGCTTGTCGCTGTTCAGCTTCGTGATGTCCGTTCCGTCAAAATCGATCTGCCCGGCGTCCGGCTTATCCATTCCCGACAGGGAATACATCAGGGTGGATTTTCCCGCGCCCGACGAACCCATGATTACGGTGAAATCTCCTTTATAAATATCGATGTTCAGATCCGAGTAAATGGTCTGAAGATTGTCCTTTTGACCGAAGGACTTTTTTAAATGCTTTGCCGATATGATGGTTTGTCTGCTCATAGCGAGATGACCTTCTTTCTGTTTTTCTTGTTATAATTGTAACATACACTGCGCCGCCGCGCTACCAACAGTTGTGTGCATCGGGACTTTTTTATGCTACTTTTCGTTGCATTCCGGCGATTATACCGCTGTTTGCGGGTCTTACGCCCGATTTTGTGCAAACCGGAGAAAGCATTTCCGATCATACGGGACTCGGTGCCGTACAGCGTACCGCTATTTCAAAACAATTGTTTTGAAATAGCGCCAAGTATAAGGTTTATCCAAACCCTGTCGATAAAATGATTAGGGTTCTTCTCCCGAAAAACTGTAAAAAAGATTTCCGTAACGGCTTCTCCCGCTTGACACTCCCGCCGTTTTTTGCTATACTTAGGAAAAGATTAAGAACATGTCTTCACAAGAGGATCGCACGTCTTTTCGGAAAAAATTGCCGCATGCTTTGTCAAATTTTCTTGAAATCCGGAAGGATTTCCGCAAAAATTTTCCTCGCCTGCAACAATTTTTCCCCGAAAATCCGTACAACCCTCTTATGAAGACAAGTTCTAACAAAAAGGGGGGAGCCGTCATGTCCGTTGAAGAGATCCGCGCCGAATTTACCGAAATTTATAAACAAAACATTACCCGCGAGGGGGCGGATCGTCTCCTCGATTACCTGACGAATAAATCCGACTTTTTTACCGCGCCCGCAAGCACGCGCTTTCACAGCAGCTATGACGGCGGACTCGCGCAGCACTCGGTCAACGTTTACCGCTGCCTGAAGGACTATCTCGCCCGCGAGCGCGTTAAGGAGGTCTATCGGCTCGGCGGGTATTCCGAGGAAACGGTCGCCGTTACCGCGCTTTTACACGACGTCTGCAAGACCGACACCTATAAGCGCGACTTCCGGAATGTGAAAAACGATCAGGGCGTCTGGGAAAAAGTCCCGACCTATCGGACGGAGGACGACCTCCCTTACGGTCACGGCGAAAAATCCGTTTACATGATCAGCGGGTTCATGCGGCTTTCGCGCGAGGAAGCGATGGCGATCCGCTGGCACATGGGCTTTTCGGGGACGGAGGATAAGGGGCTCGTCGGGCGGGCGCTCGAAAAATATCCGCTTGCGTTCGCGCTTTCGACGGCGGATATGGAGGCGACGTATTTTCTGGAATAAGCAGCGTTTTTTGGGGCATAATAAAGCGAAAAATGAAACGAAAAGGAGCGATTTAAAATGGCAATTACGGTTGTAAACGAAAAGAATTTCAGCAAGGAGGTACTCGGCGCGGACATCCCCGTACTGGTGGATTTTTATGCGAGCTGGTGTATGCCGTGCCGGATGATGGCGCCCGTTCTCGAATCCCTCAGCGCCGAGTTGGACGGAAGGGTAAAGTTCGCGAAGGCGGACGTCGGCGAGGAATCGGAGCTTGCCGAGCGGTATCATGTGCAGAGCGTTCCGACAATGATGGTCTTTCGCGGCGGCGACGTGACCGATACGCTTGTCGGCGCGGTCGGAAAAGAACAGGTCAAGGGACTTCTCGGAATCTGAGGCGAGCCGCCTCGGGCAATTCCGAAGAAGCCCTCCGGAAGAGAAAATCCCGTTACGTGCGGCGCAATGCCCCGTCGGGGAATTCCGAAGATGTCCTCCGGGGCGAAAAACGCTGCGTAAAGACAAAGAATCCGAATCAAACGGAAGGGAGGCTGCGGCAGGTGTCCGGTCTTACGAAGGCTGCGATCAAGAATTCGGTCATAAAGCTGCTGAACGACCGTCCGCTCGCGAAAATTACCGTAAAGGACATCGTGGAGGACTGCGGGATCAACCGAAACTCGTTTTATTATCATTTTCAGGATCTTCCCGCCGTGATCGAGGAGATCGTGACCGACGAGGCGAACGCGATCATCGCGCAGTATCCGACGATCGATTCGATCGAGGAATGTCTCGGGGTCGCGGTCGGTTTTGCGGTAAAAAACCGCCGCGCGGCGCTACATATCTACCATTCGGCAAACCGCGACCTTTTCGAACGGAGCCTTTTTAACGTTTGCGAAACGGTCGTTACGACCTACCTCGAGCGTGTTCTCGGAGAAAACCCGATCTCCGAGCGGGACAAGGAGATTTTAATCCGGTTTTATAAATGCGAATGCTTCGGGCAGGTCATCGACTGGATGAACGGCGGCATGAAGGAGGAGGCGCTCGATAATTTCCGCCGGCTTTACGAGATTCGGAAGGAAATGTCGGTCTGGCTTTCCGGGCTATAATAAAGGCGGGGGATTCCCCGCCTTTTTCTTTTGCGCGGACACGGCTTCCTTTTGGACATTTCCGTCCGTCTGCCCAAAAATTCAACATTTTCACCCGCGTGTCTGAAATTCAAACACGCGGGCTTTTTTGTCCGTTTCTTTTTTTGCGGAAAGCTGATACAATAAAGACAGAAAAGGAGGTGCCGCTTATGAAATCACCGCTTCCCGTTACGGTCGCGAAAACCGGAACGATCGTTCTTTCGGCGTTCTTCTGCCTGCTCGGCGTTCTCTTTATGGGGAATCCCGACGGGGTCGCGCCGCTTCTGCGGTTCTCGCTCGGGATCGCGCTGATCCTGTTCGGCGCGGTACGGCTGGCGGGATATTTTTCCCGCGATCTGTTCCGTCTCGCGTTTGAGTACGATCTTTGCTTCGGCGCGGTTCTGATTGTTCTCGGGATCGCCGTGCTGCTCCGTTCGGAGGGGACGGTCGGGTTCCTTCGGGCGCTGATCGGGATTACCGCGCTCTCGGACGGAATCTTTAAGCTTCGGATCGCGGAGGATTCGAGACGCTTCGGGATCAGGGGCTGGTGGCTGATCACCGTCTTTTCCGCCATGACGGCGGCGGTCGGGGCGCTCCTCCTGATCGTCCCGGAACACGGAGTGCGCGCGCTGGTCGTACATATCGGCGCGGAGCTCTTCCTCGCGGGCGCTTTGAATCTCGTGACGATCCTGTTATCGGTAAAGATCGCGCGGAACCAGAAGCCCGCCGAAAGGGACGAAAACGGGCGGGGAAGCCGCCTGTTCTGAACAAAAAACAAGAGAAAGGAAGGGTTTTATGAAATTTTCCAAAGCGGTCGTAAAATACCGCGTCCCGATCCTGATTGCCGCGCTGATTTTGATGATTCCGTCGGTGCTCGGCATGATCGGAACAAGGATCAATTATGACATGCTCGATTATCTTCCCGCGGATATGGATACCGTGACGGGACAGAACGAGCTGATGGAGGACTTCGGGAAGGGGGCGTTCTCGCTGATCGTCGCGGAGGACCTCCCCGCGAAGGATACGGCGAGACTCGTCGAAGCGATCGAGGGGGTCGAGCACGTCGATACCGTCCTCTGGTACAGCTCCTTCGCCGATCTTTCGATCCCGATGGAGCTTCTCCCCGATAAAATTTATCGGGAATTCAATGCCGAAAACGCGACCATGCTCGCCGTCTTTTTCGACAGCGCGACCTCGGCGGACGTTACCATGGACGCGATTCGCGAGATCCGGAGCCTTGCGGGAAAGCAGTGCTTCGTTTCGGGAATGTCCGCGCTCGTGACCGATCTGAAGGATCTCTGCGAGCAGGAGGAACCGATCTATGTGGCGCTCGCGGTCGTCTGCGCCTGCGCGGCGATGGTGATCCTGCTGGACGGCTGGCTCGTTCCGTTCGTGTTCCTGCTCAGTATCGGCATGATGATCCTGCTGAATCTCGGGACGAACTATTTCCTCGGCGAAATTTCCTATATCACGAAGGCGCTTTCCGCCGTGCTTCAGCTTGCCGTAACCATGGACTACTCGATCTTTTTATGGCACAGCTATAACGAGCAGCGGGAACGGACGGCGGATCGGAACGAAGCCATGGCGGCGGCAATCTCGGAAACGCTTTCCTCCGTCGTCGGAAGCTCGGTCACGACGATCGCGGGCTTTATCGCGCTGTGCTTTATGACCTTTACCCTCGGCTTCGATCTCGGGATCGTTATGGCGAAGGGCGTTCTGCTCGGCGTGGTCGGCTGTGTTACCGTTCTTCCGGCGCTGATCCTCCTGCTCGATAAGCCGCTTCAGAAAACGAAGCACAAACCCCTGATCCCGGACATGAAAAAGTTTTCGGGCCTTGTGACAAAGGCGTTCCCCGCTTTTCTGGCGATCTTTGCGGTTCTGGTCGTTCCCGCCGTTTACGGCTACGGAAAAACGAATGGCGAGGTTTACTATGACCTCGGCGAATGTCTCCCGAAGGATATGGAATACGTGATCGCGAATTCCAAGCTTTCGGAGGATTTCGATATTGCCTCCACGCATATGGTGCTGGCGGACGCGTCCCTTCCCTCAAAATCCGTGCGCGCCATGATCGGCGAAATGGAGAAAGTGGACGGGGTGAAATACGTGCTCGGGCTGGAGAGCGTACTGGGCTCGCGCGTTCCCGAGGAGCTTCTCCCCGACGCGCTTCGCGAAACGCTCGAAAGCGAGAACCGAAAGCTCCTTCTGATCAACTCGGAATATAAGGTCGCCGGAGACGAGGTAAACGCGCAGCTCGACGAGCTGAACCGCATTTTAAAAAGCTATGACGCGGGCGGAATGCTGATCGGGGAAGCACCTTGCATGAAGGACATGATCCGGACGACGGATCGGGATTTTAAGGTCGTAAACGCGGTCTCGGTGCTGGCGATCTTCGCCATTATCGCGATCGTTACGAAGAGCGGAAGCCTTCCGTTCCTTCTGATCGCGGTGATCGAGCTTTCGATCTTTATCAATCTCGGACTTCCCCATTATTTAGGACAGTCGCTCCCGTTCATTGCCCCGATCTGTATCAGTACCATTCAGCTCGGCGCGACGGTCGATTACGCGATTCTGATGACGACCCGCTATAAATCGGAGCGAATCGCCGGAAACGATAAGCGATCCGCCGTCGTTACCGCGCTTTCCGCCTCGATCCCCTCCATTCTCGTCAGCGGGACGGGACTTTTCGCCGCGACCTTCGGCGTAGCGGTTTATTCCGACCTCGACATCATCAGCTCAATGTGTATGCTCATGGCGCGCGGCGCGGTCGTCAGCATGATCGGCGTAATCTTTTTCCTCCCCGCGCTCTTTATGCTCTGCGACAGGCTGATCTGCGCGACGACGGCAGGAATGAGAAGGATTCGCAAAACCGAAAAGGAGGGCGAGAGCCGTACCGTATAGCATGCCCCCAAAAATATCCCTTATCAATCAAACATATTGTGTCACGCGTGCCGGGACTTTGCGGTTCGGAGGACGTCTTCGGAACTGCCGGGCTTTGCCCTAGGCGGCACGCCCCGAAAGGAAGGACGATTATGACAGCAACAGCAAAAAGAACACTCGCCGCCCTCGTCGGCGCGGCAGCTTTACTTGAATCCGTCTCCCTCGCGGCTGCGGAGAGCCGGAACGCCCCCGCGGAGGAACCCGAAAAAGAGGAGGAGCCGACGCGGCGGGAAATCGGGGAGGAACGCACCCTGCCCCAAAAGGAGGAAACCGTTTACGTTTTTACCGGCGCGGACGGGAGTACGGAGAAAATTCTCGTCAGCAATCACTTAAAGAACCCGAACGGCGAAAAAACGCTTCCGGACGAGACGGAGCTCCGCGGGATCGAAAACGTCAAGGGCGACGAAACGTATACGGCGGGAAGCTGGGCGGCGGACGGGAACGACATTTATTACCAAGGCACCACCGACAAGACCCCGCCCGTCGAAATGACGGTCACGTATACGCTCGACGGGGCGGAGATTTCGCCCGAGAGCCTTTTGGGCAGGAGCGGCTCGCTCGCGATCCGGTACGACTTCAAAAATCTTACCGCCGAGACGGTTTCCGTCGGCGGAAAAGAGGAGGAAATCCCCGTTCCGTTCGCGGCGGTAAGCGCCGTCCTTCTCGAAAACGACGTGTTCCGTAACGTAACCGTCGAGAACGGGAAGGTCTTTGACGACGGCGACCGTACCGCCGTCGTCGGGTTCACGCTCCCCGGACTGAGCGGCGCGCTCGGTCTCGAGGAGGGCGAGCTTCCCGAATTTTTCGAGATTCGGGCGGACGTAAGCGACTTTTCGCTCACGAATACCTTTACCGTTGTGACGAACGAGGTTTTTAACGGGATCGAGCTTGAAAAATCCGACGAGCTGGACGCCGATGGTCTTTCCGACTCGATGGATACGCTGAACGGCGCGATGGAACAGCTTACCGACGGCTCGCTTCGGCTTGCGGACGGTCTCGGCGAGCTTCTCGAAAAGTCGGACTCGCTCGTATCGGGCGCGGACGCGCTTTCGGAAGGCTCGGCACGGCTGAGAAGCGGCGCGGTCTCTCTTTCGGACGGCGCGGAAACCCTCTCGGCGGGAATGGATTCGCTCGCGGAAGGGCTGAACGAGCTTGATCGGAACAGCGAAGCCTTAAACGCGGGCGCGGAGCAGGTATTCGGCGCGCTTCTTTCAACGGCGGGAGAACAGCTGGCGCAGGCGGGCATAGAGGTACCCGCGCTTACGGTCGAAAACTACAAATCCGTACTGAACGGCGTGCTGGAGGGACTGACGGAGGATTCCGCCGAAGCGCTCGCGAAAAAGCAGGTTGAGGCGGCAGTAAACGAGCAGCGCGGCGTGATCGAGGCGAAGGTCACCGAGGCGGTTCGCGGGCAGGTCGCGGCGGCGGTTCTTTCCTCGCTCGGAATGACGGCGGAGGAATACGAGGCGGGCATTCGCGCGGGCGCGATCCCGAAGGAGCAGCAAACGCGGATCGAAGCGGCAATTGACGAAAAAATGGAGGAGGACGCGCAGAAAGCCGTTATTTCCGCCAAAACCGAGGAACAGATTGCCGCTCTTGTAGAAGAAAATCTCACCTCCGCCGAGGTTCGGGCGCAGATCAAGGACGGAAAAGCGGCAATGAAGACGGGTCGCGAAAGGATCACGGCGCTTCTCGCGCAGCTCGACAGCTATAACGAATTTTACCGCGGTCTTACGGCGTATACGGACGGCGTGGCGAGCGCGAACAGCGGCGCGGGGCAGCTTCAAGCGGGCGCTTCGGCATTAAGGGAGGGCGCGGGAACGCTTTCCGAGGGCGCGGCAGCGCTCGACGACGGGATCGGCTCCTTAAAGGAAGGGCTGCCCGCCCTGATCGACGGGATCACACAGCTTCATGACGGGGCGAACGAGCTTCACGACGGGATTGTACGGCTCGACGAGGAGGGGATCTCCAAGCTTACCGACGCGCTCGGCGGCGGTCTGACCGAGCTTCTGAACCGTCTGGACGCGGCGCTTGACATTTCGGAGCGGTACGCGGGCTTTGCGGGCGCGGCGGAGGAAACGAAGTTTATCTATCGGACGGAAAGCATTGAATGAGGGCGAGCCGCCCTGACGCGCTTTGCGTGTCAGGATCAAACGGTAGAGGCTGTCTACCGTTTGATCGGAAAATAGGATAAAACACCCTCGGTTCACTCACCGAAAAAGTGAGTCGCACCGCAAAAATCCGAACTCTGAGAAGGGTTCGGATTTTTGTGTTATATCGGTGAGAAGCTGAAAAGGGTATTGACAAAAAACAGATGATATGTTATTATAAAACATGATAATTCTTTATGTAACCACACAAACATGAAAGGAGTAATTATAATGCTGAAAAAATTTTTGTCGGCAATCCTGTCGGCGGTGATGGTATGCACGTTATTTGGCGGAGTGCTCACAGCTTCGGCAGAGGACGTTAAACTCGACGATGAGCTTACCGCCGCCAAAAAGCTGGGCTTTTTAAGCGCCTCGCAGGAAAGTCGTCTTGATCAGACAGCCTCGCAAACCGAGACCGTGGAAATGATCACTGCGGCGGTGCAAAAACGTTACGGCAAGACGGGAAAATTTCTTGCGGACAGGAAAAGCAATGCCGGCTCTGCTGCGGCTACAAGACACTATCTTGCAAGCACGCTTTATTTTGCGATGTATGAACAGACAAATTCCGTAAAATACGGCGGCTATATGGACTATATGTTAATGGCAAGTGCAAACCCTAACGAAAATGTCATGCCCGATGCGGAAGTTATCGGCGTCAGAAGGGACGGAACCGTTGGCGCATTAAATATCTTTGAGGAAATTGCAGATAACGACAGCATACAAGGCAACGATAAAATTGCCGCAAAGTATCAGTTTATGGACGATTATGGCACCGATACGGCTGTAGTGTATGTATGCGCGCTTTACGACAGGGTAACGGGGCTTCCCGTTATGGCGCTTGACAGCAAAAATAAATTTAATCCGCAGAAAAAAATTACCGTTGGCGACGCCGCGCGGGTCACACTGCGGTTTTACAGAAGTCTTGAGGGCAAGGAAAAATATGTAAAGCTGACAAAGGCGGGTACATACAACAAAAAAATCATTACAAACGATCTGCTGAACAAGGAAAGCTCCCTTCCGGACGCGTCTAACCAAAAGCTGCCGTTATGGCGGGGAGTACTGAACGACACCATGGGATTTGTGCAGTATCAGGCTCTTGGCAGCAGAGTGGACAAGGTGATCCGCGAGGGCGAAATCAAGGCGGTTGCAGATACCGGGTTTAACCATATGACGATCATGATCAGCTTCCCATGGCTTCAAGGAAATAATCCAAAGAAAGGGTACGTTGACAAGGCTCGTCTTGAAGAGCTTGACAAGGTAATTGCGCTGTGTATAAAACACGATATTCACGTTACGCTTGCAAATGCTGAAATGCCCGACAGCAGCAGATGGGACGAGTCCGCCCGTGAAAATATTACGGAAAAGCTCTCCGCGCCGGGAACGGCAAAAGTCTACGCCGGCTACTGGAGTATGCTCGCAAAGCGCTATAAGGGTATTGACAACAAATATTTAGCGTTTAACCTTATGGTGGAGCCTGAGTTTACAAGCGAGGATCAGTATGAGAAAGCGCTCGGACCCTCCGTAAAGGCAATATTTGCCGCCGATAAGAGCAGGGTTGTGATAGCGGATATTCACTGTTGGGGTCTCACCGGAGAAGCTATGGCTAAAATGGGCGTCGCGCTGAGCTGTCACCACTATGATCCGAGGGACTTCTGCGTTTTAGAGGGAACCGACAAGGAGTGGGATAAGGATCACCTGCGAAGCGTAAAATGGAATTACAAGGCGAAGGATACTTTTGACCTGCATTCCTACGGTGATGAAAATATCGCGTCCCTTAACGACATACGCAAAACTGCCGAGAAATACGGCGTAGGTTTTATGGTGGGGGAATTCGGCGTTTTCGGAAACGGCTATCTTTCAAAATACAGATATTCCGACAAAACAATGCGCTCTTATATAACAAGTATGATAAAAGCCTTTGAAGCCGAGGGAATCGGCTGGGTGTACGGCGGCATGATCAGCCAATGGGGAATTATGGCGACGTACCCCTGCGTTGAAAACGCGAAGTATGTTAAGCTTGAAAACAGCACCTTCTATTATGACAAAACCCTCGGCGCGATATTCAAAAAAGCAAACGGTGTTTCCAACACGTCAAAAGCAAAAACGGAATGATCATCAAGGGTCAAGCCGGTCGTAACCGCGGCGACCCGCAGAACATATTACTTCAAAGCTCGTAGCTTCAATTTGCACAATATCTCCTTGAAAGGCGACAACCCTTCAAGGAGATATTGTATCATCTGACGAAAAATCTGCCGAAGCGATCGAACGACAATTAGGATCATTTATCCCCGATCCGGATTGAAAGCCCCGCCGCGCTTTTCCCGTAATCCTCGGGGAGCGCGAGCGCCTCGCTCCAGCCGTACCAGAACAGCCCGCCCGTGATCTGGAAAAAGCTGTACATATCCCAGTAAATGAAATTGCTCGTTAAGTCCTTCCGGACGTATGGGAGAAGCCGCTCTTCCAAGCCCGCGCTCACCAGATCGGCGTATTCGCGCGCGTATCCCTCGAGCTCCCCGCGGATCAGCGCCCGGATCGCGTTATGATCCTTTTCAAAACCCATAATCGGGAGCCGCACGCGCAGTCCGCCGTTTTCCTTTTTCAAAAGCCCGTTTTCGAGGAACCGCGCCGCTTTTTCCTCCTCGTGAACGGACAGCTTTTTCTTCGGATCCTTCGCCAGATCGAGGAGCAGGGAGATATTGTTCCCGTCGATCCAATGATCGCGATCCGACGGAAACGGCTCGCACTCAAACTCGTTCAGGAAAAACAGCCGTCCGTATTCGGCGGTATGAAAGCTCTGCGTAAGATTCGACCAGCACACGGCGCGCAGATTTTCGTAAACCGACGGGTCAAGGCTTTCTTCGGGCGGAACGTACTGGATGGTCATGCGGTAGCCGCGTTCCGCCTCGTCGGAAATTTTTCCGTCATATTTTTCGAGATACCGTTTCCTCCCGAACTGTCCGAAAACATACCCCGCGATCGGGTAAAGAATCCACATCAGATCGTCATAAGGGAGATCGCTCCCGTAAAAGCCGAGCGCCGTGATCTTGTCCTTTAGCGCGAGCAGGCGGTCGGTGATCTTTTTCGGGTAGTCCTCCCGAAAAAGAATCTCGTTCGCGTAGACCTGCGCTTCAATGTATGCCTGTTTGGGGAAAACGCAGTGGTTGGCGGCGTATTTTCCCTTCACGGGGGTGATCAGCAGCTTTTCCGCCGTCATCTTTTCGAGAATTTCCTCAAGATAAAGCGGCGCGACCCCCATTTCGTCCGCAAGCTCGTTCACCGTTTTTCCTTCCCCGCGGCAAAGCACCATGACCTGCGGGCAGATTTTCGAGCTTGACATCAGCGTTGCCGCGTTCATGCAGCCATACCCGCTGAACCAGTTGACCTGTGCGGGCGCGTAAGAAGATGTACCGAAATTTTTCATGGAATCAAACCCCTTCTTTAAATTTTTCCGAGCCTCGAACAGCCGTCTTTTTACCGTCCCGACGGGAATATTCAATTCCGCCGCGATCCGCGAAACGGGCTGTTCCTTTAAATAAAAGCGGGTCATGATCTCGCGGGAGATCGCGGTAAGCCGTGAAAGCGCGTAATTCAGCGAGGAAAGCTCCTCCTGCTCGACAATCGCGTCGATCGGCTCGGCGGCGCGGTCGGGAAGCCCGACCGCCGTTTCGAGCGGGAGCGCGGGATTTTTCTTATGGGTAAGATAATCGGCGTACTTGTTCCGCGCCATGCGCCAGTACCAGGAGTAAAAGCTTACGAACTCCTTTCCGTTCGCCCCCGCGCGAAGCGCCTCGTACAAAATATCCTGCGCTAAGTCCTTTGCCGCCTCGCTGTCCGAGACGCGCTTCACGCAAAACAGATAGGTGCTTTCGATCAGCTCGGCGGTAAGATATTCGTTCATGGCTGCGCTCCTTTCTATCCGTGACCCTTTCCGTAAATCGATCTACATCCGATAAGTCCGAAAAAGGAAGAAAAGGTTCGGTGGTTTTTCGTTTATTTTTGTGCAGGAGAGGGTTTCGTAACAGGCTCTATGAAATGAAGATGTGTTTTGCACAAAACCAAGGCGGATCAATTGGTAAAAAGCAACAAAATTTTCGGTTTTTTTAAAAAATAACGAAAAATCTTGTCCCGAAAATTCCCTTTTTTTGAATGTATTAAGTAGAGGGATAAAAACTTCACAATAAACGGCGAAAGGGGGAAATTCCCAAAAGTACGCAAAAATGGGAAAGGAGACGATCGGCAAAAATTTTTATTGGTTCGGAAGAAAAAACGGCGGAATTGCCCGAAAAGGGCGAAAAGGACAAAATGATGAAAAAGTTGATCAAAAAAATAACCGCAATGATATTGGCGGGAGTAATGGCGGCGAATATGGGCACGGCGGCTTTTGCGGAGAGCGAGAGCACAAACGACAGCTTGGGCATTTATTTGAACGAGACTCTGCCGCAAATATTAAGCGAGGATAACGTCAATATTCTCGATACGATCCGCGAATACGCAAGCCAAACGATCCCCTACTATCTTCCCACATTTGAGCTTTACGGCGAGTACGACATATCCGAGCCGATTCAAATCCATAACTGGGACGGCGGGGCGGATACCGAAAAATATCTGGTAATCGTATCGAAGGACAACGTAATGGTCGGTTCCCTGACGGCGGAATATGTAGAAAACCGCGTGATCTCCGCCTTTCGGGAGGAAAGCATTCCCGAGATCAACGCGGCGCTTGCTTCGGGAGCGGAAATTCAGCTCGGGTATAGCAACGAATGCTTTTTGGTGTATAAGGAAAATGAATTTTTTATCATCGATAATCCCGAGTTTGCGGAAACGGATTTCATCTCTTCGCTCTCAATCAATCAGGCTTTATCCGGCATTATAACCAAATCTGCTCAATCAAGCGCTTCATTGCAAGGACGCAGCATCACAACATATCAAACAAATCCGGCTGTTCAAAATGTATCAAATGATATTTCTCCTGATATATTAGAAGGAAATGAAGAAGCGAAAGCGCTCTGTTGGGCTGCATGCGTTGCCTCTATCGGTATGCAGTATCAATCTTTAAGGGGGCATACGGCAATGTCAGTTTATTTGGCTTGCAGGGACAGTGAAAGCAGTGAAAAACCAAGCGATACATATCCGAGCGGTGTAAAAAAATGGTATACATTTGCTTTTAAAGAAATTTATGACATGGATACGGTTTTTGTCGAAAAAGCCATGGATGAAAATTTAATTAAAAATCTTCTTTTGAGTAACCGCCCTATTTTGTGTAGACTACGAAATTCAACGAATGAAGATAGAAAACATGCCATGGTGCTTTTTTGCTACAGCAATATTGACGGTTCCCAAGGTCAGTATGTTTTCATGGATCCGGGCAGCCGTACAAAGGGAGCGGGAAGAGTTTCTGTCAAGGTGGATTCGGCGCTTATGGCGGACGGCACTAATTTAGCGATTACATCAAGAAACGGAAAAGATTATAACCTATGGTACGGATCCGGTTATCGCAAATAAAAGAAGAAGGGATGTTTTATGAAAAAATTATTTGCAGGAATTTTATTTTTTTTAGCAACCGTCACGTTTTTTTCGGCTTCGGTCAGCGCAAAGGAAATCGCCTATGAAGGCTCGGAAGAGGACATAAGGATTTTTCTGTCTCACTATGAAAAGCTGTACCGCGATCACCCAAGGGAGTGGCAAAGCTTCCTGAATGTTTTTCAGGATCATGGCGACGGATACATGGGCGTCACGGAATATTGGAATCGGGAGATGACCTCTTTTCGGAATGCCGAAGACAGGACGCTCCGTATCACTTATACGGAGCAGCCGATTGAGAACGAAAGAGAAGCGGCGATCATTGCGGAGGACTTGGATTACTATTACGGCTTTTCCATTACCTGTTATACATCGGATTACAAAAAGTATTACGCGCACTATCGCATGGACGAACGCAACGTTTATACCGTGAAAGAAATTCTTCGGGACTGCGGGATCGACGATCCTCAGAAAATCGCGCTGATGAAGCTGACTTATTGCGGGGATCAGGTGATCGAGGTGACCTCTTCAATGCCTGCCGCCTATATCCCGGGCTGGAACGAGATCGACGGCGAGCGGTACTACATTAAATCCGACGGAACGGTTCTGACGAAACCCGCGGTCATTGACGGAATCCGCTATAAATTCGGGAAAGACGGCGTTTGCCAAGGCAAATATACGGGGAAGGTCAAATCGGGGAACAGCGTCATCTGCTATCGGAACGGCGTCAAGCAGGAGGACGAGCTTTTTAGGGGCTGGTTCAAAGCCGGCGGAAAGCGTTTTTACGCAAAAGACGGGGTGATCCGAACCGGCTGGGTAACCGTCGGCTCCAAGCGGTATTACATCGACCCGAAGGAGGGAAGGCTTCCGGGTGCGGAAAGAATCTGTGTAAAAGTTCCCGACGGAACCGTCTATGAAAGCGCGGACGGCGGAAAAAGCTGGACGGTAGACGGGAAGAAAACGGAAAGACCGACGCTTTCCGCAAGGTTCGAGGAAAAGCGTCCCGCCGTTTTTTCGGAAAAGTCCGTCCTGACGATTCGGAACGAAACCGGAAAAGAGATTGATTTCGGGGAGGTCTACGAGCTTTTCCGGGAAGAAAACGGGAAATGGATTCCGGCGGAAATGATCGGGGAATGGTTTTCGGAGGACGTATTATGTATACTTGAATCGGGTTCCGAACGGACGACCGACGTTCACACGGAGATTCATGCTCCGATCAAGGGAAAATATCGGTATACGGTGAACCTGAACGACGCGGAAGGAAACGGATACATGATTTCCGTTGAATTTTGGGCAGTCGAGGAATAAAGCTTCCCCCTTGCGGTACGCCGTAAGGGGGATTTTTCGCTTTCAGCCTTTCCCGCAGAACAGTCCGTAATCGCAGTATCGGCAGCTTCCCTCCGAGGGACAAGCGCTGACCATGCCGCGCGAGGTCTCCATGGCGAGCGCGTTCACGTAAGCCTTACAGTATTCCTTTAAATGCGAAAAGCTCTCCCGCGAGAGGAGCTTCGGCGTGCAGTACCCGCCGCGCACCGTCCCGTAAAGCTTCGCGTAATTCTCGTTCAGCTCCGCGACCTCGGCGCGTTCGGGCGATTCCTCGAGCATGATCCCGCCGGCGGCATGCTTCCGCTCGTTTGCCTGCTTCTGCTTTTTCGCGTCGTCGTCCCGCGAAAGCGCGTTCCCTTTTCCGAAGCTGTCCGCCCCGATCGGGCGGTATAAAACCGAGGAGGGCTCCGCGCCGTATTCCTCGCAAAGCCCGAACAGATACAGGAGCATTTGCAGGTCCTCGCCCCGATACACGTCCGCCAGGTCGATCGCGTTTTTCCCGCGCTTATAGTCGATCACGCGGAGGTAATTTTTTCCGTCTTTTTCCGAAATTTCGAGCCGGTCGCAGATTCCCCGAATCGTAAGCTCGCCGAAGCGGAACTCGACGGTCTTTTCGGGGGAAAGCGGCGTAAACCCGCTGAGCCGCATTTCGTCGCGAAGCCGCACCGCCGCCCGCGCCGCGAGGACGGAAAGCTGTCCGAGCTGATAGGAAAAGCGTTCCGCCGCGCCGAAGTCTCCGAAAAATTCCTCCTCCTTGTATTTTTGGACACTTTGCCCCGCAAAGCGGGAAAGCTCCCTGTCGCTTAGGGAAATCAGCGCGTCCTTCTTCCCCGCGTATTCGATCAGAAGCTGTTCCAGACAGTAGTGCACCACCCGTCCCGAGAGCGCCTCGTTCACGGCGCGCTCCTCTTCCTCGCGAAGTCCCAGTCCGTAGGTGCAGAAAAAGCCGAATTTACAGCGGTTCATGCCCGCGATCGCGGTCGGGGAATAGGTCGGGAGCCGTAAAAGCCGTCCGGCGTGTTCGGGGGAAATTCGGTGCCGCTCGGGATTTTCCGCGCGGGGAGAAAGCGGCGGCTCTCCCGCCTCGCGAAGCGCCGCTTCGATCGCCTCCCGTTCGGGAAGGCGGCTTTCGTCGGAAAAAATTCCCGCGAGGTACCGTCTTGCGGAAGCGGCGCTTCGGCAGTAAAACGCCGCTCCGAAATCGCGCGTCTCTTGTACGCCTGCCCCAAATCTCTTTTTTAAAAGCTCCAGAGGCGGCGAGGGGGAAAGCTCGCTTCCCGTTTCGCTCACGGCGGGGAAGGAGACGTACAGCCGTTCCTCGGGGAGATGGGTACAGCGGTAGAACAAAAACAGCTCGGACGAATACCGCGTTTCCCGATCGCTTGAAACCGCGATCCCGCAGCGGCAAAGCTCCTCCTCTTCCCCCGCGCTGAACGCTCCGGCGGTTTTCCCGGAGCGTGGGAACACCCCCTGATTCAGCCCGCAGAGGAATACCGCGCGGACGCGGTGGAAACGGCTCCGCTCGACGTCCCCGACCGTTACCGCGTCAAGCGTCTGCGGCGGCTTCGCGATCTCGACCGAGGAAAAAATTCCGGTAAGCGTCGAAAGATATTCCGAAAGCGGGAGCCGATACCCCTTCAGCGCCTCGTGCGCCGATTCAAAGACCGTGACCATGTCGTCCCAGAGCGCGCTGTACTCGTCGAGCTTTTTTTTATCGACGATCAGCCGCCCGTCCTCCTCGCGTCCGAGGATACACCGCGCGTAGACCGATTTGTCGAGCTGCATTTCGTTACAGAGGAAGTCGCAGAGCGCGGCGGTCATTTCCGCCCCGTCCGCGTTTTCAAAGCGGCGCTTCAGCTTTCGGAGCGGCTCGACAATACTTTTCCGAAGCGCCTCCGCCGCGCCGTCCGCGTCGATTTTTTCGGGGAACGGGCGGAGCCAGTCCCGCTTTCTTACGTCATAGCGTCGGCAGATTCGCTCGAGCGAATCCGCCTGTAAATAGCTGATCGTTTTCCCGTCCCGATGACGGACAAAGCCGCTTTTGACATAGCGGAGCAGATCCTCCGTCTCAAAGCTCAGTGCCCTTAAGGTATCGACCGCGAACCGAACGACCGATTTGTGCAGGATCGGCTCGGGAATGTCCGCGAAAAAGGGGATTCCGTATTTTTTCAGGGCGCTTTCGAGAATTTCGGCGTAGACCGGCTTCGGAGCCAGTACCGCGATCTCGCGGCAGCGGTAGCCCTCGTCGCAGAGCGCCCGTATTTTCGCGCAGATCCAGTCGCATTCCTCCCAAGGGTCGCGGGCGCGGATCAGCTCTCCCGCGCATCCCTCCCGATACCGTTTTTTCAGGGGGATCAGCGCCGCCTCCCCGCCGTTCATTTCCTTCAGCCGCGCGATCAGCTTTGCCGAAGCGCGAAAATGCGGCTTTTCGGAGTCAGGGGAATCCGCCGTAACGGTAAACGTGACCTGCTCCGCCCGTTCGAGAAGCGCGCGGAGAAAGACCTCCTGACTTCCCGAAAAGTCGTCGAAGCCGTCGAAATAACAGAACGCCCCCTCGTATTCCTCCGAAACGGGGATCAGCTCCGCCGCGCGGCGAACGTCGTCCAGCCGATCGTCGAAGGAAACGGAAAGAAGCCCGTCGTACTCGCTGAAAATTTCGCAGAGGTCGTTCATTTTTGAGAGCAGGAGCGGCGAAAGGCGATCCGCCCGATCGGAAACGAGCGAGCGAAGCGACGAGGGGGTCAGTCCCGCCCCGCGGAGCCGCGACACGAGATCGAGCGAGAACGCGGCGAAGCCGGGCTTTTTCATCTGCCGCCGGTAATATTCGAGCCGATCCTGCGCCGCGAGGGTATTGAGCGCGCGGGTCATCAGAAGCGTTTTCGCGACCTCGTCGGCGTATTCCTTGGTTTCGCCGAAGCGGTGTAAAAGTCCCGCCGCCGCCCGCGAAAACATCGTGACGGAAACGTTCCGCGCGGCAGGGGCGGCGATTTGCTTACAGACCGCCTTTTCCGCCTCGAAGGAAAACTGATCGGGAACAAAAAGAAAGACCCGCCGCCCGCGCTCGGCGTTTTCGCGGATCTTCCGATAAAGGAGGGCGGATTTTCCCGTTCCCGCCTCGCCGTAAATAATTTCGAGCATTTCGTTTTCCTTTCTTTTTGGTGCAGGAGTGCGTTTTTACAATTGACAATTGAGGAGCGCACGAAGCGCGCATATTTAAAAAATTGCCGCAGGGAGGACTTTTTATAGCGGAACGGCTTTCTCCCCTGCACCCACCCTGCCCCGTTCTGTACAGTCGGGTTGTGGTTGTGTGCTTTACATCGTGAAGCACAATGACGCAGAGCCGTTCCTTGCGGGTTCTCGCGAATGGCGGGAGGAATTACAAGAAGCAGGGACTAAAAGAAAAACAAAGATGGAGGTAGCCGTTCGCTTCATAAATGCCCCCTCGCGGCGCTTGTCCGACCGTTTTTTTCGCATCAGGTTTAAAAAGCGAAAAAATCGTTGAGGACAGCCGGCGCGAGGGCGACTTTGCGCCGCTTTGGTCGGTCAAAGCGGCAAAAAATTAACGATAACCCCCAAAATGGGAATTTTAGGAAAAGAAAACGTTACAATCAAAAAAATTTTGTTTATTTTCCCACGCAAAAGCGGCGGAACACCTCGTCGATTACCGTTTCGCTCACGCTTTCTCCCGAAAGCTCGTAGATTTTCGCGAGCGCGTTTTCACAAAGAACCCCCGCCGCGTCGGGCGTGACCATATCCCGAAGCGCGTTTACCGTTCGCTCGGTAAGATCCCGCGCTTCCTTGAGGCAGGCGCGCTGTCGCTCGTTCGCGATAAAGCCCGAAAAAAGGTCGAGCCGGGACAGCCCCGCGGCTTCCTTCACAAGCGCGGAAAGCTCCCGCGTTCCCTCTCCGGTTTTCGCGCTCAGATTCACAAGATAGGGAAATCTTTCTTTCAGTCTCGCTTCGTCGATCTCCCGCGGAAGATCGCATTTATTCACCACGCAGACGCACTTTTTCCCCTCAAGCCGCTCGATCAGCCGCTCGTCGTCGGCGTTCATCGCGCGGCTCCCGTCGAATACCGCGAAGATCAGCTCCGACGTCTCCATTTCCCTCAGCATTTTCTCGATCCCGATCCTTTCGACCGTATCCCGCGTTTCGCGAATCCCCGCGCAGTCGGCAAGCCGAAGCGGCACGTCCCCGAGCAGCACCGTTTCCTCGACAATATCGCGGGTCGTCCCCTCGAGCTCGGTGACAATGCTCCGTTCCCGTCCGCTGAGCAGGTTCATGAGGGTGGATTTCCCCGCGTTCGGTCGTCCGACGATCGCGCAGGAAATCCCCTCGCGCAGCATTCTTCCCCCGTCGTAGCTTTCGAGAAGCGTGTTCAGCTCCTCCAAAGCGGCGGAGAGCTTATCCGCCTCCGCCTCGCGGTCGAGATCGTCCTCCATTTCGTCGGGATAGTCGATCCAAGCCTGTACAAGCGTGATAAAATCGAGCAGCCGCTCCGACACCGCGCGCAGCCGCCGGTATAACGCCCCTTCTCTCTGCGCCTTCGCGCAGAGAAGGTACTGCTCGTTCTGAGCGCCGATGAGGTCGGCGACCGCCTCCGCCTGCGTGAGCGAAAGCTTTCCGTTCAGCAGGGCGCGCTTGGTGAACTCGCCCGCCTGTGCCGGCTCCGCGCCCGCGTGAAAGCAGGCGGAAAGCACCCGTCTTGTCAGGTACAGTCCGCCGTGGCAGGAAAGCTCGGCGACGTCCTCTCCCGTATAGCTGTGCGGCGCGCGAAACACGAGCAAAACCCCGTCGTCGAGCCGCGTTTCCCCGTCGAGAATCTCGCCGTAGGCGGCGGTATAGCCGTCCATTTCCGGGACGGTCTTCCCGCCGAACGGACGGAAAATCTTTTCCGCGATCCCGAGCGCGTTTTCGCCCGAAATACGAATGACCGAGATTCCTCCGACGGCGGGCGGAGTCGCGATAGCGGCGATGGTTTTCATGGACAGGCTCCTTTCTTTCCTTTTGCGAAGCGGCAAAAAGGTTCAGCTTGTCGACAAACACTTTCCATATCCTTTTACTCGTTTTGACGAGACTTACGACCTGACAGCCGCGAAGTCGAAAACGGGAGAAGTTGTAATGGGAAGCGGGATTCCAAAGGGAAAAGTTCCCTTTGGCGGGGGTTTGGGGGCAGTGCCCCCTCGTTATGTTTTTCTCTTTTTATTCTTTATCGACAGTCTGAAGGTTTTCGTTTCCTTTACCCGAAGGCGCTATTTCCCGAACAGCCGCGCAAAGAACCCCTTTTTCTCCCCACTTTTTTCCTGTTCGGATTCTTCCGTCTCGTCCGATTCCGCAAAGCCTTCGTCCTCTTCCTCGGAGGAATCCCCGAAGATCGCGCTCATCAGGCTCCGCCGCTCCAGCTCGTCCCCGTTATCGGCGAGCAGGTACGTCCACGTTTTCGACGGGGCGGGCAGAATCACGCTTTCCGCGCCCTTTTCGGCGGCTTCCTCCAGAAGCTCCGTCATTCGCCCGACGACCTGTTCCTCAAATTCGCCGTAGGCGTTTTCGCAGGCGATGTTGTATTCCTCGGCGGGATCCTTTCCTCCGATCGCCGAAAGGTGAATCCCCTCGCGGATTGACGAGGTTTCCGCGAGATATTCCGCCCAGCAGACGTTTAAAACCGAAAGAATCGCCCGCCTGCGGAATTCGGCGGGAAGCTCCGCCTGCCCCAAAAGTCCGGCAGGGGTATTTTCCCAAATTTTACAGCTTTCCGGATCGCGCAGGTACCCCGCCCGCGCCTCAAAGACGGTTTGGCGGTGCTTTTCGTTGATCATGTGGAATTTCATGAGCCGCACCCGCTCGTCGAGGGCTTTTCCCTGCGAAATGCGCTGCACGCGCAGCACCTCGCGCAGCAGCGTCCGATCCGTCAGCGCTTCCGCCGTCGGGTCGGGATAATGCCGCCCGACCAGCTTTTTCAGCTTGTATCTCGTCATGATCTCCTCGTCGAGCGAGACGAAAAGACGGCTTTGTCCGGGGTCGCCCTGCCTTGCCGCCCGTCCGAACAGCTGTTCGTTCATGCGCCCGCTTTCGGCGAGAAACGTCCCGATCACATACAGTCCTCCCGCCTCCAGCGCTTTTTCCCGCTCCGATTCGTCCGCGCCGCCGAGCTTAATATCGACGCCGCGCCCCGCCATGTTCGTCGAGATCGTGATCCGCCCGGGCTTTCCCGCCGTGCCGATCACCTCCGCCTCCGCCTCGTCGTTCTTCGCGTTCAGGACAAAATTTTCCAGTCCCCGTTCCCGCAGCATTTCGGAAAGCCGCTCGCTCTGCGCGATGCTGTCCGTCCCGACGAGAACGGGCTGCCCCTTTTCGTGCGCCGCCTTAATCTCGTCCGCGACCGCCGTAAGCTTGGACTGTGTATCGTAATAAACCGCCATGGGAAGAGCGGTGCGCTTCGGCGGGGTATTCGGCTCGACCCTTTTGACGATCATGCCGTACATCTCGTTAAACTCGTCCTTCGCCGAGACCGCCGTCCCCGTCATGCCCGAAACGCGCGGATACAGGCGAATAAAGTTCTGTACCGCGATCGTCGCGAGGACCGTTCCCCGCTCCGTCACCGTCAGACGGTGCTTCAGCTCCGCCGCCGACTGGAGCGTATCGGGGAAATGCCGCCCCTGTGAAACGCGCCCCGTAAACGGGTCAATCAGGCAGATTTCGTCGTTTTTTACGATATAATCTCGGTTTTCGGAAAGAACGTGAAGCGCCTTCAGCGAATCGTTCAGGCGGCTCATCAGCGCGTTGTTTTCCTCGTCGTAAAGATTTTCAAGGTGGAAATACCGTTCCGTTTTTTTCGCGCCCGCCTCGGTCAGGTAGGCGTTCCGGGTTTCGGGGCTGATCTCATAGTCCGATTCGGACAGCGTTTTCGCGTACTCAAAAATTTCGGGAAGCGCCTCGTCCCGTTCCGCCGCCATGCTTCCCGCCGCGACGAGCGGGATTCTCGCCTCGTCGATCAGAACCGAGTCCGCCTCGTCCGCGATCGCGTGACCGAATTCGCCGAAAACCCGCTCCTCCTCCGAAAAAACGAGAAAATCCCGCAGATAGTCGAAGCCGCATTCCTTGACGGTCGAGTATACGACGTCCGCGCGGTACGCCGCCGCCCGCTCCTCTCGGGGCGTTTTCTCGGTCACGACCGCGCAGGTCATTCCGAGCAGGTCGTAGGCGGGCTTCATCCAAAGGCAGTCCCGCCGCGCGAGGTAGTCGTTAAAGGTAAAGATGTTGACGTGCTCGCCCTTGACAAAGCTGAAAAAAGCGGCAAAAACGGCGGCGAGCGTTTTCCCCTCCCCCGTCGCGAGCTCGACCGCCGCGTCGTCGTCGAGCTCCGCGCCCGCGCGAAGCTGGGTATCGAACGGGGAAAGCCCCGTCCCCTCCTTTAAGGCGAGAAATGCCGCCGCGAACGCGTCCTCCGCCTTTTTTCCGCGCATGGCGCGCTCGCGCAGGTCGGAAAGGCTTTCCGCTTCGGCGAGGACTCTCACGCGGGCGAGAAAGGCTTCCCGGTTTTTTTCAAATTCTTTTATCATCGGTTGTTTCCTCTTTATTTAATAGCAGGACTGCGTTTTTCGTGAATCAACGCCAAGCGGCGCAGTATAACCGTACCGCCGCCGCCGCGGTCGTACAGCTTCCCCCATCGAGAATCCCGCATTCGAGCGCGCGCCGCCCCACCTCGTATTCACGCAGGTTCGCGCCGCCGATACAGGGCGTGGTCAGTACGACGGGCATTTTTTCGGTCAGCTTTTTCGCGCCGGGGAGCAGGTGTTCGGGCAGTCCGCCCGCGCCGTACCCCTCCAGAACCGCGCCGTCCGCCCCCGAAGCGCGGATCGCGGAAAGCGCCGCGCCTGTCGTAAAGGGCGAAAGCTTTAAAACGGCGATTTCCCGATCGGTCGGCGGGTAGGCGAAAATTTCCGCTTTTTCGGGTTCGCGGAAAAGCATGACCGCCCCGTCCCGAACCGCGCCGACGTCCTGTCCGGAAAAGCTCCGGAACGCGTCCGCCCGCTCCGAATAGCGCTTTACAAGCTCGTTCCCGCCGATCACGCGCCCGCCGAACACGGCGAACACCCCGCGAAGCCGCTTGTCCCGCGCCGCGAGGATCGCGTCGGCGGCGTTTTTCACTCCGTCGCTTCCTTCCTCGGAAAGCGGGAGCATCGCCCCCGTCAGAATCACGGGAATTTCGGCTTCGAGCGTATGGTACAGGAGCGCGGCGGTATAATCGAGCGTATCCGTCCCGTGAAGGATCACGATCCCGCCGTATTTTTTCGAGCGAACCGCGTCCCGCGCCGCTTCGTACATTGCCCGCCAGTGAACGGGGGTGAGGTCGGTGCTGTCGAGCGAGAAGAGGGAGCGCGTTTCAAGCGCCTCGGGGTGAAAGACCTCGCGGGCAAGGCGTTTTTCCCGCGAGCCGAGCGTTTTTTCAAAGCCGGCGAGGATTTCCGCGCTCTCCCGCGGAGAATAGCCGCGTTCGGTCGGAAGACAGGCGATCGTCCCGCCCGTCGTAAGAAGAAGGAATTTTTTCATAACAAGACTGCCTTTGCATGCTCCGCGCGGCGCGGCTTGCCGTTTTCGTCGTATACCCGAAAGCGCTCGGGCTTTACGAAAAGCTCAAATTCCCGCCGCTCTCCCGCCCTGAGGAAAATGCGCTTTACGGCGCAGAGCCAAGGGTTCGGCGGCGCGAGCGGATCGTCGGCGGTCAGGTACAGCCGAATGACCTCCCCGCTGTCCGCGTCTCCGAGGTTCTCGGCGAGAACGCGCACGGTTTCGCCCTCCCCGCTCTCCTCCGCCGAAAGAAGCGTGAACGAAAACCGCGAATAGGTCAGCCCGAAGCCGAACGGGAACCAGACGTTTTCATCGCTTTCGAGAAAGCGGTAGGTGCGGTTTCGGAAGGAATAGTCGGTAAAATCGGGGAGGAGCGCCGCGTCCTTATAAAACGTGACCGGGAGCTTTCCCGACGGGGAAAGCTCGCCGAACAGAATTTCCGCCGCCGCCGTTCCGCCGTGCGGTCCCGCGTACCATGCGCATAGCAGGGCGTTCATACGCTGATCCTCCAGATAAACCGAGCTTCCCGCCGCGAGGATCACGACCGTCGGCTTTCCCACGTCGAGTACGGCGGAAAGCAGCTTTCTCTGCGGCTCTGGGAGAAGGAGCGTCTCCTTGTCGCCCGAGCCGTACTCGTTCCCGGTATCGCCCTCCTCGCCCTCAAGGTGCTCGTTCAGCCCAAGGCAAAGGATCACCGCGTCGCTTTCCTCCGCCGCCGAGACCGCTTCCGAAAGCCGATCGCCGGGAAGCGCCAGTCCCTCGCTCCTGTCCTTCGCAAAATCGCAGCCCTCGGCGTACAGAACGCGGATTCCGTCGGCTTTTCGGCGGATTCCCTCCAGAAACGTCGTATAGCGGGACGCGGTTCCGTAATAGTTTCCCCGGAGCGCTTCGCGGCTGTCCGCGCTGCACCCGATCACGGCGAGCGTCTTTATTTTTTCTTTTTGCAGGGGAAGCACCCCGTCGTTTTTCAGCAGTACCATGGATTCCCGCGCCGCCGTGAGCGAAACCGCGTTATGCTCGGGGGAGTCGATCGCGGTGAACGGAATCTGATTCAGCTCGCTTTCGTCGAACATTCCGAGCGCGAAGCGGATCGTGAAAAGCCGAACCGCCGCGCGGTCGATCTCCGCCTCGGTGATCAGTCCTTCCTCGTATGCCTCCAGCAGGTGCAGATAGGAGCAGCCGCAGTTTACGTCGCAGCCGCGGTTCAGGGCGAGCGCCGCCGATTCGGGGAAGGTCGCGGTCACGCGGTGATGTTGGTGGAAATCGGAAATTGCCCAGCAGTCGGAAACGAAATATCCCTCGAAGCCCCATTCCTCCCGCAGAATTTCCATCAGCTCCGTATTCGCGCAGGCGGGCTCGCCGTTTACGCGGTTATACGCGCCCATGACCCCGCCGACCCCCGCGCGCACAAGCTCCTCAAAGGCGGGGAGATAGCTTTCCCGAAGCTCCTTTCGGCTGACCCGCGCGTCGAATTCGTGGCGGAGCGCCTCGGGACCGCTGTGGACGGCGAAGTGCTTCGCGCAGGCGCAGGCGGTCATGAATCTTCCGTCCCCCTGCATTCCCCGCACATAAGCCGCGCCGAGCAGCCCCGCGAGAAACGGATCCTCGCCGTAGGTCTCGTGTCCGCGTCCCCAGCGCGGGTCGCGGAAAAGGTTGATGTTCGGCGACCAGATCGTAAGCCCCTTATAAATATCGCGGTCGCCTTTTTTGGTGCAGGCGTTGTAGCGGGCGCGCGCCTCCCTCGCGGTAATTTCGCCGACCCTTTCGAGCAGCTCCTCGTCGAACGAAGCGGCGAGCCCGATCGCCTGCGGGAACATCGTCGCCGTCCCCGAGCGGGCGAGTCCGTGAAGCCCCTCGTTCCACCAGTTATAGGCGGGGATCCCGAGCCGCTCGATCGCGGGGGAATCATAGCGAAGCTGACCGCATTTTTCTTCTAAGGTCATTTTTTCGACCAGTGCGCGGGCGCGGGGGAGAAATTCGGAGAGATTCATAGAAAAGATCATTCCTTTCGGGCGGAAGGTTTTGTTTATCTTGTATAGTATACCACAATTTATAAGATTTGGCAACTTATTTCGGAAAGGAAACCCGTGAACGCTGATTTTGCCGAACCTGACAGCCGTCGAGTCGAAACGGGCGCTTACGATTTTCTCTTTAAATCTTTCAGAATATCCTCCAACCGCTCCAAATCCGCGTTCGCGTAGCTTACGACATACTGATTTTCATAGCCCCTCACCGCGTTTTCGTCCGCGCCCTTTTCCCCCATGAAATAGCCTCCGATCGGGCGAACCCGAAGCCCGCAGTTTTCCGGAAGGCGGATCGGCTCGCCCGCGTTTTTCGCCGTGATCCGGAAGTGAAGTCCCGCGCCCGATTCCGTGACCGCCGCGCCGTTCGCGAGGAAAAACGCTTCGGAAAGCTCCGCGGCGCGGCGGGCGAATTTCCGGACGCGGCTGATGTGCCGCTCGAAATATCCCTCCGCGATGAATTTCGCGAGGGTATACTGCTCAAAGCTCGGGACGGGGCAGGCGCAGAAGCCGAGCCGTTCGCGGCGGAGCGGGATCAGCTCCGGCGGAAGGCACATATACCCGATCCGGACCGAGGGGGCGAGCGTCTGGGAAAAGGTGTTGATATAGATCACCCGTCCGCTTCCCGTGCCGAACATGGCGGGGACGGGAATTCCCGCGCGGCGGAACTCACTGTCGTAATCGTCCTCGACAATATACCGCCCCTCCTTTTCCTCCGCCCAGCGCATGATTTCCCGCCGTCTTGAGATCGGCATGACGATCCCGGTCGGGAAATGGTGGGCGGGAGAAATATGCGCGACGTCCGCGCCGCTTTCCCGAAGCGCGGAAACGGAAAGCCCCTGCTCGTCGAGCGGGATTCGGACGGTGTTCGCGCCGTTCAGGCGGTAAAGCCGCTCCGTCGCCTCATAGCCGGGGCTTTCCGTCGCGTAAAGAAGCTCCCGCCCGAGAAGCCGCGCCGCCTGCGTATAAAGATCCTCCGATCCCGCGCCGATAAAGATCTGTCCGGGCGAAACGCGCATACCCCGACAGCGGTAAAGATAGTCCGCGATCGCCGCCCGAAGCTCGTATACCCCGCCCCCGCGCACGGGACGGAGGAGCTTTGTACCCTGCTCTAAAAGAACCGTCCGCATTAACCGCGCCCAGACGGAAAACGGGAACAGCGCGGCGGCTCCCGAAGCGGGAGGATCGGGCGGCAGTTCTTCATCGGGCGGAAGGGGAGAATCCTCCGGGGAACGGAGAATATCCCCGTGATACCCGACGTAGGTTCCGCTTCGGGGAATCATGGTCACATATCCCTCCGCGGCGAGCTGCGCGAGGGCGTTTTCAACGGTCACGACGCTCACCCCGTGCGTTTCGGCGAGCGCGCGCTTGGAAGGAATCCGCTCTTTATTTTTCAGCTTTCCCGTCAGGATGTCGTTCCTGATCTCCTCGTAAAGAAGCTCGTAGGCGGGCTTTTTCCTCGGCTTCGGCGGCATCGCGGTCGCTCCTTTCTCTGGTATTATAAAAAAGAATCAAATTGGTCATTGCGAGAATACCAAAATTGATTATAATAGAAAATACGAAAAAAGTCAAGTACGGAAAGGAACGGTCATAAATATGAAGAAGGAAAAATTATTAAGGCTGGTTTTTGCCGCGATGTTCGCGGCGCTGATCTGCGTGGCGACGATGATGATCCGGATTCCCTCGCCGATGAACGGGTACGTGAATTTCGGGGACTGCTTCATTCTTGTCGCGGCGTGGGTCTTGGGACCCGTTTACGGCTTCGCGGCGGGCGGAATCGGCTCGGCGCTCGCCGATCTTTTCAGCGGGTACGCCCACTATGTCCCGGGTACGTTTGTCATTAAGGGGCTGATCGCGGTGGCGGCGGCGCTGATCGCCCGCGCGGTGATCGAGAAAGCGCCGAAGCTGCGGCTGCTCGGCTACGCGGCGGGCGCGGTCGTCGGCGAAGCGATCATGGTGTTCGGCTATTTCGGGTACGCGGCGCTGCTGCTCGGGAAGGGCTTCGGCGCTTGGGCGAGCGTTCCCGGAAATCTTGTGCAGGGCGCGTTCGGCGTGGTTGTCGGTACGGTGATTATTCAGGTGCTTTCCGCGTCGGGCGTACTGAAAAAGGTGTCCGCGCGGGAACCGCGCGCGCGGATTCGGTAAAATTGCACAAACCGACACCGTGCGGGGCATACCTTGTACGGTGTCGGTTTTTTCATTTTTCAAAAGACTTTTAGTCTGACAGCTGTCTTAAATCCTCAGCTCCGCGCCGAGCATTTTTCGTCCGTCGTTTTCGCCGTATTCGATATAGCCCTGCCGAAGCGCCTCCTCCAGCACTGCGCCCCGCAGTGAAAAAATATTGGCGCAGGCATGGTCGATCTGAAACGCGTCGTTTTTCAGGAATTCGGGGATCTCCTTCTTGATCTGCTCGCGGCAGAAAAGATAATGGCGCATGGCGGCGTCCGCCGCCTTTTTCCGCAGCGACCTCACCTTTTCCGCCTCGCCGGGCGGAAGTTCTCCCCGATCCTCAAATATGACCAAAAATGTCGGCTGATATTTCCCGTTTTTCTTTTCGAGATAGCCGTATTCCGTCAGATGGTCGAGAACTGCGGGCTCGACCGATTCGATCTCGCCTTTTGCAGCTGCCGAAAGCGCCTGCGCATACGCGTAAGGAATTACCGACGGCGTTTTGTTTGCGATCCCGCGATAATTGAATTTAAACTGACGGAAATCAATATAAGGAAGATTTCTTTCCCCGGAAGAGTGTACGCACCCGTGCAGCCCCACGAAGGCGGGGTGTTCTCCCCGAAAAGTCTCCATGCCGAGTACGTCCCATTCGCCGCCGTTCGGGCGGATCGTATGCCCCCATTTTCCAGCGCCCGCGTTCGGTTCCTCCTTTTGATCCGCTTGAACCGCATTCAGCGTGTCGAAGTTAACCAGATCGACCTGATCCATGAGCAATGCCCATTTCATATCCTCATACGGCTGATACCCCTCGTGCCAGTGCGGGCAAAGCTCGTTTTGCAGAGATACCGCGCATTCGAGCGTTTCGATCACCGCTCTCGTCAGCTCGGGTACGATCCCGCGCAGGTGCGCGAAGATCTTTTCCTGCGCCCGCGCGCTTACGATAAAGAAATTCGTTTCGTATTTTTTCCCGTTCTTTTTCATCAGCGACGCGCTTACCAGCTTGTTCAGCTCCTCCTCCATGTACGGAAGCGCGACGCCGACCTCTACGGCAAGCTCCTCCGCGGAAGCAGGATTCCTGTATGCCGCAAGCAGAATGTTTTTGCAGAGCAAGCGGTTCAGGTAACACCACGGTTCGCCGCCCGCTCCCCCGATCCCGTTTGTGATAAATGAAATGTTTTCGGGCTTATAGCTAAGCTGCCCAAATTCTCTCGCCATATCCAACCCCTCTTTCAGTATGGTTCTTGCGCGGTGCAGGCGCTGCTGTACCGCGTTTTCGGAAAGAGAGAGGGCGCGAGCGATGTCTCGGACGCTTCGGTCTTCAATGTAATAGGCGACGACGATGTCGCGGTAATCCCGGCGGATAAACGCCAGCTCCCGCCGAAGCAGCGATAATTGCTCCCCGTGCTGCACTTTCTCCGGAATATCCCCGCTCTCGTCCATGATCTCGGCATAGTCGGCGATGTCGGAACCGGTTACCGACTCGTTTCTCCGCTGCTTTTTGTCCGCCCATACGGCGTAGCGGTTGCGCGCGATCCGCCAGACCCACGCGGAAAAGCACATCGGAACGATCCCTTTGTTCAGGGCGATAAGAATATTCAGTACGATGTCCTGTGTAAGATCCTGTGCCTCTGTTTCGTTCCCCGTCTTCTTCAGGCAGAAGTAAAACAGCTTTTCCACGTAGCGTTCGGTAAATTGCGCGATTCTGTCCGCGCTCGTCATGCTTCCGCCCCCTCTCTGTACATATAGTGCGGCGTTTGGAGATTTCCTGACAAGGAATTTTTTAATTTATGGCAGGGGTGGATTTACAAAGCACGGATAAAGGGCAGGTCATGTCCGATCGGAAAAATATTGATCCTTGAACAGCGAGTAGCAGACGGTATCGAAAACCTGTCCGTCGTATATTGTGGCGCCCTGCTTGATCGTGATCTCGTATTCAAAGCCGCACCTTTCAATGACGTGTTTCGAGCGAACGTTATAAGGATAATGAAACGCGGAAAGCAAGTCTATGTTTAATTCCTCAAACGCGTATCGGATCATTCGCCGGACCGCCTCGGTCATGTATCCGCTACCCCAATAGTCGGCGCCGAGGACGTAATTGATATATTTCGCATAATATTTGCCGCGGTTCTCGTCGGGAGACAGATTGACCGCGCCAATTACCTTTCCGGTATTTTTCAAAACAATCGCGAACCGATCGTTTTTCGTGTCGCTGATAAAACCGTCCAGGGCTTTGGCGGATTCTTCCTTATTCTCGTGCGGTTTCCAGCCCGTCAGGACACCGAAGCTCTTATTTTTGGCATATTCGTAAAAATCGTCCAGATCATCAAGCCGCCAGTCTCTTAAAATCAACCGTTCCGTTTCCAGCCGTTTCATAACGATAACGTTCCTTTCCGCTGTGAGAGCGTGTTTTTAGGCTTCGCGCCTAACCCATGGGGTTGACTCCTTCCTCCGTTTCCAAGCCAAAATAGGAAATCGCCGTCCGAAGGGCGGCGATTTCCTATTTTTGGTGGAATCGGGGGGAGTCGAACCCCCGTCCGAAAACCGGTCCACACGTCTTTCTACACGTTTATTCGATCTTTTAAATCTCCCTTAAAGCGCTCCGGTCGACAGGATCGCTTCTCGGCAGCCCTTTGGATACGTCGGGGGTTACAGGGCGCTCACCCGGGACGTTGGCTGCTTAGTGACGCCCCGCTCGAAGCCGCAGCACTCATCGGCAGGACGGAAGCCGCCCTTAGGCAGCTACTAATTCAGATCTATTGTCTGCGTTTAATTTTAAAGCGCCCTTTTTGAAGAGTGTAGGCGAACTCTACGTGCTTAACGGGCTTCACAGTCCCCGTCGAAACCTTTACGACCCCAAAGCGTGCCGCTTTCGGCAATTCCGAAGAAGCCCTCCGAATGTCAGAGCCTGCGGACGTGCGGCGAAATCCTCTTGCTTTTGGTTATTCGCAAAAAGCGTGCCGCTTCCGGCAATTCCGAAGAAGTCCTCCGAATGTCAGAGCCTGCGGACGTGCGGCGAAATCCTTTTGCTTTTGTATATTTACAAAAAGCGTGCCGCCGAGATTGCTTTTTTATCATATCATAGAAAAGCGGCGTTGTCAAGGCTTTTTTGGCGGCAAATTCGGACATTTTTTAAGGGAATGCCTCACAATTGTCTTAAAAAGCGGCGGAATTTTCCGCGTCGGGAGGAGGTCAAATGCCGCAAAAATAAAAAGGGGTATACCATTATAATATATACGCACACGCCGTTTTCACAAAAACTTCCTTGACAACCCCGCCGAAACATGATAAAATAATTCGTGGAAGCTTATCGGAAGGAACATAGGGAAAGGAAAACTCATGAATTTAAAAAAGCTTGCGGTTCTTTTTATTTCGGCGGTCGTTTTCGCGGTATTCGGGATCACGGCGTCCGCCGAGGAAGAATTAAAGATCAATGTGGAATACGATTATTACGGATTGCCCTTTGTGAGCGTTACCCCCTCGGCGGCGGGGAACGTGATCCGCTATACGACCGACGGAACGAAGCCGACCTTTCATTCCGCGCCGATCGACGCGGACAGGGAATTCGCCGTATATGAAAAGACAACCTTCCGCGTCGCGGAATTTACGCCCGACGGGACGCGTGTCGCGGGGGTAAAGAAAACCGTTGCCCGGAAGGTTTCGCCCGTCGAATTCGATTTTGATTATCAGGGCGTGGAGACGGTGATTCGTCTTTCCTGCGCGACGGAGGGCGCGGTGATCCGCTATACGACCGACGGAACGAAGCCGGACGAGGATTCCGCGGTTTATACCGAGCCGCTCCGCTTTAAGAAGAACACGAAGGTTCGCGCTTACGCTTCGCTGGAGGGCTACACCTCAAGCGGAAGCTACAGCGGCACGGCGAGAATCTCCGCCGGGAAGACCGAGACCGCGAAGGCGGACGCAATCCGATACACACAGTCCAACCTCTCCGACAAGGGGATCGCGTACATCACGTTCCTGCCCCAAAAGGTATCGAACGTCATTTATTACACGACCGACGGGAGCGACCCCTCCGAAAAGTCCAGAAAATATTCGAAGCGGATCCGCTTCGACGAGCCGGGTACGCTCCGCGCGCTCGAATATACGGCAAACGGCGATTTCGTCGCGTCGCTTAAGATGAACGTCTCGCCGAGGGTTATGCCGGTACAGCTTTCCTGCGTCGATTTCGCGATCGGGACGCGGACGATCTCGTTAAGCTGTGAAACGGAGGGCGCGACGATCTATTACACGATCGACGGAACGCGTCCGAATCCGGAGTATTCCCCCGTATATACGGCACCCGTCGTGATCAGCAATAACGTTAAGATTCAGGCGCTTGCCGTAAAGGAGGGGCATAAAAACAGCACGGTATCGGGCGAATACGGGAAGTATATCCCCGTCGTTCTGGCGGATTTTAACGCGGAAGACCCCGCTTACAGCGAGTTCCGGACGATCCTTAACGAGCGGCGCGCGGCGAACGGGCTTGGCGCGCTCTCGCTGGACGAGGCGCTTTGTAAAGCGGCAACGGTTCGCGCGCGGGAAATTTCGATCCTGTACGACAATATGCGCCCGAACGATATGATGTATTATACGGCGATCGAGGAAGCGGGGGTTGAGGTCGATTTCAGCATGGAAAGCCTCGGGATCGGAGATACGGCGCGCGAGTTCGCGGTCGATATTCTTTCGAGAAATGAGGAAGCCGCCGCTCTTCTGACGAATAAGCGCGAAATTAACGCGATCGGCGTGGGCTATTGCGACCGGAACGGGAATCGGTATTGGGTTCTGCTTTCGGTGAAGCTTGGGTAAGGCTTTATACATACAGCTGAGAAGTGAATCACATATAAAACGCACCAAAACAGGAATTCGCCCCCGGGGAAGCAGTGATCCCCGGGGGTTCCTGCTTTCTTATGAATGAATAAAAAAAGAAAAACTTTTTCAAAACTTTTTAAAAAAAGTGAAACTTTTCACCCCTCCCCCGTGACTACCTAAATGTAAACGGTACATTGAAGCTTTTCAATACCGCGTAGGAACAGAGATTCGGACGGAAGAAACCGAGATTTGTGCAATTTGTCTTTACATAACAAAACAAATTCCAAATTATGGTAAATTTGCCGATTGAATTTTCAAGAAAAACAAGGTATAATGGAAAGCGGAAATGGCACAAGCTATTTACTAAAATTTTTATTTGGAGGACAAAAATCATGAAGATGACAAAGCTTCTTGCAAGCGGTGTTGCTGCTGCTTTAGCGACAACTTCCCTTGCGGCGATCGGCGCTTCGGCTGCGGAGCGTACGTTCGAAATGGGTCACACTCAGGGTACGATTAAGTTTACTGCTACTTCGGGTAAGGAAGTTGCTTTCCTTGCGGACGAGAACGGTCTTGCTCCTGCGGAACTCGGAATCAGCTCTGATGACGTAATCGCGATCAACGTTTCTAAGGCTACCAAGAAGGTAACCGGCATCAACTTAAAGGTAACCGGTATCAAGGGTTCTAAGAGCTCCTCGAGCAGAACTTACACTTATGCGTTTGGTAACTACGACAGCGATACCACGTTTGACTGGACGACTCAGAAGTACGACGGTTCCGGTAAGACTTGGGCACTGAAGGCTTATAAGGATGTTGCGGGCATTGACGAGTTCGTTCCTTCTCAGTTCGTAGAAATTACGCAGATTTCTATTGAGATCGCTTGCGAATCTACCGTAGACACTGCGAAGGCTTATGATGCTTACGGTTCCAGCAACTGGGGTGAAAACATTGACGGTCTTAAGATCATTCCTTTCAAGACCGCTGAATGGACGGATATCCTGATGGCGATCAATAACGCCGTAAACGCTTTTGGTACTGCTGATGTTGCATCGACTGGTATTTACGCGAAATACAGCGAAAAATCCACGACCGATCTTTATCCGTTCATGGGTACGACTGCTCCTAAGAACTCGATCATCACCAGACAGCAGATGGCTGTTCTCTCGGTTGCGGGCGCTTGGAACGCTACGACCGGCGGCAACAACGGCGGCACTGACGGCGATCAGACTTACGACGAAGTAGAGTACAACAAGGGTACCAACCCGAACGACTTTGCGGGTCTTTCTTCTCAGGTAGGCGACTTCTTCAACAAGCAGACCAACGGTACGATTACCTTTACGTTCACCACTTCCTCCGGCGCTACCGGCACGGCTTGGAACAACGGCGGTGTACCTTCTTCTCAGGTAGGTATCAAGAACGCTTTAGGCGACGCGACCGCGAACGATTTCGTTCTGAACTTCAACTACAACCAGACCGGTTCTCTCCAGGCGGTTGCTTCTGTTGACGCTGCTGCGGGCGAAGTTTCCTTCGATATCAGCGACGTTCTCGACGCGCTTGATGGTAAGACCATGGGCGTTATCGACAACATCTACTACGGTATGACTAAGGGTGTTGAGTACACCGGCGATCATCCGTATGCTGGCAAGACCGGCTTCGAAGTACAGAAGATCACTCTTTCTTACGACGAGGACGAAAACTCCGGTGACGACATCGTAGAAGATGACGATGACGAACCCGCTGACGACGACGAAGACGACGACATTCCTGCGGACGACGACGATGACGACGACGATACTCCCGCGGACGATGACGACGACGATGACGACAACACCGATGATGACGTAACCGTTGATGACGACGATGACGACGACGACACCAACGACGACGACCAGGGCGTTGACGGCGACACGGACGTAGTAACTCCCGGCACGAATACTCCTGCTGACGACAGCAACCCGAACACGGGTGTTGCTCTTGCGGTAGTACCTGCTATGGTAGCGGCTGCTGCGGTTGTAGTTTCCAAGAAGAGAAAGTAAGTCTTGACTGAAATCTTTACGGAAAATAAGTAAGTAAAAAATCCCCCTCGGTGAAAGCCGAGGGGATTTTTTTCAAAACCGGTTGACAAATTGATCGCGGCGTGCTATAATGGTAAACGAAGCAAGGATAATAGATTCCATCGATCTATGATCAAAAAAATGAACCCCCGAAGTGGCCGCTTCGGGGGTTCGCCTTTCATGAAAAGGCGCCGGTGATCATTTTCGTTTTTCGATAAAGTCGAATATGTAGTTTGCTACAATCCCAGCTATTACCGAAATAACGAAGCAGAATATAACTTCCATCGATCTAACCTCCTTTCTGACGGAGGCACCGACAAGCTTATTATAGCACATTTTGGCGAAAAATGCAAGTTTATCGGCGAAAGACAAGTTTTTTTAAAAAAGGTTGACAAATGGAAAGCGGCGTGCTATAATATACTTGCCGATATTACTTGTGCTTGTTTGCTAAGCTTGATATGTAGTTGCCTACAACACTTGCTATAACAGAAAGCACGAAGGAGAGAAAAACCCCCGAAGCCGGTACTTCGGGGGATTTCTTATTTCTCTATAAAGGCGATCGGGTCGATCCATGCGCCGTTTTTGGTGATCCCGAAATGGAGATGAGAGGGGAGCTTACATTCCGCGTCCGCCGTGTTCCCGACCTGCGCGATGATCTCACCCATGGCGACCTCCTGACCGGTCTTTACGTTCAGGGATTCGGCGAGGTTATAGTAATGCCCGATTACGCCGTCGCCGTGGTCAATCAGAACACAAACGCCCCAAAGCGGATCGTTTTTGATTTCGGTTACCGTCCCTTTCATGCAGGCGGCGACGGCGGCGCCCGCTTCGGCGGCAATGTCCGCTCCGTCGTGGGTTTTCCATACGTCGAGCGTCTCGCTTTTCACAAGCTCGCCGTTACTGTACGGATTGATGACCTCCCCTTCGACGGGCATGGTTTTCGGATTCGAGAAAAAAAGTCCCGCTTCCGCTTCCTCCGTGACAGGCTCAGTCTCGGCGGCAGTCGTCACAAGGGGAATATCGGTGCGGTTCGCACCCGCCTCCTCCGCGTTTTCATAGAGAAAAACGTTGTCGTCGAAGCCGCCCGCATCGGACTCGCCCTCGCTCTCGGCATAGCGGTTAACCGCGCCGGTATAAGCGACATAGGTCGAGACGCCGACTGCCGTAAGGCTAAGGACAAGCGCGGCGGCAAAGCCCTTTCCCTGTAAACCGTTTTTGAATCTTGCTTTTTTCATGGTACCATTCCTTTCGTTCCGTTGTGGGATTCTAAAGCTAGAATGGACGCGAAAAGGAAAAATATACAAAAAAGGGCTGATCCTGAAAAATTTCACGGATCGGTCCTTCTTTTTTTGACAATTTTTTCGGAAACGTTATGCTAAAATAGAGAAAACAAAACAAGAAGGCGGCGGCGAGGCTTTATTTTTGGGACAAGCCTCCTCCTTGGGAAAGGAATGGTCATAAAATGGAAATCATCAATCGGGGCGAGCAGCTGCTGGTGCGTCTGAACGGCGAGATCGATCACCATACCGCCGCCGAAATGCGGTTTCGGATCGACGGCGAGCTGAACCGTTCCGTACCTTCGCTTCTGATCCTCGATTTCGGCGGCGTGGATTTTATGGACAGCTCCGGGATCGGGCTGATCCTCGGGCGGCTCCGGCTTGTTTCGGGCTGGAACGGAAGGCTTGCCGTTACGAACCCAAAGCCCGCCGTGCGGAAAATGATCCGCCTCGCCGGGCTTGAAAAATTGATTCATAAATAGATTTTTGAGAGAAAAAGATTATTATGGGGGACTCCGTCCCCCACACCCCCTGCAACCCTTTGAAAAGGGTTGACCTAAACTTTTATATTGCTTTTGCGAAATACTGCGAAGCAAGAAATTTGAGAAATGCTGCAATTTTACGGGCAGTTAAAAAATGACAAAGCGTTTCTTCAACCTATCATTTTAAAGCAATATTGCTTTTCGCTTCCTTTTGGCGGCAAAAGGAAGCAGGGGGTTCGGGGGACGGAGTCCCCCGTGCAAATAAATTCTCTTTTAAATTTTTCATTAAGAAAGGAAACGGAAATGGACGTTCAAAATTACATGAAAATGACAATCGCGGGATATTCGCGGAACGAGTCGATCGCGCGAATGTGCGTTTCGGCGTTCGCGTCACAGCTTGATCCGACGGTCGAGGAGCTGAGCGACATCAAGGCGGCGGTTTCGGAGGCGGTCACGAACTGCATTGTCCACGCGTACCGCGACACGATCGGCGAGATTACGATCTGGCTGAAAATCATCGGTGAAAGCGGTCTGTACATACGAATTAAAGACAACGGCTGCGGGATTCCCGACGTAAAAAAGGCGATGGAGCCGCTTTTTACGACCGCTCCTGATTCCGAACGCGCGGGGCTTGGTTTCGCGGTCATGGAGAGCTTTACGGATAAGCTTACCGTAAGGAGCACCGTCGGAAAGGGAACGACAGTCACGATGATAAAAAGGCTGAACGGACGACATGAACAGACTGACCGATCAATTTATTGAAGAAAATTTAGGCTTGGTGCATTCCCTCGCGCACCGCTTCCGCGGGCGCGGGATCGAGTATGAGGAGCTGTATTCGGCGGGGTGCGTCGGGCTGGTAAAGGCGGCGAAGGGCTTCGACGAGGGGCGCGGGCTGAAATTCTCGACCTACGCCGTTCCGGTAATTTTAGGCGAAATGAAGCGGCTGTTCCGCGACGGGGGAACGGTTAAGGTGAGCCGCGGCTTAAAGGAGCTCTCGCTGAAGATCACGAGATACCGCGAGGAAATGCTGATCGAGGGGCACGACCCAACGGTAAGCGAGCTTTCCGAGCGCTTCGGGGTGAGCGCGGAGCTGGTGACGGAGGCGATCTCCGCCGCCATGCCCGCGCTGTCGCTGACGGGGAGCGACGAGGACGGCGGCGATTTTGAGCTTCCCGTCGAGCCTCCGCAGGCGAAGGCGGCGGATCGGATCGCGCTGGGGCAGTGCCTGAGCGCGCTGGACGCGGCGGATCGGCGGCTGATCTACCTGCGGTACTGGCGCGGGCTGACCCAAAGCGAGACGGGAAAACTGGTCGGTATGACGCAGGTACAGGTTTCACGCCGCGAAAAACGGCTTTTGGAAAAGCTGCGCGAGGAGCTGGTCTGAACCTTTGGTGCAGACGTGCGCTTAATCTTATTTTTCGCCGGGTCGGCGTTCGTCGCTTCTTCCGAGAATATAATCCGTTGTTACACCGTGAAAATCCGCAAGCTTGATTAAAATCTCGGTCGGAATATCAATATCGCCGCATTCGTAATTGCTTATACCCGCCGGCGGCAAAGCTTTGCTTTGTGAGAGCGTCGAGTATAATTATACTATTTTCGGGATTCCCCTATTGACTTTAAGCCGAAAATTCGCTAAAATAGAAGCAGCAAAATGAAGAACCTGACCACATAGGAATAAGCGCGCGTCTTTTCGGTAAAAATCGCCCCGGACGTCGTTAAAAATTCTTGAAAGCCGTCAGGATTCCTGCGAATTTTTGCCTCGTCCGAGACACTTTTTCCTTGAAAATCCAAATGCTTATCCTATGTGGACAGGTTCCAAGAACGGGAGAGGAACGATGAACGAAAAATCCGTGTGCTTTACGGGGCACCGTAAGCTTTCCGTAACCGAAGCGCTCAAAACCGAGCTTTATCGGGAGCTTGAGGAGATCATACATCGGGGCGCCGTTGACTTTTACGCGGGCGGCGCGCTCGGCTGGGACACGCTGTGCGCGGAGACGGTACTTGCTCTTCGCGAGCGGTACCCCGTCCGGCTGCACATGATCCTGCCCTGTCCGGGGGAGGAGCAAAGCGGCAGGTGGTCGGTCGGTCAGCGGGAGCGGTATATCCGCGTGCTTTCCGCCGCGGACGAGGTCGAGATCGTTTCGGAGCATTACCGACCCGACTGTATGCGCCTTCGCAACGCCCGTCTGGTGGAATGCGCCGATTGCTGCTTCTGCTATTTAAGGGAAGCGGGTGGGAGCGGAACGGGACAGACCGTCGCGATGGCAAAAAAGAAAGGGATCCGCATACGGTACTTTTAGACCTGTGCGCGGCGCAACAAAATTTTGCCGATTGGTTGAAATTCCCTTAAAAATATGGTATACTAAAGATAGAAAAACAGCGGACACCGCACAGAAAGGAATGATCTACGATGGACACAAACGCACTTTACACACGCTGGCTCGAAAAGGCGGCGGCGGATCCCGACCTGAAGAAGGAGCTTGAAAGCGTAAAAGGAAACGAGGACGAAATTTTCGACCGCTTTTACCGTGAGCTGGAATTCGGTACGGGCGGACTTCGCGGCGTGATCGGCGCGGGGACGAACCGCATGAATTATTACACCGTATGCAAGGCGACGCAGGGGCTTGCCGCCTATTTAAAGCAGGTGAAGCCCTCGGGCGCGTCGGTTGCCGTATCGTATGACAGCCGGATCAAGTCGGATTATTTCGCCCGTTCGGTCGCCGAGGTTCTCGCCGGGAACGGGATCAAGGTCTATATTTATTCCGAGCTGATGCCGACCCCGATGCTTTCCTGGGCGGTTCGCGCGCACGGCTGCGACGCGGGCGTTATGGTGACCGCGTCGCATAATCCCGCGAAATATAACGGCTATAAGGTGTACGGACCCGACGGCTGTCAGCTTACGATCGACGCGGCGGATCGCGTTCTCGCGGAGATCAATAAGATCGACGTTTTTGACGGGATTCTTTCCGCCGATTTTGAGCAGGCGCGCGCCGCAGGCACGATCGCCTATATCGGCGCGGACGTGATCGACGCCTACATGGCGGAGGTAAAGAAGCAGTCGATTCACCCCGACGTATGCGCGAAGGCGGGCTTAAAGGTCGTTTATACCCCGCTGAACGGAACGGGAAATAAGCCCGTCCGCCGCATTCTGGACGAGATCGGGATCAAGAACGTCGTTGTCGTTCCGGAACAGGAAAAGCCGGACGGAACCTTCTCGACCTGTCCGTATCCGAATCCCGAGATCCGCGAGGCGTTACGGCTCGGGCTGGAGCTTTGCAAAAAGGAAAAGCCCGATCTCCTGCTCGCGACCGACCCCGACTGTGACCGCGTGGGGATCGCCGTTCCCGACGGGGACGATTACGCGCTCTTTACGGGGAACGAGGTGGGCGCGCTGCTGCTGGAGTATATCGCGCGGGAGCGTACCGCCCTCGGTACCATGCCCAAAAATCCGATCGCGGTAAAGACGATCGTGACCTCGGATATTACCCGTCCGATCGCGGCGAAATACGGCGTAGAGCTGATCGAGGTTCTCACCGGGTTTAAGTTTATCGGCGAGCAGATCGGCTTCCTCGAGGAAAAGGGCGAGCAGGATCGCTATATCTTCGGTTTTGAGGAAAGCTACGGCTATCTCGCGGGCGGCTATGTCCGCGATAAGGACGCGGTCGTCGCTTCTATGCTGATCTGTGAAATGGCGGCGTTCTACCGCGCGAAGGGGATTACCCTTATCGAGGCGCGGAAGAAGCTGTACGAGGAATACGGCTCTTACTGCAATAAGCTGGACAACTTCGCGTTCGAGGGCGCGAGCGGCATGGCGAAAATGCAGGAGATCATGAACCGCATGAGAACCGATTATCCGAAGGAGATCGCGGGAACGAAGGTGATCGCGATGGCGGATTATGAGGAGTCGAAAAAGCATGATCTGCTCACGGGAAAAACCGAGCCGATCACCCTCCCGAAATCGAACGTGATCACGCTTTATCTCGAAGGCGGCGCAAGCCTTGTGATCCGTCCCTCGGGAACCGAGCCGAAGATCAAGATCTATTATACGACCGTCGGAAAAACGAACGAGGAAGCCGCCGCGCTTCAGGTGAAGTACGCCGACGCGTTCACCAAGCTCGTGAAGGGCTGATTTTGAGAGATTTTTAAGAGAGAAAAAATATATTACGGGGGCGCTGCCCCTCGACCCCGCAAACCTTTTGAAAAAGGTTTAATCGAAAACTTTTAATGTTGCTTTTGCAGGATTGAAAATATGAAAAAATCTGTGATATTAGACGAGTTTACTGAAAAATTGTCTATTATCACAGATTTTTCGTTTGATTCTATACATCATAAAACAATATTGCTTTTCGCTTCCTTTTGGCACAAAAGGAAGCAGGGGGTATGGGGGACGGCGTCCCCCAAAAACATATATTTTCTCTCTCAAAAATCTCTTATAACCCCTGCCGTTTGCGGATAAACATGATGATCAGGATCGCGGCGCCGGCTAAAAACGCGACGATTCCGATCACGAACGGGATCCACAAATTGTCATAAAAAATTACCTTTATGTAGCTCTTGATCCCGTATTCCTGCGCTTCCTCGAGGGTAAGTCCGAATTCGAGCAGTCCGTCGCGGAAGTACGTTTCGTCCTCGGAGTCCATTTTGACGATTTTCCCTTTAAAGTGAATGGGAGTCGGCTCGGTGTCGGTATCGGACATGGAATAGGTTTCCTCGCTCTGTCGGTCGAGCGCCGAGATCAGCGCTTGATTCCCCGTATAAAAGCCCATGTACGCTTCCTCCTCCCCGCCGATCAAGGGGATCAGGTACCAGTAGGACGAGCTTCCGGTTTTGTTTCCGAATCGTCCGGTCGTGTACTGCTCCTCATAGGAGCCGAAGTTATAGAGAAGGTTCCCCTCGACAACCGTGCCGTTCTTTACGTCCGCCGCCGTCATAAAGTTGTAGTTTACCGGTGTTTTAAAGTTGTCGATCACGTCGCCGCCCATCATGATCGAGATCATAAGCCCGCCGAGCGTCAGCACAAATCCCAGTCTCCACAAAAAATTTCTCATCGGTAAAAACCGTCCTTTCCCGGAGTGTTATCCCCCTTTTATTCGCCGCTTTACGGCAACACTAAATTTCCTCGGAAATCAGCCGTCCCATTTCCTTACAGCCGACCCTTGTCATTCCCTCGCTCATAATATCGCCGGTGCGATATCCCTTTTCGAGAACGCGATTCACCGCTTTTTCGACCGCGTCCGCCTCTTCGGAAAGCTCGAAGCTGAACCGAAGCATCATTGCCGCCGAAAGGATCGTCGCGATCGGGTTCGCGACGTCTTTCCCCGCAATATCGGGCGCGGAGCCGCCGCTCGGCTCATAGAGCCCGAAGCTTGTTTCGTTCAGGCTCGCGCTCGCCAGCATACCGATCGAGCCGGTAATCATGGACGCTTCGTCCGAAAGAATATCGCCGAACATATTTTCGGTCACCATGACGTCAAACTGCGCGGGATCCTTCACGAGCTGCATGGCGCTGTTATCGACGAGCATGTGCTCCAGCGTGACCTCGGGATAATCCTTCGCGACCTCCTCGACGACCTTCCGCCACAGTCTGGAGCTGTCGAGGACGTTCGCCTTATCGACGCTTGTGACCTTTTTGCGGCGGCGCATCGCGACCTCGAAGGCTTTTTTCGCGATCCGGCGGATCTCCGGCTCGCTGTATTCGAGGGTATCGACCGCGACCGTTACGCCGCCGCGCTCCTCGGTACAGCGCTTCCCGAAATAAAGCCCGCCCGTAAGCTCGCGCATGATGAGCATATCGAAGCCCTTCGCGCTGATCTCCTTTTTCAGCGGGCAGGCGTCGGAAAGCTGGCTGAACAGCAGGCAGGGACGCAGATTCGCGAACAGTCCGAGCGCCTTGCGCAGCCCCAGAAGCCCCGCCTCGGGACGGAGATTCGCGGGGAGCTTGTACCAAGGGGAGGTGGTGGTATCTCCGCCGATGCTTCCCATCAGCACCGCGTCGGAAGCCTTGCAGCGCTCGATCGTCTCGTCGGTGAGCGGAACGCCGTTCGCGTCGATCGAGCAGCCGCCCATGAGCAATTGCTCATAGTGAAATTGATGTCCGTATTTTTCGGCGACCCGGTCGAGGACGTTCATTGCCTCAGCGACGATCTCGGGACCGATCCCGTCGCCCTTAATGACCGCGATATTTTTTTCCATGGTGTTGTTATTTTTCCTTTCTTTTTTGTGCAGTTTGTTCCTGCTCGTCCTATTTGCGGCGATCCGAATGAAAAGGACACCAGACCATATGATCGTCGATTAGTCCGGCTGCCTGCAAAAAGGAGTAGATAATGGTCGATCCGACGAACTTGAAGCCTCTTTTCTTCAAATCCTTGCTGATCCGATCCGAAAGAGGAGTCGCGGTCGGAAGCTCGGACAGACTGTTCGAGCGGTTTATGATCGGAGTATTGTTGACATATCCCCAAATGAACCGATCGAAGCTTCCGTATTCTGTCTGAATATCAAGGAAAGCCCTTGCGTTTCCGATCGCGGCATTGATCTTACCGCGGTGACGAATGATTCCGCGGTTTCCCATCAGCGCTTCAACCTTTTCGTCGGTATATGCCGCGACCTTTTTCGGATCAAAGAAATCAAACGCCTCGCGGAACACTTCACGCTTCCGTAAAACGGTGATCCAAGCCAACCCCGCCTGCATTCCCTCAAGGATCAGCAGCTCAAACAGCTTGTTGTCCTCATGTAAGGGGCGTCCCCATTCCCGATCGTGATATTCGACGTAGAGCGGGTCATTTCCCGCCCATTCGCAGCGCTTTATAAAATCCGTCATTTCTTCAGAGAGTTTAAAAGTCCGCCCGCGTGAATGATCTCCTTGATAAAATCGGGGAAGGGTTCCGCCCGATAAGTGCGGTTTTTGGTCTTGTTGGTGATGATTCCGCTGTCGAAGTCGATCTCGACCTCGTCCCCGTCCTCGATGTCCTTCGCCGCCTCGTCACATTCCATGATCGGAAGCCCGATATTGATGGAATTGCGGTAAAAAATGCGGGCGAAGGTGGACGCGATCACGCAGGAAATCCCGCTCGCCTTAATCGCGATCGGCGCGTGTTCGCGAGAGCTTCCGCAGCCGAAATTCGCCCCCGCCGTGATGATGTCGCCCTGCTTTACCTTGTGAACAAATTCCTTGTCGATGTCCTCCATGCAGTGGGACGCAAGCTCCTTGTGGTCGGCGGTATTCAGGTACCGCGCGGGAATAATGACGTCCGTGTCAACGTTGTCGCCATATTTATGTACTTTTCCGATCGCTTTCATGCTGTTTTTCCTTTCTTGTTTTACGAGAGGTTTTTTATGAGAAAAATTATTTATTTTTTGGGCGCTGCCCCGAACCCCGCTTCCTTTTGTGCCAAAAGGAAGCGAAAAGCAATATTGCTTTTACAAGTGATTATAATGGCGGTATTTTGCACAATGCATAAACTTAATTTGACCTCCCAAATATCTAAGATTTCCATGTCGGTAAAGGCTTTTCAAAATAATACAAAAGTTTAGGTCAAGCCTTTTCAATGGCTTGCGGGGGTCCGGGGGCAGCGCCCCCGGTAATCAAATATTTTTCTCTTAAATTTCTTTCAAAAATTCTCTCTTAATAATCCAGAATATCCGAGCCGAGGTAGCCCTTTACCGCGCTTGCGGCGGCGGTTACGGGGCTTGCGAGATAGACCTCGGAGGAGGTATGCCCCATTCTTCCGACGAAGTTGCGGTTTGTGGTGGAAACCGCCCGTTCGCCCGCCGCAAGGATTCCCATATGTCCGCCGAGACAGGGCCCGCAGGTCGGGGTGCTGAACGCGCAGCCCGCGTTGATGAAGATTTCGGCGAGTCCCTCGCGGATACACTGCAAATACACCTGCTGGGTCGCGGGGATCACGATACATCGCACGTTTTTCGCGATATGCCTGCCCTTCAGAATCGCCGCCGCCGCGCGCATATCCGAAATGCGCCCGTTGGTGCAGGAGCCGATCACCGCCTGATCGATTTTGATCGGTTCCCGGATCTCGGAAAGGGTCTTGGTGTTTTCGGGGAGGTGCGGGAACGCGACCGTCGGCTCGATCTTCGACAGGTCGATCGGAACGATCTGCTCGTAATCGTCGTCTCCGTCGGGCGCGAACGCCTCAAACGGACGGTTTACCCGCTCGTTGACGTAAGCGAGGGTAATATCGTCTACCGCGAAGATTCCGTTCTTTCCGCCCGCCTCGATCGCCATATTCGCGATACAAAGACGGTCGTCGATCGAGAGGGATTTCAGCCCCTCTCCCGTAAATTCCATGGATTTATAAAGCGCGCCGTCCACGCCGATCTTCCCGATGATATGTAAGATCACGTCTTTTCCGCCGACGTTTTCCGGAAGCTTTCCCGAAAGCCGGAAGTTGATCGCGGCGGGAACCTTGAACCAAGCTTCTCCCGTCGCCATGCCCGCCGCCATGTCGGTTGAGCCGACGCCCGTCGAGAACGCGCCGAGCGCACCGTAGGTGCAGGTGTGGCTGTCCGCGCCGATACAAACCTCGCCGGGGGCGATCAGCCCTTTTTCGGGAAGGAGCGCGTGTTCGATCCCCATGTCGCCCACGTCGTAGTAATTCAGAATGTCGTATTTCTGCGCGAAGGAGCGGCACTGCTGCGTCTGCGCCGCCGCCTTGATGTCCTTGTTCGGGGTAAAATGATCCATTACGAGGGAAATTTTCTTACGGTCAAAGACCGAGGAAAACCCGTTTTTTTCAAATTCGTTGATCGCGACGGGGCTGGTGATGTCGTTCCCGAGCACCATGTCGAGCTTTGCCTTGATGAGCTGTCCCGCTTTTACGGAAGGAAGCCCCGCCGCCTTCGCGAGAATTTTCTGCGTCATTGTCATAAATTTTCGGTTCCTTTCTTTACGTTTTGTCTGTATGACTGCTTTTTCGCGTTAAATCGTTTGAACACCAAAAGCAACAAAAACCGAGAGAACGCGGCGCGCCCCTCGATTGTTGTTTTCTTTTTCAGTCGTTCTTCCGTTTACAGAAGCTGAATTTTCTTTTCCGCGAGGAAATCCTTCACGGTATGGATCGCCGCGACCACATAGCTGTTGACGATAAACGCGTCAAAATAAATACCGAGCATTAAAATATCCGAGGATCCGGTATGACCGCCGATCCCGCCGCAGAAAATGCAGGCGGAGCCGACAGGATAGTGGTAAAGTCCGCGGCAGATCTCGTTTGACGTAACACAGGCGAACGCGCCGATCAGCTCGACCGCCAGATAAATCAGGAAAATCAGCCCGACAATATGCGTTACCTTCGTGAGCTGCGCGGTATTGACCGCGTCCATCGACTTCGTCGCTTTCAGGCGGTAGATAAGGAATACGAAGCCGCCGAGTTGAACCAGAGCGCTCAGCACGATAAAAACATACGGGATCACGGGAATCGCGAGCGCATTCAGAAATAAACCCAGAATCATGAAGATCAAGTCCTTTCGGTAAGATTATTTAAAAGGCATATACTTAAAGTGCTTTCCGACGAAAAGCGCGACAAACGACCATATGGGGTTTAAGATCAGATAGAAAAACCAAGCCGAGCCGTTAAAGAACAGGGAAACGATCTCGCCGCCCAGGTCGGCAGCCGCCGCGCCCATTACGATCGAAGCGATGATAAACACGAGAAAAGCGCCGAGGTCGATAAAAGCGAAAAGCTTATTTTTCTTAAGTATAAAGAGGAATACGAGGATCGGGCTCGCGAGCGAGTAAATGCCCTGCGCGAACATACAGATCTGATACCCGGCGAAATTCATATCGACCTTACTCGGGGAAAGCCCCGTCGCGGAGCTGATGAGAACGTCGAAATTCGTCAGACCCGTAAAAACGCAGACGAGCGCGCCCAGCACCATAAAAAAGCAAAGTCCCGAAAAGACAAGACGCGCCAGAAGATACCCCTTCAGCCCCAGTCCGAACTCGTCTTCGATATAATCTTCCTGTAATTCCGCCGCGGCGGCGACTTCTAAACCGGACATAAAAAAACCTCCCGCTTTATAATGGTGAGCGCCGAAAAACGCCGGCGATCTCTATCAAAAATTATAGCATAGTCCCCGCGTTTTGTCAACGGAAAAGGGGGGAGAAGCGCTTCTCCCCCGTCATTTTCGGTAATTCCTCCGAAAAATTATTTTTATTTTTGTGCAACTTAAACGAGCAATTTTTTCCGCTGCGGGTCGTCTTTCCCCGCGGTTATTCCCGCGTTTCATTCCCGGACAACGGCAGTAAGCGGATATTTTTGAACATACAGCCGCCTCTTGCTCCGCTCAGCCCGGCGGCGCCGACCCGCTCGCCCTCAAAGAAATAAATTTCGCCGAGGTCTTCTCCGTTAAAAAGAAGGTGCAGGCTGTTTCCCGCGGGTCTCAGCTCGATATTGTTCCATACGCCTGTGTCGAATCCCTTTAAAAGAACCTCGCCGTCCGCTGTTTCAAAGAAGTGCGAGCCTTTTCCGAAAACGCCGTCAACAAATAAGCCCTCTTCGGAAAGACGCCACCAGAACGGCTGGGTATGCCTCGTCGGATCCTCGCTCTCGGACTCCCGGTCGGTAAAAAGGCTCTGATCGTAAACCCTGAATTTCAGCATGCTGTCGTTTAACAGTACGTCAAAGGAAAAGCTGTAATCCCTCAGCTCGGAATTTCCGAAGTTAATCGACGGACTGTTCGCGCCGGGGGGGATCGGCTCACGATCTCCCAGCTTTTTCTGCTTTATCACGACTGTTTTTTCATCAACCGGGTTCCCCGCATGATCGAAGGTCGGTTCGCCGATCTCCTCGAAATACCATTCGCAAAAAGAATGCTGCAAAAGCCTGCACGCGTAATCCGTCCAGCCGCTGCTCTCAAAATCCACCGTATACGGCAGATCGGGATTTTCTTCGGGGGAGTGATTCGAAAACACGATATAGTCGTGTTCCTCTTCTTCGACAGGAGTGCCGCTTTCGGCGGTCTCCGGCGCGCTTTCGGCAGGAACGGGCGGCGCCGTTTGGGAAGCTGTTTCCGTTTCAGCGGGAATGCCGACCGCGGAAGCCTCCGGCGTTGCTTGTGTCTCCGTCCGGGAAACCTCCTCCGGATTCCCACAAGAGGAAAGCGCGCATACGCAGGTCATCAAAACGGAAACAAGATGTTTTGCGGCAAAGCGGCTTTTCACGATTTCTCAGCTCCTTAAAAAAGCAAAGTCCCGAAAAGACAAGACGCGTCAGAAGATACCCCTTCAGCCCCAGTCCGAGCTCGTCTTCGATATAATCTTCCTGTAATTTTGCCGTCGCGGCGACTTCCAAATCGGACATAAAAAAACTCCCGCTTTATAATGGTGAGCGCCGAAAAACGTCGGCGATCTCTATCAAAAATTATAGCATAGTCCCCGCGTTTTGTCAACGGAAAAGGGGGAGAAGCGCTTCCCCCCTCCCCGTCATTTTCGGTTACTTATCCGAATTTTATTTTTTGTGCATTTTAAACAGGCGGCGCTTTTGCTTCTTTCATCGATCCTATTCGCTGATCAGCGCGGGCAAACGCTCGGGGCTGATGTTCTTGATGTCGAACACGAAGGTTTTCCCGAGCGGCACCGGCTCGCGGTCGTCGTAGAAATACCCCGTCCCCGTAAACGCGACGGTCAGCGTTTCGTTCGGCTTTACGTCAACGGTATAGTCGAGCTTGGCGTAATTTTTATATTCCGTCGCAACATCACAGGCATAGGCATAAATCGGGTTGTTAATGGTGGAATAAACATGAATATCGTTTTTTAAATTCAATTGCGTCTTGTTCCGGAAACTCGGATAACGGATTACGTAGCCCGCGTCGTACAGCCGTCCCCCCTCCTCGTAAGCTTCGTCGTCTGCCCATACGATGAGACCGTTGACCTCCTCAATCTCGAAATAGCAGGTATGTACAAAGACCCAAAACCAGACCGCCCCCGCGATCAGCACCAATAAAACCGCGCCCAAAACGATCAACAAAGCTTTTCTTTTTCGGGGCATGACATTCTCCCTTCGCTGTACGGTTAAAACGCGTAAAATGTGTAATTAAAGGGCGTTTGTCCCGTACTTCCGTCTTTCAAAAACGTCAAACACATTTTTTCGGGAGCCTCATTTAAAAATCCGTCAAACAAAATGATATTCGGAACCATAAAGGAAAAAATCTGCATTTTGGGTTCTTTGGGTGTGTGCCAACTTCCCGAAGAGTATGAATGTATGTCTATATAATAGGTGTTCGGACCGACGAATCCCGTTCCGAAACAATAAGATATTCTGGTTTCGGTATCACTGCTGGCACTCCCTAAAAAAATCGGTGTGGAATCGTCGCCATATGTTATATCAATAGTTCCCTCATATTTTCCGTTAGCGGTTACATCATATTCTTCTCCGTTCTGCCAACTCGAATTACTGTACATGGAAATGTCTTCGATTTCCCATTCCAATTCGGCGAGATTGATAACCAAGCAAACTTCCCCGTCAACCTCGGTATAGTACTCCCCGTCCTCGATCCAGCATTCGAGTTCACCGAGCTGTACAAATTCCCGTGATTCCTCCGCCTGCACGGGCACACAGAGCGACATTGCAACTGTCGCGGCGGTTAAGAGTGCTGCTAATTTTTTCGGTTTCATGATGGTATTCTCCTTTTTAATAAAAATTTTGGATAATTTATCCATTTTGATTATATACCTTTAAAAATTATTTGTCAATAAGAAATCGCGAAAATGCCGTCCGTGATTTTCAACAAAAAGGGAGCCGCACCTTTGTACGGGAAACCGCCGACCGTGAAAAAAGGCGAAAAGCGGCACTCCTGCCAAAAAATACCAAAAATTTTTTAAAAAATTTTCAAAAAATACTGGTAATTTATATAAAAATCTGCTATAATAAAAGACGGCGAAATATTTAGTCATGCAGCGAGGCTGTTTTTCGGACGAAAGCGGACAAGCCGCAGAAAAATTGAAACTGGAGGTAACCACCAATGGCACATAAGTATTGTTACTTGTTCTCCGAAGGAAACGCGGATATGCGCGAGCTTCTCGGAGGAAAAGGCGCGAACCTTGCCGAAATGACCAACATCGGGCTCCCCGTACCGCAGGGCTTCACGATCTCGACCGAGGCGTGCACGCAGTATTACGAGGACGGACGGGAGATCAATCCCGAAATTATGGCGGAAATCAGCGAGTATATCGTAAAGATGGAAGAGATCACGGGCAAAAAGTTCGGCGATCTCGAGAATCCGCTTCTCGTTTCCGTTCGCTCCGGCGCGCGCGCTTCCATGCCCGGAATGATGGATACTATCTTAAATCTCGGTCTGAATGAACAGGTCGTTGAAGTAATGGCGAAGCAGTCGAACAACCCCCGCTGGGCTTGGGACTGCTACAGAAGATTCATTCAGATGTACTCCGACGTTGTTATGGAGGTCGGAAAGAAGTATTTCGAGCAGCTCATCGACAAGATGAAGGAAGAGAAGGGCGTAAAGTTCGACGTAGATCTTACCGCCGACGATTTAAAGGCGCTCGCTTCGCAGTTTAAGGCGGAGTATAAGGACAAGATCGGAAGCGACTTCCCTTCCGACCCGAAGGAGCAGCTCATGGGCGCGGTAAAAGCGGTATTCCGTTCTTGGGACAACCCGAGAGCGAACGTTTACCGCCGCGATAACGATATTCCTTATTCATGGGGCACCGCCGTCAACGCACAGATGATGGCGTTCGGCAACATGGGCGACGACTGCGGAACCGGCGTTGCGTTCACCCGCGACCCCGCGACCGGCGCGAAGGGTCTGTTCGGCGAATTCCTGACCAACGCGCAGGGCGAGGACGTTGTAGCCGGCGTTCGTACTCCTATGCACATCAGCGAAATGGAACAGAAGTTCCCCGAGGCGTTCAAGCAGTTCACCGAGGTTTGCGCGACCCTTGAAAAGCATTACAGAGATATGCAGGATATGGAATTTACCGTTGAACACGGAAAGCTCTATATGCTCCAGACCCGGAACGGTAAGAGAACCGCGCAGGCAGCGCTCAAGATCGCCTGCGACCTCGTGGACGAGGGCATGAGAACCGAAAAGGAAGCCGTTCTCATGATCGACCCGAGAAACCTCGACACCCTGCTCCACCCGCAGTTCGACGCGAAGGCGCTGAAGTCCGCCACCCCCGTCGGCAAGGGCTTGGGCGCTTCTCCCGGAGCGGCTTGCGGTAAGATCGTATTCACCGCGGAGGACGCGGAGGCATGGAAGGCGCGCGGCGAAAAGGTCGTTCTGGTACGTCTCGAAACCTCTCCCGAGGACATCACCGGCATGAAGGCGTCGCAGGGCATTCTGACCGTTCGCGGCGGTATGACCTCTCACGCGGCGGTTGTTGCGCGCGGTATGGGTACCTGCTGCGTATCGGGCTGCGGCGATATTAAGATGGACGAAGAAAACAAGAAGTTCGAGCTTGCCGGAAAGGTTTACCGGGAAGGCGACCCGATTTCGATCGACGGCTCGACCGGTAACATCTACGACGGCATTATCCCGACCGTAGACGCGACGATCGCGGGCGAATTCGGACGGATCATGGCTTGGGCGGACAAGTACAGAGTATTAAAGGTAAGAACGAACGCGGATACCCCCGCGGACGCGAAGAAGGCGCGCGAGCTTGGCGCGGAGGGAATCGGTCTTTGCCGTACCGAGCATATGTTCTTCGAGGCGAGCCGTATCGCGGCGTTCCGCGAGATGATCTGCTCCGACACGGTTGAGGAAAGAGAAGCGGCGCTCGCGAAGATCGAGCCTATGCAGCAGGGCGACTTTGAGAAGCTTTACGAAGCGCTTGAAGGCAATCCCGTTACCATTCGCTTCTTAGACCCGCCGCTCCACGAGTTCGTACCGACCGAAGAGGCGGACATCGAAGCGCTCGCGAAGGCGCAGGGCAAGAGCGTTGAAACGATCAAGAACATCATCGCTTCTCTCCACGAGTTCAACCCGATGATGGGTCACAGAGGCTGCCGTCTGGCGGTTACCTACCCCGAGATCGCGAAGATGCAGACCAAGGCGGTCATCAAGGCGGCGATCAACGTCAAGAAGGCGCACCCCGACTGGAACCTCGTTCCCGAGATCATGATTCCGCTCGTAGGCGAGATCAAGGAATTGAAGTACGTGAAGGATATTGTCGTAAAGACGGCGGACGAAGTGATCAAGGCGGCGAGCTCCGACTTAAAGTACGAGGTCGGCACGATGATCGAGATCCCGCGCGCGGCGCTTACCGCGGACGAGATCGCGAAGGAAGCGGAATTCTTCTGCTTCGGTACGAACGACCTGACGCAGATGACCTACGGCTTCTCGCGCGACGACGCGGGCAAGTTCTTAAACGCGTACTATGACGCGAAGATTTTCGAGAACGATCCGTTCGCGAAGCTCGATCAGGTCGGCGTGGGCAAGCTCATGGAAATGGCGATCAAGCTTGGTAAGGCGACTCGTCCCGCGCTTCATGTCGGCATTTGCGGCGAACACGGCGGCGACCCGTCCTCGGTAGAATTCTGCCATAAGCTGGGTCTGACCTATGTTTCCTGCTCGCCGTTCCGCGTACCGATCGCGAGACTCGCGGCAGCACAGGCAGCTATTAGTAATAGGGATTAATCAGAAAATCGCTATACAATGGGATTTTCCGATAACCTATGAAATGGCAAGAGCCTATCAGAAGGCTAACGGCAAGTATTTAAGGCAAAATCAGTGGGAAGATATAACTCTCGTGATGAGCCTTGAACTTGGTAAATAAAAAGATTACCCCGTATCCGACGGTTAAACCGTTAGATACGGGGTTTTTCTATTCCCTGAATATATGATAAGCTCAAACCAACATTAAGAAAGGCGGAATTATTATGAAGAACAGTAAAGCAATCGGAAGTCCCATATCACAGAACGACAGAAATGTCAATACCTTTTCTGAAAGAAATTTCAAGGGTTCTCCCTTATCACAGAATGACAGATTTGTCAACCCCTTCTCTGAAAATTTTTTCGAGGGGTTCATAGCACAAAAGCTGACAGATGTCAAGTCTTTTCTGAAATATTTTTCAGAAAAAACCGAAGCACAAACTGAGGAAAATGTCAAGACCTTTTTCAAGATTTTTTTCTTCGGTGCAGAACTCAGGAATAAGGTTACAAATCTGAAAGCGGAGCTTGACGCTAAGGAGTATAGAACATTCGTCTATCCCCGTACTATTAAGGGTGCAAGCACGGCTGAATTCATTAAGACAAAGCGTGAGTATGACAAGCTCCGTGCCGAGGTCGAGGAAATGGGCAGAATTGCCGATGAAATCGAAGCGGCAATGTATGAAGCACATCTTGACGAATTTGTCAATACCTTTTTTGAAGAAAAGTTTGGAGAAATCGGAGATAACGATATTCTCGTGCTGGAGATTGAATTCTGATGGCGTATTGCAGAGTTGAAACAGCAGACGGATACACGGTAATGTCAAATTACCATTTAAGAGATATGCGGCTTTCTCTTAAAGCCAGAGGTTTACTCTCCCAAATATTATCGCTCCCTGAAAAATGGGATATGACAATCTCAGGTTTATCGAAAATCAACCGTGAATGTTCCGATACTATCGCTTCTATCATAAAGGAGCTTGAAGCAACAGGATATATCACCCGATACCGAGAACGGCGAAAAAATGGAACTTACGGCGAAGTGTTCTACGATATAAGAATGAAGCCACGCCATTTCGACGAACCTAAACGGAATAAATCCGAACGGGTAAAACCCAAACAGATGTCCTCGGCACAATTAAGTAAAGAGAAATCAAATAAAGAAAAAGAAAATAAAGAGCTTTTTAATATCAATCAATCTATCCTGCCTGATGGGATTGATAAGATTGACGGATACAGAGCAATCATTCTTGAAAATATCGAATACGACCTAATCGTTGACCAATACAACAAGGCACAGCTTGATGAAATTGTCGATATAATGCTTGAATGTGTATGCTCAGAAGCGGAAACGCAGAATATCGGAAAGGATAAAGTTCCGACCGAGCTTGTCAAGAGCCGTATTCTGAAGCTCAATTCTATGCACATCGAGTATATCTTCTCCTGTCTGAAAGAAAATCCAAGCAAAGTGCGTAATATCAAGTCCTATCTGAAAACAGTCCTGTATAATGCTGCCGTTACTATCGACAACTATTATACCTCCGAAGTGAATTATCACTTTAATGGGGGCGGTTAATTCCGTCCCGTACATAGCAGTCAAGTATCAAAAACACTTGACTGCTTTTTTTATGTCCAAAAGGAGGTCAGACAATGAGTTTCCCACTCAAAATCCCTTA
>CAZKKZ010000012.1:0-11711 GCA_964553625.1 uncultured Ruminiclostridium sp.
GTCACGATGTTCGCGAACAGCTCGTCCCCGATATGAAGCTCGTTTCTCCCCTGCTCAAAGGTGATCCCGTAAATCTTCCGGCGCTCGATCGGGTCGGGCGTATACGACGGATCGATCCGGATAATGTTATACGTCCCCTTCCGCTTGGATTTCAGGATTTCAAGCGCCTTTTCGGTATATCCGGGCGCGATGATCCCGTCCGAGACCTCTCGCTGGATCGCCAGCGCGGCGGACTCGTCGCATTCGTCGGAAAGCGCGATAAAATCGCCGTAGGAGGACATTCTGTCCGCCCCGCGCGCCCGCACATACGCGCAGGCGACGGGAGAAAGCTCGCCGAGATCCTCCGCCCAGTAGATTTTTTTCAGCACGTCCGTCAGCGGCAGCCCCACCGCCGCGCCCGCGGGGGAAACGTGCTTGAACGAGGTCGCGGCGGGAAGTCCCGTCGCCGCCTTCAGCTCCTTCACCAGCTGCCAGCCGTTGAGCGCGTCCATAAAGTTGATGTAGCCGGGCTTCCCGTTTAAGATCGTCAGCGGAAGCTCGCCGTTTTCCATGTAAATTCTCGACGGCTTCTGATTCGGGTTGCAGCCGTATTTGAGTTCGAGTTCTTTCATATCGGTTTCCTTTCTGATGTTGAAATTGTTAAGAAAAAAGAGAGTGTTTATTTTACCGAGGGCGCCGCCCTCGGACTCCCGCAAGCCTTTGAAAAGGCTTGACCGAAACTTTCCTATTGCTTCGGAAAAATTCAGAAAATGAAAAAGATTTCACGATCGGACAAATTCGCAATTCACTTGAATAATATTGCAATCTGCCCCAAAATGTATGCCGTAACATAAAGCAATGTTGCTTTTCGTTTCCTTTTGGCTGCAAAAGGAAACAGGGGTGTGGGGACAGCGTCCCCACAAAAGCATATTCATTTCTTATTTATTCTTATTCACGATTCTGCTTTCGGTTTTTCCGTCGGCGAGACCGATATACCGCACGAACAGCGAGACCTTATTGTCCTCGTTCAGGTTCCCCCAGATCAGGTCGGTCAGCGCGTCGATCCCGGCGTTCGGAAGCTCGAGCGTTTTCGGCTCGCCCTCGAAGCTCGGGAGCGGATCGCCCGCGCCGCTGTACGTATGGATAAACTTCGCTCTGCCGCAAAGCGGGCTGCTGTACGCGTAGGTATAGCGCTCGCAGGAGGAGGGATCGCCCTCCGCGCTTTTCAGGACGGACATCGCGAAATTCATATCGCCGCCCTCGAGATGAATGATCCCCGAAATACGGGGGGTATAATTCGGCGCGTCGTCCTCGAATTCCCGCGCGCGGAGCGCCTGCTCGAACGTCATCTGCCGATCCATTCCCTCGTAGATCGTGTCGGTCTGGTCGCCGTTCGTGACGATCGTCTTATTTCCGAGTACCCGCACCGGCGCGTAGATAATCAGATGCGGATCGGTCATTTTCGACTCGTCGAACGCCTGCGTCCGAATCCCCGCGCCGTCCTCGACAAAAACGCGGTTGCGGCTGTTTTCGCTCCTGCCCATAATAAAATAGGCGGTGACGGCGTTCTTTCCGTCGGGGGTTTTCCCGATCAGGATCCCACGCCCGTGATAGGCGAGACTGTTCAGCTCCTCCGCGATGGTTTTGATGTTCATAAGGTTTGTCCTTTCTTTCCGATACGCCCCGTTTCGGGGACTGTTTTTCCTTGCCTTATGGGCAGGCGTTCCGCTCCGCCCATCCTCCTAAAAAAGAAAATCCGGAATCTCCTTCTTTTCTTCCTTTTCCGCTTCCTCGCCGAGATACTCCTTCGGGACGGGATACCCCAGCTTCGCCAGCTCCCGCGCATAGACGGGATTTTTCAGCCGATCCTCCGACTCCTTCCGAAGCCGCTCCGTCCGCCGCTCCTTGAACCCCGTTTTGATGAGGACAATTTCGACAATGAACGCGACCTCTCCGAGCGCCGTCCCCACCATGAGCGCGGGAAACGCCACATAATAGGCGTTCGTGTACGTCACCTCGAACCAATGGATCACAAAGCAAATCGCGAAGACCGCCGCCAATACCGCCATGCCGACCAGCTTCTGCTTGATGCTGAACGCGTACGGCGCGGGCGGCTCGGCGGCAAGCTCGTGAAAAAACGGATCGAGGTACCGCTCGCCGCATTTCCGGTTATGACAGGTCTTGACCGGTACGCCGTAGCGGTATTCGTTCGCGGCGCATTCCCTTTGCACCTTCCCGCATGTCGGGCAGGAAACCCGTACCGTCGTCCCCTTCGACAGATCAACCTTCGCCATGAACGACCGCCTTTCCGTTCTCGACCGTGATCCTCCCGTCGCAGAACAATCGCGCGGCTTTCGGGAGAAGCTCCCATTCCGCCTGCTCCATGATCCGCCGCTGGAGCGTTTCGGGGGTGTCCCCGTTTTCGACCGCGACCGCCTTCTGGAGAATGATCGGTCCGCCGTCGCACTCCTCCGTGACGAAATGCACCGTCGCGCCGCTCAGCTTGACCCCCTTCGCGAGCGCCGCCTCATGAACGTGAAGCCCGTAAAAGCCCTTCCCGCAAAAGGACGGGATCAGCGCGGGGTGAACGTTGATCATTCTGTACGGAAACGCGCGGCAGACCTGTTCGTCGAGAATGGTCATAAAGCCCGCGTAGATCACGAGATCGGCTTTTTCCGCTTGAAGCGCCCCGGTCATCGCCCTGCTGTACGCGGCAATATCCGGGTACTCCCTCCGCGCGAGGACGAGCGTCTTAATTCCCGCGTTTTCCGCCCGGGTCAGGGCGTAGGCGTCCGCCTTCGACGAGATCACGCAGGTGATTTGCCCACTCCCGAGCTCCCCGCGCCCCTGCGCGTCGATCAGCGCCTGTAAATTCGTCCCGCCGCCCGAGACGAGAACGACGATGTTTTTCATGACGGTATTTCCTTTCTTTTTGTGCAGGTGTGCCGCGCGGCACGCCTGCACAAAAGTAAAAATCATTCGATCCGAATCTTTTCCGCGCCCTTTTCGATCACGCCGATCTCATAAGCCGTGATCCCGTGCTCCTTCATCAGCGCGATCGCCGCCGCCTTTTCCGACTGCGGGAGGACGACCGACATTCCGATCCCCATATTAAAGGTATTGTACATATCGTGCTCGGAGATGTTCCCTTTTTCGCGCAGATAACGGAAGATATACGGAACCTCGTAGGAATCCTTCCGGATCACCGCCGTACAGCCGTCCGGGATCGAGCGCGGGATATTCTCGATAAAGCCGCCGCCCGTAATATGGCTCACCGCCTTGACCTTCGCCCGATCCAGCAGAGCGAGGAGCGGCTTTACGTAAAGCGCCGTCGGCTCGAGAAGCGTTTCGCCGAGCGTCCGCCCGTCGGGAAGCTTTTCGTCCAACACCGCGCGATTGTCGATCCCGAACACCTTCCGAACGAGCGAAAAGCCGTTGGAATGAACCCCCGTCGAAGCCAGCCCGATCACCGCGTCCCCCGCTTCGACCGTGCGGTTGTCGATGATCCTCTTTTCGTCCACGACCCCGACGCAAAAGCCCGCGATGTCATACTCCCCGACGGGCATCATGCCGGGGTGTTCGGCGGTTTCCCCGCCGATCAGCGCGCAGCCCGACCGAACGCAGCCCTCCGCCACGCCCTTCACGATCTCGGCGATCTTTTCGGGGATATTTTTTTCGCAGGCGATATAATCGAGGAAGAAAAGCGGCTTCGCGCCGCAGCAGATGATGTCGTTCACGCACATCGCCACCGCGTCGATCCCGATCGTGTCGTGGCGGTCGAGCAGAAACGCGAGCTTCAGCTTCGTCCCGACCCCGTCCGTTCCCGAAACGAAGACGGGCTTCTCCATGCCGCGAAGGTCGGGCGCGAATAAGCCGCCGAAGCCGCCGATCCCGTCGAGCACGCCGGGAATCCTCGTGCGCTCGACGTCCTTTTTCATGAGCCGCACCGACTCATACCCCGCGGTCACGTCCACGCCCGCCGCCTTATAGCTTTCCGAAAAACTGTTTTCCATAAACTTTTCCTTTCTTTAACGCGCTCTTAACCGAATTCCCTGAGAAAACGCATCTTCTCAATCAGCTGAACGGATTTCCACCAATTTTCCGCCAAGGGGAATTCTTTATATTCGTTGTACCACTGCCACGGAATGGGGTAAGAGCCGTCGTCAAGCTGGCTTTCGGCAATCAATGCGCACTCCTTCTCGACCAGCGCCTCGTTCCCCGCGCAGAACATACTGTTTCGGTCGGAAATGAAGAACGAGGGCATACCGACATACTCCGTTTTCCAGCGTTCCGTTTCGCGGCAAATGCTCGCGACGACTTCCTCCCGAAGCTTCTCCGCATATTCTTCCGGATCCGCAAGCGCCGCGACCGTTTCGGACAAAACCTCATACAGGCTTACAAAACAGTTCGCAACATGATTGTCGCCGAAAGGCACTTTCTCCCGAAACCACGCATACGCCTGCTTCGCAATCTCCTCCGCCTTTCGGTACAGTGCGCTGTCCTTCTCCGCAAAACGCAGGATAAATCCCGCAAGGTGAGCGGTGGGATTATAGTTGAACTCCTCTTTCTCTTCTGAGTAGCTCCACCATACCGCATGGGGGTAATCGTTGTTCGATTTTACGGTATTGCGCCATTGGTTATGCTGCTCCGAAAAATCCGCTCCGCTGCCGAGATAGCGGAGAATCCCCCGTATGATCGGGTGTGAGCCGTCCTCAAAGCCGATTTCCCTTAATATCTCACAGGCGTTCCACGTCTGAATGGGGCAGGAATTCGGGTTGAAGCTGTCCGCCTCGAGTCCGTGACCGAAGCCGCCGTCCTCATTTTGAAACGCCGCCAGCGCCGTCAGAACGTCCTCCCGCGCTCCGTCCTCAAAATGATACCGCCACCGCGCAAGGTCAACGGGACGCGCATTGCGATAAATAAATCCCCGTGCCTTTTGAAAAATTTTTTCGTATTCGCCCATAAAATTCCCCCTTTTCTTCTTGTACAGGCGTGCCGCTCCGTGCGTCCGCGCAAAAATCAAGACGTTTCCTTCTTCTCTCCGATCTTCTGTTCAAAACGGTCCTTTCCCGTTTCCTTGGGGGTTCCCGCCGGATACTCGCCGTTAAAGCAGGCGGTGCAGTACCCGCATTCCTCCCCCTCGGGACAGACCGCGAGCTTTTTCGCGTTCTCGACGCTTAAATAGCCGAGCGAATCCGCGCCGATCAGCGCCGCGATCTCGGGAACGGTATGCTGACAGGCGATCAGGCCCTCGCGCGAGTCAATATCCGTCCCGTAATAGCAGGGATTCAGGAACGGCGGCGCGGAAACCCTTACGTGAACCTCCGAAGCGCCGGCTTCCCGGAGAAGCCTTACGATCCGCCCGCTCGTCGTCCCGCGCACGATCGAGTCGTCGATCATGACGATCCGTTTCCCCCGAATAACGCTCGCGATCGGGTTCAGCTTGATCTTTACCTTATCCTCGCGGCTCGACTGTCCCGGAGAAATAAACGTCCGCCCGATGTACTTGTTTTTGATGAAGCCGATTCCGTAAGGGATCCCCGACTGCCGCGCGTAGCCGACCGCCGCGTCGATCCCCGAATCGGGTACGCCGATCACGAGATCCGCCTGTACCGGGTGCTCGAGCGCCAGAAACGCTCCCGCGCGGATCCGCGCCTCATGCACCGAAGCGCCGTCGATCACCGAATCGGGGCGCGCGAAATAAATGTACTCAAAAACGCAGAGCGACTTTTTCGCCTTTCCGCAGTGCCGCTCGATCGAGCGCACGCCGTTTTTGTCAAATACCACGATCTCGCCGGGCTTTACGTCGCGGATAAATCTTGCGCCCACCGCGTCCAGCGCGCAGCTTTCCGAGGCGGCGATATACGTTCCGTCCTCGGTCCGCCCGAAGCAGAGCGGACGGAAGCCGTTTTCGTCCCGCGCGAGAAGAAGCTTCGCAGGCGACATCACGACAAGCGAATACGCCCCCTTGATCCGATCCATCGCGCGGCTCAGCGCCTCCTCAATCGACGGCGCAGTCAGACGCTCCTTCGTAATCAGGTAGGAGATCACCTCGGTGTCGCTCGTGGTGTGGAAAATCGAGCCCTGAAGCTCCAGCTCCCGCCGCAGCTCATAGGTATTGACGAGGTTCCCGTTGTGCGCGAGCGCCATTCTCCCTTTAATGTGATTGACAAGGATCGGCTGGGCGTTGAGCCGCGCGTTCGCGCCCGTCGTTCCGTAGCGAACATGTCCGACCGCCATTTTCCCTTTTCCGAGGGACTCGAGCACCGCCGGCGTGAACACGTCGTTCACCAGTCCGACGTCCTTATACGAATTAAAAAGCCCGTCGTCGTTCACGACAATGCCGCAGCTCTCCTGCCCCCGATGCTGAAGCGCGTACAACCCGTAATAAGCGGTCGCCGCCGCGTTCTCCCGATCGGGGGAATAAACGCCGAACACGCCGCACTCTTCATGAACCGAATCTGTCATCAAGATCAATCCTTTCCGTTAGAGGAAGTTTTGTGCCGGAAAAATTTGCCGAGACACAAAACGGCTATTCCTTCCCGTCCCAGCAGTAGGTACACAAACGGTCGGACGGAAGCCCGATCGCCCGCTCCGTTCCGGGAAGCGACTGAAACTCGAGCGAGGTCAGCTTTAACCGGCGGCAAATCTCGTCGCGGAGCCGCCGCCCACGCTCGGTGTCGGAGCTGCTGTATTCCCGGAGGTGCTTTACGCCCTCCGCGCCCTCCAGCTCGTCCACGATCTGCCGCGCGATCAGCTCCATTTCCGACGTGCTCCGCGAGAAATTGAGATACTTGCAGCCATACATGATCGGCGGGCAGGCGGAGCGCATATGTACCTCCTTCGCGCCGTTCTCGTACAGGAATTCGACCGTCTCGCGCATCTGCGTTCCCCGCACAATACTGTCGTCCACGAACAGGAGCTTTTTCCCCTCGATCAGCTCGTGCACCGGAATCAGCTTCATTTTCGCCACCTGATTGCGCATGGACTGATTCTGCGGCATGAAGCTTCTCGGCCACGTCGGGGTGTATTTAATAAAAGGTCTCGCAAAGGGGATTCCGCTTCGGTTCGCGTAGCCGATCGCGTGCGGCGTTCCCGAATCGGGGATTCCGCAAATATAGTCCACGTCGGGGAGCCGTCCGTTTTTGATGTCCGTCTCCGCCATGATCTCGCCGTTCCGGGTACGCATGGATTCCACCGTCACACCCTCGTATACGGCGGTCGGATAGCCGTAATAGGTCCACAAGAATGAGCAGATCCGCATGGAATCCCCGCCCTCGGCAAGCACCTCGCAGCTCTCCGCCGTAACGCGGACGATCTCGCCCGGCGTAAGCTCCTTATAAGTTGTATAGCCGAGCTTCTGATACGCGAAGGATTCGAGGGAAATACAGTACCCGTCCTCCCGCTTCCCGATCAGGATCGGTAGTCGCCCGTATTTGTCCCGCGCCGCGATAATCGAATCGGAGGTCAGGATCACGAGGGACATCGTCCCCTCGATCTTCTCCTGCGCGTAGCGGATTCCCTCCGTAAAGCTTCCCTTCTGCGCGATCAGCGCGCCGATCAGCGCGCCGGAATTGATGTTCCCGCTGCTCATCGCCTCAAAGTTGGCGCAGCCGTTGTCCAAAAGCTCCCGCGAAAGCGCTTCCGCGTTCCGAATGATCCCGACGCTGCATACCGCGTACAGTCCGAGCTTCGAGGTCACAAGGATCGGCTGCGGGTCGGTATCGCTGATACAGCCGAGACAGAGCTTCCCGCGCATACCCGCCGCGTCGTCCTCGAACTTCGTGCGGAACGGGGAATTTTCAATGCTGTGGATCGACCGCTGAAATCCCCGCTCGGGCGAATACGCCGCCATGCCGCCGCGCCTTGTGCCGAGGTGGGAATGATAGTCCGTGCCGAAAAAAACGTCGGTGATACAGTCGTTTTTCGACGCCGCTCCAAAAAAACCGCCCATGGCTTCTTCCTTTCTTACTCGCCGAATACTCTCTTCATCATCTCGCGGTACGCGTCCTCTACCCCGCCCATGTCGCGGCGGAAGCGATCCTTATCGAGCTTTTCGTGGGTCTCGGAATCCCAGAAGCGGCAGGTATCGGGAGAAATTTCGTCTGCGAGCAGGATCTTTCCGTGAAAGCGTCCGAACTCGATCTTGAAGTCGATCAGATCGACCCCGAGCTTCTTGAAGAAACCGATCATAAAGTCGTTCACCATAAAGGCGTATTTCGAGATCGTCTCGATCTCCTCCTTAGTGGCGAGGTCGAGCGCGAGCGCGTAGGAATCGTTGATGAACGGGTCGCCGAGGTCGTCGTTTTTATAGCTGAATTCAAGGGTCGGGCAGGAAAGCTTTCTCCCCTCCTCGATTCCAAGCTTCTTGGAAAAGCTGCCCGCCGCGACGTTGCGGACAATGACCTCGAGCGGTACGATCTCAACCTTCTTCACGAGCGTTTCGCGGTCGTTCAGCTCCTCGACGAAATGAGTCGGTACGCCCGCCTTTTCGAGCAGTCCGAACATATAGTTCGTCATGCGGTTGTTGACTGCGCCCTTCCCGCTGATCGTCCCCTTCTTCTGCCCGTTGAAGGCGGTCGCGTCGTCCTTATAGGAGACGATGACGAGATCGGGATCCTCCGTCGCGAAAACCTTCTTTGCCTTTCCTTCGTAAAGCTGTTCCTTCTTTTCCATTTTTGTGTTCCTTTCCGCCGGTTTCCGGCTTGTCCTTTTTATTATAATTTTTTATGGCACTTTTCAAGAGAAAGCGGCTGTTCTCCGTCCCTTTCTGGAAGACGCGCCGAAGCGCGCGCCTGCACAAAAGAGTCCGTAAAAAGCTACCCCCTCCGAATTTCCTCCGCCGCGCTCTGCACCTTTTCGTCCGCCGCGAGATTCTTTTGGTGCTGCGCCTCGCGGAACGCGTCAACCCGCTCCGCCAGCTCACGATCCTCCACGGCGAGAATCTGCACCGCGAGGTAGCCCGCGTTCGCCGCGCAGTCGATCCCCACGCTCGCCACGGGCACCCCCGGCGGCATCATGACCGACGAAAGAAGCGCGTCCATGCCGTCGAGCGCCTTTGCCTTTACGGGAAGCGCGATCACGGGGAGCGACGTATTCGCCGCGAGCGCCCCCGCGAGGTGCGCCGCCATTCCCGCCGCGCCGATCAGAACGCCGAAGCCCTTTTCCCGCGCCGTTTGCGCGAACCGAGCCGCCTCCGCGGGAGAGCGGTGCGCCGAAAGCACGTGAAGCTCGAACGGCACGCCGAACGAGACGCAGACCTCCGCCGCTTTCCGGACGGTCGGAAGATCGCTGTCGCTGCCCATGACGATTCCTACTGTTTTCATACTTATGACCATTCCTTTCATTCCCATTATACCCGATCCCGAAGCCGTTTTCAACCGTCCGAGCGGTTAAACCGCGGCGGGAATTCAACCGAAAAATAAAAAGGCTATGCGTAAGCGTGCCGCTTTTGGCAATTCCGAAGAAATCCTCCGAACGCCGAAGTCTCGCCGCGTGCGGCGGCTCGGCTAAAAATAAAAAAGCTGTGCGAAAGCGTACAGCTGTTTTTTATGCTTCTCTCCCGTACCGTAAAGCCGCCCACCGGGACGCCGACAAGAAAACAAGACCACTAAGCGGCATAATACTCACCTCGAGACATATTATATAAATAGGTAATTTTTTCCGGAACCGCCGCGGCGCGCGGAAAGCCGTCCGCCGATTTTCGTTCCTTTTCCATTTCTATTGTACAATATTTCCGCCGTAAATTCAAGCATTTTCGGGAAATTTTTTTCACATTTTTTTAAAGCGGCAAACGGGGAAAACGGTTATATTGCACAAGAACGAAAAACGGACGCTCGGCTAGAAGACGCGTTTTACTTTTTTCCCCGCTTTATTTAAAGTAAAACCGCAAAAACGTAAGTTACAAATTAGGCACATTCAAACGATTTCCTTTCCGAGCTTCTCCGCCGGGAACGCTTTCGCGAACGCGGGAAATTTTTTGTCGTTTTGTACAAATAGTTTTCAACGAAGCGTGAGATTTTTGGATTGAAAAAGAACGATTCCTTTCAATTTCTTCCGGATACAAAAGCCGTAAAAACCCTTATCTGACGGGAAAATCTCCAAGACCTCCCGAAAATTTTCCTTCGTCCGGAATCGAAAAAAAGCATTCGTGATTTTTACTAAAATCGACAAGAAAAAGAATCTTTGAAAACGTTTTCGTGAAGAGAAACAAAAAAAATTCAAAAAAAGACTTGCAAAATCAAAAATTTTGTGATATAGTTACAAATGTAGATTACGGGACAGAGCGGACGAACGACCCGCTCGCCGTGATTCAAAACAACCGATGGTTTAAGCCCCGGAAGGACGGCGGCTTACCAAAGACAACTTTTGGAGGAAAGAAAGTATGAAGAAAAGAATAATGACTACGCTTCTGGCGTCGGCAATGCTCCTTTCTATCGCCGGGTGCGATTCCAACACGGAAACCACCACGACTACGCCGGCTCCCGCTGCGAACGACACCACGACTCCCGCTCCCGCGAATAGCGATGAACCCGCGCAGACGGACGCTCCCGACGACACGCAGGACACCGACGACGCGGCGGCCGACGTTCACACCGTTACCTACGGCGATACCTCTGCGGATACCGGTAAGGTTCTGAACATCTACTGCTGGAACGACGAATTCCAGAACAGATTCAACGGCTACGCCGCCGATCTCGTTCCCGAGGGCGTAACCGTAAACTGGGTAATGAACACCAACGAAGGCGGCGTTTACCAGCAGAAGCTTGACGAAGCGCTTAAGGCGCAGGACAGCGCGGCTGCCGACGATAAGGTAGACATCTTCCTGATCGAAGCGGACTACGCGTTAAAGTACACCGCTTCCCCCTACGCGATGAACATCGCCGATCTCGGAATCACCGCCGACGATCTCTCCGATCAGTATACTTACACGCAGGAAATCGTTACCGCGAACGGTCAGTTAAAGGGCGTTTCCTGGCAGGCGACTCCCGGTCTGTTCGCTTACAGACGTTCGATCGCGACCGAGGTTCTCGGCACCGACGATCCTGCTGAGGTTCAGAAGGCTGTTGCGGACTGGAACAAGTTTGACGAGACCGCTGCGAAGATGAAGGAAGCCGGCTACTTTATGCTCGCGGGCTTTGACGACAGCTATCGCACCTTCTCGAACAACGTTTCCGCTCCTTGGGTAGTAAACGGTACGCTTACCGTTGATCCCGCGATCATGCAGTGGGTAGACCAGACCAAGGATTACACCGATAAGGGCTATAACAACAAGACTTCGCTTTGGAAGCCTGAGTGGGCGGCTGAACAGGGACCGAACGGTAAGACTTTCGGCTTCTTCTACTCGACTTGGGGCATCAACTTCACCCTCCTCGGAAACTCCCTCGCGGTATCGAAGGATGACGGCGGTAAGGAAGAAGTCGGCAACGGTATTTACGGCGACTACGGCGTATGCGAAGGACCCGCGCCTTACTACTGGGGCGGTACTTGGATCTGCGCGGCGACCGGAACCGATAACGCGACCCTCGTTGCGAACATTATGAAGAGACTGACCTGCGATTCCGAGACCCAGAAGAAGATCACGATCGACACGCAGGATTACACCAACACCACCGTTGGTATGAACAGCATCGCGAACGATCCGAACTACGGCTCCGCTTTCCTCGGTGGTCAGAACCACATCGCGCTCTTCGCGGCGTCCGCTCCGAACATCGACTGCAGCAACATCTCGG
>CAZKKZ010000012.1:11721-51700 GCA_964553625.1 uncultured Ruminiclostridium sp.
ATCTCGGCTTATGACCAGCTCTGCAACGAAAAGTTCCAGGAATGCATGAAGGACTACTTCAACGGCGTCGTTACCAAGGAAGAAGCGCTCAAGAACTTCTACACCGTGATCAAGGATACTTATCCGGAACTTACCGTTCCCGAGGCGTAAGAAGGTCACGAAAGATTTCGTGAAAAATACTGAATGAACAAAAAAGGGAGTAAGTTTGTGAAATATCTTCTTACTCCCTATTTTGTACCAAGTTGCCGATTTCGGCAACCGCCGAAACGTCGATTTGACCCGAAATTTGTCGTATTGCGAAAAATAATCGTGCAAAACGATCAAATTCGGAAACGGAAAGCTTTCCGCTAAAGTCGGCGCTGCGTCGATTGCCGAAAGGGCGAATAATCAGAAAGGTGGATTCCGGCGTTATGGCGAATACAAGTGCTGCGGCTCCGAAAAAGAGAAAAAGCATCAGCTACGAGAAGTGGGGCTATTTCTTTATCGCGCCGTTCATCATCGTCTTTATCGTGTTCCAGCTCTTTCCGCTAGCGGAAACGTTCTATTACAGCTTCTTCGAGAAGTACACAAACTCCGCGACCTGGGAAGAGATCGAACAGTTTGTTGGCTTTAAAAATTATGTGACGATCTTCTCCGAAGGAAGAATCTTCCAGTATCTCGGAAATACAATGATCATGTGGGTCATGGGCTTTCTCCCGCAGATCGCGATTTCCCTCCTTTTCGCGTACTGGTTTACCAGTGTGCGGCTCCGCTTAAAGTGCCTCGGCTTCTTTAAAACGGTTATGTATATGCCAAACCTCATCATGGCGGCGGCGTTCTCCATGATGTTCATGATGCTCTTTAACGACATCGGTCCGATCAACGAAATCGTAAAAGCCATGAACGGCGGTACGGCGTATCAGTTCATGAGTTACCCGATCAGCGCCCGCGCCTTAGTCGCTTTAATGAACTTCCTCATGTGGTTCGGTAATACGACGATTCTCCTGATGGCGGCGATGATGGGTATCGACGCTTCGCTCATCGAGGCGGCGGAGATCGACGGCTGTACCTCTTCCCAGATCTTTACAAAGATCACCATGCCGCTGATCCGTCCGATCTTAGTATACTTTCTCATTACCTCGCTGATCGGCGGTCTTAAGATCTACGAATTACAATCGATCTTAACGAACGGCGCGGGAACCCCGAATAACTCGACTATGACGCTGATCATGTACTTAAATACTTTGATCACACGGTCGAAGAACTACGGCATGGGCGGCGCGCTCTCCGTCTGCATCTTCATTATCTGCGCGGTACTCAGCCTCATCGTATTCTACTTCTTTACCGACGCCGGCACAAGCCGCCGCGAAAAGAAGCTTCAGAAAAAGCTCGCAGCAAAGGGGGTAAGATAACATGGCATCGAAAATGAATCCGTATGACGAAGAAAAAAGCATGTCGCTGACGATCCATCGGGTCGTGTGCTATGTTGTTCTTTCGATTTTCGCGCTCCTCTCTATTTTATTCATCTACCTGCTCTTCATTAACGCGACACGCTCGCATAACGATATCCAGACGTCGGTTTCGTTCCTTCCGGGCGGAAGTCTCGTAAACAACTTCACGAAGGTTCTGAACGATCAAAACGTTTTTGTTTTCCGCGGTCTGCTGAACTCGTTGATTATCTCAGGTCTCTCGGCGGTTTTCTCGGTTTACTTCTCGGGCATGACCGCCTACGGTATCCACGTTTATAACTTCGTCGGGAAGAAGGCGCTCTTTACCTTTATCTTAATCATCATGACAATCCCGACGCAGATCTCGGCGCTCGGTTTCTACAACCAGATGTCACGCTGGGGACTTCTGAATAACTACATACCGCTGATCGTTCCGTCGATCGCGGCGCCCTCGGTATTCTTCTTCATGAAGCAATACATGGACGGCTCGCTCCCGCTCGAAATCGTAGAGGCGGCGCGTATGGACGGCGCGAACGAATTTCGGACGTTTAATCAGATCATTCTTCCGATCTTAATGCCGGCGTTCGCGGTACAAGCGATCTTTGCCTTCACCGCCTCTTGGAATAACTATTTCCTTCCCGCGTTAATTCTGGACAAAGCGGAAATGAAGACCATGCCGCTTTGGATCGCCTTTGTGCGCGGACGTGAAATGGCGCACAACGACTTCGGTGAGATTTATATGATTCTCGCGCTCGCGATTCTCCCTGTTATGATCGTTTACTTCTGCTTCTCGAAGTTTATCGTGGCAGGCGTTACGCTCGGCGCGGTAAAGGGTTAAGCCCGATTTACCGGAACAACCTGTTTGTCCCTCCGCGAGTTTTCGCGGAGGGACTTGTTTTTTGCGGGGTACGGCTGCCGGCGATTTGGCGGTGCGCAAAGACGCACCCTGCAAAAAAAGAAAAAAATTTTCTTTTCGTGCAATATTTGGGGCTTCTGAATTGTATTATAAGTAGAAGAGCATTCGGGACAAGGGGGGAAGGCTGTGACAAAACTGGATTCCGCGGAGATCGAGCGAAGCTTCGACCTATACGCGGATATGCTGCTTCGGATCGCGTATCACCACGTCCGAAACCAGCAGGACGCCGAAGACATCGTCCAGGAAGCCTTCCTGCGGCTTCAACAGCAAGGAGAGCTCGAAAGCCGCGAGCATATTAAATCATGGCTGATTCGCGTAACCTCGAACCTGAGCGTAAACGAGCTCCGCCGCGCCAAGCGGCAGCATGAAATCGGACTTGAGGAAGAATGGATCGCCCGAACCGAAACACAAACGAATATACTGGAGCTGATCGGAAAGCTTGATCCAAAATACCGCGACGCGATCTATCTCCATTATTACGAAGGGTATCAGACCGCAGAAATCGCCAGGATCTATAAGGTTACTCCCAACACCGTTTCAACATGGCTAAAGCGCGGCAGGGAGAGGCTAAAACTCGTGATCGAGGAGGAAGCATATGAATATTAAGGATTATAAGAACGCTTATGACGGGATCCGCGCGACAAAGACGCTGAAAAAACGGGTCATGGAAGCCGCGGAGCAGGCGGACGAGGATCCTCACCGAAGCCGCCTTTTACAAAAAAACCGAAAAAGGACGATCCTTCTCTCCGTTCTCGGGGGCGCGGCGGGAGTCGCCGCCGCATTCGCCTTTATTATTTTCGGAAGCGGATTTTTCCGGAATCTTTTCGCCGAGGATCGCTCGATTGTGGTGACCGTTTCCGAAAATCCCGATCCGATCGGCTTTTCCGCTCTCGCTCCGAAAAAAGAAACGGTCGGGGCGCTTTCCTCTCCCAAGCTGGACGTTTCGCCCGACGTATACGAAACCATGCCGGCTCTCCCGATCGGCGAAGCGGACCGCACCCTCCCCTTCCGGACAAAGTTCCTGACCTTTCCCGACGTGCTGACCAAGGCGGCGGGCGCGGAGGCTTTCGCGGAATGGATCGACCATTTTTCCTCTCTTCCGCCGTATTACAGCTTTTATAACAACCCGAACCTCCTCTCCTATGTCGTTTACTTCGATATTTCCGAGGAAAAGGCGAGCGAGCTTCTTCTCGCCGCGGGTGGCTTTACGGAGGATGAGATCAAAGCCGTCGCCTCGCGGAACGAAGAGCTTTGCCGCCGCCTTTTCGTGAGCGACGCGCTCCCGATGTGCACCTATAACGAGCGGGAGGGCTATCTTTTCTACACCGTGGAAAATCTCTACGAAATGTCGTCCGAACACCTCGCCGATCTGTTCCGGCAAGAGGGCAGTACCTTCTCCGAACCGCCCGAGCCGATGCTCCTTCTGCTCGAATGGGCAAATTCCCTCGGCGATCCCGTCTGCGCGGCTGCCGCCGAGCGGAAATCCCTGCTCGTTTCGGCGGCTTTATTCGAGGACGGAATACCGCCGCTCCCCGAGGACTCTTTTTTAAATGCAATTTACGATCCCGCCGCTTCCGACTTCAGCGAAACGCTTGATTTTAACGGCGTGAAAATCTACAACTACGTTTTAAAGCTGGTGCAAGACTGCGCTCCCGATGAGGAAACGCTCCTTTCGGCGATCAACGGTTCGGTCGGCAAGCCGAATGAGAAAACGATCCCGAGCTATCGGCGGCTTCTTACGATCGACGGACTGAATATTACCGAGGAAATGCTCGGCGAAGCGCTCGATATGATCAACCGTCATTATTACGGGCAAACGGGAGAAATCCTCTATCCCGAGGAAGCGCTCCGTTCGATCCTCTACGGAACGGACGAGATCGAATTCGTCAGCCCGTACACCTTCCGCTCGGAGGAAAACCCCGCCGGGAGCCTCTGGCTCAGCGGCGCGGACATTTACGCGGCTCCCGTTTCGGAATGGCTCGAATACCGCGACCTGAGCGAGAAATATTTACGGCAGATCGAGAGTGCGCTCAACGGAATGCAAAAAGAATTTTTCCGCCAAAAGATCACATACTACCGTGAGATCCGCCTGCTGACCGCCGAAAAGCTGGACGGCGCCGTCATGGCGGCGGACGAAGCCCTGATCGAGCAGCCCGAGCTTCCCGAAACGCTTCGCCCCGTACTCGCGTTTGAGGAATACGAGCTTGGAAGCGCCGAAACCGTACCCCTCAGCGGCGCGGGAATCTATAACGCCGCTCTCACCGAGCTTGCCCGATTGAAGGTCGGCGGGGATTCGCTCCTCGATGCGGTGCGCCGCATGATCGACGAGCACCCGGAGCTTCAAGCCTACGAATATAAAGCGCCGCTCCTGCGGAAGGCGTATCTGTATCTCTGGCATACCGATCACGTAAATCTCTACTGTGACGAATATCTCGAAACGCTCGACCTGTTCATGACGTCGAACTATACCGCGCGGACGGACGGAAAAACACTTTATATCGGCTACGGAAACGCCGATCTTCCCGACCGGTCGAACGCGAAGGCGCTGATCGAATACGCGGCGGAGCATCACCTCACCCGTATCGCGATGTATTCCGAATACCCCTCAGCCGACGCGCCGTCGGCGACACACACCTTTCACGCGCCTTCCTCCGTTTTCCTCACGGTAAATCCAAACCCGATCCTCCCGGACGCGGCGGAACGCGGGATCTGGGCGTGCGCGGGCTTCGGCTATGATCCGTGGCTGAAGCAGGATCACGCCGGAATGGACTTCGCGGCGGCGGAGGGGGACGGGATCGCGGCGATCGCCGACGGGATCGTGACCCACGCGGGCGAAAAGGGCGATTTTGGGCAATGCGTCATTCTTGATCACGGAAACGGGATCCAGTCCATTTACGCGCACTGCTCCGAGCTGTATGTAACGGAAGGCGAAACCGTCGAAGCGGGAACGATCCTTTCCGCCGTCGGAAGCACGGGCTATTCGACGGGACCGCACCTGCATTTCGAGATCCGCCGGGACGGTACGCCCATTGATCCGATGCCCTATCTGAACGGCGAAGCGGAGATCGTCCCCGATCTTACCGCGCTTCCGGACGAACGGACGTCCGTCACGGAAACCGGCGAGGTTCGCTTTATCGCGGACGCGAACTAAATTGCACAAAAAGAGCTGACGAATTTCCCGCTCCCGATCGGGTTCGGCGCGCAGGACTCGTTCTTTTCGGGCAATACCGCCGTTTACAGCGAGCTGATGAACGGCTTTCGCGTCGGGAATCTCTTTGAGGGAAATAACGTATACACCCAAACGGAGCTCGACGAAAGCGTGCTTGCCGAGCTGAACCGAATGCTTTCCGGAGAAACAAACAACTGCGAACGGCGCGTCGAGATTACCCTGAGCAATATTACCCTCACGTACAGCGATCAATTCGGAAGCGCGAGAACGGCGGCGACGATTACAAGGATCAGGGAAATTGAATAGAGAGAAGAGAAATATATTTTTGTGGGGACGCCGTCCCCACGCCCCTGCAAGCCTTTAAAAAGGCTTGACCTAAATTTTCATATTGCTTTTTATCTTTTCTAAAAATTAAAAAGTATGTGCGGTTCGACCGTTTCCGATAATCGTCGAACCGCACATATTTTTTTATGGCTGCAAGGAAACGGGGCTTGGTATGTGGCAGAAGGTCACAAGGCAAATCCCCCCCCCCCGCATAAGCAGTATGATTCTCTTTATTCCGGAATTTCACCGTAAGTGAAGCCGCCGACGTCAATCCCCGTGATCTCGTTTACGTCGATGATCCGCGAGAAGGTCGCGAAGAAATAGGGGACGCCCTTATAGCCCTTTCCCGTTTCGTCGCCCACGCCGCCGCTGTAATCCGCCGCGCCGATCAGTACCTCGCCGTTTTTCCCGTAGATTTCGCCGTGCTTGGGAATCTCTCCGCTCTCGATCGATCTGCCGTTGATAAACGTCTCGCTGTAAATCAGCTCCATACTGATCGGGGTAATATGCGCGCTGATGACATTGCCGTCCGCGTCCTTCAGCTCGACGTCCTTCCCGATCCCGCATTTGTCCAAGGTCAGCGTCGCGCTGATCGATCCGGGATCGAGCACCTCCTCGGGCGGAAGCTCGTCGGCGGGCTGGTATTTCAGCATATCCGAATCGTAAAGCACGTAATGGTAGGTGAGCGTGACCTCGGTTTCCTCGGAAATATCCGCGTGATCGAAAATACTGTACACCTGAAGCGTGCCGTCCTCGTTCACCTCGCTCCATTGATGACCGCTCATACTGATCCCTTCCGCCAGCAAGGTTCCCATATACTCATGATTCGGGTCAAACGGCGTACCGTCCTTTGCCGCGAGGTTGACGGACGCCATCAGAGCTTTCCCGTCATAGATGATCCCGTCGAAACGCGCGTTGTAGTTCGTGAAGGTGCTGGTGATCTTTGCGTTCTGCAGGAGCGGGTCGAGTAAGGCGACCGCCGAAGCGGGCGGCGCGGGGTTCGCGGACGGTTCGCCGATTTCCGAAGCAGGCTGATTCTGTCCGTCCGGCTCGGTTTCGGGATTCGTAACATTCTGATTCCGGAAAAATCCGCCGATCAGCTTGCCGTAATTCCAGTCCGAAGCCGCTCCCGCCGTGACCGTGACCGCCGCGACCGCCGCCGCGGCGGCAATTCCCGTGATGATTTTTTTGTTGAATTTCATATTTTTTTCCTTTCGCTTCTCGGGAAGCCTGCCGAGCGCCTCCTTTTCGAGCTTCTCGAAAGTAAGCCCGGAAAGCTCCCGATTGATTTCGTCTCTGATTCTGTTCATGAACATTTCCTTTCCAAAGGGCGATAAGCCTATTCTCCGAAATACCAGCCGCCGAGCCGCTCCCGAAGAAGCGCCTTCGCCCGCTTTACGCGGTACGCCATGGCGGTCTCGGGGATTCCGGCGATCCTCGCCGATTCCTTTACGGTGAAGCCGTTGTAAAAATGCAGGATCGCCGCTTCGCGGTAAATCGGCTTTAAGGACGCGACCGCCTCCGAAACGGCGGCTTTCGTTTCATACGCGGACAGCTCGTCCCTCCCCGAAAGGGTAAGGAGCGGTTCGCTCCCGGCATTGTTCTTATGCGCGGGAGATTTGAGCGTATCCTTGCAGATATTGACCGCGATCCGGATCAGCCATGTCTTTTCGGAGGAGCCGCCCCGAAAGCGGTCCATCGACCGCATAGCGCGCAGATAGGTCTCCATCGCCGCGTCCTCCGCCGCCTCGCGCCGCTTCAGGAACAGCAGGCAGGTGCGCAGTATTTCGTCGCCGTATTTTCGGAACAGCTCGGCAATGCTGTCGGTACCGTTTTTTTCCATGATTGCTCTGCCTTTCCCCCTTTCGTAACATTAGACGAGCCGGCTCCCGAAAAAGAGAGCGGTTTTTGAAAAAAATTCCCGTATTGACAAAATTTCCCCGAAATGATATAATAAAATGCGGTTAAATATGATTTTCGCGGGAGGTCTTCCCCGCGAAAGTCGCTGAAAGGAACTTGATTTTATGTTTATTACCTGTCTGGATATGGAAGGGGTCTTAGTCCCCGAAATCTGGATCGCCTTCGCGGACGCGGCGGGTATTCCCGAGCTTCGGCGCACGACAAGAGACGAGCCGGACTACGATAAGCTGATGAAATACCGGATCGGGATTCTCCGCGAGCATAAGCTCGGATTAAAGGAGATCCGGGACGTGATCCGGACGATCGACCCGCTCCCCGGCGCGAAGGAATTTCTGGACGAGCTTCGCTCTTTTACGCAGGTCATTATTTTAAGCGATACCTTTGAGCAGTTCGCAAGCCCGCTCATGGAAAAGCTCGGACGACCCACCCTGTTCTGCAACACGCTCACCGTTTCGGACAGCGGCGAGATCACGGGCTTTCAGATGCGCTGTGAAAAGTCGAAGCTTACAACGGTAAAGGCGCTCCAGTCGATCGGCTATGACACGATCGCGAGCGGAGACAGCTACAACGACCTCGGCATGATCGAGGCGAGCAAGGCGGGCTTCTTATTCCGAAGCACCCCGCAGATCCGAACCGACCACCCCGAGCTTCCCGCCTTTGAGGAATTCGGCGATCTTCTGAACGCGATCAAAAAGGCGATGAGCTAAAGCCTTTCTCTATAAAAATAACCCCGTACATCATCGTGTACGGGGGTTATTTTCATGCCCGAAGCCCTCCGACTAAGCTGCGATTCTCATCGGGGGCGATTGCGGAAAACCGCTCGGAATCTGCCCGCCGGGCAGATTCTTAGAGCTTGTATTATTGGATTTGTGCGCGGATTTTCTGAGCGGGTTTTGCCGCTGACAAGGCAAAATTTCACAGGCTTGCTGCCGCAAGTCAAGAAATTTTAACGCAGTCAGCGACAAAATCTGCCGAAAAGACGCATGCAACATCCAATGAATCCATGCTCTTACGCCTGCTGGGGCGCGCCGACGGGACAGGTGTCCGCACAAGCGCCGCAGTCGATGCACTTATCGGGATCAATTTTGTATGTATCTCCGGCGGAAATCGCCTCTACGGGACATCCGTCCGCGCAGGCGCCGCAAGCGATACATTCGTCCGAAATTTTATAAGCCATGGTGAATCCTCCTTCCCGATTACTCGCCGGCAGAACCGACACACTCATTATAACAAATCCTTCCCGAAAAATCAAGCCTTTTTTCCCTATTTCTTTATAATACTAATTTCTAATCATGCTATAGACAAAGTCTGCAGCTTGATCGGAAAATAGTATAACCCGCGGCTAAGTCCGGCTGTTTGCGCAAAACGGAAGCTAATTCTCCGGATCGTAACTTTTTTGTAACCTTCGACAAAATTTCCGCCCTTTTTTTGAAAATTTTTTAAAAAACGCTAAAGTTTTTTTCCCCGCCGACGATATAACAATTGTATCGGAATATCCATGCAATCGCGAACGAATCCGAAATTCGCGCAAAAGGAGTTGAATAAGTTCATGGAGATCAGAAATTTACAAAGCAGCATGATCAGCGCGTACAAAAAGACCGCGGCGGGCGTTTCCCCGAAGAAAGCGCACACGGCGGCAAAGGCTGAAAAAACCGACCGCGTTGAATTCGATTTCGGCAGATACCTGGAAACCGCGAAAACGGAAGCGGCTTCCGCGGCGGACGCTCCCGCTTCTCCGGCACGCCTTGCGGCGCTGGCGGAAAAGTACAGCGGGGATAACTGTCCCGTATCGGCAGAGGACGTAGCGGCGGCGATTTTAGGCTAAAGCCCGCGCCTGCACAAAAAAACAAAAGCAAAGCCTTCAGTAATCCGAAAGGGGGAAACGAACAATGACAGTTCAGACGGCAAAGGAAATCATCGGCTGCATGGAAAAAATCAATGCGCATTTCAGAGCGCTCGAAACCTTTATTAACGAGAAAAAAGCAAAAGTAATCGCCGACGATCTGCCTTGGCTTCTCGATTCCCTGGTGGAGGAGCAGCGGCTCGTCGCCGAGGGAAATCATCTCGAGGCGAATCGCATGAAGCTTTTTGAACGGCTCGGAATCGCGGATAAAAAGGCGACCGTGCTGATCGAAGAATGTCCCGAGGCGTATAAGGAGCGGCTGAAGCTCGAATGCGTCTCGATCGAACGGCATATCGGACTGATCAAAAAGACGAATGCCGATATTATCGAAATCATAGAACGAAAGCTTACGATTCAGGAAAAAAACTCGAAAATGCCCGTCGGCTCGACAAGCACCTATACCGGTCAGGGCGTTAAGGTGCGCCACCCCGATACCTCGGGCGGGTTTATCGGCGAGGTATGATCCGATCACAATAAAGAAAGGAATTTCGTCCCATGCGGTCTTCATTTTTAGGTCTTGAGGTTTCAAAAAGAAGCATTCAGCTTGCGCAGAAGGCGCTCGACGTCACGGGAAGCAACCTCGCGAACACCCATACCGAGGGCTATACCCGTCAGAGAGTTGACATCGGATCGCTTTCTTTAAATAAATATTCCTATTATCAGTCGAAGTTTTCCCGCCTTTCGCTCGCGGGACAGGGCGCGACGGCGTTCGGCGTGAACCAGATCCGCGACCCGTATATCGACCGCCGCTACCGCGAATCGACCTGCTTCGTCGCGGAATACGCGACCTCGAGAGACGTGATCTCGGAGGTCGAGACCGTTCTCGACGATATTTCGAGCGAGGGGCTTACGAAACAGCTTGACGTCCTGCTCGACACCATGTCACAGTACGCGCAGCAGCCGGACAGCGAGGAGCTCGGCAGTATCGTCCGCAATCAGGCGGGCAACATCTCGGATCTTCTCCGTTCGTATTATACCGACCTCGAAAACCTGAAGGAATCCAACCTCGAAACACTCAGTACGACGATCGAAAACACGAACAACATCATTACCGAGATCGTCGATTACAATAAGCGGATTGTCCGCGAATATTCCGTTATGGCGACGGGTAAGCTCGCCGAATGGCAGTCCGTTACCGGCTCCTACGGTCCGAACGAGCTTCTCGACGCGAGAAACCTTCTGATCGACGAGCTTTCGTATATGGGGAACCTCGTCGTCCACGACAACCCCGACGGCTCGGTAAGGATCGAGATGAACGGAGTCGAGATCGTAAACGGCGAAAAGTACGAAACCCTCTACATGAGAGGAAGCACAAAGGTCGAAAACCCTGAAAGCTACAGCTCCGAGCTGCTTCGCGACTACGCGGCGTTCGGTGCGGCGGTGCTCCGCTGGACCTCCGGCGACGAGGCGACCTTTAAATCCGGCGAAATCAAGAGCTATGTCGACGTCCTGAACGGAAACGGGATCTATAAGACCGGTTTCCAGAACGACTCCTACGGAATCCCCTATTACGAATCGGTCATCGACTCCTTCGCGAACGATTTCGGAAACCTGATGAACCGCCTGAACGGCGCGGTAGACAACGACGGCAATCTCGTAAACGCCGACCGCCTGCTCTACTGCACCAAGGAATATAACGAGGGAAAGGCGTTCTACGAGGATGTGGGCATGACCGCCAACAATATGCGGATCGCGAACGCCTGGATGGACGACGCGACCATGCTCGGCGAGGTACAGCAGGAGGACGGAACCTGGAAGCTTACGCAGGACGGAAACCACGTCAACGAAATGCTCGTAAGAATAGGCTCCGACGTCGTTTCCTTCGGCTCGAAGGGCGATTATGAGGGTACCGTTTACGATTACCTTTTATTTATCAACAACCGGATCGGGCAGCAGATCGACTTTTTCGACGCGCAGTACGAATCCTCCTATATCACGACAAACTCCCTTCTGGACAGCCGCGAGGCCGTCTCCGGCGTAAACGACGACGAGGAAGGGATCAATATGCTCGAATACAAGAACTGGTACAACGCAAGCTCGCGTATGATGACCTCGCTTGACGAATGTCTCGACCGCCTGATCAACAATACGGGCAGAGCGGGTCTGTAATACTAATTTCTAATCATACTATAGACAAAGTCTATAGTATGATTCCGCCTGAAAGGCGGGTGTCAAAATCTTTGATTTTGACAGAAATTAGTATTGTACGGCTTTTCCGGCGGCTTCGCCGCCTCAGCCGCGCTTTGCGCGGCTGAATCAAGCTGTAGACTTTGTCTGCAGCTTGATCGGAAAATAGTATAAAAACCTCTTTATCTGAGAAAGGATTGAACCGGCTATGAGAATCGCAGGAAATACCATGCGCCGCAACTATTTAAATAACTACGAATCGGTTCGCGCCGCGAAATACGCGTCCGAAATGAAGATCGAGACGAACCGCCAGTATACGCGCGGAAGTCAGGATCCGATCAAGGCGGCGCGCGCGCTTCGTGTCCGCGAAACAATGGCGAAAATGGAAACCTATCAGGTGAATCTCACCTCGGCGCATTCGATCTACGCAATGGCGGAGGCTTCGCTCGACGGAGACGGCGGCGTTTCCGAGCAGATCTCGGTCATTTACGCAAAGCTGATCGAGGGCGCACACGGCACGAGAAACGAAAGCGACATGAAAATCATCGCTATGGAAGTGGAGCAGAAGGCGGAGCAGATGGTCGGCTTAATGAACGTCGCGACCGCGAGCCGGAAGATCTTCGGCGGAACGAATAACGAAACCGTCGCGTATGAGATCAAGGGTACCGAGAACGGAAAATACGTGACCTATAACGGCGTTCCCGTAAACTCCTCGCGCGACCCGCTTTCCTTCCCGTACAGCGAGATGTCCTATCTCGACATCGGGATCGGCATGACGACCGACAGCTCGACGAGACAGACCGCCAGAGCGAACGCGGACGACTACGCTTCCGAGCGGATCGAGGATCAGACCGCGCTTCCGATCACCCTGAACGGCGCGAAGATCCTAGGCTGCGGCGTTACGAACCGTACCGTTAAAATCGACCTCGAATACTTAGACCCCGGTACGCATTACGCGATGGACGTAAGCGTCGGCGGACTGAAGAAAAGAGTGGAATTTGACGGCGGCGATACCGTCGCGCAGAGCATCGAGAATATCAACAAGGCGCTTTCCAAGCAGTTCCAGCTTACCCCCGAGGTTGACAAGGAAGGAAATATCCTCCATCTCGAAAACCGCGAGGACGACCTGACCGGTATTTACGATTATGACAACGCGACCATTAACGGAAAAGCGATCGACCTCGGCGCGATCAACAGCGACAACTACTATTCGCTTACCGTTACGATCAGCGGAAAGACCCGCGTCATCGATTTCAAGGGCGGCGACCCCGACGAAAACGGCAACAACGTCAACAGCACGCTCGACAATATCCGTAAGGCGCTCGACGAAAAGTTCGGCGAGGGGACGCTCAATATTTACGCCGACGGACGTATTTTCGACAAAAACGACGTATACGCCGAGATTTCAAACACCTCGGATTATTCCTTTGACGTAAACGTCGATACCACGACAGGGAAAATTGATTACACAAAGCTTCAGGCGGGCAGAACCTATTCGCTCAGCATTAACGACGTAAAGGTAACCTTTACCGCGGGCGCGACGGCGGAAGAAAATATGAACAATATCAACAAGGCGCTGAGCGCGCCGACCGCGTTCGGAAAATCGAACGTGCCGCATATCGAAAACGACAGCGGAATTGTCCTTTACGATCAGGACGGAACCGACGCGATTTATATTTCCGACGCGGGCGGCGAGGGACGCGTAGAGCTTCAGGAATCCGGCGGATATTCCAATAATATTATCCAGCTTGTGCTCGACGCGGCGCAGGCGCTTAAGGACGGGGATCACCAGCTTGTCGCGAGATACGCGGATCTTCTATACGCGGCGCAGGGTTCGCTTTCCGTGGCGATCGCGGAGCTTGGTACAAACGACCAATTTATCGAATTCAACCAGAACCGTATTCTGGATATTCAGCTCAATCTCTCGGATCAGCAGAACGAGCTTGAATACACCGACCTTCCGACGGAGATCACCCGAAAGACCATGCTCGAGGCGATCTATAACGCGACGCTTCAGATGGGCTCGCAGCTGATCCCGATGTCGATCTTTAATTACATGAACTGATGATCTTTTATGAAAATAATTTTTTAGGTCAGCCCTCCGGTTGTCCTAAAGAAAAGAAAGGAGCCGAGCCGATATGGTAGAGCCGAATCTTTTAAGTATCACGACCGTTCCGATCAAGGTGGAACTCAATATCGTCAAGGGGGAAATGCGCAATCCGCGCGTCAATAACCCGGACGCCGCCTTTAAAATGGACATCGAGACGCAGGACGGAAATTTAAGGATTCATTCCGAGCCGATGAAAATCCATATTGATACCTATGCGGCGCGTTCGAGCCTCGGCTATGGGAATTACAACAACCTCGACTTCTTCAAGAAAAAGAGCGAGGAGGGCTTCCGTCTCGCGTATGAGGGGACGGCGAGGATCGCGAACGACGGAAATCAGCTTGCCCGCGGCGCGAAGCCCTCGGAGATCGCCGCGCAGCATATGCGCGCGGGACAGACGGTCCAGACGATCATGGAATTTTTACCGAAAACGGGCGCGGACGTGACCTTTGAGGAGGGCGTGCTGAACATCAATTACGAGGTAGGCGACGTCAATATCGACTGGGAAAACGCGCAGATGATGCCGTATGAGTTCACTCCCGGAAGAGTAGAGATCTCGATCGCGCAAATGCCGCGCGTTGAGATCGAATACCTCGGGGGACCGATCTACGTTCCGCCGAGCGCCGATCCGAATTACGAACCCGCGCTCGACACACGCGGATAAGGAGGGGAACGCATGATGACGATCGATACCCGCGACTTCGGCGAGAAGGAAATTGAAGAAAGCGCCGTTTACGATTTTCCGAACGGCGTGTTCGCGTTCGAGGACGACCGCCGATTCGCGATCCTTTCCCCGCTTGGCGAGGATACCTACCCCATGTGGCTTCAGTCGCTTGACCACAAGGAGCTTTGTTTTATCGTCTTCGACCCCGAAAAGATCGACGAAAGCTTTCATGTCACGCTAAACGAAAGCGAAAAGCGGCTTTTAAAGGTAACCGAGGGCGACGCGGTTCGCTGTCTCACGATCGCGAAGATCCCCGAGGATTTTCACCGGACGACGGTAAACATGAAATCCCCGATCGTCCTGAACCCCGAAAATCATACCGCCTTACAGGTGATCCTCCCGCACGATTACCCCTTCCGGTACCCGCTTTTCCCTGACGAGGAGGTGAAATAATGCTTGTCGTAACAAGAAAGACCGAGGAGAGCATTATTATCGCCGACCACATCGAGATCGTGGTGCTCGAGGTCTCGCATGACCGCGTAAAGCTTGGAATCACGGCGCCGCGCGACATTAAAATTATCCGGAACGAGCTTCGCAGCGCGCAGGACGCGAATGTCGATTCCTCGAAGGCGATCCCGAAGGAAACGCTGAACGCGCTTCTCGGCGGTTTTTCAAAAAAATAAGCTTTCCCCGTCCGAACGGACAAAAATTGATTTCAAAAGTATTTCGGAAAACGACATAGAAAGGAACGAAGGACCATGGCGAACAACACACTCCGTATGAGCGGCATGAATTCGGGGCTCGATACCGAATCAATCATCAACGCCCTCACCGCGAACAGCAAGCTTAAAATCACGAAGCAGAACCGACAGCTTTTAAAGTATAAGGCGACGCAGGAGGCTTATCAGGACATCATCTCGAAGATGCAGAGCCTCAAATCGAAATATTTCGACCTCGTAAACCCGAAGTCGAACCTTGCCGGTTCGTCGATGTGGAGCCAGTACGCGACCACGACGAAGGTAAACGGCGCGGAGCAGGCGATCGCGGGCTTCAGCGCGACGACAACGACCGATTCCGTCGCGGGCAATTACGACATTAAGGTAAAAACCACCGCGAAGCAGACGACCATGAAGGGCGCCAATTTAAGCAGCGCGGCAAAGCTTGATTTCGATTCCTTTACCGAAGGCGAGACCTACGGCGTTACCCTTTCGGTCGGCGGGGAATCCAAGAATATTACCTTTACGGCGGGCGCGACAAAGGAAGATACGATCAGGGAGCTGAACGAGCAGCTTCGTGAGATCTACGGCGACAGCAACGCTTCGCAGGCGGATCCGACTCAGGCGGGTCTTGTCTATGTTGACGCGAACGGGCAGTTTATCTCGCGCGAGGGAAAAGGAATCTCCCTTTCGGGCGCGGGACAGATGGCGGGCAGTACTTCGCTCGATCTTTCGCAGCTTGCCTCCGGGAATAACTCGATCGCGGTTCAGATCGGCGACGAGGTTATCAACATCTCGTTCCAGACCTTAGGGAGCGATTATTTCACCCCCGAAAAGGACGAAAACGGAAACGACCTCCCGCTCAGCGAGGAGAAGCAGGCGCTTTACGACCAGATCAAGGCGGACTATATCGAATCGAAAAAGTATGAGTCCTACGAAAACTGGAAGTCGATCGAAACCGACGAGAACAAGGAACAGCTGTTCCGGGACGCGTTCGCGAAGGCGGAGCAGGCGCAGGCGGAAAAGTATTTCGATAAATATTGCAAAACTACGGCGGGAAAGGCATATCTCAGAGCGCAGTACGACTATTATTGTATGCAGCAGGGCGGTACGCTTGCGACCGATCTGTCCTATGAAGACTGGTTAAAGAACGACGAGTTCGGCGGCGAGAAAATCAAGGCTGACGCGCTTGCTCTTGTTCAGGCAGGTACCGGATATAAGACCGATACTGCGGACGGCTTATATAATCAGTTTGCGAACTACTACTACGATCACGATATATCCTCCGAGCTTACCGCCGATCAGATTGCGAAGCGAGACGAGGCGCTCGCAAACTATGTTGACGTAGAATATCAGAAATACGTGGACAGTCTCGGCGAAGGCGAAACCGCGCAGGACAAGGATACATGGAAGGCGGATCAGCTCGCGGCGGGCGGCGATTTTGCCGAAAACTACGCGGCGATCGAAAATAAATACAATACCTATACCGGCTATCAGCTGGACGAAACGAACTGGCGCGCGCTTACCTACAACGAATACGACGCGTATAAGGAAGCGAACCAGACCGCGATGGAGCAGATCGAGACGGACAACGCGAACGTCGCGGACACGGTCATCATCGATCATTACAACAAGTCCTCGCTGAACAACAGCATCGGCGCGGCGGAAACCAAGAGCGGCGTAAAGCTCGGGATCACGATCGCGGACGATATGCAGTCGGCGACGATCACGGCGACCCGCGAGGTCGAGACCGATAACGGAAACGGAACGACGACGATCACGACGGAAAACGTGGATTTCGCGGTTTCCTCCTCGAAAAACAACGCGAGCGATCTCGGACTCGCACAGGCGACCACCTCGATCTCGCAGATCTCGAACTCGACCAGGCTCGGCGAGCTGAACCTCCCCGCGGACGAAAAGGGAAATTACAGCTTTACGATCAACGGCGTAAGCTTCTCCTTCTCGGAGGATACGAGCGTTAAGGATATGATGCGGAAGATCAACGCTTCGGAGGCGGGCGTGAAAATGTCCTACTCCTCGCTCGAGAACCGGTTCACGCTGATCTCGAACAACTACGGCGTAGACGCGGAGATCAAAATTGACGACGACGCGCAGGGCTTCCTCGCCGGGATCGGTCTTACGCGCACCGCGGCGAATTATGAGCAGGGTACGAACCTCGAGGTCGAGATAAACGGACAGCTTCTCGAAAGCGGAGGAAATTCCGTGACCGTAGACGGCACGACGTTCAGCTTCGCGGGTGTCGCGGAGGGTACGGAATTCAGCGTCGGCATCGAGAAGGATTACAGCGCGATCACCGATACGATCAAGTCCTTTGTCGAGGAATACAACAAGCTGATCGAGGAGGTTTATGAGCTTCTCGACCAGAAGCCGGATAAGGATTACTACTTCCTCGCGGACGCGGATAAGGAGGAGCTTGACCTTTCCGATAAGCAGGAAGAAAAATGGGAAGAGAAAGCAAAGCTCGGTCTTTTATACCATGACTCGACGATAAGCGCCGCCATGACGAGGCTCCGCACCTCGCTGATGGGGACGGTGGAAGCGGCGGACGGAAAGACGATCAGCCTTTCGGCGATCGGGATTAAAACCTCGAACGATTATAAGGATCACGGAAAGCTGATCCTTGACGAGGAAACGCTTAAGACGTCGATCACCGAATACGGCGAGGACATCATGAGACTGTTCAGCGATAAGGAAAACGGCGTCATGACAAAATTCGCCGACGCGCTCGAATACGCGGTCGGAACGACGGGCGATAAGGGTACCCTTATCAACAAGGCGGGCGCGAAAACGGGAACCTCGGCGACCGACAACTTTATCTATAACCAGATGAAGCGGATCACCTCGCGGATCAAAACGCTCGAATCCCGCTATGAAAACGAGCAGAACCGTCTCTGGAAAAAGTATTCCAGGATGGAATCGATGCTCGGGACGTTTAACAGCCAGTCGGCTTCGCTTTCGTCCTACTTCGGCGGAACAACAATGTAATAAAACCGATCTTAGGGAAACTCGATGAGTTTCCCTAAGAACATATCTTTGCAGGAGAATCATACCGACGGATATAACTCCTCACGGGAAAGGAACGGTTTACCGTATGAATAACGCTTACTCCGCATATAAAAAGCAGTCTATTTCCACGCTTACCCCCATGGAGATCGTCGTAAAGCTCTACGACGAAGCGGAACGACAGATCAACCGCGCGATCGTTTATATCGAGCAAAAAAATTATGAGGCGGCGAATCACGGTCTCCAGAAATCACAGGACATCGTAAACGCGCTCCGCTCGGTGCTCGATATGAGTATCCCGGTCTCAAAGCAGCTCGACGCGCTCTACGACTTCTTTAACCGTCAGCTGATCGCCGCGAACGTCAAGAAGGACGTCACGATCCTACAGGAGCTTTTGCCCATGCTCGCGGATTTAAAGGACGCGTTTTCACAGGTCGCGGCAATGCCGAAAAGCCAAGTGAGCTAATCTATCGGGAAAGGAATCGCCATGACCGAGCAAATCAAAAATAAAGTGATCGAGAAGATCGTCGGTATGGAAGCCGTGCTTCACGATTATCACGTGAAAACCGCCGAAATTCTGACGACGGATATTGACGAAACGCTGGAGCAGATCATTGAGGAACGCGCGGCGCTGATTGAAACGCTCGGCACGCTTCACAGCGAGCTGGAGCAGATCGTCGGCGAGGAATGTACACCCGAGGAAAAGAGCAGCATTGAGGGCGCCATGCAAAACCGCCACGCCTCTCTCGGACTTTCGGCGCAGTTAAAGGAGATCCGCCGCGCGGCAATCAAAATGCGCTCGGTTTATCTCGAAGCCGCCGAAAAGGACAAGCAAGCCGCGGTTCGCGTGGACGCGCGGGTCAAGGAGCTTCGGACGGAGCTTGAGGACCTGAGCGGGAGCAAGAAAACGCTCGATTACTTTTCACGGAACAAGCTTGAATCCAACAAGGGCGGCTCGTTCGACAGCAGTCTGTAACAGCCGAAAAAGCGCGCGTTTTTTCGTAGAAACCCGCGCTTCTTTGATAATACTAATTTCTGTCAAAATCAAAGATGTTGACAGAAATTAGTATAAAAAATGAGGTAAAATCATGAAGATCCCGGCAAATTTCAATCCGATCGGTGCCGGACGGCTTTTTTCCGTTGTCGGCACGGCGAAAAAAAGCGAGAAAAACGCCGCCCCGCGGTCGAACCGAGCAGTTCGGACGCAGCTTCGGAAGCTCTCCCAAACGATTGATCCCCGCGACATCAGCGACGCGGCGGACGCCTATCTCGGTATGCAGAGAACCATCATGCTCCGGATCAGGGAGGAGCAGGGGAAGCTCGACGCCTACAACGAGCTGGACGGAAAGATCGCGTACTACGCCGACCTGCTCCACGGGTGCGGCTCAAGCGACCGGGTCTACGCGGACGATCTGAAATACGAGCTTGCGGGATCGAACACCCCCTTCATTGCGCGTTCGGACGTCGAAGGGTATTTGGAGGAGGCGGAAGCGAGGCTTGATCATCTCATCAACCGCAAGCCGGTCAACAGGCTTGCGGAGATCGGAAACCGCATGCACGCGCAGAACTTTAAACAGGCTGCCGCCGATTTTTACGACGCGACCGGGATTGATTCGGAGCTGCTCGATATTTCGGGAGACACAAGTATGTATAGCTGTCACGAGGGCATTACGAAGGAAAACTTCGCGGAAACAGCCGAAAAGAAGATCGAAAGCCTGAAGGCACGGTCAAACGGACTGGCGGGACTGATGAAGGAATACAAGAAAAAGTCGGAGACGGGGACGGAGGAGCTGCTCGAGGAGATCAAGTCCATGGAAGAATATCTGTTCAAGATCACCGAAGCGATCCGACAGGAATTTCTCCTGACGGGAGAGCTGAACGACGCGGACAGAACGCTTTCCTTACTGGATACGCTGGCGTAATACGATAAAAATAAGGGCGGCAAAATTGCCGTCCTTATTTGTTTTCACCCTTTTGCTTGGTCGCCTTAATGATCTTCTGTCTGGAAAACTCCTCCCGATCCTTTTCCTCGAGTACGCCCGTGATATAGCGAACCTGCTCCCTGTACCGCGGAATCAGGATATTTTTCAGCGCGTTCGCCCGCTTCTGCGTCTTACGGATCGCAATCGAGAGACGGTACACGCTGTTTTCGATCTCCGCGAGAGAAACGCTCATCTTTTTCGCCTTACGGAACGCCTCATACGCGCAGTCGAACGGCGTATTCGTGTCAAAAAGCGAATAGGACAAAACGGGCGGCTCGACCCGCGACGAAACGTCGGGAAGCTCCACCCCCATCACGCTGCGGTAGCTGACCGTGATTCCGCGATCCTCCGGAACCCGCGCCGCCTGCTCCCCGATCACGCCGCTCAGGATATTCGCCGTGCGAAGCGCGTCATACGCCTCGCGGAAGGTCTCCTCCAGCGAACCCTGAAGCGCGGAAGCCTTTTCCGAAAGGCTCACCATTTCGCGAATGAGGATATTGCGCTTCCGATCCATCAGCTCATAGCCGAGCTGCGCCTGCTTTAAGGAACGCTTCGCGCTGATCAGATTTCCCTTTGTCGCGAAAACCTGCTGTACCATTTCCTACCTCCTAACGAACCCGTTCAGCCGCGGTAATGCTCCTCGATCTGCGCCGCGTTCATGCGGTCAAGCTCCGTTTTCGGGAGCAGCGAAAGCAGATCCCACGCCAGCTCGAGCGTCTGCTCCATGCTGCGGTTTTCGTCCTCTCCCTGCTTTAAAAAGCGCGTCTCAAACGCCTTCCCGAATTCCATATACGTTTTGTCGATCTCGGACAGCTCGTCTTCCCCGATGACCGAAGCGAGCGAGCGAGCGTCCTGCACCTTCGCGTAAGCGGCGAAAAGCTGATTCGCAACGTCGCTGTGATCGGCGCGGGTATAGCCCTCCCCGATCCCGTCCTTCATCAGACGGGATAGCGAAAGCAGCACCGAAAGTCCCGGATAATTCCCCTTAGAATCCAGCTCGCGGTCAAAAACGATCTGCCCCTCGGTAATATACGCCGTAAGATCGGGGATCGGGTGCGTGATGTCGTCGTTCGGCATGGTCAGGATCGGAATCTGCGTGACCGAGCCCTTGCTTCCCGCGATTACGCCCGCGCGCTCGTAAAGCGAGGCGAGGTCGGAGTAAAGATAGCCGGGATAGCCCTTCCGCCCCGGAATTTCTCCCTTTGAGGAGGAGATTTCGCGAAGCGCCTCCGCGTAGGAAGTGACGTCCGTCATAATGACGAGAATATGCATATTTTTTTCATAGGCGAGATATTCCGCCGCCGTCAACGCGCAGCGTGGGGTCAGAATCCGCTCGACGATCGGGTCGTTCGACAGATTCAGATACATCACGACGCGTCCGCCCGCGCCCGCCTGTTCAAAGGAACGGCGGAAATAATCGGCAACGTCGTTCTGAACCCCCATCGCCGCGAAAACGACCGCGAAATCCTGTCCGCCCTCGTCCGCGAGCCGCGCCTGCTTTACGATCTGAACCGCAAGCTTATTGTGCGAAAGCCCCGAACCCGAAAAGATCGGGAGCTTCTGCCCGCGGATCAGCGTCATGAGCGCGTCGATCGACGAAATTCCCGTATGGATATAGTTGCGGGGATAAGTCCGCGCGACGGGATTCAGCGCCCGTCCGTTGATGTCGCCGTATTTCTCGGCGAAAACGGGTCCGAGTCCGTCGATCGGCTTTCCGCCCCCGTTAAAGACCCGCCCGAGAAGCTCCTCCCCGAGAGGAATCTCAAGCGGCTTCCCCTGAAAAGCGGTTTTCGTATTTTCGAGCGACAAGCCGGACGTTCCCTCAAAAACCTGAAGAACGACGCGCTCGCCCTCCATCTCGACCACGCGCGCGACCCGCTTTGAGCCGTCCGCGAGCGTAAGCGACGCCATTTCGTCGTATGCCGCGCCGCGAACGCCGTCAAGACAGACGAGCGGTCCGCTGACCTCGGTAAGCCCCGCGTATTGAATGTTGATCATAAATCTGCACCTTGCTTGCTTTTTATTTTTGGCAGGCGTGCCGCCAAGCTACCCTTCGAGCGCCGCCAGCGTCTCGTCGATATAACGGTCGTATTCCCCGAACCGCTCGGGTTCGTCGTTCGGGATCTCGTATTTCATCTTAATCAGGCGGTCGAACAGATCGGTTTTCGCGATCTCGGAAAAAGGCACGCCCCGCCCGATCGTTTCCAACGCCTTTTTATGAAGCCGCAGGATCGCCTTCATCATCAGAAGCTGCTTTTCAAGCGGAACATACGTATCGTCCTTATGGAAGGCGTTCTGCTGTAAAAAGCCGACGCGGATCACCTTCGCCGTCTCGATCACGAGCTTCTGATCGTCGGGCAGAACGTCCGACCCGATCAGCTTTACGATCTCCATCAGCTGATTTTCCTCCAGAAGGAGGTTGTTGATCTCCTGCCTTGCGGGATAGAAATCCTCGCCGACGTTTTTCTCGTAATACTCGCGGAAGTCGTCGATATACTCCGAATAGCTTGTAAGCCAGTTGATCGCGGGGTAATGCCGCGCGTACGCGAGCGATTTATCGAGCGCCAGAAAGCACCGCACAAAGCGCTTGGTGTTCTGCGTCACGGGCTCCGAGAAATCCGAGCCCTGCGGCGAGACCGCGCCGATAATGGTGACGCTCCCCCGCTTACCCGAAAGGGTATCCGCGTTCGCCGCCCGCTCGTAAAATTCCGACAGGCGGGAGGGGAGATACGCCGGAAAGCCTTCCTCCGCGGGCATTTCCTCAAGCCGCCCCGAAATTTCGCGGAGCGCCTCCGCCCAGCGGGAGGTCGAATCCGCCATGATCGCGATGTCATACCCCATATCCCGATAGTATTCCGCGATCGTGATCCCCGTATAGATCGACGCTTCCCGCGCCGCCACGGGCATATTCGAGGTGTTCGCGATCAGGACGGTGCGGTCGGTCAGCGGCTTCCCCGATTTCGGGTCGATCAGCTCGGAAAACTCCTCGAGTACCTGCGTCATTTCGTTGCCCCGCTCGCCGCAGCCGATGTATACGATAATATCCGCGTCACACCATTTCGCGATCTGGTGCTGCGTCATGGTTTTCCCCGTGCCGAAGCCGCCCGGGATCGCCGCCGTTCCGCCCTTCGCGATCGGCGCGATCGTATCAAGCACCCGCTGCCCCGTAAGAAGCGGCGTGTCGATCGGGATCCGGCGCTTTACGGGACGCGGCGTGCGGATCGCCCACCTCTGACAAAGGGTAAGATCGTACTCCGCGCCGTTTTCGCCGCGCACCTTTAATATGGTATCATTGACCCGATATTCGCCGTTTTCCGCCGCCCAAAGGACGGTACAGGACGGAAAATCGGGCGGGAGCATGACCCGGTGAAGAATGAGCGAGCTTTCGGGGCAGGTCGCGTACACCTGCCCTGCCGTAAGCGGATCGCCCGCCTTTACGAGAACGGTCACGTCGAAAACCCGCTCAGGATCAAGGGTCGGAAGGTCGCTCCCCTCTGAGACGAAACTCCCGTCCGTTTTGAGCATGGCGCGAAGCGGGCGGGCGATCCCGTCGAAAATCTCCGAAATAATCCCGGGACCGAGCGTAATGCTCATCGGTCCTCCTGTTCCCTCGACGCGCTCGCCGATTTTCAGTCCCGCGGTATTCTCGTAAACCTGAATGACCGTCGCCGCATCGTTTACGCCGATGACCTCGCCGATCAGCTTTTTTTCTCCGACATAAACCATCTCGCGCATGGCGAAATCCTTCGTCCCGCGAAGCTTAATGACCGGTCCGTTGATCGCGTAAATTGTGTTCAAGGCTGTTCACTCCCGTTTCTTTGTTTTGTGAGATTTTTTAAGAGATTTATATATTTTCGGGGCGCCGCCCCGAACCCCGCTTCCTTTTGCAGCCAAAAGGAAGCGAAAAGCAATATTGCTTAAAAACTCCCCTTTGCAATTTTCACAAAATCTCCGAAAAATACAAAATAGCCGCGAATGCTATTTGTCTAAAGCGATAATAAAATTTAGGTCAAGCCTTTTTAAAGGCTTGCAGGGGTGTGGGGACAGAGTCCCCGCAAACAATATTTTCTCTCCTAGGCTCTTTTATCAGTCTCTCTTACGATCAGACCTGCAGCTCCTTCACGCGCGAAAAGGCTTCCTTCTCGCGTTCGAGCGCCGCGTCCAGCGAAAAATCGAGAAAGAGATTCCCGCTGCGCACAAAAAAGCCGCCGAGCTTAATTTCTCCCGTCGCTTCGACCGCCGCTCCGCGGGACGAAAACGCCGCTTTTACCGCGCTTACGTCGTCTTCGCGGCAATAAATCACCGACGACGAATCAAGCGCGACAAAGCCGTTCGCTTTCTCCGCCGCCCGCTTTAAGTAATCGGCGTAATCCGCCGAAGCCGTCTCCGCCCGAAGCGACTCGGCAATCTCCTCAAAAAAGCGGTCGGTCAGCGCGGCGCGGTGAAGAAGCACCCGTCGTCCCTCCGAGGTTCGCTTTTCCGAAACACGCCGGTTTTCCTCCGCGCGGAACTTCTCGGTGATCCGCGAAACGTCCTCCCCATAGGCGGCGAGAAGGCTCTTTTTCTTCTCTCCGATCTTCCGCTCCGATTCCTCGCGCGCGCCGGACAGAATCCCTTCGGCTTCCCGCGACGCGTCGCTTTCGACCAGCTCGCGAACCTGTTCAAATTTTTCAATGCCCTGCGTCATCTGCTATGCTCCTTTTGCGCGAGCCGCGCCCTCACTCGGTCGCCCGACCGAAAAACGCGCGGCAAATAGTCTTAAAGCTTCAGCCCGATCGCCTCGTTCACATACCCCGTGATCGTCTCGGAAATATGGGAATCTCCGTGGCGGTCGGGAATCTCGACGATCAGCGGTCTTTTTGTCCCGAGCTTATACCCGTAAATCTCCTCCGCGCAAAGCTCGGTCAGCTTCTTCGTCATCAGGACGATCGCGACCGTCTCGTCGCTCATCGCTTTCCCGAGCGCCGAAAGAACCTCCGCCCTTTCGTGAACGACCACGCCGTCTACGCCCGCGAGCCGCATTCCGATCTGGGTATCAATGTTATCGCTGATTAAAAAGCACCGCATAACTTTAGCTGAACAGAATCAGAATGGAGATCAGAAGTCCGTAGATCGCGACGCCCTCGCCGAGCGCCACAAAAATCAGCGACTTCGTGAAGTTCTTCTCGTCCTCGCTCGTCGCGCCGATCGCGGCGGAAGCGGCGTTTCCTACCGCAATCCCCGTACCGATCGTCGCCGCGCCCGTCGAGAGCGCCGCCGCGAGCGCCTTTAAGCCTTCGCCGAGCCCCGCTGCCTCCGCGGCGGCAGCCGACGCGCCCTCCGCAAAGGCGAATACCGGCATCAGGATCGTCATGAGCAGCATCGCGCCCATGAAAGTCCCCGCATTTAAGAGTACGGTTTTCTTCCGGCTGAACGAAATCCCGAGCTTCTGTTTCCGGATCGCGAGTACCAGCGGCACGATAATCAGCGCCAGCGCGATCAAAGGGAGTACAAATAACATAACAAAAACCTCCTGTTATTTAAAATGATATCAAGGTCAGACGCGAATATTGGTGATAGGATCAAACGGCTTCCCGCCGCCGCGGAAATAACGGCTGAACAGCTCGTAAAACTCGAGACGGAGCACCTGAATCCCGACGATCAGTCCCTCAAAGCCCGTTACGAAGATGTTTCCGACAATCTGAACGACGATCGTTCCGACTCCGCCGCCGAACATATCGGCAAGCACGCGGAAAACGAGCATTAACCCCGCGTGGCTTAAAATAAAGCCGCCGATTCGTAAAAACGACATGGTATTCGTTAAGTAGGTCAGGCAGGTCTCGAAAAGCTCGATCACACCCTCGATAATAAACGTTCCGACGGACTTTTTCTCCGCGCCCGCGCCCGCGCCGAAAAGCGCGTCCAGCCTCGCGCGAAGCTCGTCGCCCATATTCCCGCGCTCGGCGGACGGCTTTTGCTTCTTCTCCGTTTTCATCGCGCGCAGAAGCGGCTCCTTAAAGAACATGAAGAAAAGCGGCAGAACGATAAACGACACAATATACCAAGGCTGCATCAGCTCCAGACCGAGGAAGCTTCCCCCGAGCCCGAGCACGAGTGCCCCGTAAAAAACAAATCCAAGCAGCCCGCTCGAGCCGAACAGCCCGTTTTCCGCGTCCCGCGTTTTCAGGCAGACGATCATGTTCACGATCATCGAAACGAGTACCAGCACGATCCCGACCACGAGCGCCCCGATCAGAAGCATCGCCGAGACGGCAAACAGATCGGCGGGCGGACTTTCATAGCCGAGAAGGGTATAGACCTTCGGGTATTGGAAAAACGGCTTCACGATCTCCTCGCTCCCGAACACCGAGCCGTAGAGAAGTCCGAAAAACGCGCTCGAAAGCCCGATCCTCGTCATGATCGGCGCGAGCTTAACCTTCGTGAACCGCGTCAGGAGCAGCCCGAGAAGGAAAATGCACAGCCCCTGCCCCAGATCGGCGAACATGATTCCGTACAGGAGCATATAGGTCACCGCGACGAACGGCGTGGGGTCGATCCCGCCCGAAGCGGGAAGCCCGTACATTTTCACAAACATCTCAAACGGACGGAAAAGCCAATTGTTCTTTAAGCGGACGGGCGCGTCCTTATCGTTTTTCGCCGAGCCGAGCGTTACATCCACGCTCTCGGGCAGCATTTCCTTAAACTCCTCCGCCTTATCCGAGGGAACATAGCCCGAGCAGAAAAAGCGATTCCCGACAATATGCGCGTTCACGCGAAGCGCGTAGCTGTTGTTGATCGAGATCAGCTTCGCGTAAACCTGCGAGAGCTTTTCCCGCTCCTGCGCCGCGATCCCCGCGATCCTGCGCTCGATCTCCTCGATCCGCTGAGTCTTTTCGGTCATGACCCGAATCAGCCGCTCCTTCGCCTGATCCGCGTTCCCGTTCAGGTAATCGGGAAGAAGAACCCGCCGGAAATCGAGCGAATGAAAGAGATAATCCGTTTCCTCCTGCTTCGTGCGCGGAACGAGGTAAAGGCACCACGTCTCGTTCTGCTCGCTTTCAAAGGAATAGAAAAAGAACGGTTCGTCCCCGTAAAAATCAAGCTTCCCGAGATTCGCCGTCGGAATCTTTCCGAAGCGGATCTTAATGTACCGGCAGGCGAAAAGCTCCTCAAAGCTCGCGTCAAAATCCGTGATCTGGATCAGGTAATTAAAAATCGCGGCATAGGATTTCAGCTGTTCGCTGAGCGCGGCGTGTTCCTCGAAAAGCGCGGTATACTTTCCGTCCACCTCGTCGAGATAGCGCTTAAAATCAATGCTGACGCTGTATTCTACGGCGTCGTAGGACGTCCCCGCGTCCAGCTTTACCCCAAGCGCGTCGGCAATGCTGCGGCAGCGCTTGATCATTCGGTCGTAAACGCCCTTATCGCGGAGGCTTTTCGCCTCAAACGTCGTCCCCGCGGTGCTCGGCGGCGGATTGATATGAAAATACCCGCTTTCACAGCATTTGATCAGAACCTTATTGATCTCGCGGATCGGTCCGTCCATATTTACCAGCGTAAGCTGCTCGATTGCCATGCTTATGATCATTCCTTTCCTATGGAGGAAGTTTGTGCCGAGAGGCTTTGCCTCGGCAAAGCCTCCGGGTACGAAACGACGGGTTTGAAAATCCAAGATTTTTCAAACTTGGATCCTTCCCTTCGTTTTTTATGTCAATGTCGCTTCCCGCTCCATACTCCCGCGCGAAAAATCGGAATCTCTCGAAAAATCCCGCTTCACGCGGTCCGGCTACGCGATAATAAACTTTTCGATCTCCTGCGGCGGAACACTGTACCGAATCCCCTCGATGATCTTCTGTAAATTCGTCCGCTCCGTATCGAGGAGAATCATGAGCGCGTACAGCGCCTCCGCCTCGTTCGAGGTAAGCGCAAGCCTGTGACGGAAATACTCGTAATTCTCACGCGCGATCCCCGTTTCGGGAGAATCCTCCTCAATCGCGATATTCCGGGAGACGCACCGCTCGGTAAGCAGCCGCAACAGCGCCTCGGAGGGCTCCTGCGCGGAAAGCGCGTCGTCGATCTCGCGCGGCTTTACCCGATAGCGGTACGGAAGGATCAGCGTTTTGATCCGCTCCGAATCCTCGTCAAAAAAGCGCTTCAGCCGATAGCAGGTCAGCAGGTTTTCGCTGTCCGCTCTGCGCAGGAAAAAGGATTTGAGCCGTTCAAGCTCTTTCCCGCGGCAGCTTTTGTTCAGCTCGGTAAACGTCCACGACAGGAGACAGGCGTGAACGGCGGTCACACAGCGGTTCAGATCGATCTCCTCCCCGCTCAGGAGGGGGGTAAGCGGCTTTTCAAAAACCGTTCCCCGAAGCGCCGCGAGAAGCGCTTTCCCGTTTTTCGCCTGCGCGGCGGCTTTCGGATCAAAACCGACCCGATTCATCAGATAATCGGGAAAAGCAAGGTAAAAACGCTCCTGCGTCCCCGCCGCGACGGCGGCGATCGCCTTGGAAAGCTGTTCCGCCTCGCGTTCCTTTAAATAAAAATCCATCACCGCGCCGCTTGAAGAGGAAAACCGCCGAATTCGACAGTAGCTTTCAAAGACGCTCTTTCCGAGAAGCTGCTCGATCTGCCCGCGGTGAAGCGCCGCGCCGTCATAACCGGAAAAAACCGCGGCGTAACGGGGCGTTCCTTTTAAATAGGAAACGGCGGTGCTTACGGAATTACGGTGTACAAGATTTTCGTAATCTTCCTTTTTAAACAGCGTCCCGTAAACCGCCTTTGCTTTCGCGACTGCCGCGCTGTTCGCCATCGTTCCTCACGCCTTTCTCCCAAACGGCTTCTTTCACATATACTGCCCTCCATTGCAAACCGAACAGTTTGCAATGCGCCGATAAAATCGGCAGCAAAGCGATGCTTTGCGAGGGCAGTATGTACTCGACGCCGACGGCGCTGCCGCCGCAGTACGTTGTACTGCTATTGCAAAACGATTGTTTTGCAATAGCGTCGAGTATGAAAAGCTTCCCTAAACGCTCAAAATTTTTTTCAGGAGCTCCGCCTTCCGTTCTTCGGCGGTTCGCGTCATAATCCGATCGAGCCTTGCGCACTTTTCGTCCGCGGCTTTTTCGATTTCGGCGATCTGCGCGTCGGACTGCTCCTTGATCTCGCCGCAGACGCGCTCCGTTTCGGTACGTACCGCCGCTTCGGTCTCCTCGGTGAGCCTTGCGCACTCCGCTTCGGCTTCCTCACGAATCCTCCGCGCTTCCTCGGCGGCGGAGGCGGTTTTCGCCCGCGCTTTTCGGTCAAGCTCAATCATCGCCTGAATGGTGTTTTTCATGACGCGCCTCCTTATTTACAACAATACCAATATTACTATAAAACTTTTTTCAAAAAATTTCAACGGCGAAATAAACTAAAAAATGTAATAATTCCTCTGCATTTTCATTAAAAAGCACAATAACCGCCGACGGAAAATCTTTCCCGCCGGCGGCTGCCGCTTTTTATCAAATCGCCGCTGCGGCTGCTCCTCCCTGCGATATTCCGCTATCTCCGGATTCCCCGCGGGTGATCCAGTCCGTCCGCCATGGCGCGAAGCTCTCCCGCCCGCACCTCGAACGCGCGGTCGGGATTTTTCGCGCGGAGGTTCGCCGCCTGCAATAAAAGCAAATTTTTCACGCGTGGAAAGCCGTATTCGGCGGTAAAGGAGAAAAGATTCTCCTCGTTTATTTCGTCGTCGTGGTGGAGAATCAGGAATTCGACCTCCTCCGCCGTTTCGTCCGGCACGGAAAAGCTCTCCAGCGCCTCGCGCGCAAGCATTGCCCCGCGCACGTCATGCCCGTCGTAGGAGTTATAAACGCCCCGATCCGCTTCACAGTCCCGCTTTCCGATCCCGTGCAGAAGGAGCGCGAGCCGTATCGTCAGATCGGGAACCGCGTAGCCGACCGATTTCGCCACGTGCTCAAAAAGCGGGTATTCCTGTACCATGCTCCGCTGCGGATAGCCGTCCTGCTCCGCGAGCTTCGGGATCAGCTCGAACAAAATCGGGCGGAACATCAAAAGCGCGTCCGTCACCTTTTTCCCGAGCAGCGTATCCCGAAGCAGACGGCTCAGCCAATCCTTCGGAACCGCCGCGAGCAGCTCGCTTCGGTTCGCGCAGAGCGCCTTCAGGGTATACCCGCTCACGCCGATCCCGCTTTGCGAAAGGCGGCGCACGGCGTTTAGCGCGGCGGTCGGATTCTCGAGCAGAACGGGAATCCGCGGCTTCATCGGCGCGTTTTTGCCTGCCTGCGCGCGTCGCTCGGCTTCCTCGTCCTGCGCCTCCCGCTCGCCGACCGCGCGGAGAATGACCCGCCGCTCGGAAATGCAGGAAAATCCGCCGAACGGATCGTAAATCCCCTTTTCGGGCGTATAGGCGATCGCGTCCGCGCTGTATACCCGAAGGCGAAGATCGTCGTCGATCGTCAGCCCCTCCCTGCCGTAAACCAATCTCCCGTTCTGATCCAAGCCGCAAAAGGGCGAAACGGAAATCCCCATCGCCCCGCTGATCAGGATCATTTCGCCGGGACGCTTCCCCGCCGAAGCCTTATACCGCTCCTCAAAAATAGCCGCGATCCGGTTCGGCTCAATGTCCGCGACAATGTCGAAATCGCGCGGCTTTTCCCCTTGGATCAGCTCTCGGACGCACTCCCCCACCAGATACGGGCGGTAGGTATGCTCCTTTAAAATGCCGAGAATCTCGATCACCTGCTCGGGAAGCTCAAAGGTCATTGCACAATTCCTCCTTTTCGATCGGCTCAAGGCTGTTTTTTAATATGCGCTTTCCCATTCGTAAGTGACCGCGCATTCGGGATTCAGCTTCCGGTATTTTTCGGAAAATTCCCCGTCAACCATGCTGTCGGGCGCGAAAAGCTCGCGAAGCCCCGTCAGCTTTAAAATCGGCGCGGGATCGGCGAAATAAGCGCCGGATATTCCGAGATATTTAAGCTTTTTCAGCTTCGCCGCGGGGGTAAGCTCCCGAATCTGATTCCCGTTCAGATTCAGCGACCGAAGCTCCGTAAGCCCCGATACCGCCGAAATGTCCTCGATCAGATTGCCCGCCAGCTCCAGCACCGTCAGCTTCTTCAGATCCTTCAGCGCGGAGAGCTCCGTGATCTGATTATAGGACAGGATCAGCCGGGTCAGCTTTTTCAGGTTTTTCAGACCGGAAATATCGTCCACGTCGCAGAAAATGAGCGCAAGTTCCCTAAGATTCGTCAGTCCCTTCAAAAAATCGCAGTGATAGATCGACACGTCGCAGAGAACCAGTGCTTCAAGCTGCGTCATATGCGCCACGGCGTCGTAAAAACGATGAACACTGATCCCCGTCAACCCTGTGACCGAAAGGGATTTCAGCCCGTTCAGCTTGGAAACGCTGTCGAAATCGCGCATTCTCACATTGTTGAGCGTAAGCGAGGTAAGCTGTTTCAGCTCGGCAAGATCAGCTGCCTTTACGTCTTCCGTTCGGCTGAGGGTAAGGCTTTCGAGCTTTTCCAGACTTTTTAATGCGGAAATGTCCGTCAGATAATGATTGTCAATCTCCAGCTCCCGCAGATTTTTCATCTTTTTCAAAGCCGACAGATCGCGAAAGCTCCCATAGCCTACCGTCAGCTTTTTCATTTTCGTAAGCCCCTTAAACGGCGAAAGATCGGGAATCGCCTTCGCGGGAACGTCGAGCGAAAGCTCCGTCAGCTTTTTCAGCTTCGAGACGGGCTGAACGCTTTCGCAGTTCATATTCCGATAGCGGAATTTTTTCAGCCCCGTCAGATCGCGGACGAACGTCAGATCCTCCGCGCCGTCGTTCCCGAAAAGCCCGAGCCTTGTGAGATTCTTCAATTCCGTCAGCGAATCAATATTTTTTACGTCGCAGCCAACAATAAAAAGACTTTGAAGCGCGGGAAGCTTTTCGGCGATCTCCCGAATATCAACCGCTTCGCTTCCGATATAATAATACTTTTTAAATTCGGGCGCGTCCGTTTCCGCCGCCCACGCGTCGAGCGCGTCTTCCGCGCTTCCCTTTACAAAACAGACCTGTTCCGCGTCGGCGGAAAACGAACAGCCGTAAAGCCTGACCCTTCCGCCCGCGGCAAAGCTTCGTGCAGGGAAAAACGCCGCCAACACGGCAAAAATCAAAAGGAAACTCAGAATTTTCCTCATTGTCATTGTCCTTTCCTTCGGTTCCGCGCCAGAGCGTATTCCCATAAAACCGATATGCGGGTTTTCGAGCATAATTTTGTTGTAGATGAGGTAAATTTTTGCAGGAATACTTGCGTATTTCAAGAAAATTTAACGAAATATACGGCAAAATTTGCCGAAAAGACGCATGTCGGGCTTTATGGGAACACGCCCTAGTTCTCCCGAATCCCCCACCCGTTCACCCCGCTCCGACGAAGCGCCCCGAAAAGACGGAGCTTAAAGCCCTGATCGGCGCGCTCCATTTCGGCAAGCCACCGCTTCGTCTGCTCGCGGACGGTCGTTTTATCGGCGGGGCATTTCGATTTCACCGGAACCAGCCCGTTCCGCTTCGCGCAGGACTGTACCTGCTGCTCGGGCGCGAACACCAACGGTCGGATCATCGTCAGATCCTTCCGCGACAGGTACGTCACGGGCGCGAAGCAGCCGACCCTTCCCTCGCGGAACAGGTTCATGATAAACGTTTCCACCACGTCGTCAAAATGATGTCCGAGAGCGATTTTGTTGCAGCCGTGCGCCTTTGCCGCGTCGTGCAGCGCCCCGCGCCGAAGCTTCGCGCAGAGGGAACAGGGGTTCGGCTCCTTCCGAATGTCGAAAACGATCGGTCCGATGTCGCTCAATATCAGGTCGTATTCCACCCCGAGCCGTTCGCAAAGCGCGGCGGCGGGCGCGTAATCCCCGGGAACGCCGCCGAACTGCGGATCGACCGTGACCGCGACAAGTTCGAACGGGTGCTCGGAAAAGCGGCGGAATCCCGCCAGCGCGCTGAGCAGCACAAGGCTGTCCTTCCCGCCCGAAACCCCCACCGCGATCCTGTCCCCGTCGGCGATCATATCAAATTCCTGACACGCCTTTCGGACGTATCCGAGCATTTTCTGCATTTTGAAATCAACCCCTCCTCCGGAGGAAGCTTGTGCCGAAGCGCAAACGACGGGTTTGAAAAATCTTTGATTTTTCAAACCTTCGCCTTTCCCCACTTCATGGAAATATCGAACGCCGTCACGCTGTGGGTCAGCGCGCCGAGACTGATGATGTCCACGCCCGTTTCGGCGACCTCACGGATATTTTCGAGCGTGACATTGCCGCTCGCCTCGAGCTTCGCGCGCCCGTTCGTGATCTCTGCCGCCCTTTTCATGTCCGCGCAGCTCATGTTATCGAGCATGATCACGTCCGCCCCGCAGGCGAGCGCCTCCTCCAGCTCCGCGAGGGAGCGCGTCTCCACCTCGATTTTCAGCATATGCCCGGCTTTTTTCCGCAGGGCGCTCACCGCAGCGGTAATCCCGCCGTAAGCGTCGATATGGTTGTCCTTGAGCATTGCCGCGTCCGAGAGGTTATAGCGGTGGTTTTTCCCGCCGCCCATGAGGACGGAATATTTCTGGAGCGGACGAAGCCCGGGAAGCGTTTTGCGCGTGTCGCAGACGGACGCGTTCGTCCCCTCGACCAGCTTTACGCAGCGGCTCGTATAGGTCGAGATCCCGCTCATGTGCTGCAAGAGATTGAGCGCGGTGCGCTCGCCCTTTAAGAGCGCGGCGGTCTTTCCCGCGAATTCCGCGATCACGTCTCCTTTTCCGACCGCGTCCCCGTCGCGGAAATGCCGCGTGATCTTCACCTCGGGATCGAGCAGCGTAAACACGCGGAGCGCGACCTCCAGCCCCGCGAGCACGCCGTCCGCCTTCGCGATGAAATAAGCGTTTGACTCGTCGTCCTCACCGATCAGAAGATCGGTCGTGCTGTCGAGATAATTGACGTCCTCCGCAAGCGCGGTTTTGATGACGTCGTCGATGTAAAATGGAAGTAACTGCATAGAATTGCCTTTCTTTTGTCTGTGTTTTGTTCTGTTTTATTTTTTCACTTTGCCCCCGCGATCCCGCGGTCTCCCCCTCTTCGGAGAGCGCGCAAACCGCGCACGCCTGCCCAAAAGGAAAACGGTCAGACGATCTCGCTTAAAATAATCTCCGCGCAGGTCGCGATCGAGAGCGCCTCAATATAGTCGGGAGTCAACTCGTAATCCGTGTTTTCAAGCTGCTCGCGGATCTCCCGCACGCGCGGGAGCGAGCGCTTCGCCTCCTCCGGGTCGGGAACGACGAAATACGCCTTCTGCATAATGTGGCGGATCTCCGTGCGGAAGCCCGTCGGGAGCGGCTCTCCCCTCGGGTCGCGCGTTTCATGCTCCGCCGCTTCGTCCGAGCGCGGCCCGGTCGTCTCGTTAATCCGCTCGGCGATCAGGCGGGAAAAGACAAGCGCCTCGAGCAGCGAGTTGCTCGCGAGCCGATTGATCCCGTGAACGCCCGTATGCGCGCATTCCCCCGCCGCGTACAGCCCCTCGACGGTCGTCGCGCCGTTCCCGTTTACGGCGATCCCCCCCATCAGATAATGCTGGCAGGGGTAGATCGGGATCGGCTCCTTTGTCATGTCGAATCCCTTTTCGAGGACGCGCGCGTAGATCATCGGGAAGCGGTTCTTGATAAAATCGCCGTCCTTATACGAAATATCGAGGAAAAACTCGTCGCTTCCCGTCGCGCGCTGCTCCTCCATCATGCATTTCGACACCACGTCGCGCGGCGCGAGCTCCTTCCGCTCCGGCTCGTATTTCTGCATAAAGCGCTCGCGGTTCACGTTCAGGAGATACGCGCCCTCGCCGCGCACCGCCTCGGAAATCAGGAAGCATTCGCGGTTTTTCCGATCGGCGAACGCCGTCGGGTGAAACTGGATATAGCTTAAATGTTTGATCCGCGCGCCAAGACGGTGGGCGAATTGAATGCCGTCTCCTGTTGCAATTGCCGAATTTGTGGTAAAATCGTACACTCTTCCGATCCCGCCTGTTGCAAGAATGACCGACTTTGATGTATAATAAGAATACTCCCCCGAGCGGCAGACCGTGACGTAAAAATCGCCGCCGTCCTTTTCCAGCCCGACAAGGTGGCTGTTCTCGAGGATCGTCACGTTCTCGAGCTTTTTCACGCTTTCGATCAGGCTTGTGACAATCTCATACCCCGTGCTGTCCTTATGGTGCGCGATCCGGTGACGGCTGTGTCCGCCCTCGAGGGTGAGGTCGATCGAGCCGTCGTTTTTCCGGTCGAAGGCGACGCCGTATTTGAGCAGGTTCTTAACGTCGGTCGGTCCCTGCTCGACGAGAATTTTCAGATTTTCGCGGTCGTTCTGATACCCGCCCGCGATCAGCGTATCCTTTTCGTGCAGCTCGAAGCTGTCGTCCCTTTTGTCCATGACCGCCGCGACCCCGCCCTGCGCCAGAGCCGAATTGCACAAGGTAAGCTCCTTCTTGGACAGCATCAGCACCTTCAGATTCAGGTTGAGGTTCAGCGCCGCGTAAAGCCCCGAAACCCCCGAACCGACAATGATCACGTCATATTGTTGAAATTTCATAAAAATACCCCCTACTGAAAGGAAATCCCATGAACGAAGAAGTAAAAACCGTAAAAGCAATCCTTGCCGCCCTCGATCTCGGCGAATACGACGCGGACGCGTCGCTCGACGAGCTGAGCGAGCTTGCCGAAACCGCCCATGCCGAGGTAGTCGCCCGCGTGGTTCAGAAGCGTCCCGCCGCCGATCCCGCGACCGTCCTCGGCGAGGGGAAAATCGAGGAAATCCGCCTGCTCGCCGAATCGCTCGAAGCCGAGCTGGTTATTTTCGATACCGAGCTGAGCGCGAGCGAGATCCGAAACATCGAGGAGGTCGTAAACGTCCGCGTCATTGACCGAACCATGCTCATTCTCGATATTTTCGCCGCCCGCGCCGTGACGAACGAGGGAAAATTACAGGTCGAGCTGGCGCAGCTCCGCTATCGTCTCCCGCGGCTCGCGGGGATCGGGCGGTCGCTCTCCCGTCTCGGCGGCGGGATCGGTACCCGCGGACCCGGCGAAAAGCAGCTCGAAACCGATCGGCGGCATATTCACCGCCGGATCGAAAAGCTCGAAGCCGAATTAAAGGAGCTTTCCGACCGCCGCGAGCTTGCGCGGAAGCGGCGGAAAAAGGACGGCGTTCTGACGGGCGCGGTCGTCGGCTATACGAACGCGGGAAAATCCACGCTTTTAAACCGTCTTACCGACGCGGACGTTTACGCGGCGGACCGGCTTTTCGCGACGCTCGACCTGACGAGCCGCGCGGTCACGCTCCCCGACGGGCGGACGCTGATCCTGATCGATACGGTCGGATTTATCCGCCGCCTCCCGCACCACCTCGTCGAGGCGTTTAAGTCCACCTTAGAAGAAGCGGTATGCGCCGACCTTCTGATCCACGTGAGCGATCTCTCCGACCCCGAGACGGAGGAAAAGACCCGCACCGCCGAGGAGCTTCTCGCGAGCCTGATGAGCGACGGACAGAGCATTCCGACCGTCCACGTCCTGAACAAAGCCGATCTCGTGGATTACGACATTCCCGAGGACGACACCACGGTAAAAATTTCAGCCCGAACGGGAGAAGGGATCGACCGCCTGCTCGCGCTCCTCGCGAAAAACCTTCCCGAAAGCGCGAAGCGTATGCGGCTCCTGATCCCGTACCCCGACGCGGGCTTCGCGGCGAAGCTCCGCGAATACGGAAGGGTGTTTTCGGAGGAATACGGAGAGAACGGCGTCCGCGTGGACGCGCTCGTCGATCGAAGGCTCTTCGGGAAGGCGCGGGAATACGAAATTTAAGCAAAACCGCCAAGGGGCACGCCTGCCCTAAAATTTATACCGTCTTATACTCGGCGCTATTGCAAACTGTTCAGTTTGCAATAGCGGACGGTATAAAATCCACCTCGCAGCCGCCGACGGGGCGAATCTTCAGGACATGACAGCTGTCCGTCCCGAACACCTTTTCCAGCTCCATTTTAAACTCCTGCAAAAGCTCGAACGGCACGAACGCCTGAATCGTCCCCGCGAAGCCGCCGCCGTGCACGCGGGAGGCTCCCTTCCGCCCGAGCGCGTATTCCGCGATATTCAGCCCGATCCCAAGCTCCTGATGCTCGACCCGGCTCGGGCAGAACACGTTCTGGAGATATTTATACGAGGAATTGCCGCTTTCGTTGATCGAATCGAGGAACGCCTGAAAATCGTCGCGCTTGAGCGCGTTCACCAGCTTATCCACCCGCTTGTTCTCCTCGAAGAAATGAAACGCGCGAAGCACCGCGCGGTCGCCGAATTTGGCGCGGAGCGCGTTGATGTTGAGGATAATGTCCTGCTTACAGATCTGGCGCAGGGAATCCACGGAGAAATATTTCGCGATCGCCTTCATCTCGTTTGGAATCGCGGCGTACTCGGACGTAAGATCGGCGTGATCCCCCTTGGTGTCGATAATGCAGAGCGCGTGACCGAAGGACTGGAAATCAACCTTGATGTTCTCGATGATCGGGCTTTCGACGTCCTTAAAATCGATCGCGACAAAGCCGCCGACCGAGGACGCCATCTGATCCATCAGCCCGCTCGGCTTCCCGAAATAGACGTTTTCGGCGAACTGGGCGATCTGCGCGACCTTGATCGCGCTTACCTTCCCGAAATTATAAAGGTACGAAAAAATCGTCCCGATCAGCACCTCAAACGCCGCCGAGGAGGAAAGCCCCGAGCCCTTCAGCACGTCCGAAACGGTATACGCCTTAAAGCCCCCGATCGAGAACCCGCGCGCGGTAAAGCCCTTCGCGACGCCCCGCAGGAGCGCGGTCGCGGTATTTTTCTCCTCCTCGCGGGGATCCAGCTCGTTCAAAAGGATCCGATTTTCGTCAAAGCCCTCCGACTTAATGACCGCGACCGGCTCGTCGAGCGGCTCTACGACCGCGATAATGTCGAGATCGACGCTCGCCGCGAGTACCTTTCCGCAGTTATGATCCGTATGATTTCCGCCGACCTCCGTTCTCCCCGGCGCGGAAAAGATCCGGATCGCGCTCCCGTCGGAGGCGAAATAATTTTTATAGAACTCGATCGCGTCCCGATAACGCTTTTCCTGCCGCGCAAGCGTTTCCTCCTTATAAAGCGTCCCGAGCGACGCATGGATCGGTTGTGGTGTCGCCATGGTGTCATTCCTTTCGTTTTACGTTTTTATGCGATCGGCTCTCGCCGATTTTTCCTTATTGAATTGCATTTCGATAAAGTCCGAACGCGCCTGAAAAGCTAAATTTCCGGTTCCTCGTAAAAAAGGTGGTGCGCCCTTCGCCGATGACCGTACACGCTCAGAACCAGTCCGATCGAGACATAAAGCGAAAGCACCGACGTTCCCCCCGCGCTCAGCAGGGGGAGCGGGATCCCGATCACGGGGAACACCGCCAGAACCATGCCGATATTGATGACCGAGTGAAACAAAAACATCGCGAACACCCCAAGGCAGATAAACCGTCCGAGCGGCTCTCTCGCCGCGCTCGCGTCCGAAAGAATCCGAAGGCAGAGAAGCGCGAGCAGAACGATTGTCGCGACGCAGCCGACAAAGCCGAGCGTCATGCCGATATAGGCGAAAATAAAATCGGTGTCGATCTCGGAAACGTAGGTGTAGCTGTCGCTCCCGAACAGTCCGAGTCCCGTAAGCTGCCCCGAGCCGAGCGCCTTTTTCCCGAGCCACTGCTGATAATAAATCCCGAGCATTTCGCTTTGCTGCATTTCCTCGTCGAAAAGCACCTGAAAACGCTTGAGCTGGTGCGGCTGCAAAAGATAGTTCCACGCGAGAACGCCGAGGATCGGAACGGAAACGCCCGCGAGAAGCAGGTATTTCCACGAAACCCCCGCCGCGAAGATCATGACGAGAAAAATAAAAAGAAAGACCATTGCCGAGCCGTCGTCACCCTGCTTCATGATGATCGCCGCGGGAGCAAGCCCGTGCAGACAAAGCAAAAGCATATTCAGCGGCTCGTTCATGCGCGCGCCGGTCTTATGGAGATGAAGCGAAAAGGAGAGGATAAACGCGACCTTTAAAAGCTCGGAGGGCTGAAACTGGAACGAGCCGATCCGAAGCCAGCCGATGTCGTCCGCCCCCTCAACCCCGACCCCGAGCGGAGTAAAGAGAAGCAGCACGGGGATCAGCGTCACCGGGATATAAAGCCACCAGAGCTTCGCGAGAAAGCGGTAATCAAACGCGGCGACCGTAAGCGCGAGCAGAAGCCCGAGCCCCGTCGCGAGAAGCTGGGTCTTCCACTGGCGTGAGGAGACATACGCGCTGATCTCATTCTCGTTCAGGGTATAAAGAAGGAGCACCCCAAACGCGCTAAGCAGCAGGCAAAGCAGCAAAAGGAGCTTATCGAGACTTTTGAAATATTCCAGCGCTTTTTTCATAGGAAGAACCCGCCTGCTTCGTTCGGTAGATGGATATGTTCAACCATTATTATATACCCTTTTTTGCGTTTTTGCAATATCCGAATGGGAAATTTTCGTTTTTCGGCGGATTTTTCGATTTTTTTAAAGGAAGGTATTGACAAACCGGGCAAAAGCGTGTATAATATTTAATGTTCGATACAAATACGCGCCAATAGCTCAGCTGGATAGAGTATCTGGCTACGAACCAGAGGGTCGGGGGTTCGAATC
>CAZKKZ010000013.1:0-51544 GCA_964553625.1 uncultured Ruminiclostridium sp.
CTATGGAGGAAGTTTGTGCCGAGAGGATTTGCCGAGGCACAAACGACGGGTTTGAAAAATCAAAGATTTTTCAAACTTGTTCTCCTTCCAAACACCGATTATTGCTTGGTTTAACTCTCCGACAAGGCGGGATTTTAGCGTTCCGATTTTAACAGCGCATAATAGCAGGCGTCGCAAACTCCTTGATTATTCCAGTCGGAACTGCGCAAAGTGCCCTCATATTTCATTCCGCATTTTTTCATTACCTTGCCCGAATTGGGATTCCTTGGGTCGTGTCTTGATTCAATTCGGTTGACATCAACCACATCAAACAGAAAGTCCATAACCGCTTTTAGCGCTTCGGACGTAATTCCCCGATGCCACCAAGTTCTTCCGATGCAGTAACCAATATGTACCATTGAAATATTTTCTTTTATATCTACTACCGCAATATCGCCGATCAGCTCGTCTCCGTTGTCTTTCAGCACAATCGCCCAATGATAACAATTTTCGTTGGAATACTGATCCACCCAGTCTTCTGTTACGCCCCGGCTTACTTCTTGACCGGAATGGGGCGGCCACATCAAAAATTTGGTCACTTCCGGATCCGACGCCCAATTTTTATACATCGCCGCAGCGTCTTCAGCCACATATCTCCTTAAAACCAATCTATCGGTCTCTAACCTTTGAGTTCCACAATGTTTCATAAGTTTTCCCTTGCTTTTCAAATTCCGGTTTTCCGCCTTGATCTTATCTCAGCCGATTTTCCGTTTCGGAAAATCCGAGTCTTTTTCAAAGGCTTGCGGGGCGTTCGCCCGCAAGCAAAATAATTACTCCCGATTTACCCCAAAATCTCCCCCAGCGCCCGGAACAGCGCTTCCATTTCCTCGTCCGTCCCGACCGTGATCCGGAGCGAATTCCCGATCCGCGGCTTATCCCAGTACCGCACGTAGATTTTCCGTTTTTTCAGCTCCTCGAAGATCGTTTTCGCAGGCATTTCCGCGTGAGACGCGAAAATGAAATTGCTCATAGAATCGGGGAAGGAAAAGCCGAGCGCCGCCAGCCGCTTTTTCGCGTTTTCGCGCGTTTCAACGATCTTTGCGGTCGTTTTTTTGAAGTATTCCCCGTCCCGTACCGCCGCCGCGCCGCAAAGCTGCGAAAGCGGGTTCATGGTATACGAATTGACCGAAAATTTCACGTCGTTCAGGTAACGGATCAGCTTTTTGCTCCCGATCGCGAACCCGATCCGCATTCCCGCCATGGAGCGCGACTTCGAGAAGGTCTGTACGACGAGCAGATTCTCGTATTTTTCCGTTAAGGGGATCGCGCTTTCGCCTCCGAAATCAATATACGCCTCGTCCGCGATCACGACCGAGCCGGGATTCGCGCGCACGATCTCCTCGATCAGGGAAACCGGCTCATATACTCCCGTCGGCGCGTTCGGGTTGGCAAAAACGATCCCGCCGTTTTCGCGGCGGTAATCCTCGGGTCGGATCCGAAAATCCTCCGTAAGCGGGACGGTCTCATACGGAATCCCGTAAACCTCCGCCCAGACATCGTAAAACGAGTAGGTCACGTCCGGGAACAGGATCGGCGATCCCGAATGAAAAAACGTCAGGAACGCCATGGACAAAACGTCATCCGACCCCACGCCGACAAAGACGCGGTCGGGACTTACTCCGTACCGCTCGGCAAGCGCGTTCACCAGCACCGCCGAATCGGGGTCGGGGTACAGCCGAAGCCGCCCACCGTCGTAATCCTTCAAAAGCCTCAGCACCTCGGGCGAGGGCGGGTACGGATTTTCGTTTGTGTTCAGCTTGATGATCCCGTCCTCCTTCGGCTGTTCGCCGGGGATATACGGAGTGACCCGCCGCACGCGGGTTTCCCATAAATCGGACATCGAAATTCTCCCTTTCCGAAAGCGGGAACGCGGGAAAGGCGCATTCCTGCCATTAAAAATTAAAACAATTTTTAATCCTCAAATCTTACCTTAATCGCGTTCGCGTGCGCGGTAAGCTTTTCGCGCTCGGCGACGAGGATAATGTCGTCCTTCGCTTCACAGAGCGCGTCGCGGGTGTAATAAATGTAGCTGGATTTTTTCAGGAAGCTGTCCACCGAGAGCGGCGAGAAAAACCGCGCCGTCCCTCCCGTCGGAAGCACATGATTCGGTCCCGCGAAATAGTCGCCGAGCGGCTCGGGCGAATACTGCCCGAGGAAAAGCGAGCCGACGTTATCGAGCCGCCCGATGTATTCGAGCGGGTTCTCCGCGACCACCTCGAGGTGCTCGGGCGCGATCCGGTTCGCGATCTCACAGCCCTGCGCCATGTCCCTCGCGACAATAATCTTTCCGTAGCGCTCGAGCGATTCGCGAATGATCTCCTCGCGGGAAAGGGCTTTTACCTGCCGCTCCAGCTCCGCCGTCGTTTCCCTCGCGATCCGCTCGCTTGTCGTAATGAGAACCGCGCTCGCGAGACGGTCATGCTCCGCCTGCGACATCAGGTCGGCGGCGAGGTATTTCGGATTCGCGGTTTCGTCCGCCAACACGAGGATCTCGCTCGGTCCCGCGATCATGTCGATGTCCACCGTCCCGAAGAGCAGCTTTTTCGCCGTCGCGACGAAAATGTTTCCCGGTCCGACGATTTTGGACACGCGCGGAATCTCCTCCGTCCCGTAGGCGAGCGCCGCGACCGCCTGCGCCCCGCCGCAAAGATAAACGCGATCCACGCCGCAAAGCGCCGCCGCGACAAGAATGTCCTTATTCGCCGTCCCGTCCTTCAGCGGCGGGGTCACCATCACAATCTCTCCCACGCCCGCGATCTTCGCCGGGATCGCGTTCATCAGAACGGAGGAGGGATATGCCGCCGTACCGCCGGGGACGTACAGCCCCACCCGATCCAGTCCGCGCACCCGCCGCCCGAGGATCACTCCGCGCTCGTCCGCGAGGGTATACCCGTTCTGCTTCTGCTTTTCGTGATAGGCGGTGATGTTTTCGATACAGTTCAGAAGCGCGTTCACGAAGCCCGTGTCCGCCTCGGTGAGCGCGTCGTTAATGACCTCGTCGGGAACGCGGTAAAACTGCGCCGCGGGAGAGTCGAACCGCTCGGTATAGCGCTTTACCGCCTCGTCGCCGTTTTCGCGCACGTCCGCGAGAATTTCCCGTACCGTCCGCTCGACCTCCTGCCCGATCTCGCCGCTCCGCCGATCGGTCTCGGCAAAAAATTCCTTCTCGCTCCCGTCCGCGAGGATCGTTTCTATGATTGCCATGTTGTGTTCCTTTCTTTGTTTGCAAGAGATTATTTGAGAGAGATATATTTATTTTCCGGGGCTTTGCCCCGAACCCCACTTCCTTTCGGAACCGAAAGGAAGCGAAAGGCAATATTGCTTTATGGAATACTGTGCAAAAAAATCATTTGTCACTTGATTCAATTTTTCACAAAATTACCGAATACCATAATATCTTTATTCCTGTGAAAACATGAAAAAACCGTATTAAAGTTTAGGTCAAGCCTTTTCAAAGGCTTGCAGGGGCGTGCAAGCAGGAAGCTTGCAGGCAAAAGCCCCAAGTGCCGCACGGACGCGGCACAATCAAAGCTTTTGCCGAGGGACAGGAGTCCCCACAAAAAATATATTTCTCTTATCATCCCTCAAAAAATCTCTCTAAAGCCGTTCCGTCATTTTTTCCACGAGGGCTTCGATCCGCTCCTTTTTAAGCTTCATGCTGACCATGTTGACGATCAGCCTTGCCGAGATCGGCTCGACGTCCTCGTAAACCGAAAGCCCGTTTTCCTTCAGGGTCGTTCCGGTTTCGACAATATCGACGATCCCGTCCGCAATCCCAAGCAGGGGCGCGAGCTCGACCGAGCCCTCGATCTTCACAATATCCACGTCCATTTTTTTCTTTTCAAAAAAGCGGCGCGTGACCTCGGGATATTTCGTAGCAACGGTCTTTACGCCGTATCCGCCGTAAAAATCGTCCCCGCTGCGTACCGCGAGCGCGAACCGGCAGCGCCCGAAGCCGAGATCGGCGATCTCGAAGTACTTTCCGCCGTGCTCTAAGATCGTATCGCGCCCGACAACGCCGAGATCGCAGGCTCCGTGCTCGACGTAGGTAATGACGTCCGCCGCCTTCGCGAGAACAACCTCGATCCTCTGCCCCGGGATCGGTAAAATAAGCCGCCGCCCCTTCTCGCGAAGCTCGCTCACGTCAAAGCCGATCTTCTCGAAAAGCCCGACGGTATCCTTTTCCAGCCGTCCCTTGGTAAGCGCGATCCGAAGCGCGCCCGTTTCGTTCATATCAAAATCATTCCTTTCCTATGGAGGAAGTTTGCGCCTCGCGCAAACGACGGGTTCGAAAAATCAAAGATTTTTCGAACAAATCATTTTTTCTTTTGCGCAGCCGAGCCGCTTGGGTGCTTCGATGAGATTTTTAAAGCTTTTGGGGACTTTGTCCCCAAACCCCTACTTCCTTTTGGACTTTGGTAAACGCTTTGATTACGGCGCGTCCATGCGCCGCCTTGGGCGTTCACCTGCAAGCCTTCTGCTTGCAAGGAAGCAAAAAGCAATAAAGAATATCAAAGTTTAGGTCAACCCTTTTCAAAGGGTTGCGGGGGCGCGGGGGCAGCGCCCCCGCAGCAAATATACTCTCTCAAAAATCTCTAAAATTCCTCGATTTTTACCCCGTCCGCCGTCACCGTATCAAGGCGCGGGATCCCGCGCTCCCTCGCGTAGGCGCGCGCTTCCTCCGCCGAGCGGAAATCCGCGAAATCGACGCAAAGCCCCTCCCCGATCAGCTTTCTGCACCGGACAAGCCCCTCGGTCATTTGCTCCTCTTCCGCGAACACAAGCACGTCCGGGCACTTTGCGAGCGGCTTTTCCGCCTTCTGGAGAACGACCCTCGCGGCGGCGTTCACGTTCACGGCGAAGCCCGTCGCGGGCGTATCCGTTCCGAAATCCGCGAGCAGCTTATCGTACCGCCCGCCCGTCAGAACGGGCATTCCGTACCCCTCGGCATAGCCGCGGAACACCACGCCGGTGTAATAATCCTCATTCTTGCTGATCAGCCCGAGATCGACCGTGATCTGCTCCTTTACGCCGAGGGCGCAAAGATCGTCGTACAGCTTCAGAAGTCGCTTAAGAATCGCCTTCGTGTCCTCGTCGGGTAAGATCGCCTCCGCGCGGGAAAAGACCTCGCGCCCGCCGAACAGCCGCGGAAGCTCGCAAAGCGCTTTCGCATAAGGATCGCCCGCGTATTTTTTCAGCGCCGCCGAAAGCCCGGGATAGTTCTTGCTCTGAACGAGGAGCCGAAGCTCGTCCGTTTCCTCCTCCGAAAGCCCGAGTCTTGCGGAAAGCACGGCGAAAAAGGCGCTGTCCCCGATCTCGAAGCGGAAATCGTCCGCCTCGAAGGACTGCATCACGTCGATCGCGACGGTCAGCGCCTCGAGATCCGCGCGCCGTTCGTCGCCGCCGATGATCTCGATCCCGCTCTGTGAAAATTCGTCGTCCCGTCCGCTTTCCTTCGGGTTGACGCGATAGATCGTCTGACTGTAAAAGAATTTCAGCGGAATCGGCTTTTCGCGGAGCCTCGTCCCGACGACCCTTGCGATCGGCATGGTCGAATCGGGGCGAAGCACCATAAGCCGCCCCTTCGCGTCGGTAAGCTTATACATCTGCTCCTGTAAAAAACGGCGGGATTTCGAGTTGAAAACATCGTAAAATTCCAGCCCCGGCGTCACGATCTCGGCATAGCCGCGGCTCAGAAAAATGCTCCGGAGCTTTTCCTCCGCCGCCCGAAGCGCCGCGCACTCGTCGTATAAAAGGTCGCGCGTCCCCTCGGGCGTGAGTAAATCATATCGGTTCATGCTGCTGCCCGATACCGATCCCGCTGTTCCGGGAATCGGTATCCTTCCTTTCGCTTTATTGTACTACTATATTATCGTATTATCACAATGCTATACTAACACATTTTCCCCGAAACGTCAAGGATTTTCCGTTTTTTTGTATACTGTCACAAAAGAAACGCCCCGACTTTTCGCTTTCTTATGGCTTTTTTCGCGTTACATATCGAAAAACGACATCTGCGCCGATTTCGGAAGTCCCTCGAATACGCCGAGCTCCTCGAGCCGATCCATCGTCGTCCCGTTGATCCCCGACTGACGGCGGAGATCCTCGATACTGATAAAATCGCGCTTCTGGATCGCGTCGTAGAGCGCGTTCGCCGCGTTCTCGCCGCAGCCCTCGACCGACAGGAACGGAAGCCGTAAATTCCCGTCCTCGATCACGTATTTCGTGGCGTGGGATTTCTGATAATGGACGGGCAGGAATCCGATCCCGCGGCAAAGCATTTCATGCACCAGCAAAAACGCCTCGAGGGTGCTTTTTTCCTTTGCCGACGCGTCGGGATTCGCCTGAATCTGCTGCATGCGCGCCTTGACCGCCTCGCGCCCCTGAAGCGCGGGACGAATCTCTAGATTTTCGGTATGCTTGGTTAAGACCGCCGCGTAAAATTCCGACGGATAATAAATTTTGAACCAGCCGAGCTTGACCGCCCCCGTGACATAAGCGGCGGCGTGCGCCTTCGGGAACATATACTTGATTTTTTTGCAGCTTTCGACATACCAGTCGGGGACGTTATTCTCGCGGAACGCCGCGTAAATCTCGTCGGTAAAAAGCTTCGACGCGTTGCCCTTGCGGGTGATCTCCATGATCTTGAACGCAAGGCTCGGATCAAGCCCCTTGTGGAGCAGGTAAACCATGATGTCGTCGCGCGTTCCGATGACCTGACTGATGGTGCAGGTTCCGTTCGCGATCAGCTCCTGCGCGTTCCCGAGCCATACGTCCGTCCCGTGGGAAAGCCCCGAGATCTGGAGCAGGTCGGAGAAGCTTTTCGGCTTCGCCTCGAGCAGCATTCCGATAACAAAATTCGTCCCGAATTCGGGAAGCCCGTACGTCCCGACCCTGATCCCCGTTTCCGCCTCGCTGATCCCGAGCGCCTTCGGGGAGGTAAAGAGACTGTACACCTTTTCGTCCGAGGTCGATACGTCCGCGATCCGGATCCCCGTCATGTCCTCGAGGTGCTTATATAGCGTCGGAACATCATGCCCCAGCTCGTCAAGCTTTAAGATCGTATCGTGCAGCGCGTGGAAGTCGAAGTGCGTGGTGATGATATCCTTGGTCGCGTCGTCGGCGGGGCGCTGAACGGGCGTAAAATCGTAAACGTCATAATCGTTCGGAACGACGACCATGCCGCCCGGGTGCTGCGAGGTAGTTCGCTTTACGCCCGTACAGCCGATCGCGAGCCGCTTCAGCTCCGCGCCGTTTACGGAAAGCCCGCGCTCCTCCAGATATTTTTTGACAAAGCCGACGGCGGTCTTTTCCTGTACGGCGGAGATCGTTCCCGCCTTAAATACGTGATCCGAGCCGAAAAGGTCCTCGGTATATTTGTGTACCTTGGACTGTACCTCGCCCGAGAAGTTCAGGTCGATATCCGGCGCCTTATCCCCCTTAAAGCCGAGGAACGTCTCGAACGGAATATCGTGCCCGTCGCGGATCATTTCCTCTCCGCAGTGCGGGCATTTTTTCGGCGGAAGGTCGAAGCCGGAGCCGACCGACCCGTCCGAGATAAACTCGTTATAGCGGCACTTCGGACAGCGGTAATGCGGCGGGAGCGGGTTTACCTCCGAGATTCCCGACATGATCGCGACGAACGAGGAGCCTACCGACCCTCTCGAACCGACCAGATACCCGTTCTTTTCCGAAAACGCGACCAGCTTCTGCGCGATCATGTACAAAACCGAGAAGCCGTATTTGATGATCGCGTCCAGCTCCTTCTGGAGCCGCTTTTCGACCAGCTCCGGAATTTTATCCTCATACCCGTACCACGCCATGGCGCGGTCCCAGCAGAGCCGCTGTAATTCCTCCTCCGCGCCGTCGAGGTGCGGGGTAAACGTCCCGTACGGGATCGGGCGGAGGTATTCGATCCGCTCGGCGATCCTCGTCGGGTTCGTTACGACGATCTCGAACGCCTTTTCCTTTCCGAGATAGGCGAATTCCTCCAGCATTTCGTCCGTGGTGCGGAAGTAGAGCGGCGCCTGATTCGACGCGTCCGTATACCCCTGCCCCGCCTGTAAAATTTCGCGGAAAATGCTGTCCTCCTTCCGCATAAAATGCACGTCGCAGGTCGCCACAACGGGAATCCCGAGCCGGTCGCCGAGCTCGACGATCTTCCGGTTCAGCCCCTGAAGCTGCGTCTCGGACTGTACCGTCCCGTTCCGAAGCAGGAAGGCGTTGTTCCCGATCGGCTGAACCTCGAGGTAATCGTAAAACCGCGCGATCTCGTCGATCTTGTCCTGCGGCTTCCCCTCAAGGATCGCCCGGAACAGCTCTCCCGCCTCGCACGCGCTCCCGAGGATCAGACCCTCGCGGTAATTCCGAAGCTCGGACATCGGGATCCGCGGACGCTTATAGTAATAATCGAGGTTCGACATTCCGATCAGGCGGTAGAGGTTTTTCAGCCCCGTGTGATTTTTTACGAGAATAATCTGGTGATAGCTCGGCATTTTGCGGATGTCCCGATTCCCCGCCGCGAGGTTCAGATCGCCGAATTTCTCGATCCTCCGCCCCTTGCGGCACTCGGTAATGAGCGCGGTAAAGACCCCCGCGAGCATTTTCGCGTCGTCGCTCGCGCGGTGATGATTGAATTCGCCGAGCTTGAAATGCTCCGCCATCGCGTCGAGCGTATAGCTTTTCTTATTCGGAAGGATCGCGCGGCAGAGCGCGAGGGTATCGACGCTGTCCGCCCGGAACGGGATTCCGCGCCGCGCGCACCCTGCCCTTAAAAAAGACATATCGAAGGGCGCGTTATGCGCGACGAGAGGCGCCGAGCCGCAGAAGCGCAGAAATTTCGACAGCGCCTCCTCCTCGGAGGGCGCGTCCGCGACCATCGAATCGTCGATCCCGGTTATGCGGGTAATCTCCGCCGGGATCGGTCTTTCGGGATTCACAAAGCTTTGGAATTCGTCGACAACCTCGAGATTTTTCAGCTTTACCGCCCCGATCTCGGTGATCCGCTCCTCCGCCGCCTTAAGCCCCGTCGTCTCGAGGTCGAACACAACGATCTCGTCGTTCAGGAGACGGGAGGTACAGCCCTCGATCAGCGCGTTTTCGTCGTTGACGAAATACGCTTCCATGCCGTAAATGACCTTAAACTTCGTGTCGGGATCCTTTTTCCGTATTTTATCAAGGGCGTTCATCATTTCCGGATACGCCTGTACGTTTCCGTGATCGGTGATCGCGACGGCGGGGTGTCCCCATTTATACGCGCGGTTCACGAGGTCGCCGGCGGGCGTGATCGCGTCCATATCCGACATATTGCTGTGCATATGGAGCTCGACGCGCTTTACCTCGGCGGTATCCGCCTTTTCGATCGTTTTTACCGTCATGACCGAACGCGGCTCAAATAAGAGCGCCTTTTCAAAGGTGTCGAATTTCACAGTTCCGTTCGCGAGGATCGACGTCCCCGTTTTCAGGAAGGCGTATCCCTTCGCTTTCTCGGTCGCGGTAAAGACCTTAAAGAGAAGCGAGGAGCTTCGGTCGGTCACGCTCAGCATGATAATGGTATACTGCCCGTCCTTGATCGTCCGCTCGGTACGGTCGAAGATCTCGCCCCATACGGTCACGTTCTCCCGATCCTCAACGACGCCGATCATCGGCTCGGGCGGATCGTTGATCGGCTTCCCGACGTAAAGCTCCGCCTCGTCGCGGAAGCTTTCGTGCGAAAACATCAGCTTCATCGTCTCGGGCGGGTCGTGCAGGACGGGACCGCGCGAAAAGCTCTTCCGCTGGGGCTTGTCCTGCGCCGGAAAGCCCCCTCGCGCGGAAGGCTCCGCGGCGGGAGGGGGCGCGGGCGGCGGAACGGGGAGGGAAGCGAGCTCCTCCTGCCTTTTCTCCTCATACCGCTTCGCGTCGAACTCGGTTTTCCCCGTAAACGTAAACTGCGCGGTCACACCGAAAAAGCCCTTCGCGAATTTACGGAGCTTTCCGGCAATATCCGATTCCCGAAGAATCTTCCCGCCGCCGTATTTCAGCTCGATCTCGACCGTTTCCCCGCCGATCCGAATCTCCGCCTCGTCGAAATAGCCGTTTATCGGCTCGCCCGAGCGCTTTAAATGCTCGATGATGTCCCATACGCCGTCCGTGCCGAATTCCGACGGGGCGTACTTCGGATAAATCTCCGCCCGATCCGCGTCCAGCGCATGACGAACCGCCGCCGAAGCCTCCGCGAGCATGGCGTAGGGGATCCTTTTCGGCAGTCCGAGCTGAATGATCAGCGAATTTTCCTCATTTTTATGTACAATCGAAAGAACCTCGCCCTCTCCGACCTCCTCGGAAAGCGCGGCTCCTTCCAGCAAGCTTTTTAACTGCGCCACTGTTTTCCCTTTCCTTTTCCGTTACAGGTTCTCGATCTCCCTCAGCAATTCTTCCACGATCCGTTCCTCGGGGACTTTTCTTAAAATTTCCCCCTTTTTAAAGAGGAGTCCCTCGCCGTTTCCGCCCGCGACGCCGAGGTCGGCTTCTCTCGCCTCTCCCGGACCGTTCACCGCGCAGCCCATGACCGCGACGTCGAGCTTTTTCCGGATCCCCCTCGTCGCTTCCTCGATCCGGTTCGTGAGGGAGATCAGGTCGATCTGCGTCCGTCCGCAGGTCGGGCAGGAGATGATGTTGACCCCGTCCCCGATCCCGATCGCCTTCAATAAATCCCTTCCCGCCTCGACCTCGCGGATCGGGTCGGCGGTAAGCGAAACGCGGATCGTATCCCCGATCCCGTCGCAAAGCAGCGAGCCGATCCCGACCGCCGATTTTAAAATTCCCATGCGCTCCGTCCCCGTCTCGGTCACCCCGACGTGGAGCGGATAATCGCACATCCGCGCGAGAAGTCGGTACGCCGCAATCGTCGTCCGCACGTCCGAGGACTTGATCGAGATCACAATATCGTCGAAATCGAACTTTTCCAGCAGTCTTACGTGCGTCATCGCGCTTTCGGCGAACGCCTCGGGAACGGGCGCGCCGTATTTTTCCAGCACCTTTTTCTCGAGCGAGCCGGAATTGACCCCGACGCGGATCGGGATCCCCCGGCGGCGGCATTCGTCCGCGACCGCCTTTACGTGATCCTCGCCGCCGATATTCCCGGGATTGATCCGTATTTTATCGGCTCCCGCCGCCGCTGCCTCGAGCGCGAGCTTATAATCGAAATGAATGTCCGCGACGAGCGGGATCTTGATTTTTTCCTTAATGGCAGGGATCAGCCCGACGTTCTCCCGATGCGGGACCGCCGCGCGCACGATCTCACAGCCCGCCCGTTCGAGCGCGAGCGCCTGTTCCGCGCTCCCCGAAAGGTCGTCCGCCCGACGGTTCAGCATGGACTGAATATAAATATGCCCGTCCCCGAGCGTGAGATTCCCGACCCTTACCTTTTTTCTCTTGTCCAATTCATTTCCCTTTCTTCCGTAACCGCGACGTTTTCGGGCGGATTTTTTCAACCCGGACAGACCCCGAATCCTGCGCGGCACTAAGCCTTGCGCCTGTTTCATCGGCTAACAAATCGGAGCTTACCGGATTGTCCGCAAAAAGCCCTCCACCTCTTTATTAAAGGCGGCGTGTCTCTTGTTTGCAATAAAATGATCCCCTTTTATAATCGATAATTTCGCGTTGGGGATATTTTCCGCGATCTCTTTGGTATGGGATTCCTTAATCATATCGTTTCTTCCGCAGATCACAAGCGTGGGGGCTGTTATTTTTGCCAATTCGCTTCGTTCAATATTCGGCTCGTTCACCATTAACCCAAGCATTTCGGCGTTCTTTTTCGCGTCGGGCGATTTGGATTCAAATCGTCTCGCGATCCTGTATCCTATTTCGATCGGAATTTGCGTCGAGCGTTTTACGCCCTTTGGGTTCAGATTGCCCCCGTTTAATATCAGCGCCTTTACCTTGCCCGGATATTTCAGCGCGAATTTCATCGCGATATTTGCCCCGTCCGAAAATCCCAGAATAATCGCGCTTGAAATTTCCATACCCGTCATAAAATCGTATAAGTCGCAGGCAAACTGCTCAATCGTAAACGGCTTGACCCCTCTCGGTGATTTCCCGTGACCCCGCGTGTCTAAGGCAATGACTCTGTAGCGGTCGCTGAAATAATCCGTTTGATTCTTGAAATAGGAGCCGTCCTCCCCGTTCCCGTGCAGAAGGATCAACGGTTCCTTCTTTCCTTTTTCCCGATAATATAAAGAGATGTCCATCTATGCTTCCCCTCGGAATCCCGATTTGTCATCTTCCGTGCTCGGCAGAATCCCGCCGCTGTTCCACCGAAGCACCGGCCGATACCCAAGCTTCCTATACCAGTTCTCCAGATGCGTATAGTGGATCCAGGAGAGATCGAAGCCGTCCCGCCGAAGCGTCTCGGTCGCCAGCCGCACCATTTCCAGACCGATCCCCCGCCTGCGGTATTCGGGTACCGTCCCGACGCAGCCCGGTCCGCCGATCCGAAGCCCCCGAAACCGCCCCATGTCGGAAAGACTGCAAAAGGCGGCGATCCTTTCCCCGTCAAAGGCGCAATAAAACCGATCCCCTTCCCCGAAATACTGTACCCAATCCTCGTCCACCCGACGAACCGCGTTCCGAAGCGCCGCAAGATCTCCGTGATACTCGCCGAAGGAGATCCCGCTCGGAAAATCGGGCGGCGTGATCTCCGGCGGATCGCCGCGCAGATCCAACGTAAGTTCCGTAAAAACCCGATCCGCGGGCATGGCGCGAATGCTTTCCTCCCGGAAGAAACCCGGATGCAGGCTATGAAACAGCTCCGTATAATCCATTTGTCCGCCTCCTTATTGAGAACCTGTCTTCACAGGATATTGCGCGTCTTTCCGAGAAAAATTGACCCAAGTTACCCTCAAAGCTTCCTTCGCGAATCCGCCTTACGTCCCCCCGGAAAAGAGCCGCCCGAGGTCGTTGAACGTCACCAGCAGCATGAGCAGCATCAGCGCCGCGAAGCCGATAAAATGCACCATTCCCTCTTTTTCGGCGGGGATCGGTTTTCTTCGGATCGCCTCGATCAGAAGGAACAGGAACCGCGCGCCGTCGAGCGCCGGGATCGGGAGCAGGTTAAAGATCCCGATATTGATCGAGATAAACGCGACGAGCGTCAGGAACGAGTTCAGGCTCATCGTCCGATACGCCGTGCTCATCGTCGTCACCACCCCGACGGGTCCCGAAAGATCGTTCAGCCCGTACGTCCCCGTGATGAGGTCGGTAAGGGTGATCCAGATCAGCCGCCCCTCGGTCAGCGCGGTACGAAAGCCCGCCGAAAGAACCGTCCCGACGGTTTTCTCCGCGGGAAGAACCGCAAAATCGATCACGATCCCCGCCGAGCGCTCCTCGCTCGCCCGCGCGTACACAAAGGGAACCTTTTCGAGAAAAACGCGCTGTCCGTCCCGCTCCACGGTCATGTCATAATAAACATACTCGCTGTTCTCGTCCGCCTTGGAAGCGGAATTCTGAAAGCAGTAAGAAATATCCATCGTCGTCCAGATACTCATGCCGTTCATCTCGACGATCCGATCCCCGACCCGAAGCAGCTGCGACGAAGCCGCGTCCCGCGCGAAGGCGGAAATCCGAGTGGTCGCGATGTCCGACGAGACCGCCGCGCCGACGACGCAGACAATCAGCCCGAGGATCAGGTTCATGACCGCCCCCGCGACAATGACGATCATTCTCTGCCAGACGGGCTTGTTCCTAAAGCTGTTCGGATCGTCCGACTCCATATCCTCGCCGAGCGAGACCGCTCCCCCGATCGGAAGAAGCCGGAAGGAATACAGGGTCTTTTTCCCCCGCCGGCTGAAAAGCCGGGGACCCATGCCGATCGTAAATTCGTCCACCGTCATGCCGAAAATGCGCGCGGCGGTAAAATGCCCAAGCTCGTGAATGATGATAATGGCGAAAAACACCAGTATCGTAATGACAATATCCATAAAACCTCTTTTCAGTTAAGACAGGCGTGCGCCGCGGCAATTCTTTCCCGCGCCGCTTCGTTCGCTTCCCTCTCGGTTTTCTCAATCACGGAAAGCGAAAGCCGATCCTCCCTCGGAACAGCCGCAAGCGTTTCCGCGACGATCTCGGCGATCCGGTAAAACGGAAGCTCGCCCCGAAGGAACGCCGCGACCGCCGCCTCGTTCGCCGTATTCAGGATACAGGGCGCGTTCCCGCCCTCGGAGATCGCCTTTTTCGCGAGAGAAAGACAGGGAAACGCCTCCTCGTCCGCCCTCTCGAAGGTAAGCGTCCCGATCTCGGTCAGCGAAAGGGGCTTCGCGGCGCTTTTGAATCGCTTCGGATACGTGATCGCGAACTGGATCGGAATTTTCATGTCGGGACAGCCGAGCTGCCCGATTACCGCGCCGTCCTCGAATTCCACCGCCGAGTGGAGAATGCTCTGACGATGAACGAGAATTTCGACCTGCTCGGGACGAACGCCGAAAAACCACACCGCCTCGATCAGCTCCAGCCCCTTGTTCATCAGCGTGGCGCTGTCGGTCGTGATCTTCTGCCCCATGCTCCAGTTCGGGTGGCGAAGCGCCTGCTCCCGGGTCACCTCCCGAAGCCGCTCCTTCGTATAGCCGAAAAACGGTCCCCCCGAGGCGGTAAGGAGGATTTTCTCAATCTTATTGTCTCCCGCGCCGAGAAGGGACTGAAAGATCGCGGAATGCTCGCTGTCGATCGGGAGAACGGAAACGCCGCGCTTTTTCGCGGCTTCGGTCACGAGCGATCCGCCGACGACCATCGTCTCCTTATTCGCCAGCCCGACCGTATTCCCCGCCTCGATCGCCGCCAAAGTCGGACGAAGCCCGACCATGCCCACCACCGCGTTCACCGTCAGGTCGGCGGAAAGCCGCGCCGTCTCGCATAGCCCCTCTTCCCCGAAAAGCACGCGGATACCGGTGTCCGCAAGCCGAAGCTTTAAATCGCGGTACCCCTCCTCCGTCCCGATCGAGACCGTTTCGGGGGAAAATTCCCTCGCCTGCCGCTCGAGAAGCGCGGCGTTCGTATTCGCGGAAAGCGCCCGGACGCCGATCCCGTGAAAGCGGCAGACGTCAAGCGTCTGCGACCCGATCGAGCCGGTCGAGCCTAAGACCGTAATTGCTTTCTGAGCCATAATAAACAAGAACGCCGAGCGGGAATTTCGATTCCTCTTCCCCCGGCATTCACTCCTCTCCGGATTATTCCGCCGTTTCCCTTCGGTAAACCCCTATCGGATCGGGAAAATTACCTGAAACACAAGATAAACGAACGGGGCGGTAAAAACCACGCTGTCGAACCGATCCATGACCCCGCCGTGTCCGGGAAGAATATTCCCGAAGTCCTTTACCCCACACTGCCGCTTTAAAAGCGACATCGAAAGATCCCCGAGCAGCCCGAGCCACGCGACAAAAAATCCCGTCACGGCAAGAACGGGAATGTTGACCCGAAGCGCCGCCTCTTCGCCGACCGCGATCCGATCCAGAAGCTCATAGCCGAGCCCGCAGAGAGCGCCCGAAAGCGCGGAGCAGATCAGCCCGCCGACAAAGCCCTCCCACGTTTTTTTCGGGCTGATCCCGGGAGCAAGCTTGTGCTTCCCGAAAAACGTCCCCGCGAAATACGCGCCGCCGTCCGCCATCCACGTCGTCACGAGCGTGTATACGATAAAGAAAACGCCGTGCTCCTCATAGCGGAACATAAAAAAGGCAAGCGTCGAGATCGCGAGCGGAATACAGATCGAGACAAAGGAGATCAGCCCGACCTCCTCAAACCGCACGTTCCGATGATTGACAAGCATGGCGCAGAACATCAGGATCAGGAACAGAAACGCGATCACGATCCCTCCCCCGCGAAGCTCGTCATAGCAGAACAGCAGCGGAAGAACGAACGAGAAAACCATCGCCGTGATGGATACCGCCTTATGCTCGGTATATTTGAGCGCCGAGAGAATCTCGTAAACCGCGACGACGGAAAGGATCGCCGTAACGCCCGCCATCAGGTCCTTATTGTTCAGATATAAAACAAAGATTCCGATCGGAATCCCGATCGCGGCAGTAATCAGCCGTTTTACCATATCGGGCGTCACTCCTTTTTCCTTTAGAGCTTGTGTTCATAGGATTTGTGCGCGGATTTTCGAGCAGATTTTGTCGAGGACAAGGCAAAATTTCGCGGGCTTGCTGCCGCAAGTCAAGAAATTTTAACGCAGTCATCAGAAAAAATCTGCCAAAAAGACGCGTGCAATATCCTATGAATACATGCTCTTATTTTGGGCAGGGTACAAGTCGTCTATGCCTCCCGGTCACAGTCCCCCGAAGCGGCGGTTCCGCCTCGCGTACTCCGAAAGCGCCCGATCCAGATCTTCCTTCCCGAAATCGGGCCAAAGGACGTCCATAAAAACATACTCGGCGTATGCCGCCTGCCAGATCAGAAAGTTGGAAAGCCGCTGCTCCCCGCTCGGGCGAATGATCAGATCGACCTCGGGAAGCCCCCGCGTATCCAGCCGCTCGGAAATTGCCGCTTCGGTGACCGCCTCGGGAGGAAGCCCCTCCCCGACGATCCTTCTTACCGCGCGCATGAGCTCGTCCCGCCCGCCGTAATTGACGGCAATGCAGCAGGTAATCCCCTTATGATCGGCGGAAGCCTCGGTCACCCTTTTGATCTTTTCGCGAAGCAAGGCGGGGAGCGGCGCGGGGTCGCCCAGAAAAAGGAACCGCGCGTCCTCGTCCGCCATGGTCATGGCTTCGTCAAGGTACTGCCCGAACAGGCGCATAATCGCGTCAACCTCCGCCTTCGGGCGCTTCCAGTTCTCGGTCGAAAACGCGTAAAAGGTCACGCATTCGATCCCTGCCCTCCGACAGTTTTCCACGCAGCCGCGAAACGTTTTCGCGCCCTGAACGTGTCCCGCCGTCCGAGGAAGCCCGCGCTTTTTCGCCCAGCGCCCGTTCCCGTCCATAATAATCCCAACGTGTCTCGGGAGGATCGGATTTTCCGCCATAGGGTGTCTCCTTTTCCGCGGTCCCCACACTGATTTTCGTCCGAAGCATACCGAAAAATCCGCGCAAAACCGCATAAACCCAAGCTTTTGCCTGATTTTTTCGGTGCTTTTTAAACGAAAATAAGGTTCAGACCTTCATAATCTCCTTTTCCTTGTCGGCGCAGATACTGTCGATCTTATCGCAGTACTTATCCGTCAGGGTCTGGATCTTCTTTTCACAGTCCTTTACGTCGTCCTCGGTGATCTCGCTGTTCTTCTTCATCGCCTTGAACTTATCCATCGCGTCGCGGCGGCAGTTCCGAACGGTAACCTTCGCCTCCTCGCCGTATTTCTTTACCTGCTTGGAAAGCTCCTTGCGGCGCTCCTCGGTAAGCTGGGGGAATACGAGCCGGAGCGCTTTTCCGTCGTTCGTCGGCGTGATCCCGATGTCGCTCGCGATGATCGCCTTTTCGATCGCCTTGAGCGAGCTTGCGTCCCAAGGCTGGATCAGGAGGATCCGCGCCTCGGAAACGGATACCGCCGCCATCGCGTTGATCGCGGTCGGAACACCGTAATAATCCACCTGGATCTTATCGAGGATCGCGGGGTTCGCGCGCCCCGCGCGGATCGTCGAGAATTCGTTCTCGAGGGATTTCATGCACTTCTCCATGCTCTGCTCGGCTCGGTCAAATACTTCTTTCATAGCGATACTTCCTTTCCGTAATCGTGGCTTTTAATTCTGGTTCGTTACTAGGGTTCCGATCTTTTCGCCCATCACCGCGTCATAGATATTGTCGGGACGGGTAAGGTTAAAGACGATGATCGGGATATTGTTCTCGGTACAGAGCGCCGCCGCCGTCCCGTCCAGTACGCGGAGCCCGTTCACGAGAATATCCTTGTGGTCGAGCGTCTCATACTTTACCGCGTCGTCGAACTTGAGCGGGTCCTTATCGTATACCCCGTCTACCATGGTCGCCTTCAGGACGATCTCCGCGCCGATCTCCACCGCGCGCAGCGCCGCCGCCGAATCGGTCGAGAAGAACGGACTCCCCGTGCCGCAGCCGAATACCATGATCCGCCCCTTTTCGAGGTTGCGCACCGCCTTTTCGCGGATATAAGGCTCGCAGATCGCGTTCATGGCGATCGCCGCCTGTACCCTTACGGCGCAGCCGAGGCTTTTCAGCGCGTCGCCGACCGCGAGCGCGTTCATTGTCGTCGCGAGCATTCCGATATGATCCGCCGTCACGCGATCCATATGCTCGCTCGTCCGTCCGCGCCAGAAGTTTCCGCCGCCGACGACAATCCCGATCTGTACGCCCTCCTCCCAGCAGCGCTTGACGCTTTTACAGATATTCTCGATCGTCGGAAGATCGAGCCCCGTCTGTTTCTCCCCCGCGAGCGCCTCACCGCTCAGCTTCAGCATTACCCGTTTGTATTTCGGTTTCATAGCCGCTCCTTTCCAAAACCCCGGCAGGAACGCGCGTTCCCGTACTCCTGCCATAAAACAAAGAAAAATCAATCGTTCAAAAGACGGATCGAGCTTAAAACCGTAAGCCTTTTCGCCTTCTCCGTGAATTCGCTCTCCCGCATCTCTCCCGTCAAAAACGCGATCTCGTTCTCGGGCGCGTTTTCTCGCGTAAGCGCGCGCACCTCGCCGAACAGCGCCTTCGCCGCCGCGAGCTGCGCCTCGGCGCGGACGTAATAGCGGAAGCTCAGCTCGCCCGTCGGAATGATAAAGTCCTGCGCGCTGTCCTCCCAGTACATGGAGCGGGAGGCACCCGCCGCCTTTACCGCCGCGATAATGTCCGAAACGACCGCGCTCGCCGTCGGGAGCTTTCCCGCGCCCTTTCCGTAGAACACAACGTCGCCCGTCGCGTCGCCCTTCACGAGAACGGCGTTAAATACGTCGTTCACGCCCGCGAGCTGGCTTTCTCCGCCGATCACGGCGGGACAGGTCATGACCGCGACTCTTCCGTCCTTTTCATAAGTAAACCCGATCAGCTTGATGACCGCGTTCATGCTTTCGCAGTACTTTACGTCGGAAAGCGTAATGCCCGTGATCCCCTCGGTATAGATATGATCGGGATAAACGTGCCGCCCGAAGGCGAGCGACGCCAGAATGCAGATCTTCCGGCAGGTATCGTGTCCCTCGACGTCCGCCGAAGGGTCGCGCTCCGCGTAGCCGAGCTCCTGCGCGATCTGAAGCGCCTCGCCGAAGCCCATTCCCTCGCGGATCATCTTTGTGAGGATAAAATTCGTTGTTCCGTTTAAGATTCCCGCGATCCCGTCGATCTTATTCGCCGAAAGGCACTGGTTGAGCGAGCGGATAATCGGAATCCCGCCGCCGACGCTCGCCTCGAAGAAGAAGCTTACGTTCTTTTCGCGCGCGATTTTCAGAAGCTCCGCGCCCTTCGCCGCGACCAGCTCCTTATTCGAGGTCACGACGCTTTTTCCCGCCTCGAGCAGCCGCTTTACATAAGGATACGCGAATTTCAGTCCGCCCATGACCTCGGCGCAGACCGAAATCTCGGGATCGCTCACGATCTGTTCAAAATCCTTCGTAAACTTATCGGCGTAAGGGCTGTCGGGGAAGTCGCGGATATCGAGAATGTACTTAACGTCCATTTCCTCGCCCGCCTTTTCCTCAAGCGCCTTTTTATTTTTATAGAACACCTCGGCCGTTCCCGAGCCGACCGTTCCGTATCCGAGTATCGCGATCTTTTTCATGCGCCGTTTCCTTTCCTGTGCTTTTCTTTTTATTATATCATAAAATCGCCGTACTGACAAGTGCTTTTTTTATTTTTTGGCAGGATCGCTTTCCTCCGCCTTCCTTCTCCCCCGCTTTTTCGGCGCGCCGTCCGCCGGAACGCGCTTCGCCTGCGATAAAAGCTTTTTCAGGTACCTTCCCGTATACGAGGTCTCACATTCGCAGATTTCCTCCGGCGTCCCCCGCGCGACGACCGTTCCGCCGCCGCTCCCGCCCTCGGGTCCGAGGTCGATAATATAATCCGCCGTCTTGATCACGTCGAGATTGTGCTCGATCACGATGATCGTGTTCCCGTCCGCCGAAAGCTTCCGAAGCACCTCGATCAGCTTATGCACGTCCGCGGTATGAAGCCCCGTCGTCGGCTCGTCGAGAATATAGACCGTCCGTCCCGTCGGGCGCTTCGAAAGCTCCGCCGCGAGCTTTACCCGCTGCGCCTCGCCGCCGGAAAGGGTCGTCGCGGGCTGACCGATCTTGACATAGCCCAGTCCCACGTCGTACAGCGTCTGAAGCCGCCGCGCGAGCTTCGGAAGGTTCGAGAAGAAGGAAAGCCCCTCCTCGACCGTCATTTCGAGCACGTCGTAAATGCTTTTTCCCTTATACTTGACCTCCAGCGTTTCGCGGTTATAGCGGTGTCCCTTACAAACCTCGCAGGGTACGAAAATGTCGGGAAGAAAGTGCATTTCGATCTTGATGATCCCGTCGCCCTGACACGCCTCGCACCGTCCGCCCTTTACGTTGAAGGAGAAGCGTCCCGTTCCGTAGCCGCGCATTTTCGCGTCGTTCGTCGAGGCGAAAAGGTCGCGAATATCGGTGAAAAGCCCCGTATACGTCGCGGGGTTCGAGCGCGGGGTGCGCCCGATCGGCGCCTGATCGATCGCGATGATCTTATCGAGGTAATCGACCCCCTCGATCTCCCGGAAGCTCCCCGCTTTCGTTTTCGCCCGATTGAGCCGCGCGGCAAGCTCCTTATACAGAATCTCGTTGACGAGCGAGCTTTTCCCGCTCCCCGAAACGCCCGTCACGCAGGTAAACAGCCCGAGCGGGAAGGATACGTCGATATTTCTGAGATTGTTTTCCGCCGCGCCGCGCACGGTCAGCCAGCGTCCGTCCGGCTTTCTCCGCTCGGCGGGGACGGGAATGAACCGCCGCCCGCTGAGGTACTGCCCCGTTACGGACTGTTCACAAGCCATGATCTCCTCCGCCGTCCCCGCGCAGACGATCTCCCCGCCGTGAACGCCCGCGCCGGGACCGACGTCTACGATATAATCGGCGGCGCGCATGGTGTCCTCGTCATGCTCCACCACGATCACGGTATTTCCCATATCGCGCAGGCGGCAGAGCGTGGCGATCAGTTTGTCGTTATCCCGCTGGTGCAGTCCGATGCTCGGCTCGTCGAGAATGTATAAAACGCCCATGAGCGCGCTCCCGATCTGGGTCGCGAGACGGATCCGCTGGCTCTCCCCGCCCGAAAGCGTTCCCGCCGAGCGCGAAAGCGTGAGGTATTCCAGTCCGACGTTTTTAAGGAAGCTGAGCCGCCCGCGGATTTCCTTCAATATACGCGCGCCGATGAGCCGATCCCGCTCGGAAAGCTCCATTTTCTCGATAAATCCGACCGCCTCCGAAATGCTCATCTTACAGAAATCGCTGATATTGACCCCCGCGACCGTGACCGCGAGCGATTCGGGCTTGAGCCGCTCGCCGTGACAGTCGGGACAGAGGGTATCGCTCATGTAATTGCTCTCGATCTCGTCGCGGGAATAGCTGCTCCCCGAGTCGCGGTACCGCCGCTCGAGGTTGTTGATCACGCCCTCGAAATCGGAATACCGATACCCCCCGCCGAAGGAATCGATCACGTCGATCCGGATCTTTTCCCCGCCCGTCCCGTACAGGAAGATTCCGAGCTCCTCGGGCTTTAAGTCCTTTACCGGGGTATCGAGCGAGATCCCGTAATGCTTCGAGATCGCGTTATAGTACATCATCGCGACCGAGTTCTCGTCGAGCGAGTTCCAGCCGCTCGCGCGGATCGCGCCCTCGCGGATACTCAGGCTCGGATCGGGGATCACGAGCCGCTCGTCCACCCGCCGCAGCACGCCCAGTCCCGTACACCGCGGACACGCGCCGAACGGGTTATTGAACGAAAACATTCGCGGAACAAGTTCGTCCACGCTGATATTGTGCTCGGGGCAGGCGTAGCTCTGCGAAAAATGAAGCTCCTCCCCGTCGATCACATCAATGTAGATCAGCCCGTCGGTCAGCTTCCCCGCCGTCTCGAGGCTGTCCGTCAAGCGGGAATCCATTTCGGGCTTTACGACGAGACGATCCACGACCACCTCGATATTGTGCTTCTTGTTTTTTTCGGGCTTTATTTTTTCGGACAGGTCGTAAAGGATCCCGTCCACCCGCACGCGCACGAAGCCCTGCTTGCGGATCCCGTCGAGCTCCTTCTGATACTCGCCCTTCCGCCCGCGCGCGATCGGCGCTAAGATCTGAATCTTCGTCCCCTCGGGAAGCTCCTTGACCCGGTCGACGATCTGGTCGATCGTCTGATGACGAATCTCCCGCCCGCAGATCGGACAGTGCGGAATCCCGATCCGCGCGTACAAAAGACGGAGATAGTCGTAAATCTCGGTGACCGTCCCGACGGTCGAGCGCGGGTTCTTCGAGGTCGTTTTCTGATCGATCGAGATCGCGGGGGAAAGCCCCTCGATGCTGTCCACGTCGGGCTTCTCCATCTGTCCCAGAAACATCCGCGCGTAGGACGAAAGACTTTCCATGTACCGCCGCTGTCCGTCCGCGTAGATCGTGTCGAACGCGAGCGAGGACTTCCCCGAGCCGGAAAGCCCCGTCATCACGATGAGCTTATCGCGCGGGATCGTTAAATTCACGTTTTTGAGATTGTGCTCCCTCGCCCCGCGAATGACGATTTTATCGCTTGCCATTTGCTGTTCCCTTCCTTTGTAAAAGCCGCTTTTTTACGCTTAGTCGTGCCGACGCCGCTTTAAAGCAAATTTCTCTTATGTTTTTTCTTCTTTCAGTTCCTTGATCTTATCCCGGAAATACGCCGCCTGCTCAAAATCAAGAAGCTTCGCCGCGTCCTTCATCATCGCCGTATACGACGCGATCAGCTTTTCCTTCTCCTGCTTCGGGAGCTTCTTCGGATTCTTCCTTCCGCCGTCCGAGCCGCTTCCCGGCGCGGCGATCTCGATCACGCCGCGAACCTCCTTGATGATCGTCTGCGGAACGATCCCGTGCTCTTCGTTATACGCGATCTGGAGCGCGCGGCGGCGGTTCGTCTCGCGAATCGCGTTCTCCATGCTTCCGGTAACGCTGTCGGCGTACATGATGACCGTTCCGTTCGCGTTTCTCGCCGCGCGCCCGATCGTCTGGATCAGCGAGGACTCGCTTCGTAAAAAGCCCTCCTTATCCGCGTCGAGAATGGCGACGAGCGACACCTCGGGAAGATCCAGCCCCTCGCGGAGCAGATTGATCCCGACCAGTACGTCGAATTCCCCGAGCCGAAGATCCCTTACGATCTCCATGCGCTCGATCGTGTCAATATCGTGGTGCATATAGCGAATCTTGATATCGAGCTTTTCGAGGTATTTCGTCAGATCCTCCGCCATTTTTTTCGTAAGCGTCGTAATGAGAACGCGCTCCTTACGCTCGATCCGCTTGTTGATCTCGGTGACGAGATCCTCGATCTGCCCCTCGGTCGGTCGGACGGAAATTTCGGGATCGAGAAGCCCCGTCGGGCGAATGATCTGCTCCGCCATGACGGAAACGTGCTCTTTCTCAAAGGGTCCCGGCGTCGCCGAAACGTAGATCGCCTGATTGATCTTCGCGTAAAATTCGTCGAAATTCAGCGGGCGGTTATCGTAAGCCGACGGAAGCCGAAAGCCGTAGTCAATGAGGTTTTTCTTCCGCGCCGCGTCGCCGCCGAACATTCCGCGCACCTGCGGCAGCGTCACATGGCTCTCGTCCACGAGCAGCAGGAAATCCTCCGGAAAATGGTCGATGAGCGTGATCGGCGTGCTCCCCGGGGCGCGTCCGCTTAAAATGCGGGAATAGTTTTCGATCCCCTTGCACATACCGATCTCGCGGAGCATTTCCATGTCGTATTTCGTCCGTTCGGCGATCCGCTGCGCCTCGATCAGGCGGTGCTCCGCCGTGAATTTTTCGACCTGCTCCTCCATTTCCCGCTCGATCTCCGCGAGCGCGACCTCCATTTTATCCCGACTCACGATATAATGCGAGGCGGGAAAGATCGCCGCGTGCGAAAGCTCGCGCTTTACGTGACCCGAAACGACCTCGAATTCCGAGATCCGGTCGATCTCGTCGCCGAAAAACTCAACCCGTACCGCCATGTCCGCCGTCGCTCCCGCGGGGAAGATCTCAACCGTATCTCCCCGGACGCGGAACTTGTTCCGGATAAAATTCAGGTCGTTCCGTTCATACTGCATTTCGGTCAGCCGCTTTAAAAGCCCGTCACGCGAAAGAGCCGCCCCTTTTCGTAAAGAGACGGTATTCGCGCGGTATTCCTCGGGGCTTCCGAGGCTGTAAATGCAGGAAACGCTCGCGACAATAATGACGTCCCTGCGCTCGGCGAGCGAAAAGGTCGCCGAGTGACGGAGACGGTCAATATCGTCGTTGATCGCGCTGTCCTTTTCGATATAAGCGTCGGTCGAGGGGATATACGCCTCGGGCTGATAATAATCGTAATAACTCACAAAATACTCGACCGCGTTCTCGGGAAAAAATTCGCGGAACTCGCTGCAAAGCTGGGCGGCGAGGGTCTTGTTGTGCGCGAGGACGAGCGTCGGGCGGTTCACCCGCTCGATAATGTTCGCCATCGTAAAGGTTTTTCCCGAACCGGTCACGCCGAGCAGGCACTGCTCCCGCTCGCCGTTCAGAACCCCCTTCGCGAGGAGGTCGATCGCCTGCGGCTGGTCGCCCGTCGGCTCGTATTTCGACACAAGTTTAAAATGATCCATAGTTCTTCGTTTCTTCAATTGAATTTTCGGGCGATCCCTCGTAAATTAAAGAATCGTCCCGATCTGCTCCGAAAGCTCGTTCATAAACGCGTCAAGCTCCGGCGTATCCAGCGGTCCCTCCTCTTCCTTGGGACAGGGCGCGGCGTTTTTGATCCCCGCCGTCTCCCTCGGGGGCTTCCCGCGCTCGTCCGGCCATACGGCTTTCCCGACCCTCGACTCGCGGAGCGAAAAGCTCCCGCCCGGCGCGACGATCACATGATCCAGCATCAGAATATCCAGTTCAAATAAAAGCCGGGAAAGCTTCGTCGTTACCTCGACGTCTGCCGACGAGGGGATCGCAAGCCCTCTCGGATGATTATGCGCGAGAATCACGCGGTCGCAGCCGTTCCGAAGCGTAAAATCCGCCAGCTTTCGCGCGGAAAGCTCTACCTTCCCGAAGGTTCCGGATAAGATCATCTCCTCCTTGACAAGAAAGAGATCCTCCGTGATCGCCATGGCGCGAATCTGCTCGTCTTTTGCGCCCAGAAACACGCCCTCATAATACTTCCGAACCGATTCCGTCGTCCGAAAGCGTTTTCTGACGGGATCGGAAAAACTCGACGAACGAAGATACTGCCCCGCGAAAAGCTGAATAAAACGAATAAAATTCGCGGCGCTCTCGCCGATCCCACGAACCGTCAGAAGCTCCTCCCGCCGCGCCTCAAGAACGCCGCGGATCGACCCAAAGCGCTCTAAAAGACGGTGCGCGAGCGGGTTCGTATCCCCGTTCGGAAAAACGAAAAAGAGAAACATCTCGACGATCTGAACATCGGTAAACCTGTCCAGCCCCTCGGTAAGCGCGATCTGCCGCATACGGCGGCGGTGCCCCATGTGGATTCGCTTCTCGTCCTCCGGGCGGACGCTCCTTTTTTCTTTCGCTGTCTCAGCCATTTTCCCCAGCTCCGGCTCAGTCCTCGGCAAATACCGCGCCGACGCTCGCGTCCCCCGCCATTTTCGCGTAGCGCTTGAGATAGCCGCTGAGCTTCTTCGGCGGCAGGATTCCCTTTTCGCGCCGCTTCGCGAGCTCCTCCTCGGGAACGAGCAGCTCCATGCTCCGGTTCGGAATGTCGATATGAATCCGATCCCCGTTCTCGACGAACGCGATCAGCCCGCCGTCCGCCGCCTCGGGCGAAACATGACCGACCGCCGCGCCTCTGCTCGCGCCGCTGAACCGTCCGTCGGTAATGAGCGCGACGCTCCCGTCCAGACCCTTTCCGACGATCGCCGCCGTCGGCGCGAGCATTTCGGGCATGCCCGGACCGCCCTTCGGACCCTCATAGCGGATCACGACCACGTCGCCCGCCGTCACCTCTCCGCCAAGGATCGCGTCGCAGGCAGCCTGCTCGCCGTCGTAAACCTTCGCCGTTCCCGTAAAGTCCATCATTTCGGGCTTTACCGCGCCCTGCTTTACGACCGCGCCGTTTAAGGCGAGATTTCCCTTTAAGACCGCGATTCCTCCGTCCGCGCGGATCGGCGCGTCCGCCTTATGAATCACCGTCCCGTCCGCTTCCGCGGCGTTCTTCAGCCGATCGCCCTGCGTTCCGCTTACGGTAAGAACATCAAGATCGACAATATCCTTCTTGGAAAGCTCCTTCAGCACCGCCTGAATCCCGCCAACCTCGTTCAGATCCTCGATAAAAATGCTGCTCGCGGGATTAAGCTTCGAGAGCTGCGGCACCCTGCGGCTCATGGCGTCAATGTCGTCGATCGTCACGTCCACGCCCGCCTCATGCGCGATCGCGAGGAGGTGCAGCACGGTATTCGAGGACGCGCCGATCGCCATATCGGTTGCGAGCGCGTTCAGCATATTTCTTCTCGTGATAATATCGAGCGGACGGATATTTTCACGCACCAGCTCCACGGCGCGCTCGCCCGTCTCCTTCGCGAGTCTTCTTCTCGCGGAGTTGACCGCCGGCTCGGTTCCGTTAAACGGGAGCGCGAGCCCGATCGCCTCGGTCAGGCAGTTCATCGAGTTCGCGGTATACATTCCCGAGCAGGAGCCGCAGGTCGGACAGGCGCGGTTCTCGAAATCGAGGATCTCCGCGTCGCCGATCTCGCCGTTGGAATACTGCCCGATCGCCTCGTAAATTTCGGAATAGCCGAGCCTTTTCCCGTGAATCACGCCCGCCTTCATCGGACCGCCGCTCACGAAAATCGAGGGAAGATTCATTCGCGCCGCCGCCATAATCATGCCGGGAACAATCTTGTCACAGTTCGGGATAAATACGACCCCGTCGAGCGGGTGCGCGATCAGCATGACCTCGATGCTGTCGGCGATCAGCTCGCGGGAGGCGAGCGAATAACGCATTCCCTGATGATTCATCGCCAGTCCGTCGCACACGCCGATCGTGAAAAATTCGAAGGGGACGCCGCCCGCGTTGCGGATCCCGTCCTTAACCGCGCGGGAAATTTCGTGCAGGTGCATATGTCCCGGCACATAGTCGCTCGCCGCACATACCACCGCGATAAACGGCTTCTTCATCTCGCTGTCCGTAAGCCCGAGCGCCTTTAATAAGGCTCTGTGCGGGGTACGGCTCACGCCCTCCTTGATCAGATCGCTTCTCATAATGAACCTTCCTTTCGTTTTGTTCCTTTATTTTTACACTTTCCGGAAACGCCCCTTTTCGGCGCGCCGGGAAATTAGAACTTGTTCTTATTCTGTCTGTTTTTTCGGGGAAGCCGCCGGCTTCGCGCCGAACACGCTCTTCAGGATATTCCCGGGATCGGCGGATTTCCCGAGCATTGCCGCGCCGATGATCCCCGCGTCGTTCCCAAGCTTGCAAATACAAATTTCGGTATTTTTCGCGGCGTCCCGCGAGAAAATGTCCTTCGCGACCTGCTCCTTCAGCGGGTTTAAGAGCGCGTCGCCCTCGTTGCACACTCCGCCGCCGATACAAAGAATATCCGGCTGAAAAACGTTGATCGTATTGGTGATCCCGCAGGCGAGGTGCTTGATATACCGCTCGACGACCTCGATCCCCGTCTCGTCGAGCATTTTTGCCGCGTTGAACGCGGTCCGCGCGCTGAAACGACCGTCCGCCTCGACAAGCTGCTTGATCTTGCTCTTCGGGTGAAGCTCCGCCGCCTCTTTTGTCATGCGCGCCAGCCCCGTCGCGGAGCAGTACGCCTCGAAGCAGCCCCTTCTGCCGCAGCTGCACTCATAGCCGTCCACCACGATCACGGTATGCCCGATCTCGCCGCCCGCGAAATTCGAGCCGCCGAAAATTTTTCCGTTAATGATGATCCCCGCGCCGACGCCCGTCCCGAGCGTGATTACGACGGCGTTTTTCGCGCCCTTTGCCGCGCCCGCGAGGTATTCGCCGTAAGCGGCGGCGTTCGCGTCGTTATCGAGGTAGACCTTCCGCTCGAACGCCTTTTCGAGATCCGCCGCGAGCGGAACATTGTGCCAGTTCAGGTTGTTCGAGTATTCGACCGTCCCCGTTTCGGGGTTGCAGTAGCCCGGACACCCCACGCCGATCCAGCGAACGTCCTCCGCGTCGAGCTTCGCGTCCGCGAGCGCGAGCCGAACCGTCTCGATAATATCCGCGAGAATTTCCTCATAGCTCCGCCCGACCTCGGTTTTCAGCTTCCCGCGTCCGACAATCTCATAATTTTCATCGACAATGCCCGTCGAAAGGTTTGTTCCGCCGATGTCAATCCCGATATAATACTTCATTTTATTCCGTCTCCTTCCCCTTCGGCGGCTCTCCGAAATCCGGGGTCGCACAAAAAAGCCCGGTTCGGGGACTGCGTGCGGTTTTCACACGGTCCCGCGGGCTTCGCCGCCTGTCACAAAAAACAAAAGCAAAAGCTTCGGGCGATCAGACCCCCGAAAGGATCACCTCTCCCGTGCCCTCGATCATAAACTCTCCCGCGCCGGCGGGGATAAAGGCGCTTTCCCCTTTTTTGAGGGATAAGCCGCCGACCGTGACCGCCCCATCCAGCACAAGGAGCGAAACGAACGTGCTTTCGTCCGCCGTCAGCGCCGCCTTCACCGTGATCTCAAGCCGCTTTACCGTAAAATATTCACACGAAGCGAGCAGCGTCTCAACATAGCCCTCGCGCTGCACCGGCTCGCCCGCCGGCTTCGTCGGACGCGTCGGCGGGATCAGCTTCGTGACCTCGCACGCCTTCTCCACATGAAGCTCGCGCGGCTTTCCGTCCGCGCCGACGCGTCCGTAGTCGTAAATACGGTAGGTCGTGTTGCTGTTCTGCTGAATCTCGGCGATGAGGATCCCCTTCCCGATCGCGTGAAGCGTTCCCGCCTCGATAAAAAACACGTCGCCCTTATGGACGGGGACGTTATTCGTCACCTCGAGCAGGGTGTTCTCGCGAATCCGCCGCGCGAATTCCTCCTTTGTGATCGGCTTTTTAAAGCCGTAAAGAAGCTCCGCCCCCTCGTCGCAGTCCACGATATACCACATCTCGGTTTTCCCGTATTCCCCCTCCACGCGCAGCGCGTAGTCGTTTTCGGGGTGAACCTGTACCGAAAGATTGTCCTTCGCGTCGATCAGCTTGATGAGAATCGGGAAATACTCGAATTTTTCGGCGTTTTTCCCGAGGACGCCCTTTCCCTTTATATCAATATATTCGCTGAGGGTCTTTCCTGCGAATTCGCCGTTTTCGATCACGCTCTGACCGTCCTTATGACAGGACAGCTCCCAGCTTTCGGCGATTTTTTCCTTGTCGGATTTTTTTCCGTATTCGTCTCTGAGTCTTGTTCCGCCCCAAAGATAATCCTTACAGGGCGCGGCGAGCTTTAAGATTTCCATAGCGTTCTTCCTCCGGAGGTTACTTTTCATTTATTATACCACAATTCCGGAAAAATGTAAAGATTTTTCCGTACTTTTTTGCAGTGCGGTTCACTTGGGACGCCTGCGTCCGCGCGGACGCTCCGGGGGAACCTCGCCCGCTTCCCGCAGTGCCGCTTCCTCTGCAAAAAGGCGAAAAAACGCGCCGGGCAGGGGTGCCGCCTTAAAAGGCTTCCGTCACGATCTCGACGAGGGACTCGTCCACGCCCTCCCGTTCGAGAAGCTCCCGAAGCGGTTCTTCTCCGTCTACCGTGACGGTGAAATACCGCCGATGAGTCCCGGCATTGTACGTAAACACTACGTCGGAAATACGAAAAAGCTCCCGTCCGCCGAATTTCCACTGCTCATAAAGAATCCGACCGATCCGCGCATATTCCGTTGCGCTTTCTTCATAGTGAAACAGGTAATACGTTGTGATGATGTCCCCGTCCTCATAGCCGTCATAGCGCTCGGGAGGATCATAGGGAGTTCTTTCCTCCGCAACGGTGCGCTCCTTCTTACAGAGCATGAAATCGTCGTTTACGCGGTACACCTCACATTTTTCCGAACCGTCATATTCCGGCGCTTCGGTACGGAAATCGTTGTACGCGACCGTCCCGCTCGCGATCCCCCCGACGCCGACCAACTCGGCGGAATCCAGCATTTCATAGGTCAGACCGCTCGCGGTCAGCTCGGGGGGCGTTCCCTCGTTTTTATTATCATCGAAAATATACGATTTCCCGTAGCATTTTCCGTCCACATTCAGCGTTTCCGCCACGGAGCTGAGCTCGACGTTCCCGACGTCCCCGCTCCGAATCTCGACAAAGACCTCCGACCCGTCCGAACCGGCTCCGAACACCGTGTCCGAGGTTTCGGGAGCGGCTGCCGCTTCGGAAATGTCCGGGGTCATACCCGCCGGCTCGGCGGTATTCATGCAGGAAGAAAGCAGAAGTACCGCCGAGCAGAAAAGAATGCCGACCTTTTTCAATGCGATCTCCTCCCGTTGTCACGGCTTAACGGCATCTTCGGGCTTACCGGTAATACGTCTCCGCCAGCTCCCTCAGGAACGCCGCGGATTTTTCATTGATCTGACCCGGCTTCGCCCGCCAGCTCCAGTTCCCGCCGAGTGTCGAGGGAATATTCATGCGCGCGCGGTCGTCCAGCCCGAGAATATCCTGCACGGGCGCGACCGCGAGCGCGGCGGGGCTTGCGTATAAAGCGCGGAGAAAGCACCTGTTCGGCTTCTCGAACGGGCGGGGCTTTAAATAGCGGCGGCACATCTCCCGCGCCTTCGGATCGGCGGATTTGTACCAGCCGAGAACGGTGGAATTGTCGTGCGTCCCCGTATAAACGACGGCGTTTTCGGGGTAGCGGTGGGGAAGGTGGTCGTTGTCGCTGAATTCGGGGTTGAAGCCGAATTGCAGCACGCGCATTCCGGGGAATCCCGACGCTTTCAGCAGCTCCTTCACGCTGTCGAAGATGTCGCCGAGATCCTCGGCGATGATCGAAACGTCCGGGTGCTTTTCCTTCAGAGCGTTCCATAAGTCCATGCCGGGACCCTGCTCCCACCTTCCGTTTACGGCGGTGCTTTCGCCGTAGGGAACCGCCCAGTAGGTATCGAACGCGCGGAAATGGTCGATCCGCACCACGTCGTAGAGCGAGGAAGCCTTTTCGATCCGCCGACTCCACCACGCGTAGCCGTCCTCCTTCATTTTCGCCCAATCGTAAAGCGGATTCCCCCAGAGCTGTCCCGTTTCGGAGAAATAATCCGGCGGAACGCCCGCGACCGCTGTCGGGCGGAGGTTCTCGTCCGTTTGGTACAATTGCGGCTCCGCCCAGACGTCGGCGCTGTCGGGGGAGACATAAATCGGAATGTCGCCGATCAGCCGGATCCCGTTCCGGTTGGCATAGTCCTTGAGCCGTTCCCACTGCGCGTAAAAAACGAATTGCAGGAACCTCCAGAAATCAATCTCTTTTTTCAGGCGTTCGCGCGCCGCCGAAAGCGCGCCCTCCTCGCGGCGGCGAAGCTCCCCGCTCCACTCCGTCCACGAGACCCCGCCGTTTTCCTCTTTGATCGCCATAAAAAGGGCGTAATCGCCGAGCCACGCCGCCTCGCGCCGCACAAAAGCGTCGTAATCCGCGTCGGGGCGAAAGCGCTCGAACGCCTCGCGCAGAAGCGCCATTTTCGCCTTCGTCACCTTCTCGTAATCGACGGAAGCGGGATCGGAGCCGAAATCCGCCCCGCGAAGACGGTCTTTTGAGAGAAGCCCCTTCTCCGCCAGTTCGTCAAGGTCGATCAGAAGCGGATTCCCCGCGAAGGTGGAGAAGGACTGATACGGCGAATCGCCGTAGCCCGTCGGACCGATCGGAAGCACCTGCCAGTATTTTTGACCCGCGCGTTTCAGCCAATCGACGAATGCCTCCGCCTGCGCGCCGAAGGTTCCGATCCCGTAGGGCGAAGGGAGACTGGTAATATGCATAAGAACGCCGCAGGAGCGATCCATGGAAATTCCTCCTTGTATGTTTTTATAAAAGATTTTTTGAGAGAGAAATAATATGTTTTCCGGGGACGCTGTCCCCGAACCCCTGCTTCCTTTCAATGCTGAAAGGAAGCGAAAGGCAATATCGCTTTTATAAAACAATGTCGAATATCACAAAATTTATTTATTAGAATATTAGAAAATTTTGTTAAAGCGATATTAAAGTTTAGGTCAAGCCTTTTTAAAGGCTTGCAGGGGCGTGGAGACAGCGTCCCCACAAAATCATTTTTTCTCTTCTCTCTTTTCGTCCCTCTTAATCATTGATCCGCCGTTTTATCCGTGCGGAACGGCGCGGCGGGGAGCCCGTTCGCCCCGAAAAGGGTCACGGAACCGTAATTCGTCCATTCATAGCGCACCTGCTCCGGCTCGGGAACCTCGTCGGAATGCACAAAGATCTTATCGCCGCGAAGCTCAAACGAAGCGGGGTGATAAACGCCGTCCGCGCCCGCGATCTCGAAGCCGCAGGGCTCGCCCTTCACCTCGAAGCCGCCGTCGGCATACGAGAACGAAACCTCGATCCCGTTCCCCTTGACGAGATGAGAGCGGTAAAGCGGCGCGAACGCCTTCGATGAGGAATCGCCGTATACGAGCGCCATCGCCTGCAAATAAAGGCGGTGACCGACGGGCTCCTTGTCCTTCGGGTGAATCTCGTTGAATTCGCCGCAGTCGAGAATGACCGCGAGTCCCGTATTCTTAACGGTATGGAACGCCTTTTCCTGCGCCTCGCGGATCAAGCACCAGTGCTTCCAGTCGTTGTCGTCCTTATAGCGGTGCATGGGAAGCTGGACGATCAGGAACGGAAGCTCGTCGTCGCCCCAATCCTCGCGCCAGAGGGAGATCAGCCCGCGAAGCATTTTGTAGTAATATTTCGGACGGTTGTCGTCGCTTTCGCCCTGATAGTAGAGGAACCCCCGGAGCGTATAGGGGCAGACGCGGCGGATCATGCTTTCGTAAAGCGATTCGGCGCGGAAGGGGTTGCGCGGACAGAGCGGTCCCGGATATTTGTTGACCCCGCAGGCAGCCTGTACCTCGTCCCAGCTTCCGTCGGGATGCTCGCGGTAGAACACGGCGCTTTTTTCGTTCCATTCTCGGTCGTAGGCGAGATATTCGTCGTATTCGCGGCTCAGCTCCTCCTCGGTCTTGCCCGCGCAGTGGCGGTCGTACTCGTCGAGGTCATAGCGCATATCCGAATCCGCCGAAAGGCTTTCGCGGCTCATCCAGTGGCTCGCCTTTGTCCCGCCCCAGTTGCAGCCGATGATCCCGACGGTACAGCCGAGCCGGTCGGCAAGCTCCTTCGCGTAGAAATAGCCGACCGCCGACCAAGCCTTTGCCGATTCGGAATCGAATTTCGACCAGCCCGTATTTTCCTCACAGCGGAAGAAATCCTCGTCCGCGAGCACCTTCTTTTGAGTGTAGTAAAAGCGGACGTTCGGGGTCACGTCGTTTTTGAGACGGTCCGCGCCCGTTTTACAGTTCTGAAGCTCCAGCTCCATGTTCGACTGTCCGCCCGCGAGCCAGACCTCCCCGACCGCGACGTCGGTAAAACGCTTCTCCGCCCCGCCGCAGCGCACCGTCAGGGTATATCCCTCGCCCGCGCCGTGCGGCGGAAGAACCGCCCGCCATTTTCCGTCCCGAACAATGGCGCTTGCGGCGGCGCCCTCGAATTCGACCGTTACCTTTGTCCCGTTTTCCCCCGTTCCGAACACCGCGATGTTCTTTTCGCGCTGTAAGACCATTCTGTCGCTGAATACAGCGGCAACTTTAAATTCTGCCATGATTTTTTCCTTTCTTTAATAATTTAAGAGAATAATTTTATTGTGGGGACTCTGCCCCCACACCCCCGCTTCCTTTTGTACCAAAAGGAAGCGAAAAGAAATATGAGCCAATGAAATTTTAACGGAATACGGGAAAATATTACGGATTCGTCCGTTTCCTCGGATTCGGACACGTTATGATCCACGTAAACCCGTACCGATCGGTCAAAACGCACCCCATTCCCCCGTCGTCCGGTTCCGGGTGCGGTGACAGCGCGGAAATCACCCTTCCGCCCTCTTGAAGGATCGCAATGCTTTTCAGGGCTTCTTTCTCCGTCTCCGTATGAATCATCAGCTTTGCCGCTCCGTTGGGGGCTTGCGCCTCAAAGGTATCTCCGGCAGCCATGCTTGTCTCCCCCAGCAGGAATTCCGCGTGCATGATCTTTCCGATCCGGCTTTCCTCCCCGCAATTCTTTCCGTCCCACCGCGAAAGAAACAGAATCCTTCCCCCGAAAGCGCCGATATACGTGTTAATCGCTTCTTCACAATTGCCGTTAAACGACAGGTACGTAATAATTTTACATTCTTTCATAATCAATCCTCTTTCATGCAGGGTATCTCCTTCACCCCATACCGCAGCAGCTCCTCAACGCAGTCTCCGTCAATCCTCTCCCCCGGCATAACGAGCGGCACGCACGGCGGACAAGGGGAAATGGTCTCCGCGCAGATCCTCCCCTCCGCTTTTTCGGTCTTTTCCGTTTCCTTTTCCGAAAAAAGCGCCTCGCGAAGAGAGAAAACGCGTTCGGGCTTCAGCAGCTTATGGGGCGGGATCGAAAGCGGCGGCTTTTTCGGAACGCCCGAAAAGATCCCGGAAAGGCGGGAAAAATCCTCCATAGGCTGCGCCGCCGAAAAGAGCAGCACCGTATACCGCTCGTCGCTCATCTCGCATTCCGCGCCGCCCTCCCGAAGCGCGGCGGCAAGCCCGTCCCCCGTATACCCGAACGCCGCCGCGTCCGCGGTGATCCGCATCGGATCGCTTTCCCTCAGGGGAATCCCGAGCCGCTTCAGCCGCGCCTTCAGCCGCGCGATTTCCGCCATGACCGCCCGCGCCCGATCTCCCTCCTCCGCAAGAAAGCGATTGCACAGGTCAAGACTGTCCATAATAAGATACGAGGGGCTGGACGAGCCGAAAAGCGCCATTGCCTTTTTCGCCGCGGGACGGTAATCGGCGTTCTTCAGGTGGAGATACGCCGCGCCCGTCAGAGCGGGGAGCGTCTTGTGCGCGCTGTCGGCGGTCATGTCCGCGCCGAGCGCGATCGGGTGATCGCCCGTAAAAGCGCGATATGCCCCGTGCGCGTTATCCGCGAGGAGAAGCGCTCCCCGCTTCCGGCATATTTCCGAAATCGCGGGAATATCCGCCGTCCCGCCGTAATAATCGACCGCGTTCAGAAAGACCGCCGCCGTATCGTCCCCGATCGCCGCTTCGACCGCCTCGGGAGAGACCGCCGCGCCGAGAAATTCTCCGGGGTCGATCCAGCGGACGTCAAGCCCGAGCAGGGCGCAGGCGGAAACAAGGCTCCGGTGCGAATACCGTCCGGCGGCGATCGTCCGCTTTCCGGTAAGCGCGCGCGCCGTCCCGAGCATTCCCTGAATACAGAGCGTACTCCCGCCGCAGGAATAAAGCGTGTCTCCCGCGCCGAACAGGGCGGCGGCGTTCTTCTCGCTTTCGCGAATGATTCCCGCGCTTTCGTAAAGGCTGTCCGCGCCGAAAATCTCGGTGATGTCAAGCGGATCGTTCCGCCCCTTTCCCCCCGGCATATGACAGCGGACGGTCCGCCGCGCGGCATACTCCCGCAGGAAATCGTGAATGGGCGTATTCATCGCGCAGCTCCCCCCGTTCGTCGGATTCTTCCCCTTATTTTACCATATTGTTTCGGTTTTTGCAATATTTTTTCCTTCTTTTTTGTGCAGGCGCGGCGCCGCGCCCGTTTTCGGTGAAAAATCGGTATTTTGCATTGACGGAAGGGGAAAAATATGGTATAATCAAACGAACGGCGCAAGACCACGGACACGGAAACGACGCAGTCCTGCCCCAAAAGAAAAGAACAAGAAAGGAACCCGCCCATGGAAATGCCATTTGTCCCGAACGAAGGGAAAAATCTTACGATCGATACCGATTTCGGGACCTACGCCCGCTATCCGGTCAAGACCCACGTCATCATGAAGGAGGATAAAATGACCGACGTGCTCGATAAGTACGTCGTCCCCTACCTCGAAAAGGGGGATACCGTCATTATCTCCGAAAAGATCATCGCCATTACGCAGGGGCGGGCGTTCAAGCTCGAGGAGATCAGGGTTTCGCGGCTCGCGCGGTTTTTGAGCCGCTTCGTCGTAAAGACGAATTACGGGATCGGGCTGGGCATGCCCGAAACGATGGAGCTTTGTATCCGCGAGGTCGGACGCCCGAAGGTGCTTTTCGCGGCGGTCTGCGCCGCGGTCGGGAAGCTCTTCGGGAAAAAGGGCGTTTTTTACAACATCTGCGGCATGAAGGCGCGCGCGATCGACGGTCCCTGCGATTACACGATCCCGCCCTATAACAACTACGCGAAAATGGCGCCCGACAAGCCCGACGAGGAAGCCGCCCGCCTTGCCGCGCACTGCGGCTGCGACGTGATCATCATCGACGCGAACGACATCGCCGCGACTGTCCTCGGAAAAAGCCGCCCCGACCTCCCCTCGGCGTTCGGGGAACAGGTGTTCCGCGACAACCCGCACGATCAGTGCTCCCAGCAGACGCCGATCTCCATCGTCCGGAAGGTCGGTTGAAAGGTTTTTAAGAGATGAAATGTTTTTCCGGGGGACGCCGTCCCCCGAACCCCCTGCTTCCTTTTGTGCCAAAAGGAAGCGAAAAGCAATATTGCTTCATCAGGCGTCGCAGAATATAAAAGTCTGAAATACTCGACATTTTTGCTGAAAACTCGTCGAATATCACAGCTTTCGCTCTTGGATGATCCGCAAAAGCGATAGTAAAGTTTAGGTCAAGCCTTTTCAAAGGCTTGCAGGGGTTTGGGGACAGAGTCCCCAATTAAATATAATATTCTCTCTTAAATCTCTCTCAAAAAATCTCTCTTGCATTTTCGGGAAAAATATGGTAGAATAGAAGCACGGTAAAATTACGGGGTTCTCCCGATGAAAGGAAGTACATTTATGTTAGTTTCGGCAAAGGACATGTTGAACAAGGCGCGCGACGGAAAGTACGCGGTCGGACAGTTCAACATCAACAATCTCGAATGGACAAAGGCGATCCTTCTGACGGCGCAGGAGCTGAACTCTCCCGTCATTCTCGGCGTATCCGAGGGCGCGGGAAAGTACATGTGCGGCTATAAAACGGTTGTCGGCATGGTGAACGGAATGCTCGAGGAGCTGAAGATCACGGTTCCCGTAGCGCTCCACCTCGACCACGGCTCTTACGACGGCGCGATCGCGTGCATTAACGCGGGCTTCTCCTCCGTCATGTTCGACGGCTCGCATTATCCGATCGACGAAAACGTCGCGAAAACGACCGAGCTTGTCGGAATCTGCGCAAGCAAGGGGCTTTCGATCGAAGCGGAGGTCGGCTCGATCGGCGGCGAGGAAGACGGCGTTGTCGGCATGGGCGAATGCGCCGATCCCGAGGAATGCAAGCGGATCGCCGATCTCGGCGTGACCATGCTCGCGGCGGGAATCGGAAACATTCACGGAAAGTACCCCGCGAACTGGGCGGGCTTAAGCTTTGAAACGCTCGAGGCGGTTAAGGCGAAGGTCGGAAATATGCCGCTCGTTCTCCACGGCGGTACCGGAATCCCCGCAGATATGATCAAGAAGGCGATTTCCCTCGGCGTGGCGAAGATCAATGTCAACACCGAGTGCCAGCTCTCCTTCCAGGAAGCGACCCGCAAGTACATCGAGGAGGGTAAGGACCGTCAGGGCAAGGGCTTCGACCCGAGAAAGCTTCTCGCGCCCGGCTTCGAGGCGATCAAGGCGACCGTCAAGGAAAAAATGGAACTGTTCGGCTCTGTCGGAAAGGCGTAAGCCTTATCCCCGCGCCTATCCTATATTTAATATTTACAAGAAGAAGTCCCTCCGGGGGCTTCTTTTTTATTGTACATTCGGCTCGCCTTCCCGTCCGGCGAGAAAATCGATGCTGACGCCGTAAAAATCGGATAAGACGATATAAACCCGGATCGGGATTTCGCGCTTTCCGTTTTCATAGTCGGAATAATACTGCTGGGTCGTGCCTAAAACCTCCGCGATCTGCTTCTGCATATAGCCCCTGCTCTCGCGGACCGCGCGAAGATTTTCGTAATAAGCCGCGCCGTTCCGCCCCGCCGGGCTCTCCGCGCGCCGTCCGGCGAGAAAATCAATGCTGACCCCGTAAAATTCGGACAGGGTAATATAAACCCGAACCGGGATCTCGCGCTTTCCGTTTTCATAGTCGGAATAATACTGCTGGGTCGTGCCTAAAACCTCCGCGATCTGTCTTTGCGTATAGCCCCTGTCCTCGCGGATCACGCGCAGATTTTCATAAAATGTCATAGAATCAGTCCCTTTTCTTATTGATTATAAGAGCGAAAAAGCGCCCCGCCTGTCTTTTCGTCAAAATTCGGCAAAATTCGGCATGTTTCGCCAAAAATCCGGCAATCCTTACGGTTCACCGTATACATCACAATTCATTTCATGCTTATTATAGCCTAATTTTTGTACAAGCTCTCGGTATACATCACAATTCATTTGTGTAAACTTTGGTGAAACTTCCGAAAATGGCGGAAAGCTATTGACTTTTTCACGTTTTCACTCTATAATGAACAGTACGATAAACGATATTTCATTTATCGAAAGTAATATTGGAGGAAAAAATTATGAAGAATCGAAAAATTCTTTCCGCAGTCGTGACTGCGGCGCTCCTTGTCGGTTCCGTAACGCCGTCGACGGTTTTTGCGGAATCTTCTTGGACAAGCGGCAGCCCGGCGCCCGCTTCGAACGGCGGGATCAGCACGCAGGCGACGGGAGAAGTAAACGTCGCAGCCGCTGCCGATTTCGGTACGATCGCAGCCGATACGACCTATAAGCTTACGGCGGACGTACCGCTTTCAAGCACGCTCAACATCAGCGCGTCGGGCGTTACCATTGATCTGAACGGGCATACCCTGAACTGCGATTTTAACGGTCAAGCGATCGTGGTAACAGGCTCGCTGACGGTCAAGGACAGCGGCACCGGCGGAAAAATCGAGCGGACGGGGAATTTTGGCACCAATTATGTTATGAACGTGAAAGGCGGCACGGTAACGTTCGAGAGCGGTTCGCTGATCGACAAGAACCAAGCGAACCTGACGACGGTCAATGTGTCCGGCGGGGGAACTCTTACCCTTAACGGAGGTCACCTTGAATCTACGGGAGAAGCGTGCCTTGTAAAAATTGACAGTGTATCCGGAGGAGCGACGAAATCAGATAGAAGTAAATTCGTCATGACAGGCGGCACTTTGCGTTCGACCTGTGCGACCGGTACAGATACAGCTGTTCAGCTCGGAGTGCCGGGAACGAATGCGCCGGGCGGTCTTTCGTGGGCTGGAGCGATCAATAACTATTGCAATGTGGAAATTTCGGGAGGAAAAATCGAAGGAATCGTCTGGGCAAACGATGACGGGGATTGTACGAATCCTACAATTAAGATTTCGGGTTCTACCGAAATTGAGGGGATTATTCAAGTAGGAAGCGACTATCGTCAATCCGGAACCTCGGGCTTAAAGGTCGAGATGACGGGCGGAACGTTAAACGGCGCTATCGCTTATACACAATGCGCCGCAAATGCAAGCTCGTCTTGGATTAAAGACGGTAATTTAACCGTATCGGGTGGTACGCTGAATTTGACGGCGGTGAAATTACCCGAACAGCTGAACGATTCCGGCTCGGTCGCTACGATGACTGTGGCGGATACCGTTTCGATGACCCTCGCGGAAAGTTTCCCGACAGATTCCGTTGAAATTCTGAACACCGCCCTTCCCGAAGATAAGCAGATCGGTGTGAACGAGGACGGAACGCTTGCGACCGGCGGATATGCAATTGAGGACAAAACCGCAGCCGACGCGAACGGTACGATCACGATCAAGACCGGTAACGCGGCTGTAACGGACAGCAGCACGCTTGTCGTTAAGGGCTCGACCGTTACCGTAACCGCGGCGCCCGCAGCAGGCTACGCGGCGAAGGGCGTAACGGTCACGAACACGAAGGATTCGTCTGCCGTCACAGTAACTCAGGACGCGGACGACCCGACCGTTTTCACTTTTGCTATGCCCGAAGGGGCGGTGGAAGTGGCGGCGGAATTTGAGAAGGAATACGCCGTTACCGTACCCGCGAAAACCGATGAGGGAGAAGTAAAGACCGATAAGGCAAAGGCGGTGAGGGGCACAAAGATTACCCTTACCGTTACTCCCGGAGAGGGTTATGAACTGGATACCTTGACCGTTGACGGAACGAAGGTTACCGTAACGGGCAGTACTTATAGCTTTGATATGCCCGAAAAGGACGTAGCCGTAACGGCGACCTTTAAGAAAACGGAAATTGCCGTTGAGAGCGTCGCCTTAGATCAGACCACCGCCGAATTAAAGGTCGGCGACACCGTAGCCTTAAAGGCAACGGTAAAGCCCGACAACGCGACCAACAAAACGGTTGCGTGGACAAGCGATACAACCGACGTCGCGACCGTAGACGCGAACGGTAAGGTTACCGCCGTTAAGGCGGGTACCGCCACGATTACGGCGACCGCCGGCGGAAAGACCGCGACCTGCAAGGTTACCGTGACCGAGAAGAAGGTAGACTCTTCGGTAACCCTGAAGGCGGGAGAAAAGAAGGTTCTTACCACCAAGACCGACGCGGCGGCTAAAACAAGAAACGAGAGCGCCGTACTTGTAATCCCGAAGGCAACCGCGGAAGGCTACGCGGGCGTAAAGGTAACGGTAACGGGGAAGGATTGGACAAAAACCTCCGGACTGATCAAGACCTGCTACGCGAAGGTCGTACATACGGACGCGGACGGCGTAAAGACGACGGTAGACGCGGGAAGCGACTTTGTGATCGCCGTAACGGTAACCGACATTCCGGACGGCGTTGACGTAGAATACAGCTTCACGCCCGCCAACGAATAAGGAAAGGAGACTGCATAAGATGAAAAAGGAATATTTCAGACCCGAAATGACGGTTTCGCTTTTCGACACGAAGGACGTAATTACCGCGAGCGAATCGCAGACCACGACCATGACGAAGGACGACGGAACGCTTTCGATCGGCACGGGCGGATCGGCTTCCGTAGATTTCAAATACGGCGAATAAGTCCGGGCTCCGTTCTTTCTTCCGCTTTTTCGGAGATCGGTTCATTCCGACCGCAGTGAAATAAAAGAAATCCCCGGGTTCGTTCCCGGGGTTTCTTTTTCCGTGAATTCAGCAGAAAATCGGCTGCATTTGCTTGTACGCGAGCGCGTGCTCGACCGCCTCGGGGATTCGCCCGAAATCTCCCATCAGAGAAGCGGGCTTCCCCTGAAAATCGTCCTGCCGCATGGGTACGAAATAGTAATTTTTATAATTGATGAGCGAAAAAATGTTTTTCGCCGACCCGGCGAGCGCGTCGTTCGTCGCGATATTCAGGAGAACGGGACGCCCGTTTCGGATATGGCTCTTTACCGCCATGGTTACCGGCGTATCGGTAATGCTCGCCGCAAGCTTCGCGAGCGTATTTCCCGTGCAGTTCGCGACCAGCATCACGTCGGTCATTTTTTTCGGACCGATCGGCTCCGCCGCTTCGATCGTATGGATCACCTCGCGCCCGCAGAGCGTTTCGAGCCGCCGCATATGCTCCGCGGCTTTCCCGAAGCGGGTATCCAAGGAAAAAGCGTGAAACGACGCGATCGGTACGACCTCGTACCCGAGCGCCAGAAGCTCTTCAAGCGTCTCAAAGCAGCGCGAAAAGGTGCAAAACGACCCGCACATCGCGAAGCCGATCCGCTTATTCGTCTGTTCCATCGCCGAGGCTCCTTTCCAGTATGATGTTTTCGAGGGTTTGCGCTATGATCTCCCCCGCCGTTACGGGCGCGGTTTTCCCCGGGAGGCTCCGCGCCCAGATGACCTTAATCCCCGCCCGCATGGCAAGCTCGTCGTCCTCGATCGACGGCGCGGACGCAAGCTCCAGAAGCACCGTATCCTTCCGGATCGACAGAAGCCGCTTCCTGCCGAAGATCTTCGCGGGGACGGTATTGACGATCAGGTCCGCCCGGGGGAGGACGCCGTCAAGTTCTCCGAGCGGGATCGGCGTACAGCCGTAAATCTCCGCCCACGCCAGATCGGCGCATTTCCGACAGGCGACAAAGACCCGCGCCCCGAGGGCGGAAAAAACCCGCGCGAGCGTTTTCCCGCACCGTCCGAAGCCCGTGATCAGCACGTTTGAGCGAAAGATCGTGAACGGAAGCTCCCGAAGCGCGATCTCGAGCGCCCCCTCGGCGGTCGGGACGGCGTTAAGTACCGCAAGCTCCTCCCGCTCAAAATAGTTCACAAGCGTAAAGCCTCCGTCGGCGCAGACCTGCTCCAAAAGAGGAAAGGAACGGCTCGTAAAGACCGTCCCGCCGCGCTTTACCGACGAATAGAGAATATCGAAGCCGATCGGCGGCTCTCCTTCACGGAGGTAGGGGCTGTAAACCGTTTTTCCGTCCATGCTCGCGGGGAGCGGAAGCACCGCGTAGTCGCAGAGCACGGGACGATCCGATCTATGAATACCGGCGGGAAGCTCGGGCGGGTCGATCCCGTAAACGAGACAGCCGTACCGCCGCCCGAGACGCTGCGCGGCATAAAGGCTCCGCATATCTCCGCCGAGAAAAATAAAGCTGTTCATAAGTACCGTCCTTTCTGAAAGGGGATTGCTTTATCATATGTAAACGGCGAAAAAGGTGTGAATGACGCCGAGGTTCTTTTCCTTTTAGGGCAGGCGCGGCGCTTTCCGCCGTCCTCCGGAAGGGGGAATTGTCGAATTGCCGAGGCAAGGACGGATTTTTTGTTTAATTTCATGAAATCTGCCTGAAAAACAAAGTAATTTTTGACAGTCTGTTGACATTTTCGTTCAAAAGGTTTATAATTTTCAGTACAATATGCTATTATGCACGTATCTCGAAGCGATACGGCGCGTACTTTTGTTTTGTACCGAATCACGGGATTATTTTAAGGGAGGGACAAAAATTTATGGAATTTTTGGGGAAACGGTGGCAGCTTCGACTTTTAGCCGGTTTACTGGCGATTTTTGTCACTTTATATTTCTCGACCGGTCTGTTCGGCGGGATCCGCGCGGACGACGGCGCGGCGGACATCGGCGAAAGCGGCGGGGACGACGGGATTATGCCGTTTGCCATGAATGAGACTTATTATATCATGGACGAGGGCTCGCCGTTCGTGATCGACGACTGTACGGTAAAGATCGGCGGTCAGACGGTTACGCCGGGTACGGCGTTCAATGTATATGACGGTCAGGCCTTCGAGCTTTCCTTCAATTGGCATATTCAGGACATCAGCCACGATAATTATCAGGGCTGCAGCTTCGTTTACGCTAATTTCGGAAGCCGTCTCGGCGGGATTAAGGTCCCGAACGTATCGGGACCGCTGAATAACAGCGATCCCACAAAGGGAAGCTACACGATTGAGGACGGAAAGCTCATCATCACCATGGGCGACCAGGAAGCGGTTTATTCTTATACGGGCGACCTTAAGATCGAGGGAACGGTCGAAATAAGCGGCGAGCCCGATTCCGATACCGGCGAGTTTAAGATCGAATTCGGAAAAAACTGGTCGTGGCTTCTGCGCGACCCGAATGTCGGAAACGTCGATAAGCCCGCACTGCGCGCGCAAAAGGCGGCGCAGGGAACGGTGACGAAGGCTGCCGACGGGAATTATTATCAGGATTTTACGATTACGATCGGTCACGAGACATGGTCACAGGCGGACGCAACGGGCGTTGTGCTCACCGATGAGCACGGAACGCTTTTCGCCAACGGCTCGCTGAGCAATGTGACGCTGAACGGCGCGCCGCTTTCCGCGGATCGGATCTCCACAAACGGTCATATCGACACGATCCGGATCGGGGATCTTCCGAAGGATCAGACGGCGACGCTTACATACCGCATGAAGATTGACGATCCGAAGCTTCTCGTAAACGGCTTCGGAAACTGGAACACTATCCGCGCGACTTCCGAGAACGGAGGCTGGGCAGAGGGAAGAGATGACGCTAAATACGATCCGCCCGCCGTGACGAAAACCGGAAGTCTCGCCGCGAACGGAAAGGTTGAATGGACGATCACCGTAGATCCCGGTATTTTCGGAGAAAACGAGTCTTTTACCATTACCGACACCCTGTCGGGAACGGGGATTCCCACCGAAACAAAAACTTTCTCAAAAGCTCAGTTTACGAAGAATGCCGACGGGAAATACACATATACCTATACGACCGACGCGCCCGCAGCGGACACCGCTACGGACAAGAGCGTAACCAACAAGGCGGTTCTTACGATGCTCGGCGAAAGCAAGGAAAATTCCGCAACGGTAACGGTTCCCGCGAGCGGAAGCACCGGCGGAATCGACAAAACACACGGCACCGTTTCCGATCTCCCCGACGGATCAATCCTGATTCCGTGGACGGTTACGGTTTCGGTTCCCGATACGGCGCTGACGTCCCTTACGGTTTCCGATACAAATCCCGACGCATGGCGTCTCGACGCAGCGAAAGCCGAAATTGATTATTCTTCCATGAGCCTTTCCGTGGACGGCGTAAGCTATACGCTGTCGCAGCGGGCGGGGGGGTATGACCTTCAAAACGGCGGCACCGTGATCGGCGCCGTGGAGCCGGCTTGGATGCCGAATGTGCAGTTTAACGTCAGGTTTACGGACAGCGGCGTCCTGAATTCGATCAAAGGAAAAACGCTGACGCTTTCCTATAATCTTACGCTGAAGGACGAGACGATTTCTCAGTTTACCAATCGGGTAAGCCTGAACGCGGTACCGACCGCCGGAACCATTCCGGGAAAATCCGACGAGGATACGTTCCAAAAACCGATTACCGTTGAGAAATACGGCGCGTGGCACCCCGGGAACGATAACACGAAGTATATGCAGGCGTGGGAGATCCGCGTCACCGCCAACACGGGAACGTATTCCGCCGGGGACAAGATCACGATCACCGATACGCTTCCCGTCGGCTACGTGCTGATTGACGACCCGCTTTCCTCAAACCACCCGATCTTTACGATAAACGGATCGGATGTTTCCGGTATTTCCTATACGGTCACTTCGAGCGGCACGGGAAGCTTCGTGATGGAAGTCACGGTGAACGACGCGCTCGCTTCGGCGCTTTCGGCGGGAGGACGCTTCTCGGTTCGCTACTGTGCCAATATGGAGGATACATATTATCAGGATGAACTGAATAAAGGCAACCACACTCTGAATTTGAAAAATACCGCCGAGGTGGAGGTAAACGGCGGAAAGGGACACGCGTCCGTAGACTATGATATTCAGGTAGCGTCGCCGAATCCGATCCTGAGCAAGGGGATCACCTCGGAAAACCGCACGACAAACCCGGACGGAACCCGGGGCTTCCGGGCAAAATATGAGATCCGCGTGAACAGCGACCGCGCCGATTTAAGCGCGGTAGATACCCTTCGGGTTTACGACACGCTCGGAACCAAGCTGAAGCTGATCGACGGATCCATTCAGATCAAGGCATATCCCGTTAACAATTGGACCGAGGTGACTCTTACCGGCGATGGTTATTCGCTCCGGACGCTCGGCGGTAAGAATCAGATCGTTTTCACCCTGCACGACAACACCTATTATGTCATTACCTACGAGGTCGAGGGAACCGAGCTTTTAAACGCGAACGATCTTACCGACCCGAATTATCGGGACGAACTCGAAAAGGAGATCGAAAACCGATACGGGAATACGGTACAGCTGAATACGAAGACCGGAACGTCGCAGAATTCCTCGGCGACGATCTCCGCGGGCTCGTTCCGCCTGAACGCCTCGGTTTCCTATAAGCTCCTGATTAACGGGACAAAGCGCTGGCCCGCGAGCGATCCCGACCGCCCGGACGAGATCACGCTGAAGCTCACGCGGACGGAAAAGTATATTCAGCCGATCGCCCAAACAATCGGAAAATCGGAAGAAAAGAAGGAATATCTCTATCATCTCGTTACGGAAGCGGATCAGCTCCGGTCGGATACCGTCTCGGAGCTTTGGCGGAAGGTCGATATTGCCTCCGACGGAAGTTGGAAGTTTATTATTGACGACCTGATCGTAACCGATCAGAAAGGCTCCGATTATTCTTATGTCATTGAGGAAGTCGCGATCGACGGATATACGCCGATCTACCGCTTTAAGCCCGCCTCTTCCTCCGGCGGATGGACGTATGAGGGACGCGACGGAAGCGGCTATATCATCAGCGACGCCACTACAGGCTCGGTAACCGCCGAGATCAGCAACGCCAAAACGGAAAACACGTCAAGACCCGGCGCGATTCACCTTGTCAAAACCGACGCGAACGATCCCGGTCACAGCCCGCTCGCGGGAGTAAAATTCGAGATCACGACGGCTAACGGATCGCTCGGGAGCGCCTCGGTAAGCGGAGCCGCCGATGTCGTGCCGGAAGCGAAAAAGTTGACATTTACAACGACAGCCGCTGCCGCGGAGATCGGTAATCTGCCCGAGGGTACCTATGTTCTCAGGGAAATAGATGCTCCGATCGGGTATGTTCGGGATCTTACGCAGTTTGAGTTCGCCGTAAGAACGCGCGGCGAGGTTCAGGCAGCCGGCGTCGGGAACTATATCTTTGACAGCGGCAGCGCGACGGTTACCGTCAGCAACGCGCTTTCCGAATTCAGCGTCAATAAATTCGCGATCGGCGGAACACGGCAGCTTGCGGACGCGGAGCTTACCATTACGGGAAGCGCCGACCTCTCAAAGGTCACCGTCACGAACGGAACGCTCGTCACCGCGGAAAACGGAAAATTCACCTTTAAGACGATCGACGACGTTCCCGCGGTCATTACGGGACTTCCCGCGGGGAGCTACACGCTGACCGAGACGGCGGCGCCGAAGGGCTATGAAACGACAACCTCGTTCGCTTTCACGATGAACGCGGACGGGACCGTTGCGGCGGGAACCGGAAACGGCGCCGTCAACACGCTCGACGCGGCGACGAATACGATCACACTGTACGACGAACCTAAAACGGGAAAAATTACGGTTAAAAAGCTGGACGAAAACTCGACTCCCCTTTCGGGGGCGGCATTCCGTCTCACTCCCCGCACGTCGGGAATCTCCGTAAACAATGTAACGGTAAGCGGCGCGAATGTGACCGCGCAAACCGCGGCTTCGGCTGAATTTGAAACGAACGGAAACGACATCGTAATCGATAAGCTCCCGATCGGACGGTATACCTTAGCGGAAATCACCGCGCCGAGCGGCTATTCGCCGGTAGACGACTTCCTGTTTGAGATCGCCTTGAACAATGACGGAAGCGTTTCTGTCAAGAGCGGCGACCCGTGCTTCACAAACGGAACCGCGGCTCTCGTGGACGAAAGGATCGTGCCCGGAACGCTTCGGATCACGAAGCGCGGAGACGGCGTATCCTATCTCGCGGGCGCGGAGTTTACGGTCACAACGGCAGACGGAAAACTGAACGGCGTAACCTTGAATAATGCCGACGTTTCCGTACAGGAAGAAAAAACGCTCGTTTTCAGAACACAGTCCGCCGGAGCCGTAAAGCTCAGTAATCTGGCGGCTGGAACCTATACCCTGACGGAATCGGCTTCGCCGAGCGGATATATCCGGGATACGAGCAGCTTTACCTTTACCGTCGATAACACGGGAACGGTCGCGCAGGCTCCGAATCACACGAGCAATTACACCTTCAGCGGAGCCGCCGTGTCCCTGACGGATCGGATCACCGAATTTCGGATCGCGAAGGTCGATATGACGGGCGGCGAACAGCTCCCCGGCGCGACCATGACGATTACCAAGGACGCGGGAGAGGGCGCAAAGGATTTCTCCAACGTGAAGGTTGAAAACGCAAAGAGCGAAGCGACCGTCAACGACGGCGAGGATTCGGTTACCTTCGTGACCTCGAACGACATTGCCGTCGTAAAGGGTCTCCCCGAAGGGAAATACGTCCTTACGGAAACGGCTGCGCCCGACGGCTATGCGGTAACGACAAGGTTTTATTTCACCGTTGATCAAAACGGAGGGATAACGAAAACGGCGGGAACGGACAATGCCGACAACGAACTCGACGAACCGGCGAAAACGATCACGCTGAAGGATAAGGCGATCACGGTAAGGATCGATAAGACCGATCTCGGCGGAGCGCACCTGAGCGGAGCGAGAATCGAGATTCGGAATACGGACGGAAAAATTCTCGGAAAGGTCAAGGTGGAAAACGCTTCGGGAACGGTACAGCAAAGCCTTACTTCCGATACGCTCTCGTTTACGACAGGCGATAAAATCGCGGTCTTAACCGGGCTGCCCGCGGGGAATTACGTATTGACCGAGACGGCGGCGCCGAACGGCTATCAGAAAACCGAAACGGAATTCCGATTTAAAATTGACACAAACGGAGCGGCAAGCGAAATAACGACCGGTACTCCCGCCGCGGACATCACGCTGAGCGGAAATACGATCACGGTAAAAGACAAGCCGAAGGAAGAAAAACCGGATCAGCCGGACGAACCGGATCAGCCGGACAATACAACGGGTTCAAGTCCGCAGCCTACGGGTACACAGCCCACAGGCTCGCGTCCGTCGGGCGGATCAAGACCCACGGGTACGACCGCGCCGACCGCAACAACAACGACCGGAAAAACAACGACAACAACGCCGCGATCTACCTTAACCGAGCCGGACGAGGTTGAACCGGAAAAATCCTCGGCGGGAACGACCGCGAAACCCGGTCAAACCACCACAACCACAACGACCGCGCCGAAATCCGAATCCTCCAAAACAACAAAAACGGAATCCCGGACGACGGACGACAATCCCGGAAGCGGAATCGACTCGAATCAGACAACGAGAGACGAAAACCCGTATACGGGCGTTTCTCTCACGCCGCTTACGGCATTATTCGCGGCGACCGGTACTCTCGCGGTTGTAACGCGGAAAAAGAAAAAGAAATAAAGGCAACACCGCACAATGAACGGCTAACGCCTTTGCCGCCCGCTAGCTTGCATATTTTCCGCCATATCGCACAGATTTTGCTTGAAAGGCGACAGCCTTCCTGCACAAAATCTGTACAATCTGGCGAAAAATCTGACTGCGCAATCGAACGGCAATCATTGCGCGGTGTAGCCTAAAAAATGACTCGCGCCGCACAACGGACTGTGCGGCGCATTGTCATGAGACTGATCCGTCCCGGATAATTCCGAAGCCGTCCATTCCCGATGCGTGAGGAATTGCCGGGCAAAGGAAAGGAGACCTATGGCGGAAAACAGATATGAAATCGATATGTGCAGCGGCTCGATCCTGCCGAAGCTGCTGAGGTTTTCCCTGCCGCTCATGCTGTCAAGCGTTCTGCAGCTTCTTTTTAACGCGGCGGACATTATCGTCGTCGGGAATTTCGCGAGCGAAAACTCCCTGGCGGCGGTCGGATCGACGAGCGCGCTCGTCAACCTCGTTACCAACCTTTTTCTCGGGCTTGCGACAAGCGCGAACGTTCTCGCTTCTCATTTTATGGGCGCGGGCGATCGGGAGCGCGTAAGCCGGACCGTCCATACCTCCCTGCTCATCAGCCTGTTCAGCGGACTGGTACTGACCCTGATCGGGGAATGTCTCGCCGAGCAAATGCTGATCTGGATGCAGACGCCCGCGGAGGTACTCGGACTTTCGGCGCTTTATCTCCGAATCTACTTCGGCGGCATGATCGCGATGATGATCTATAACTTCGGAAGCTCGCTCCTTCGCTCGAAGGGCGATACCAAACGCCCGCTCTATTACCTGAGCTTCGCGGGCGTGATCAACGTCGCGCTGAACCTCCTGTTCGTGATCGTGTTTCAAATGGACGTCGCGGGGGTCGCGCTCGCGACCGTAATCTCGCAGTGCGTTTCGGCGTTCCTGATCCTGCGGTGTCTATACCGCGAATCGGACGCGTTTCAATTCCGTCCGCGGCTCCTGAAAATCGACCGGAAAATCATGGGGAAGATTTTCCGGATCGGGATCCCCGCCGGCTTTCAGGGCGTGGTTTTTTCTCTCTCGAACGTAGTCATTCAGTCGTCGATCAACGGCTTCGGTCCGATCGTGATGGCGGGAAGCGCGGCGGCGGCAAGCATCGAGGGCTTCGTCTGGGTGTCGATGAACGCCTTTTCACAGGGCGCGATCTCGTTTGTGAGCCAGAATGTCGGCGGCGGAAAATACAGCCGAATTAACCGGATCGCGTTTGTGACCTGCGCCTGCGCGGCGGTAACGGGGCTTGTATTCGGAAACCTCGCGTATCTGTTCGGCGCGCCGCTTCTCGGAATCTACGATCCACGCCCGGAGATCATTGAGCCGGGGCTGATCCGAATGGGACTTGTCTGCGGGCTGTATTTTTCCTGCGGACTGATGGACTGTATCGTCGGCTCGATCCGGGGAATGGGTTACGCGGTCGCGCCGACGATCGTATCCCTGCTCGGTGCGTGCGGACTTCGGATTCTATGGATCGCGACGATTTTCCAAATCCCCGAATATCACACGGAATTTATGCTGTTTCTCTCCTACCCGATCTCCTGGATCATTACTTTTTTGGTACATCTGATCTGCTTTTTCATTATGCGGAGAAAGTTCCCGAAAACGGACGCTTCGGCGAAGGACGGGGCCTGAGGAGACGCCGCCTCCCCTTTTCCCGATCAGAACAAGAAGCGGCGCCATGCCTGAAGAGACATGGCGCCGCCTTCTTGAATTTTTAATAAATCCTCTTCTACACCTTTTTTACCGGGCGAATCTCCTTCCAGAACTGCGCGGGATCATGAAAAAGGTAAGCGATCCTTCCGGGGGAAGGATCATATTGATAGCCGGTTTCCCCAAAGTCAAAAGCCGCGATCGCTTCGCTCATCATCTTATCTACGCTGCGGTTTTCCTGCTCATAGTCAAAAGGACCGTGCTCAAAGACAAGATACTTTAAAAAAGTAAATGCTGTTGCCGTGGGTTATCCCGTTATCCCACTTGACAGGCGAATGCCCCTATAATAAAATTAAGGACGAAAAAGACGGCGATTATCTCGCAGTGTCTTTTTGGCTGAAGACATTAAGTCTAAAAGTATTCGCTTTTCGTATGTACTGCAATCGGAGACGAGTTCCGCAAATTCGTGGCTGGAAACAGAGATGGTGTTTTCCAGCAAATCCTGCAGCAGCTCGTCAGCCGAAACATTGAGAGCGTTGGCAACGAAAACAAACATATCAAGGCTCATGCACTTTGCTCCTTTCTCCAAAAGGCAAATGTAGGTGTTGGAGCAGTCCACGAGTTCGGCGAGCTGTGCCTGCGTAAAACCCCGCTTTTGACGGATTGCCTTGAGTTTTAATCCAAGGACTTCGATGTCATGATTGGTCATAATAGAAACCTCCTAAA
>CAZKKZ010000014.1:0-51203 GCA_964553625.1 uncultured Ruminiclostridium sp.
CAATTTCTATTCTAAAATCTCACAAAGTCTTAACCTTGGATTAACCCAATATGATGTAAATGCTGTTGCGTATGACCGCACTTATAATATGAATAATTATATTGCCTATCAGGACATTAAAAGTGTTCTTAAATCACTTAGTATGTCATATCAGCTTGGGATCATTTCAGATACATGGCCAAGTATTGAACAGCAGCTTCAACACCTCGGAGTAAGGGATTTCTTTTCGACGAGTACATATAGCTGCTCACTTGGAGTATTCAAACCAGATAAGCGAATGTATACAGATGCTCTTGAAAAAAGTGGTCTACAGGCAGAAGATACAGTGTTTATTGATGATTCTGTAACAAATTTAGAGGGCGCGGCAAAACTTGGAATAACACCGATATTAATTGCTGCTAATCCGAACTCAGATGTTGACTCGCCATTTTTCAAGATTCGAACGCTTTCGGAATTGCTATGGTAAAATAGAGGCGTACCGTCTCGGGCAATTCTAAACACCTCAAGGAGATTCCTCATGAAGAAATACCTGAAAATCCTCCCGCTGATCCTGTACCCTTACGCCTATCTGATTTTTTTCGCTTTTGTTCCCGCGCTTCGTCAGCTCACGGGCGAATCTCCGTCAAAACTTGCCGTGCTTTCGGTACAAATCGCGGTCGTCGGGTACAACCTCGGAGTACTGATTCTTGCGCTTTGGAGCGCGATCGGCGGATTGAAGCGCTATACCCCCGCCGAAGCCGCGAAAATGAACCTCGCCGTAAAATGCTGGCAGATTCCCGCTTATCTTTTTCATTTTCTTATGGGCATGACGGGATTGGTCATGAGCATATGGGGGATCGGATTTATTGCCCTTGCCATTATCATTGACCTTATCACGATCTTTCTTTCGGGGCTGTTCGCGGTCGGCTCTGTCCGTCGGCTGAAAAAAGAGGGGATTCTCTCCTCGGGGACGGCGTTTCTGGCAGGGTTCGGTTCGTTTCTTTACTGCGTCGACGTGATCGCCGCGATCATTCTTACCGCGATGTGTGCAGCCAAAAAGAAAGGTACGGCTGTCGGAAAAGCCGCTCCCCCGCCCCTTCCGCCTTTCCCGCCGAAGCCCGCGCCTGCCCCAAAAGAAGCGGAAGACGAAACGGCGCGGAAGGAGTAATCCCCCGAAAACGGGGCATATTATCCGCAAAGGAGGGAGCGCCTATGGAGCGGGAACGCGCCTATCTCGCCATTGATCTGAAATCCTTTTACGCGTCGGTGGAGTGCGTCGAGCGGGGACTCGATCCCCTTACGACGCATCTTGTCGTCGCCGATCCGACCCGCACCGAAAAAACCATCTGTCTCGCGGTTTCGCCCTCCCTGAAATCCTACGGAATCCCGGGGAGACCGCGCCTTTTCGAGGTGATCCAAAAGATCGGCGCCGTAAATCTGCGCCGAAAACAGAAAGCGCCGCGCCATACCTTCTCGGGAAAATCGTATCTCGAAACGGAGCTTCGCGAAAATCCCGCGCTCGAGCTGGATTATATCGTTGCGCCCCCGCAAATGGCGCGCTATATGAAGATCAGCACGGAAATTTATCAAATCTACCTTCGTTATATCGCGCCCGAGGACATTCACGTTTACTCGATCGACGAGGTTTTTATCGACGCGGCGCCGTACCTGAAAACCTACCGCCTGACCCCGCGCGGGCTTGCGGAGAAGCTGATCCGCACAGTGCTGAGCGAAACGGGCATTACCGCCACGGCGGGGATCGGAACGAATCTTTATCTCGCGAAAATCGCCATGGATATTGTCGCGAAGCATATTCCCGCCGACCGCGACGGCGTTCGGATCGCGGAGCTTACCGAGCGCACTTATCGGGAAAAGCTCTGGTCACACCGCCCGCTGACGGATTTCTGGCGGGTCGGACACGGCTACGCGGCGAAGCTGGAGGAAAACGGGCTGTATACGATGGGAGACGTCGCGCGCTGTTCTCTCGGCGAAAAGCACGAGCTTTACAGTGAAGAGCTTCTTTACCGCCTTTTCGGGATCAACGCCGAGCTTCTGATCGATCACGCGTGGGGCTATGAGCCTTGTACGATCGCCGAGATCAAGGCTTACCGTCCCGAAAATAACAGCATGGGCGCGGGGCAGGTACTAAGCTGTCCCTATGATTTTCAAGGCGGACGGCTGATCGTTCGGGAAATGGCAGACCTTCTCGTTTACGACTTGGTGGAAAAAGGGCTGGTCACCGACCAGATCGTTCTTACCGTCGGATACGACAGGGTCGGCGCGGCGGATTACAAGGGTGAGCTTCACGAGGATCGCTACGGACGGAGCGTTCCGAAATCCGCGCACGGCACCGTCAATCTCGGACGGAAGACCTCGTCCTCGAAAATCATTTTAAACGCGGTGACCGAGCTTTACGAAAGGATCGTAAACCCGAGCCTGTATGTGCGGAGAATGTACGTCGTCGCGAATCGCGTAACCGACGAGCGCACCGAAAACACCGAGCCCGTACAGCTCGACTTCTTCACCGATCCCGCCGAGATCGAGCGGGAGGAGCGGGAAATGCGCCGCGAAAAAAATATGCAGAGAGCGGTCGTTTCGATCAAGAAGAAATACGGAAAAAATGCGGTTCTGAAGGGAATGAACCTTGAGGAAGGCGCTACCGCCGTCGAACGCAACGGTCAGATCGGCGGGCATAAGGCGTGAAGCGTGCCGCTTCGGGCAGTTCCGAAGACGTCCTCCGAACGTGAAAATCTCGTTACGTGCGGCGAATTGTTTCCGATTCGTTCGTCTGACGGGCGTGCCGCTTCGGGCAGTTCCGAAAACGTCCTCCGAACGCGAAAATCCCGTTACGTGCGGCGAATTGTTTCCGATTCGTTCGTCTGACGGGCGTGCCGCTTCGGGCAGTTCCGAAGACGTCCTCCGAACGTGAAAATCCCGTTGCGTGCGACGAATTGTTCCCGATTCGTTCGTCTGACGGGCGTGCCGCTTCGGGCAGTTCCGAAAATCCCAAAAAGGAGCGATCCCATGAACGAAATCAACCGTCACCGCTACGACGACATCATTGATCTTCCGCACCATGTTTCAAAAACACACCCGCAAATGTCCCTCCGTGACCGCGCGGCTCAGTTCTCGCCGTTCGCGGCGCTGACGGGCTACGAGGACGCGGTCGGAGAAGCGGCGCGCCTGACCGATCGGCGGCGGGAGCCCGACGAAGAACAGGCGGCGCGTCTCGAGCGGCAGCTTTCCCTTTTGATCGGGATTGCCGCGGAGCGCCCCGAAATTGAAATCACCTATTTTGTCCCCGACGGCCGAAAATCGGGTGGACAGTACATGACCGTTCGCGGAACGCTCCGACGGATCGACGAAACGGAAAAAACGCTGATTCTTACCGACGGACGAAGAATCGCGATTCGGGATATTTGGGAAATTTCGGGCGATTTTTCCGAAAGCGGGGAACAAATGCAGTAAAAAACGCGGGAAAGCAAAGTTCCCCGCGCTTTTTATGCGATTTCAATATTATTCGCCCATTAACGAGCGATCAATCGCCGCAGCCGCCGTTTTTCCCGCGCCCATCGCGAGAATGACCGTCGCCGCGCCCGTCACCGCGTCTCCGCCCGCGTACACGTTGTCGCGGGAGGTCTTTCCGGTTTCCTCCTCGACGATAATCCCGCCGCGGCGGTTCACCGAAAGCCCCTCGGTCGTCGATTTGATCAGCGGATTCGGACTGGTTCCGATCGACATGATCACACAGTCCACGGGAAGCGTAAATTCCGAGCCCGGAATCTCGATCGGGCTTCTGCGTCCCGATTCGTCCGGCTCGCCAAGCTCCATGCGGATACATTCGATCCCCGAAACCGTACCGTTCATCGGATCGCGGCGATCCTCCGTTTCCCGTCCGAGGATTTTCGTCGGGTTGCAGAGAAGCTTGAACTGAATTCCCTCCTCCTCGGCGTGCTCAACCTCTTCTTTTCGCGCGGGAAGCTCCTCGAGACTTCTGCGGTAAACAATATAAACATTCTCCGCGCCAAGCCGCAGCGCCGTTCTCGCCGCGTCCATCGCGACGTTTCCGCCGCCCACGACCGCGACGTTCTTCGCCTTCAGGATCGGCGTGCTGCTGTCGTCGCGGTACGCCTTCATCAGATTGCTTCGGGTCAAAAACTCGTTCGCGGAGTATACGCCCTTCAGCGATTCGCCCGGAATCCCCATGAACCGGGGAAGCCCCGCGCCGCTTCCGATAAATACCGCTTCATAGCCCATTTCAAAAAGCTCGTCCACGGTAATGGTTCTCCCGACGACCGCATTGGTCATGATCTCGACGCCGAGCGCCTTTAATCCGTCCACTTCCTTTTTCACGATCGCCTTCGGGAGACGGAATTCGGGGATCCCGTACACCAGAACGCCGCCCGCCGTATGGAGCGCCTCAAAAACGGTGACCTGGTACCCCTTTTTCGCGAGATCACCCGCGCAGGTCAGCCCCGAGGGACCCGACCCGACCACCGCGACCTTATGTCCGTTCGGCGCGGGCTTTACGAGGTTTTCCGCCGCGTGCGCGTTATGCCAGTCGGCGACAAAGCGCTCGAGCCGTCCGATCCCGACGGGCTCGCCCTTAATCCCGCGGACGCACTTGGATTCGCACTGCGTTTCCTGCGGGCATACCCGTCCGCAAACGGCGGGAAGGCTCGAGGACTCGGCAATAATCTGATACGCCGCCTCAAAGTCCCCCTCCTTGATCTTCTCGATAAAGGCGGGAATATGAATTTTTACGGGACAGCCCGCGACACACGGCATATTTTTGCAGTTCAGACAGCGCATTGCCTCGTCGATCGCCGTTTCCTCGCTGTAACCGAGCGTTACCTCGTCGAAATTGCGCGCGCGAACCTTCGGCTCCTGCGCGGGCATCGGATTCTTCGTCGGCGCCATATTCGGTTTATTTGCCATGTTACTTTACCCCCTTAAAAAGATTGCAGGTCTTTTCGTATGCGTGACGCTCGAAATCCGCGTACATATTCCCGCGGGACATCGCCTCGTCAAAATCCACGGCGAAGCCGTCAAAATCGGGACCGTCCACGCACGCGAACTTCATCTCTCCCCCGACGGTAAGGCGGCAGCCGCCGCACATTCCCGTTCCGTCGATCATGATCGGGTTCATCGAAACGGTCGTCTTTACGCCGAACGGCTTTGTGGTCGCGACCACGAACTTCATCATGATCAGCGGACCGATCGTAATGACCTCGTCATACTTTTCGCCGCTTTCGAGCGCCGCCTTCAGCGGTTCGGTCACGACGCCCTTCTGTCCGTAGGAGCCGTCGTCCGTCATAACGGTAAGCTTCGACGACGCGGCGGAAAACTCGTCCTCAAGGATCAGGAGATCCTTATTGCGGAAGCCGATGATCGAGTGCACCTCACAGCCCGCACCGTGCAGATACTGCGCGATCGGGAGCGCAATCGCGCAGCCCACGCCGCCGCCGACAATGCAGACCTTTTTGAGCCCGTCCAGCTCGGACGGTTTTCCGAGCGGTCCGACGAAATCCTCGATGCTCTCGCCCTCGTTCTTATGATTCAGCGCCTCGGTCGTCCCGCCGACGATCTGGAAAATGATCCGAACCGAACCCTCCGCCGGATTCGTCCCCGCGACCGTAAGCGGAATCCGTTCGCCGTCCTCGTCTACGCGAAGAATGATAAACTGTCCCGGCTTCGCTTTTTTCGCGACCATCGGCGCCTCAATATCCATGAGCGTAACCGTCGGGTTTAAAATCTTTTTTCTGATAATCTTATACATATCCTCATTCCTTTTTATTTATTTTGGTGCAGGCGCGGAACCGCCGAGCCTTACGAAGCCGCAGAAACGGCGCGCCCCGCGCTCCTGCCATAAAAAATCACGGAACCGGCTTAGCTTGCCGGTGCAAACTCGAACACGGTTTTGCCGGGCAGATTTCCGCCTGCCCTTCGTCAAAATCCTCGTGAATACGTCAGTATTGACTGCGGTTTTTCCTCGGTCAGACAGAAATCTGCTCCGGCAAAACTCTTCGACCGCAAACGCGCGGGATTTTCGGCGATTTTCGGCGAAGAGGACGCGGGAATCCTGACGGATTTCAAGGACGATGAACCGAAAAGCGCCAAAAGATCGCCGTTTGCGGCGTGTTCAAGTTCGCGCCTGCAAGCTATGGACGAAGCCCCATGCCGCCCTCCAGCGTGATCGTCTCGCCCGTCATATACTTAAAATCGGGCGAAGCAAGCTGTACGCACACTCTGCCGATCTCCAGCTCGGAGTTTCCGTAATGTCCCATCGGCGGCATATGAACGTTCGCCTTAAACGCGTCGGGATACGCGTCCCGGAACTGCTCGAGCTGCGCCGTCCAAGCGAGCGGGCAGACGATATTGACGTTGATCCCGTCCTTTCCCCATTCCGTCGCGGCAACTCTCGTAAGCCCGCGGATTCCTTCCTTCGCGGCGGCATAGGAACACTGTCCGAAATTCCCGAACAGTCCCGCGCCGGAGGCGAAATTGATAACCGAGCCCTTCGTTTCCTTTAAATGGGGGTAGCAAGCCTTCATGTAATAGAAGGTCGCGTACAGTCCCGAGAAAAGCGCCAGATTGAACTGCTCCGTCGTATGATCCGCGAGCGGAACGCCCGAAGCGGAAGCCTGCGCGTTGTTAATCAGGACGTCGATCCTTCCGAACGCCTTCATCGTCTGATCAATCACATTCTGTACGACCGTCTCGTTGTCGCTCCCCGCGCTTACGTCCGCCTGAACGGCAAGAACCTTTACGCCGTACAGTCTTTCAAGCTCTTCCTTCGCGTCCTCAAGCTTCTTGACATTGCGCCCCGTGATAACGAGGTTCGCGCCCTCCTTCGCGTAAGCCGTGGCGATCCCGTAGCCGATCGAGCCGCAGCTTCCGTCCTTGAGGACAGCCCTCCCCGCGCCGGTAATAATTGCTGTTTTTCCTGTAAGATGTCCCATTTTATCCATTCCTTTCAAAATTTATTTTTGACCGTTCAAGCCCTGTATATTATTGTACCACACGATCCGGCCGCAGGGTAATGCCAAATAAACATAGCGTCATTTCAAAATCGGTATCTTGATTTGACCATTCTTCTGTGACCGTTCTTATTTTAGCACAGAGACGGCGCGTTGTCAATCGTATTGACTTGGAAAATAAAATGTGTTATATTATACATGAATACCATTTCAACACCATACGATCACGCGGAGGAAAGCGCCATGAAAACCGAAAAAATCACGCGTCTCGCGCTTCTGACCGCGGTCGCCCTCATTCTGTTCGTCGTGGAGCTTCAGATTCCGCTTCCGATCCCGATCGCGGGAATCAAGCTCGGACTTTCCAATATCGTGACGCTGATCGCGATATACCGTCTCAGCGGAAAAGACGCGGCGCTGATCCTGACGGCGCGGGTGCTGCTCGGCTCGCTGATCGGCGGGAACCCGACCGCCCTTTTGTACAGCTTTACGGGCGCGGTATTCTGTATGACCGCCATGCTCCTGCTGAAGCGCGCGGTTCCCGAGCGGTTTCTCTGGCTGAACAGCCTGATCGGAGCGGTTTTTCATAATCTCGGACAGCTTTCCGCCGCCGCGCTCCTGCTCGGCTCGCTCTCGGTATTCGCCTATCTCCCGATCCTGACCGCAGCGGGCGGGATCGCGGGTATTTTTACGGGAATCTGCGCGTCGCTCCTGCTGCGGCGGTTTCCGACGAGAGAGAAATGAAAACGAATTTAGAAGAAAGGAATGAACATAAAAATGAAATTTCTGATCCAGCGCGTCAGCGAGGCAAGCTGTACCGCAGACGGCACGGTCACGGGAAGGATCGGGCAGGGATTTCTCGTCCTGATCGGAATTTCCGACCGAGACAACGAGGACGTTGCCCTCAGAATGGTGAAAAAAATGATCGGGCTTCGGATCTTCGAGGACGAGAACGGAAAAACCAACCGCTCGCTCCGCGACGTAAACGGCGGACTTCTCCTGATCTCTCAGTTCACGCTGTACGCGGACTGCAAAAAGGGCAACCGACCGTCCTTTACGGGAGCGGGAAAGCCCGATCACGCCGAACGGCTTTACGAGCGAATCATAGCGGCGTGTAAAAAAGAAGTCCCGTGTGTGGAACGGGGAATTTTCGGCGCGGATATGAAAATCTCGCTTCTGAACGACGGACCGTTTACCGTTCTGCTCGATTCGGACGAGCTGTTCCGATAAAGAAAACAACGCAAAAAGCCCCTCCGCGTTTCACCGGCGCGCCGCAAGGACGGCTCACCTTTACCGAGGGGTTTTCTTCGTATTCTAATGCTTTAAGCCTTAATTGGCACGCTGTACCTTACCGGAACGCAGGCATCTGGTGCAAACGTTTACCCGACAGGGAGTTCCGTTTACGATCGCTCTTACCTTCTGAACATTCGGCTTAAAGGTTCTGTTTGTGCGTCTGTGAGAATGCGAAACGGCAATCCCGAACGCAACACCCTTACCGCAGATTTCACACTTTGCCATGGGTCAGCACCTCCTTAATATCGCAAATCCTCTGAGAACCGCCGTTTCCCCCGATATGACGGTAACGGTTTCTGTCGGCGCGCCTCAACACCTTATTATTTTATCAAATTCCGCCGCGCTTGTCAATAGCTTTTTAAAATTTTTTGCGATATTCGGATAGAAACCCGACCGCATAAAATAAGCGATGGGTTTTAAACGTTCCAGAACTGTTCTTTTTCGTGCCGCTGCGGACGTCCCATCAGCGCGCGGGCGGATTCCGACGGAAGGCTCCCCTCATAGCAGATTTTGTATAGCTGCTCAATGATCGGAACGCGGACGCCGAGCCGCTTCGCGATCTCGTAGGCGATCTTCGTACAGCCGTAGCCCTCGACCGTTCCGACGCGCCGAACCGCTTCCGAAGCGGGAATTTCCTCCCCGATCAGGATTCCCGCGCGATGATTGCGGGAATGCGCCGAGGTGCAGGTCACGATCAGGTCGCCCACTCCGGCAAGTCCCGTAAAGGTCTCCCAGCGCGCGCCCATTGCCGTCCCGAGCCTTGTGATCTCCGCGAGTCCGCGCGTCATCAGCGCCGCCGTGGTGTTGTCGCCGAGTTTCATGCCCTCAATGATCCCGCAGCAAAGCGCGATCGGGTTTTTCAGCGCCGCAGCCACCTCGCACCCCGCCGTATCATCATTGATATAAATACGAAAGGTATCCGTCTGAAGCTTTTCCTGCGCAAGCTCGGCGCAGCCGCTGTCCTCGCTCGCGAAAACAACGCTCGTCGGAATTCCGCGTCCGACCTCCTCCGCGTGACAGGGTCCCGCCATCACGACGATCGGATTTTCGGGAAGCTCCTCGCGCAGCACCTCGGAGAGCCGCTTATTCGATCCCTCCTCAAAGCCCTTTCCGACATTCAGAACGATCGTTTTCGGCTCGATCACCGTTTTGACCTTTTGGGCGACCTCCCGGACAAAGCGCGACGGGATCGCAAAAACCACAAAATCCGCGCCCTTCACGCAGCCGATGTCGGTCGTAAAACGAATCCGATTAGAAACAAAAACGCCCGGTAAAAGCCGCCGATGCTCGCCGAACCGCTGGATCTCCTCGATCTCCTCCGCGTATTTTGACCAAGCCGTGACCTCGTGACCGCTTTTGTCCCAAAGGACGGAAAGCGCCGTCCCAAAGCCGCAGCCGAGTATGGCGATCTTCATCTTCCGACCTCTCCTCTCCTGTCTTATGCCGCTTACCGGCGCTGCTCGACCTCATAGTCCTCCGAACGAAGCTCGTTCTCCGGCTGATTTTCCGGCGAAACGATGTCCCGGGGGAAAATCTGCGGTTCCGCTGACCGACGGCGTTCCAGTTCCTCATAAAAGCTCTCGCCGATTTTCTGTTCCATAGGTACTCCTTTCGCTTCCGCCGCCGGATCAAAGCCGGATCGTATTCCGAAATAACGCACTGCGCCCGTTCCCCGTATTAAACCCGCCAAAAAGCTTCGGAATAGAGGAAACAGGCGCACTGTCATCAATTTCTTACTGCTCCCAGCTGCAAAGCTCCTCGTAAAGCCCGATATAGAGCTTCGCCGACTGCTTCCAGCTGAAATCGCGATTCATGCCGCGCTCCACAAGCTTTTTCCATTCCGCCTGATTTGCGAAAACATCCTTTGCGCGATTGATCGCCCCGAGCATATCGAGCGCGTTGTACGACTGGAAGGTAAAACCGATTCCTTCGCCGCTTTCTTCGCCGTAATCGGGGATCGAATCTTTTAAGCCGCCCGTCGCGCGGACGATCGGAACCGTCCCGTAGCGAAGCGCGATCATCTGCGCCAGACCGCACGGCTCACTCTTACTCGGCATGAGGAAGAAGTCCGCGCCGGCATAGATCATTTTCGCGTAAGAGGGAATGTATCCGCACTTAAAGCTTACCGCCTCGGGATACTTATTCTGCATATAGTAGAAGAAATCCTCATACTGTTTTTCGCCCGAACCGAGAACAACAACCTTGATCCCCGAGCACACAATGTCGTCCAACACACACTTAATGAGATCGAAGCCCTTATGTTCAACCAAGCGGGAAATAATGCCCATTACGGGAACGTCGCACTGCGGAAGTCCCGCCTCCTTCAGAAGCGCCTCGCGGCATTTCTGCTTACCCGCCATTTTTCCCGGCTTAAAGTTCGCCGCGATCTCCTTATCGGTCGCCGCGTTGTACATATCGGTATCGAGACCGTTCAAGAAACCGCAGGTCTTATACTGCTTCGAGTTTAAGGTGCGGTCGAGACCGTGCGAGAACCAAGGGTTCAGGATTTCCTTCGCGTAGGTCGGCGAAACGGTCGTGATCTTATCCGCCATTTCGATCGCGCCCTTCATCAGGTTCGCGTCTCCGTCGTATTCGATAATCGAGCTTAAATGGCGCGGGATCGAGAAGATCTCCTCCGTAAGCTCAAGCCCGTACTGCCCCTGATAGCCGATATTATGAATCGTAAAGACGTTGCGGATCCCCCACATATTATGATGATACTTATAATAAATGTTGTAATATACGGGGACAAGCGCCGTCTGCCAGTCGTTGGTATTGATGATGTCGGGCTTGATCTCGCGATGCTCGAGCATTTCGAGGATCGCGCGGGAGAAGAACGCGAAGCGCTCCGCGTCGTCGTAATAGCCGTAAAGACCGTAATCCCGCTTAAAGTAATACTCGTTGTCGATAAAGTAATAGGTCACGCCGTTCAGCACGGTCGTAAAGATCCCGCAATACTGGGAACGCCATCCGACCGGAACATAGAAATTCGTCACATACTCAAATTTTTCCCGCACCTCGGGCTTGATTGAATTCACATAGTACGGCATAACGACCATACATTCGTGCCCCGCCTCGACGAGCGCCTTCGGGAGCGAGCCCGCCACGTCCGCCAATCCGCCGGAAGCCGCATACGGCTGAGCCTCGCTGGCTGCATACAAAATTTTCATAATAACCATTCCTTTCCGACCGCGAGAAAAGCGGCTTTCATTTTTCGGAAGATCGTCCGCCGTCCGAAGCCGCAGATACAGTCTGTTCGGGACAACGGATTTGATCTGATTTTATTTTACCATATTTTCACCAAATTGCAATACTTTTTATAATATTTCCCTGCCAAAAACAAAAAAATTGTAAAAAATATACAAAAAACGTGGAAATATGTTGGAAGCAAAAAAAGCAAAAACAGCACAAAAATCGACTTTTGCGGAAAACCCCTTGACAAACCGCCTCTTGTCTATTATAATAAATAAAGTCATTGACCGGTCGCCGGTCTTCTGCGCGGAGAAGACGGCGCATAAAACAAAAGGGGGATTTTTCCATGCTTGAAAACAAAAACGTCGTAACCGTGATTTTACTCAGTATCGTTACCTGCGGAATCTATTCGCTCGTATGGTACTGGAAGACCATGAACGCGCTCCACAACGAGGGGCAGAAGAGCCTTGTCGATCCGATCGTCCAGTTCATTCTTCTGTTTTTCTACGTGGGAAATGTCATCTTCGCGCTTTGCGCGGACGCAAACTTAAACAGTATCCGTGAACAGAGAGGACTTCCCGCAAAGGACAATAAGGTGCTCTACATCGTCCTCGGTCTGCTCCTTCCGATCGCGCTTGTTGCGATCGTCCAGAACGACATCAACGAGCTCGCGCAGCCGCAGCAGTAACGAATATCTTACATAAAAAAACAGGACTGTTCCGCGCGGGCAGTCCGTTTTTTTCAGCGGAAAGGAAAAGCCATGCTCTTTCGCAAAAAAATCTTTAAATCTGAAGCGCAGCGGGCGGCGGAAGCCCTCCCGAAAACGAAAAAGGTGCAGTATACGCCGCAGAAGCTGAGCGACCTGATCCCGCTCCTGAACGAGAACGGAGAAGCGCTTCTCTCGCTCGAGCCGGTGAACTATTACGCCTCGAAAAACGAGTTTCTACAGTGTACCTTCTACTATAACGAGGACTATTCGTCGGTCTATTTCGCGGTCGAGTATTTTCAGTATGACCGCGCCGTCTCGTCCACGCCGTTTTACCGGGCGGACTACGAGCTGATGAAGCGGGCGCTGCGCCGGTTCGGGCAGCAGATCTGATTCATTTGTAAACAGAACAAACCGCCGCAAGCGGAATGCCTGCGGCGGCTTTTGTTTTTGGGCAGGAGCGCTTTTCCGCCGTCTTGGGAAAAATCGGGAAAACCTCTTGCTTTTTTCTTTTTTTCGTGCTATAATAATGGTGCTACACAAATTTGAATAATGAAGCATTATAACGGCTACGTTTTTACTTTACGGTAAAAGCGCTGGCTCTTCTTTCGTATGTCGTTATAATGCACTTCGTAAGAGTTTGAATTTGTGTAGCAGCAATTCGGAGTTATGCGTTTTTCGGTGCGCAGCTCCGGCTGCGCACTTTTTTATTATACGGAGGATAAGGAAATGACAACATGGAAGAGACGGGTTTTATGTACCGCGCTGGCGGGGTGTATGGTGTTGGCGGGGTGTGTGGTGTTGGCGGGGTGCGGGGCAAGTGAAAGCGCTCCCGGAAATCAAGCGGAACCGACGGCGGAAACGACCGCTTCTGCCGCCGAAACAAATACAGCGACCGACACCGAAAGTGAACAGCCGACCGCAGAGAATGAGGAAGAGTATGAGAATCCTTTGTTTTATCAAGGGCTTTTGGCGGTAAAAACAGGAGACTATTGGGGTTATATTGACAAGAGCGGAAAATATGTGATCAATCCACAGTTTGATGACGCTTACGGTTTTGATGAGAATGGCTCGGCAGTAATAGAATTAAACGGAAAATGGGGATATATTGATACAAGTGGAAATTACATAATTGATCCGCAGTTTGACAATGCTTACAGTTTTGACGAAAATGGCTTAGCAGTAGTAGAATTAAACGGAAAACAGGGGTATATTGATACAAGCGGAAAGTTTGCGATCAATCCCCAGTTTGATCATGCGTATAGTTTTTTTGAAAACGGTTTGGCAGTAGTAGAATTAAGCGGAAAATATGGCTGGATTGACATAAGCGGAAAGTATGTAGTAAATCCGCAGCTTGATGACACTTCCATCTTTACCGAAAATGGCTTGGCAGTAGTAGCATTAAACGGAAAATATGGGTACGTTGATACAAGCGGAAGCTATGTGATCAACCCGCAGTTTGATCATGCGTATGATTTTTCCGAAAATGGTTTGGCAATAGTGGGATTAGACGGAAAATATGGGTACATTGATACAAACGGAAAGTATGTGATTAACCCACAATTTGATGGTGCGAATTATTTTTCCGAAAACGGTTTGGCACGAGTGGAATTAAACGGGAAATATGGATACATTGATACAAACGGAAAGTATGTGATCAATCCGCAGTTTGACAGTGCTGACTACTTTGATAAAAACGGCTGGGCAGCCGTGTTATTAAACGGGAAATGGGGGTACATTGATACAAACGGAACATTTGCGATCAATCCGCAGTTTGATGGAGCAGAACATTTTAACGAAAACGGGTTGGCACCAGTGATATTAAGCGAAAAATGGGGTTGGATTGATACAAGCGGAAAGTATGTGATCAATCCGCAATTTGATATTGTTTTCAATTTTGACGTAAACGGTTTGGCTCGAGTAGAATTAAACGGAAAATGGGGTTGGATTGACACAAATGGAAAGTATGTGATCAATCCGCAGTTTGATGACGCATGGGGCTTTGACGGAAACGGCTTGGCGCAAGTGTTGTTAAACGGAAAATTTGGATTTATCAATCGTTCGGGTGAATTTGCAATTGAACCGGAGTTTGATAATTACTCGATTTTTTTGACGATGGTTACGCCATCGTAAATGTTGGCGAATTATACGGAATTATTGATTCCCAAGGAAATTATATCGCGAATCCGCAATTCAACGATGTGAAGTGGTACTAAACGACGTTTTCCGAGAATACAAAGCACGCCCCCGAAGCCCAAAGCCTCGGGGTTTCCACTCCTGCCCAAAATCAAAAAACCCTCTCCATAATCGCCGCGTCATCGTCCCCGTAATACCCCTTCCGCAGCGCGATCTGCACAAAGCCCGCTTTTCGGTAAAGCGAAAGCGCGGGCGTATTTTTCGCGCGCACCTCGAGGAAAACGCGAGCCGCGCCCCGCCGCCGGCACTCCCGCAAAAAATCGTTCAGAAGCCTCTCGCCGAAGCCCAGCCGCCTTTTTTCGGGCAGCACCGCCAGCCGATACAGCTCCGCCTCGTCAAACGCCGCCGTCCCAAGCGCGTAGCCGATCAGCTTTTCCCCGTCATACGCGCGGGCAAATACCGTATTGCCGCTTTCCAGCTGCGCGGTCACGGAAGCCGCGCTCCAAGGCTCGGCAAAGCAGATTTTTTCGATTTCCGCGATTCGCGCCGCTTCGTGTTCTTTTCCGTTCATCTAGTGCGCCTCGTACCAGCTTTTCCCGATCTTCGCGTCCGCGGAAAGCGGGACGGAAAGCTTTACGACATTTTCCATTTCCTCGCGGAGAATTTCCGCCGCGCGCTCCGCCTCCGACTCCTTCGCCTCCACAATCAGCTCGTCGTGTACCTGTAAGATCAGCCGCGCGTCGGGAAGCTCGCGCTTCAGCCGCGCGTAGACCTTCACCATCGCGAGCTTGATAATATCCGCCGCCGTCCCCTGAATCGGCGTATTCATCGCGATCCGCTTTCCGAGCGCCTGAACGTTTTTATTCGACGCGGAAAGCTCGGGAATCTGCCGCCTGCGCCCGAACACGGTCGAGACATACCCGTCCTTTTTCGCGTCGGAAACGGTCTTTTCCATATACCGCGCGACCCCGCCGTATTTCGTTAAATACGCGTTGATATAGTCGCCCGCCTGCTTAACCGAAACGTGAATATCTTTCGAGAGCGAGAACGCGCCGATCCCGTAAACGATCCCGAAATTGACCGCCTTCGCGCTGCTGCGCATTTCGGGCGTGACCCACTCGAGCGGCTGGTTGAATACCTGCGAGGCGGTAACGGCGTGAATGTCCTCCCCGCTTTGAAACGCTTCGATCATCGCCTTGTCGTCCGAGATATGGGCGAGGAGCCGAAGCTCAATCTGCGAATAATCCGCGTCCACAAGGCGATAGCCCTCCCGCGCGATAAAAAACCGACGGAATTCCCGTCCCCGCTCGGTTCGGACGGGGATATTCTGAATATTCGGCTCGGCGGAGGAAATACGCCCCGTTCTCGTTTCGGTCTGCTTATAGGTCGTATGAATCCGCCCGTCTTCGCCGATCACCTTTAAAAGCCCGACCGCGTAGGTCGAGTTCAGCTTCGTAACCGCGCGGTAGCGAAGCACAAGCTCCACGATCGGGTGCTCGTCCACCAGATTTTCGAGCACCTCGGCGTTCGTGGAATAGCCCGTTTTGGTCTTTTTCCCCGAGGGTAAGCCGAGCTTCTCGAACAGGATACTTCCGAGCTGCTTCGGGGAGGAAATGTTGAATTTCTCCCCCGCGCATTCGTAAATCTCCCGTTCGATCTCCTTTTCCTCGGCGGTGAGCCGATCGCCGAACAAGGTCAGCCCCTCGCGGTCCACGGCAATCCCGTCCCGCTCCATGGAAACCAGCACGTACGCGAGCGGAATCTCGATCTCGGTCAGAACGCGCTCCATTTTTTCGGACGAAAGCCGCCCGCTCAGTACGCGGTTCAGCTCATGCGCCGACCGCGCGGGATCGTCGGCGCGGTACGAAACGCCGTTTTCGCCGCAAAGCCGCTCAAAGCCGTAATCCGCCGCGTTCACGTTCAGAAGATACGCCGCGAGTGTCGAATCGAACACAACGCCTCCGATCTCGATCCCCGTTTCGGACAGCATACCCTTCAGATCAAACGTGCGCTTCGGCGAATCGCCCGACAGCGCCGCTTCGTATTCCCCGGCGGGAACGACCGAGCCCTCTCCGTTCAGAAAGCGGTACAGCGTCCCGTCCAGAAGCAGATAGTCGGGAACGCTCGGATCCGGCTCCCCGACCGCATCCTGCTCCACCGCCGAAATTTTCGCGGCAGTCCTCGCGGCGGCGTTCTCCACCGCGGTTTTCGACAGCTTCAGCTTTTTCAGCAGGGTGAACATCTCCAGCTCGGTCAATATTTCGGCGAGCTTTTCCTCGTCCCGTTCCCCGAAACGGCAGTCCTCGGGCGTTACCCCGATCGGCGCGGTCTTACAGATCGTCCCGAGCCAGCGGCTCAGGCGGCAGCTTTCCTCCCCCTTCCGAAGCTTTTCGCGCACCGAGCCGGTGACGTTCAGCTCGTCCAGCTTTTCGTAAATCGAATCGACCGTATGATATTCGCGAATCAGCGAGAGCGCCGTCTTTTCCCCGATCCCCGGAACGCCGGGGATATTGTCGCTCCCGTCCCCCATAAGCGCCTTTACCTCAAGCATCTCGGCGGGGGAAACGCCGTAAACCTCCCGAATTTTCTCGGGCGTGTAAAAAATATCCTCGCGGTTCGCGGCGAGATTCACGCTCACATGGTCGGTAATGAGCTGGAACGAATCGCGGTCGCCCGTCGATAAAATACATTCGCCGCCCCGCTCCTCACACATCGCGGACAGCGTTCCGAGAATGTCGTCCGCCTCATACCCCCCGCACTCAATCACCCGTACCCCGAGCGCGCGGAGCAGCTCCTTCACGTAAGGAAGCTGCATGGCGAGCTCGTCGGGCATTCCCTTCCTCCCCGCCTTATAGCCTTCATACCTTTGGTGGCGGAAGGTCGGCTCCCGGCGGTCGAACGCCGCCGCCGCCGCTTCGGGCTGAAACTCGGTAATCAGCTTTAAATAAATGTTCATAAAGCCCGTCACCGCGTTCGTAAAAACGCCCTTCCGGTTCGTTAAAGCGCGGATCCCGTAAAACGCGCGGTTGATAATGCTGTTCCCGTCGATGACCAATAATTTCATTCTCCGACCGATCCCTTTCCCGCTTCCTTTTTCTTAAAAATTCGGCGGATCTTCGCGTGAAGCGTTCTTCCTTTTTCTTTTTGAAGGCGTGCCGCGTTCTCGGCGTTTTCGTAAGCCTGTCCGTAAAAATAAATCTGCGCGTCGAGCGGCTCGTCCCGCGGCTCGCGGCGGAGATAGGTTCCGTCGCTCTGCTGATCCCGCGCTTTTACGTTATCGCGGAGCATGGTGTGAAAATACGACGTGATCCGCGCGCGGAGAGCGGGATCCCTGATCGGCGCGGCAGCCTCGACCCGCCGCTCGGTATTCCTCGTCATGAAATCGGCGGAGGAAATATAGACCCGCTCCCGCTCGCCCTTCCCGAAAATATAAATGCGGCTGTGCTCCAAGAAGCGCCCCACGACCGAAACCAGCGAAATATTTTCCGTTTTCCCCGGGATCCCCGCGATCAGGCAGGAAATCCCCCGGATCAGAAGCTCGATCTTTACCCCGCTTTGGCTCGCCTGCGCGAGCTTTTCGATAATGTCCTTATCGGTAAGGGAATTCAGCTTTAAGCCGATATATCCGTCGCTCCCGAACGCGATCTCCCGGTCGATCAGCTCGACCGCCCGCGATTTCAGGCAGTTCGGCGCGACCCAGAGCGACGAGCTGCTTTCCACTGCGGAGCCGATCGAAAGCGCCGTAAAGACGAGCGACGCGTCCGTCCCGATCTCGTGATCCGCCGTCATCAGCGTAAGATCGGTATAAAGGCGCGAGGTGCGCTCGTTATAGTTTCCCGTACCGATCTGCGTTGTATACGCGATCGAGTTTCCGATTTTCCGCGTGATCTGGAGAAGCTTGGAATGCACCTTCAAGCCGCTCAGCCCGTAGATCACCCGGACGCCCGCTTCCTCGAGCCGCTTCGACCAGCCGATATTGTTCTCCTCGTCGAACCGCGCGCGAAGCTCTACGAGCGCCAGAACCTCCTTCCCGTTTTCGGAGGCTTTGATGAGCGCGTCCACGATTTTGCTGTCCCGCGCGACGCGGTAAAGCGTGATCTTAATCGAAACAACCTCGGGGGTGCGCGCCGCCTCCTCGAGCAGGCGGATAAACGGCGAGAAGGATTCGTACGGATACGCGAGCAGAATGTCTCCCCGATCGATCTGCTTCAGCATGGGCTCGTCCGCGCGAACCATGGCGGAGGGCTGGGGAACCAGCTTGTCGTAAAACAGGCTCTTCTCGGACGAAAGCCGCTCCTCGAGAACCGGCAGAAAACCGAAATCGAGCGGACATTTCATGCGGAACAAAAATCCCTTTCCGAGCGAAAATCCCACCTGCTCCGCGAACGCCGCGAGCGCGTCCTTATTGTGATAGCCGCTGTACTCGAGACGGACGGGACAGAGCTTTCTCCGCTTTTTGATCAGCTCCTCCATTACGTTCCGGAAATCCACATCGTCGTCGAGCGCCTCCGCCGCGTCAATATCCGCGTTTCGGGTAACGCGGAACATTCCGCGGTCGAGCAGCTCGTAATCCGAAAACGCGAGGTGCGCGAACAGCAGGATCAGCTCCTCGGTCAGCAGAAAGCGGAAGCCCTCCCCCGGAAGGCGGACCGTCCGACCGAACGCCTCCGACCCCGCGGGAACGATCCCGAAATACTCGTTTCCTTTCTTACTTTTCAGGCGGGTAATGATATAAACCCGCTTATTGGCGAAAAACGGCATCGGGTGCTTCTTATCGACCACGGTCGCGAACAGGAGGGGCTTAATCTCCCGCTCGAAATGCGCGAGAAGAAAATCGTAGTCCTCCGTGCTCAGCTTCTCCGCGCGGACGTGCTCCGCTCCGTACAGCTTCAGCTGCTCCATGATCTGCCAGTACGCCGTCTCAAAGCGCGGAAGAAGCTCCGCCGCTTTTTCGGAAATGAGCGAAAGCTGCTGCTGCGCGGTAAGGTGGGTCTTGTTGTCGCGCTTGTCCTTATCCTTCTTCAACAGCGTCTGATCATAAAGCGAGCCGACGCGCACCATAAAAAACTCGTCGAGATTCGAGGCGAAGATCGAGATAAACCGAAGCCGCTCGAAAAGCGGAACGCGGCTGTCCTCCGCCTCCTCCAAGACGCGCTGGTTGAATTTGAGCCACGAAAGCTCGCGGTTGTCGAAATAAGACCCGTTCATGACCGTTCTCCTGTCGATGTGATTGTTTCTGTACAGAAGCGCGAACCCGCGCGCCTGCTCTAAAACCAAAAAACTACTTTTTAAGGAAACACGCCCCCACGGCAGCGCAAGGACGTGTATTTTTGCTCATTCGCCGAGCGAAGCGCCGATAAAGCCCGAGAAAAGCGGGTGCGGACGGTTCGGGCGGGACTTGAACTCGGGGTGGAACTGTACCGCGACGAACCAAGGGTGAACCGACCGCGGAAGCTCGACGATCTCGATCAGCTTGTCGTCGGGAGACTGTCCCGCGAGGACAAACCCGTTGTCGATAAACTGCTGGCGGAACTTGTTGTTGAACTCATAGCGGTGCCTGTGCCGCTCGTAGATCAGCTCCTCGCCGTACAGCTCACGGCTGATCGTCCCCTCGGCAAGCTTGCAGGGATACAGTCCGAGCCGCATGGTTCCGCCGAGATCGACGCCGCGCTGGTCGGGCATGATGTCGATGACCGCGTTCTCCCCGCCGTAAAACTCGGCGCTGTTCGCGTCCTTCAGCCCGATCACGTACCGCGCGAACTCGATCGTCGCCATGTGCATTCCGAGACAAAGCCCGAGATACGGCTTTTTATGCGTCCGCGCGTAATGAACGGCGCTGATCTTCCCCTCGATCCCGCGGTCGCCGAAGCCGCCGGGGACAAGGATCCCGTCGCAGTCCCCGAGCAGCGATTCCGCCGTTTCGTCGGTGACCTCCTCGGCGTTAATCAGGCGGATATCCACGCTCGCGTCCTTGTCGTAAGCCGCGTGGCGGAGCGATTCCATAACCGAGATATACGCGTCGGGGAGCGCCACGTACTTCCCGACCAGTCCGATCGTGACCTTTTTCGTCGTATTCTCCTGACGGTAGACCATTTTCCGCCAGCCGTCGAGATCGGGCGCGGGATTTTCCATATGTAAATGATCGCAGACCACGTTCGCCAGCCCTTCCTCCTCCAGCATGAGCGGAACGGCGTAAAGCGACGAGGCGGTAAGATTCTGAATGACGTCCTGCGGACGGACGTTGCAGAAGCTCGCGATCTTATGACGAACGTCCTCGGGGATCGGGATCTCGCTCCGGCAGACCAGAATCGTCGGCTGGATCCCGAGGGAAAGGAGATTTTTTACACTGTGCTGCGTCGGCTTTGTTTTCAGCTCGTCGCTCCCCGAAATAAAGGGAACGAGCGTCACATGAATATAGATCACGTTCTCTCTGCCCTTTTCGGCGGAGACCTGACGGATCGCTTCAAGGAAGGGAGTGCTTTCGATGTCGCCGACCGTCCCGCCGATCTCGGTAATGACGACGTCCACGGGATCGCCCGTTGAATTCGCCGCGCGGTAAAGCCGTTCCTTGATCTCGTTCGTGATATGCGGGATCACCTGTACCGTTCCGCCGAGATAGTCGCCGCGGCGCTCCTTGCTGATGACGTTCCAGTACACCTTTCCCGTGGTGACGTTGCTGTTGACCGAAAGGTTTTCGTCGATAAAGCGCTCGTAATGCCCCAGATCGAGATCGGTCTCCGCGCCGTCGTCCGTGACAAAGACCTCGCCGTGCTGATACGGGCTCATCGTCCCGGGATCGACGTTTAAATAAGGATCGAATTTCTGGATCGTGACCCGGTAGCCCCGGTTTTTCAGAAGCCGCCCGAGAGAAGCCGCCGTGATCCCCTTTCCGAGACCCGACACAACGCCCCCCGTTACAAATACATACTTCGTGTTCATACTTTTTTCCTTCCTTAGCAATAAAAAGTACATTTTTTCATACTCCTATGTATTATACTATATCTCGCGGGGGGATTCAAGAGGATTTTCAAATTTTCGTCACTTTTTTAAAAAATATTTTCCGTCGCTTAAAATTTTCAAAATTAACCGTTGATTTTTTATGACAAATATGTTATTATAAATTGGTACACGGGAACGCGTCCGGCACTGAATTTTCAGCGGCGGACCGCGCGGAAAACGGCTTGAACCCGGGTTGGTTAACACGCGGAAAAATCTTCGCGGATCCCGGAAACCCAAGCTTTCACTCGATTTTTATACGCATTTCGCAAAAAATCAATCTGAAAATGAAAGGAATCCGCTTCATGGCACAACGCTGTAAAAAATGCGGCTCGTTTTTAACGGATACCGACCGCTTCTGTCCGAACTGCGGCGAAAACGTTCCGCCGCCCGTACCGGCGCAAGCCGGGGCTTCCCCCGCCCAGCCGGCACAGCCTCTTTATCAGACGCAGTCCGTCCCGCAAAGCGGCATGGGAATGCCCCCGCCGCCCGTTTATCCCATTCCCCCCGCCCGTCCGGCGTTCGAGGAGGAAATGACGCTCGGGAAATGGGTCTTAACGCTTTTTGTCACAAATTTTCTCGGGCTGATCAGCTGGGTCTTCCTTTTCGTATGGGGCTTCGGCACGGGATCCGTCTCGCGGTCGAACTACTGTAAAGCCATGCTGATCGTAAAAGCGGTCGGACTGGTGATCGGGATCATTTTCGTCGCCGTTTACGCCTCCGTACTCCTTCCGATGATCTTCCGGTATGCCGAGTACGGGGATTACGGCGATTATACATACGCGGCGGCGTCCGTATTCCCGGGATTTTTCGGATAACGCGGGCAGGCTCGGGCGCGGTAAGGGGGAACTGTTTTTTGGAAGCGAAAAAAATCACGCTCATCACCGGGCATTACGGCTCGGGAAAAACGAATTTTGCGGTCAATCTGGCGCTTCGGTACGCGAAAGCGGGAAGAAAATGCGCCGTGATCGACCTCGATATTGTGAACCCCTATTTCCGGACGGCGGATTTCGGATCGCTCTTCCGCGAACACGGGATTACCCTCCACGCGCCCGCCTACGCGAACTCGAACGTCGATCTCCCCACGCTGAGCCTTGATTTCTCGGCGCTTCTTTCGGGGGACGAATCAATCATCGTGGACGTCGGCGGCGACGACGAGGGCGCGAAGGCGCTCGGACAGTACGCGCCGATCATTTCCGCCTGCGAAAGCCGCGCGCTGCTCTGCGTCGTCAATAAATACCGCTATTTAACGCGGGAACCCGACGAGGCGCTTGCGCTCCTGCGCGAGATCGAGGAGGCGGGGCGGCTGAAATGCGGCGGAATCGTAAACAACTCAAATCTCGGCGCGGAAACGACGGTCGAAACCGTGCGAAATTCGCTTCCTTACGCGCGTGGGATCGCCCGCGCGGCGGATCTTCCGATTCTGGCGACCGCCGCGAAAGCGGACTGTCTTCCCCCGGAAGCGGACAACCCCTTTCCGATTGAGGTATATGTAAAAACAATGTGGGCTTAAAATGATTTCGCAAAGCAATCGGAAGCCGAACGACGAGCGGCACGGGTCTTTTACGAGGTCAAGTGACGGAACGGGCGCTGGCGGAGGAGCTTTTGTGGGTCTGCGAGCTGATCTATCATATCAATCCTACCCTGCGCACGTTTCTTTCGGTGACGGAGGAGGAGACGGCTCGCCTCAAATCCATGACGGAACGACTGCAAAAGGAGAGCGCTTCGCACGGCTTCGTGCTGCCCTGCGGGTGTCAGAGCGCCTGCACGGCTCATCTGCTGCGGGTAAAAGCGAAGTGTCTGGTAAGGCTTTTATACCGGTATATTCAGCGGGGGCATGAGGTTCCGGACAGGCTTCCGGATCTTTGCAATCTGCTTTCGGGCTATTTCTTTCTGCTGGCGCTCCGGCTGAACGCGCTGGAGGGCGTGGAGGAGCACTGCTTTCAAAGCCGGAATTACCGGTAAATCACGCCCGGGCAAGACGGACAGCTCCTTTCGGTTGAGATATGCGTAAAAAATGCGGGTGCAGCCTGCTCAAAAATAATAAAAAACGTTTTTTCGGACGAGTTCCGGGAGGAAAATTTATGTCACTGTTCAGCAAAGCGGCGGCAAGCAAATCCGCTTCGGAAAAAATGGTAAAAATACATATTATCATTCTGTTCTTCGTCTGCGTCGGCTTCGGGATCGTCAACGCCGTTTCGGGCTCGGTTATTCCGGGGATCACGATCGCGGCGCTCGGTCTTATCACCGCCGCGCTCTCCTGCACTGTGCTGGCGAAGACCTCGACGACTCTCCGGGGAACGATTATTTCACAGGTTCAGCTGATCATCATTATCGTCATGTCGGCGATCAAGCACGAATTGCACGGAATGTTCCCGCTGATGGCGGCGGCAATGGCGATCTCGGCAATCTATTACAGCAAAAAATGCCTTTTCGCAAATTGGCTCATTATTGACGCGGCGGGGATTTTCGGACTTCTTTTCAACGATTTCTTTTATGGCGGCGAAGGGCTGGAGTTTATTATAAAAGGGCTGCTCGGGATAAATATCTGCGCGGCGCTCATTATCTATCTCGTGGACTGCAGCCTGAATTATATCAAGGATTCCGAAGACTCCGCAAGCGAAGCGCGCGATCTCGTTCTGAAGGTTCGGGAAAAGGTCGAGGACAGCGAGCGTCTCGTTTCGCAGCAGAAGCGGGTCGTGGAACGAATCGCCGAAATCTCCCAAAAGGTCAGCGAATCGGCGGGGCTGATGAACGATATTTCGGGGCAGATCAGCGACGCGGCGGAGGAGCAGGAGCGCACGATCATTCAGATCTCGGACGACATCGCCAAAATATCCGAGGATACCCAGAAGAACCATAAGGAATCCGCAAAGGTCGCCAAGGCAGCGGGAGAAAGCACGGAGATGATCCGTGCCAACAACGAGGAAATGCGGCATATGCTCGCGGCGATGTCGGACATCAGCGATTCGTCCAAAAAGATTGAAAGCATTATCAAAACGATCGAGGACATCGCGTTCCAGACCAACATTCTCGCCTTGAACGCGGCGGTTGAAGCGGCGAGAGCGGGCGAGGCGGGAAAGGGCTTCGCGGTCGTCGCGGACGAGGTGCGGAACCTTGCCACAAAGAGCGCGGAGGCGGCGAACAATACCTCGTCGCTGATCCAAAGCTCGCTTTCGGCAGTCGAGAACGGCATGAAGATCGCGAATCTGACCGCCGACCGTATGAACGGAATCATCGAATATTCGGACAGAAGCGCGAGACACGCGGGGGTTATCACCGAGCTTGCGGGGCAGCAGGCGGAGGCGATCGCTTCCGTAAGGGAAAAGATCGAACAGATCTCGCAGGTCGTCGCGCAGAACGTCCAGACCTCCGTAAAGAGCGCGGAGATCGCGGGTTCGGTTTCGGAGGAGGTCGGACAGATGGAAAAGATCGTAAGCGAATTCAGGGTTTGACCTTATGCGGGGACGAACCGAAAAACGCTTTTGATAAAATTCAAATAAATATTTCACGTACGAAAGGAAGGGTCTTATGGCTAAAATGACGGTCGAGTTCGACCGCTGTAAGGGCTGCGGCTTATGCGTGACCGCCTGCCCGAAGAAAATCGTTTCGATTCAGCAGGAAAAGCTGAACAAAAAGGGCTATTATACCGCCGTCTGTATCGACGAGGACGCCTGTATCGGCTGCGCGCTCTGCGCGATGATGTGTCCCGACTGCGCGATTCGCGTTGCGGCAAAAGAAGGAGGGGAAAAGTAATGGCGGAAAAAACCTTGATGAAGGGGAACGAGGCGCTTGCCGAGGCGGCGCTCCGCGCGGGGTGCAAATGCTTTTTCGGCTACCCGATCACGCCCCAGACCGAAATTGCCGCTTATCTCTCGAAGCGTATGCCGAAGGTCGGCGGAACGTTTTTACAGGCGGAAAGCGAGGTCGCCGCGATCAATATGGTCTACGGCTGCGCGGGCTCGGGGATTCGCTGCATGACCTCCTCCTCCTCGCCGGGAATCTCCTTAAAAACCGAGGGGATTTCCTATATCGCGGGTGCCGATCTTCCCTGCGTCATTATTAACGTACAGCGCGGCGGTCCCGGGCTCGGCGGGATCCAGCCCTCCCAGTCTGATTACTGGCAGGTAACCCACGCGCTCGGGCACGGCGATTTCCACGCGCTCGTGTTCGCGCCCGCTTCCGTGCAGGAAATGGCGGATACCGTCACGAAGGCGTTCGACCTTGCCGACAAGTACCGTATGCCCGCCGTGATTTTGGCGGACGGACTGCTTGGGCAGATGATGGAGCCGGTCGCCTTCGAGGACGCGGAGATCGTCCTCTCCGACGCTTCGGAAAAGCCCTGGGCGGCGAACGGTCACCAAAACAAAAGAAAGCACAACATCATCAACTCCCTGTTCTTACAGCCCGCCGAGCTGGAGGCGAAGATCCGCGAGCGGTTCGAGCGCTATGAAAAGGCAAAGGCGAAGGAAACGATCGGAATCGCGGAGGACTGCGAGGACGCGGACATCGTCGTCGTCGCCTACGGCTCGACCGCGCGGCTCGCGAAATCCGCCGCGGAGCAGGCGAGAAAAGCGGGAATCAAGGCGGGCGTGTTCCGTCCCGTAACGCTCTGGCCGTTCCCCGTGAACGAACTGAACGAAGCCTGCAAAAACGCGAAAAAGGTACTTACCGTCGAGATGTCGATGGGACAGATGGTGGACGACGTGCGGCTCGCGCTGAACTGCCGCCTTCCCGTCGAGTTTTTCGGAAGAACGGGCGGCGTGATCCCGAGTCCCGCCGAAATCTGCAATAAAATCAAGGAAATGGGAGGGAACGCGTAATGCCCGAATTCAAAAGACCGAACGCGCTTACCGACGCGTATTTTCACTACTGCCCCGGCTGTACCCACGGAATCGTTCACCGCTTGGTCGCGGAGGTCATTGACGAAATGGGGATCGAGGGAGACACGGTCGGCGTTTGTCCCGTCGGCTGCTCGGTAATGGCTTACGATTACTTCGGCTGCGATATGATGGAGGCTTCCCACGGACGCTCTCCCGCCGTCGCGACCGGGATCAAGCGGGCGAATCCCGATAAATTCGTCTTTACCTATCAGGGCGACGGAGACCTCGCCGCGATCGGTACGGCGGAAACGGTTCACGCCGCGACCCGCGGGGAAAACATCACCGTTATTTTTATCAACAACACGACCTACGGCATGACGGGCGGACAGATGGCGCCGACCACGCTCCCCGGGCAGGTCACCCAGACCACGCCCTACGGAAGAAACACCTCGGTCGAGGGCTTCCCCGTAAAGATGTGCGAAATGCTGTCGCAGCTTGACGGCGTGGCGCTCGCGGAGCGCGTGACCGTAATCGACCCGAAGTCGGTCATGAACGCGAAAAAGGCAATCCGGAAGGGTTTTGAGTTCCAGAAGAACAAGCAGGGCTTTTCGATCATCGAGGTGCTCTCGACCTGCCCGACGAACTGGGGAATGACCCCGGTACAGGCGCTGGAACGTGTCCGCAGCGAGATGATCCCGTATTATCCGCTCGGCGTATTTAAGGAGGGCGCGGTAAGATGACAAACGAATTTATTCTCGCCGGCTTCGGCGGACAGGGGATTCTGTTCGCGGGAAAGCTGATCGCCTATATCGGACTTTACGCCGGGAAGGAGGTTTCCTGGCTTCCCTCTTACGGACCCGAAATGCGCGGAGGAACCTGTAACTGCTCCGTCACGGTCAGCGACGCGCCGATCGGCTCCCCGCTCATTCTCGAGCCGACCCAGCTTCTCGTCATGAACACGCCGAGCTACGACAAGTTCATCGGCGCGGTCAAGCCCGACGGCATGGCGTTTATCGACAGCTCGCTCGTCGAAGGCGAAAGCGATCGGAAGGATATTCGCTGCTTCTATGTTCCCGCGACAAGGCTCGCGAACGAAAACGGTTTAAAGGGAATGGCGAACATTATCCTTACGGGAAAGCTTTTAAAGGAGACCGGCTTTACCGATACCGCGGTGATTGAAAAAGCAATGAAGAAGGTCGTTCCGCCGAAAAAGGCGGAGCTGACCGAAGCGAATCTGAAGGCGCTGAAGCTTGGAATGGGTTATTAACCTTCAACAATTCAGGGGATTTTTCAAACGAAAAATCCCCTGAAGCCTGTTATTGATTTTGTTCTCAAAGCAGCCTTTTCAGCTGCGACTCGCTGCTTTTGATCAAGCTGAGAAGCGCGGGCGCCTGCTTCGGATAATCCCGCTCGATCAGAGCCGTGGAAATCTCGGGCGCGTCCCGCTCGGTCTCCCCGATCGCCTCTGCGGCGTTCCCCTCGGCGATCGCCGCGCCCGCCTGCGCCGCGCGGCAGGACATCTCCTCGCTCAGCTCAAACATGGTCGGACTGTTGTTCTTACTCGTCCGATACAGAAGGCGGAAGGCTTTATAGACCGAGAAATTGAGCAGATTCGTGACCCCGGCGTTCAGGCGGGAGCTTCCGACCTTGGCGAGCAGGCTGTAAATCACCTCGATACTGTTCGTCAGGAGCTTTTTCGAGAGCGTGAGCGAAATATCCGTGCCGAAGCGCGCCTTTTCCTGCGCGCTCGATTCGGGGATCTCGCTCTCGACGATCACGCTTCCCGTGCGCATCGGCGAACGCCCGAGCAGATAATCTGTCGAAACGTTATAATAATCCGCCGCGCGCACCAGAAAATCCAGCCCGCATTCGCGCTTCCCCTTCTCGTAATGCGAAAGAAGCGCCTGCGCAACGCCGAGCGCCGCCGCAGCCTCCTTCTGGCTGATATGACGCTCCTTACGCAGAAGTGATAAAATTCTCGGAAAATCGTTGTTCATGCCGAAAAATTGCCTTTCTTTTTCATTACGGGACTGCCCCCGGCGTTTTCCCGCAAATTGTCTCACTGTTTATTATATTCGGTTTTCACCTTAAAGTAAAGATGCAATTTCGACAAATTTTACCGCTCCGTTTTGGAGATTCTACCCGCTTTTAAACCATTGTAAAAGGAAATTTTTCATGAGAAATTATACGTTATATCTAATCCGTCACGGGATCACGCAGGGAAATTTAGAAGGACGATATATCGGAAAGACCGATCTCCCGCTCTGTGACGAGGGCTTTTACGCGATCAGCCGATACGCGCACGACCGCCTTTATCCCGCCGTCCAGAAGGTGTACTCCAGTCCGCTGAGGCGCTGTCTCGAAACGGCGGATATCATCTATCCCGACCGCTATGTGAAGCAGATCGAGAACCTTTCGGAATGCGATTTCGGCGATTTCGAGGGAAAGACGAGAGAGGAGCTTTCGGAGCTTCCCGAATACGCCGAATGGCTCAAGGGCGGGTACGATTCCGCCGCGCCGAACGGTGAAAGCTTCGGGGATTTTACCCTGCGCTGCCTGAACGGGCTGGAGGAGATTTTTCAGGATCTCATGCACGATCAGGTCACAAAAGCGGCGGTGATCACCCACGGCGGCGTGATCATGAACCTTCTCGCGGGCTACGGTCTCCCGAAGGGGAAGCCCGCCGATTTCGCGCTGAATCAGGGCGAGTGCTTTCAGATCAATCTAAGCACCTACCTCTGGCAGAGAGGTCCGGTTTTCGAGATCATCGGAAGGATCGTATAGCCCGCCGGCGGTACGCCTGTACAAAAAAGAAAAGGAACAAACGAACATGAGCATTACGGAACAGCTCGCGGACGAGCTGAAAATCAAACTGACGCAGATCGAGGCGGCGGTTGCCCTTATCGACGCGGGAAATACCATTCCCTTTATCGCCCGTTACCGGAAGGAAGCGACGGGCGGCTTGGACGACGGACAGCTCCGCGACCTCGACGAGCGGCTCGCCTATCTGAGAAATCTCGAAAAGCGAAAGGAGGAGGTCGGCGCGGCGATCGAAGGGCTCGGGCTGATGACGGACGAGCTTCGCGCCATGCTCGAAAAGGCGGCGGCGCTTTCCGAGGTCGAGGACATTTACCGCCCGTTTAAGCCGAAGAAAAAGACGCGCGCGGGGATTGCCAAGGAAAAGGGCTTACAGCCGCTCGCCGATTTTCTCCTCGCCCAGACGCTCGCCGACCCGAACGCCGAGGCGGAGAACTATATCAGCGGGGAAAAAGGCGTAGCCTCCGCCGAAGAGGCGCTCGCGGGCGCTTCGGACATTCTCGCGGAAACGATCTCGGACGATCCCGCGCTCCGCAAAAAACTGAACGCCTTCTACGACCGCACGGCGCTCCTTGTTTCCAAGCAGGCGAAGGATGACGCGGACGGCGTTTATGAAAATTATTACGATTACCGCGAGGCGGTCTCGAAAATCCCGACACACCGCATTCTCGCGATCGACCGGGGAGAGCGGGAGGAAATTTTAAAGGTCACAGTCGAGGTTGAGGAGGAGGAAGCGCTTTTTCTCATCGAAAAGACCTTCGTCACCGCGAAAAACAGCTGCGCCGCGCTCGTAAAAGCAGCGGCGGCGGACGCGTATAAGCGGCTGATCCACCCCTCGCTCGAGCGGCGGGTACGCGCCGACCTGACCGAGCGCGCCTGCACCGCCGCCATTCATGTGTTCCGCGATAATCTCCGCCAGCTTCTCATGCAGCCGCCCGTCAAAAACACCGTCACGCTCGGGCTGGATCCCGCGTACCGGACGGGCTGTAAGATCGCGGTCGTGGACGAAACGGGGAAGGTGCTCAATACGACGGTCGTGTACCCGACCCCGCCGCAGAACAAGACCGCCGAAGCGAAGGCAAAGCTGAAGCGGCTCATCGAGAAGCACCATGTCACGACCATCTCCATCGGCAACGGTACGGCGAGCCATGAAAGCGAATGCTTCGTCGCCGAGCTGATCTCCGAGCTGAAAAGCCCCGTCAGCTACATGGTTGTTTCCGAGGCGGGCGCGAGCGTTTACTCGGCAAGCAAGCTCGCCGCCGAGGAATTCCCCGAATACGACGTATCGCTCCGAAGCGCGGTCTCGATCGCGCGGCGGCTTCAGGATCCGCTCGCCGAGCTGGTAAAGATCGACCCGAAGGCGGTCGGCGTAGGGCAGTATCAGCACGATATGCCGAAGGCGCAGCTTTCCGAGGCGCTCGGAAATGTCGTCGAGGACTGCGTGAACAGCGTCGGCGCGGACTTAAACACCGCTTCCTTCTCCCTGCTCAGCTATGTCGCGGGGATCAACGCCGCCGTCGCGAAAAATATCGTCGCTTACCGCGAGGAAAACGGCGCGTTCACCGAGCGGAAGGAGCTTTTAAAGGTCGGAAAGCTCGGGAAAAAGGCGTATGAGCAGTGCGCGGGCTTTTTACGCGTTTCCGGCGGGAAAAACCCGCTCGACAATACCGCCGTCCACCCCGAAAGCTATGACGCGGCGAAAAAGCTGCTCGCCCTGTGCGGCGTAAACGAAAGGGACGTCGGAAAAGGTACGCTCCCGCTCGCGGAAAAGGTGAAGGAGATCGGGATCGGGCGCGCGGCGGAAACGCTCGGAATCGGCGTGCCGACGCTCGAGGACATGATCCGCGAGCTGACAAAGCCGGGGCGCGATCCGCGCGACGAGCTTCCGAAGCCGATGCTCCGCACGGGAATCATGGATATGAACAGCCTTACCGAGGGCATGGAGCTGACGGGGACGGTCCGGAACGTGATCGACTTCGGCGCTTTCGTGGACATCGGCGTGCATCAGGACGGACTTGTCCATATTTCCCAGCTTTCCGACCGCTTTGTAAAGCACCCGCTCGAGGTCGTAAAGGTCGGCGACATTGTAAACGTAAAGGTACTGAGCGTTGATCCGAAGAAAAAACGGATCGCGCTGACGATGAAAGGACTGAACCCATGACAGAATTCAGCATGAAGCCGAGCCGCGAATGCGTCGGCGAATATCTTACCCGCTCGATCAGCGGCGCAAAGGCGCAGAAGGCGCTCCTGTACACGCTTTACGGCGTTCTCGGACTGATCGCGGTACTCGGGATCGTCGGGGCGATCCTCTTAAAACAGCCGCTTCTTGTCGCGGTCTCGGCGATCGCGGTCATAACGGGGGTCGCGTATCCGTTCCTGATCCGATTCGCCCTGAAGGACAGCGCGAATCGGCTTGTCGAGTCCATGAAGGAAAACGACGAAATGAACGCCGCGGTCTGTGACGCGAATTTGATTTTTGTGCAGGGCGGTGTTCCCAAGGGTCTGCTCGAATGGGAGGACGTGACCGGGATCGACGAGGGAAAAACGGGCTTTTTCCTCAAGACAGCGAAGGATTCCCTCCTGATCCTCGCGAAGGACTCGGTCGTTTCGGGCACCTACGACGAGGCGGCACAGATCCTGCGCGCCAAGAAGGAAAGCCTGAACAGCGCCCCCAAAAAAGAAGAAGCGAAAAAATGACGAATTATCAGAAGCTTCTCGACAAAAGGCTTTCCGCGCTTCGGGAGCGCGGCGAGGTTCCCTCGCTTCTGCTGCACTGCTGCTGCGCGCCGTGCAGCAGCTACGTGCTCGAATACCTGACCGAATATTTCCGGATCACCGCCTTTTATTTCAACCCGAACATTACCGAGGAAGCCGAGTACCGCAAGCGGGCGGCGGAGCTGAAGCGCCTGCTTTCCGAAATGAACGCGGTTCACCCGATCGGCTTTCTGGAGGGCGAGTATGCCCCGAGCCGCTTTTTCGCGATCGCGAAGGGCTTAGAGGACGCGTCCGAGGGCGGAGAACGCTGCTTTCGCTGTTACCGTCTGCGGCTCGCGGAGACGGCGGATACCGCAAGGGCGGGCGGATACGATTTCTTCACCACGACCCTCTCGATCAGCCCGCTCAAAAACGCGGAAAAGCTGAACATGATCGGCGCGGAGGAAGCCGAGCGCGTCGGCGTTCCCTACCTTTTCTCGGATTTCAAGAAGCGGGAGGGCTATAAGCGTTCGATCGTCCTTTCGGCGCGGTACGGACTGTACCGGCAGAATTACTGCGGCTGTGTTTACAGCAGAAAAACAGAAGCATAGCAAGAACGCCGCCTCACGGAAATTCCGCGGGGCGGCAGTCCTGCCATTAAGGAATTATCCGGTGCCGAACAGGGCGTACAGCTCCCCGTACCGATCGGAGGAGTAGGTCTCGCCCCGATAGACGACCTCGCAGCGGTCGAACGGCGAGAAAATGCTCCCGTCGATTTTTTTCAGTCCGTCGGGAAGTACGATCTGTCCGAGACCTCGGCAATCGTAAAAAGCGTCCTCGCCGATCTCGGTCACGCTCCCGGGGATCGTCACGCTTTCCATTCCCCCGCAGCCACGAAACAGCGCGGCGGGAATTTTTTTCAAGCCCTCGGGAAGCCGCACGCCCGTCAGACGCATATTCAGACCCAGCTCGGAAAAAGCGCTCGGGCAGATCGAAAGAACCCCGTCGGGGACGACGATCTCCCCGTCACATTCCAACGCGTCGAGGAGGTTTCCGTTCACGATCACGAGCGGATCCTTCTCCCGCATTTTACAGATCCACGGACAAGGATCGGGAGATTCGGCGTCGATGAGGTTCCCGCTGAAAATATTCCTGCCCATTTCTACCGCGCGGTTCGGAAAGACGACATTTTCGAGGTTCTCGCAGCACATAAACGCAAAGCTTTCGATCGAAGCGACGCTGTCGGGAATCACGACGCTTTCCAGCGTCCGATTCTCATAAAAAGCCTTTTCCCCGATCCCGACCACCGCTTTTCCCCCGATCTCGGCGGGAATCACAACGTTCGCGGCTTCGCCCGTATAGCGGACGATCACGATCCCGCCGTTTTCTTCCGCTGTTTCAAAATCTTCGCCGCTCGTCTCCCGAACGACCGCTTCCTCGGTCTCAACGGGCACGGGCGCGCCGGAGATCGTTTGAATCGGGACTTGGCACGTTTCCGTCACTCCTTCGGTTTTCTCCGCGCAGCCCGAAAGAATCAGCGCCGCGCAAATTAAAATTGCCGCTTTCCCCTTTTTCATCAAATCAATCCCTTTCCAAAAAAGTTTTTCTATTTATAATACAATTCAAAGGGACATTTTCTTTCACCCAAGAGAAAATTTTTGCAGAAATTTACCGCTTCGTACTCCTCCGATTCAGCCGAAATTGCTTCGGAGTCACCCCGCGGTATTTTTTAAAGCTTTTGATCAGGTGGCTGCAATCCGAGAAGCCCGTTTCCTGACTGATATAGCTCAGGTCGTGATCGGTGAACATGAGGAATTCCTCCGCCTTATAAATGCGCATTCGCTCGATGTATTCCTTACAGCTCATGCCGTACAGGTCGCGGAATTTCTTCGCGAAGCCCGAATAGCTCATGCCGCAGACCGCCGCGATCCTTTCGACGCGAAGCTCCTCCCCGAGCGAGAGGTCGATATATTCCGTGATCTCCTCGACCCCGTAGCTTTCCTCGGTCGGAACGCGGCGGCTGTCGATCGTCATTCCGTCGTCAAGCCAGCAGCGCACGATCCCCATTAAAAGGCGGTACAGGTGCGCCTGAAGCACCAGATCACAGCCGTACCGCCGCCCGTTCATCTCGGAAATACAGTCCAGCAGGATCCGTCCGCAGTCCATCTCCCGCGCGGCTTCGGTGCCGAACCGCAGCCGCCCGCCCGCCTTCTGCGCGCAGCGAAAAATACCGCGCAGCTTCGGCGCGTAGGCGGGCGTCAGGCTCAGGCGGTTGATGTCGAATTTCAGCACCGCGTATTTCGGCGCGCCGCCGTCCGCCGAATAGATCGCGTGAACGACGGAGGGGTGAAACAAAAACAGCTCGTCCTCGCCGAGAATATAGGTCTCCTCCCCCGCGCGCACCTCCGCCGTCCCCTCGAGCATATACAGAATCTCGGCGAAATAATGCCAGTGCGGACGGACGGGAAAGGTCTCCCGCGACGCGTCGAACACAAAGCATTCGATCGGGTTTTCGAGCGAGTCGCTCTCTTCAAACAAGTAGATCATAGTCGTCCTTTCCCGTCATTCCCCGTTCCGCTCCCGTCCTTTTCCGCACGAAAGAAACGGTTCGGTATTCGGAGGACTTCTTCGGAACGAAAAAAAGAGATTTGTACGATTTTTTTACAGAAATATTCTATCACATTTTTCCCCAAAATGCTATACTTGTGAAAAATTATTTTTGCGCAAGAATCGGAAAGGAAAATCACAACCTCATGGAATATATCAAAGGCATTACCTTCGCGCCGTTCGCAAGGCGGGGGCTTCTCTCCGAGCCGAAAACGGCGGAAAGTCTCGAAAACCTCATTTCCCGCACCAACGCGAACCTTATTATCCTCGTCCCGAACGGCTTACAGGATACCGCCCAGTCGGAAACGATCGACTTTCGCTCCGAGGCTTCGATGTCCGACGAGGAGCTTTGCGCCTTTATCGGTCTCGCGCACGAAAAGGGGCTTCGCGTCGCGCTCAAGCCGACCGTGAACTGTCGGAACTGCACCTGGCGCGCGCACATCAATTTTTTCGACGAGGACGTTCCCTGCGAGCCGAAATGGGGAAACTGGTTCGCCTCTTACACGGAATTTCAGTCGCACTATGCCGCGATCGCCGAAAAAACGGGCTGCGAACTGTTCCTCGCGGGCTGTGAAATGGTGCAGTCGGAGCGGCGGGAAAAGGAATGGCGCGCCCTGCTCGCCGCGCTTCGGCGGGATTACCGCGGGCTCCTCTCCTACAACACCGATAAGTATCAGGAGCATAACGTAAAATGGTGGGACGCGGTAGACGTGATCGCGTCGAGCGGCTATTACCCGATCAACGATCTCGAACGCCAGCTTGATCGGATCGAGACGGTCGTAAGGCGGTTCGGAAAGCCGTTCTTTTTCGCCGAATGCGGCTGTATGTCCACGGCGGGATCGAACCTCGTCCCGAACGACTGGTCGGTAAAGGGCGCGGTCGATCCCGAGGGGCAGGCGGCGTGGTATCGGGCGATGTTTGAAGCCTGTGAAAAGCGGGATTGGGTAAGCGGCTTCGCGGTCTGGGACTGGGCGGGGCGGCAGTATCCGCTCGAAAAGGCGCTCTCGCACGGCGGCTATGAAATTTACGGAAAGCCCGCGGAAAAGGTGGTGGCGGAGTATTATGGCAGAGCAAAATGAACACGTTTTTAAGGAAAAGCTTACGAAGGGCGCCGACATCGACGAGGACGTTTTACTCGAAAGCTTTCGCCGGAACGAAAACCACAGCCTGAAAATTCTGTTCGGGCTTTATAAAGGGCAGTATTTCCGCCTTCTCCTTTCGGTACTCCTGTTCGCGGTCAAGCATACGCCCGTCTGGGTGCTCCCGATCGTAACCGCGAACATCATCAATATCGCGACCGCTCCCGACGAAAATATGCTCCGCGGGATCCTGCTCAACGTCGGAATCATGGTGCTTCTCGTCGCGCAGAACGTCCTCACGAACTATTACCACACCTATTTTTATGCGAAGGTGATCCGAAACGTCGAATGCGGTCTGCGTAGCTCGATGGTGCGCAAGCTCCAGCAGCTTTCCATTACTTACCACAACGAAATGCAGTCGGGGCGGCTCCAGTCGAAGATCATGCGCGACGTCGAGCAGATCGAAAACCTCTCCTCCCAGATTTTTATTTCGGTTTTAAGCATTATCCTGAACGTGATCGTCGCGTTTACCGTCGTGGTTAATTCCTCCTTTACCGTTTTTCTCTTTTTCGCGGGCGCGATCCCGGTCGCAGTCCTGATCCGGAAGGTTTTCCGCGATAAGATCAACGTCCGGAACCGCGACTTCCGAAAGGAAATGGAGGAAACCTCGGTCAAGGTCATGGAAATGGTCGAGCTGATCCCCGTGACCCGCGCCCACGCGCTTGAGGCGACGGAAACCGAAAAACTCGGGACGCAACTGAAAAACGTGGCGCAGAAGGGCTTCCGTCTCGATATGATCCAGTCCTTCTTCGGCTCGATCAACTGGGCTTCGTTCCAGATCTTTCAGGTCATCTGTCTCGGCTTTACCGGCTACCTCGCGGCAAAGGGCGAGATCCTGCCCGGCGACGTTGTGATGTACCAGACCTACTTCGGGACGATCGTCAATCAGATCAGCGGGATCGTAACCCTGATCCCCATTATCTCCAAGGGGCTTGAATCCGTGAATTCCGTCGGCGACATTCTGCTCTGCGCGGACGTCGAGGATACGGGCAATAAGCAGAAGGTGAAAAACGTTTTCGGGGATATTGAGTTCCGGAACGTCTGCTTCCGCTTTAAAAACGCCGAATCCCCCGTTATCAACAACCTATGCCTGAAAATCCGCCGAGGGGAAACGGTCGCCTTCGTCGGCGCGTCGGGCGCGGGAAAAACGACGATTCTGAACCTCGTGATCGGCTTTCTCCGCGCGAATTCGGGCGAAATTCTGATCGACGGGCGGGACATCGCGACGCTCAACCTCCGGAGCTACCGCCAGCACATCGCCGTCGTTCCGCAGTCGCCGATCCTCTTTACGGGGACAATCCGCGAAAATATCACCTACGGCGCGGAAAACGTCGATGAGGCTTTTCTAAACGAGGTGATCCGCTCGGCGAATCTCGAGGAGCTGATCGCGTCGCTTCCCGAGGGACTGGAAACGAGGGTCAACGAGCACGGGGCGAATCTCTCGGGCGGACAGCGCCAGCGTATTTCGATCGCGCGGGCGTTTATCCGGAACCCGAAAATCCTGATCCTCGACGAGGCGACCTCCGCGCTCGATACCGTGTCGGAAAAGAAAATTCAGGACAGCGTGGATCGGCTCGTCAAAAACCGCACCACCCTGATCGTCGCGCACCGTCTTTCGACGATCCGAAACGCGGATAAGATCGCCGTGATCGGAGAGGGCGGTCTGCTCGAATACGGCACCTACGACGAGCTGATGAAAAAAGAGGGCGAGTTCTATAAGCTGCGCTCGCTCCAAGTTTGAGGCGAGCCGCCTCGGGCGGTTCCGAAGACGTCCTCCGAACGCCGAAGTCTCCGCGCGTGTGACGAAATATCATCAGCCGGCTTGCATAAAACCGGCGTGCCGCCTCGGGCGGTTCCGAAGACGTCCTCCGAACGCCGGAGTCTCCGCGCGTGTGACGAAATATCATCAGCCGGCTTGCATAAAACCGGCGTGCCGCCTCGGGCGGTTCCGAAGACGTCCTCCGAACGCCGAAGTCCCCGCACGTGTGACGAAACGCCGCAGCCGACTCACCTGACATAAAGGAGCTTTCCATGGACAACACTTATTTCAACCGAACCCGTCCCGCGCTTCCCGAATGCCCGTTCGGAATCCGCGTCGATCAGGCGGGCTATTTTCCGCGCATGAAAAAGCGGGCGATTTTAACCGAAAAACGCGACCGCTTCACGGTAAAAAGCGAGGACGGGATCGTCCGCTATGAGGGAGATGTGCGGGAGATCGGCTTTGACCCGCTCTCGGGCGATCACGTATACGCCGCCGACTTTTCGGCGCTGACCGAACCGGGGACATACCGCGTATTTGCGGACGATCTGCGCTCGGCGCGGTTCGCGATCGGCGAAAACGCTTACGATAAGGTATTCGGCGACACGGTAAAGGCGTATTACTTTCTCCGCTGCGGCTGCGGCTTAGAAGAGCGGTACGCGGGGGAATACCGCCACGCGCCCTGTCACTGCCGCCCCGCGCGGCTTTGGGAGAATCGCGGTATTTCCCTCGACGTAAGCGGCGGCTGGCACGACGCGGGAGATTACGGACGGTACGTCACGGCGGGAGCGGTCGCCTGCGCCCACCTCCTGTACGCCTATCGGCTGTACCCGGACGCGTTTCGCGAAAAGGAGCGGAGCATTCCCGAGGACGGGCTTCCCGCGATCCTGAGCGAGTGCCGCTATGAGCTGGAATGGCTGATGAAAATGCAGCGGGCGGACGGCGCGGTTTACCATAAGGTCACGACCGAGCGGCACGCGCCCTTTGTCATGCCCGAGGACGATACCGCGGAGCTGTATCTGTTCGCGCCGTCCTCGGTGGCTGCCGCCGATCTCGCGGCGGTCTGCGCGCTCGCGGGCGAGGTCTTCGGCGAATATGACGAGCCGTTCGCCGAACGGCTGAAAACGGCGGCGCTCCGCTCTTATGAATGGCTTCAAAAAAATCCCGATTTTCTCGGCTTTACGAACCCGCCCGAATGCAACACGGGCGTTTACGGCGAGCGGGACGATCTTTCCAACCGATTTTGGGCAGGCGCGGCGCTTTACGCCTTAACCGGTGAGCGGCGATTTCACGACGACCTCGCCCGCCTTCTCGAAAAGGACTTCCCGCGCACCGCGCTCGGCTACGGAGAAGTCGGCGGTCTCGGCGCGCTCGCCTATCTCACCGCCTGCCGTAAAAAAGAAAAAAGCATTGCCGAAGCGCTCAAAACCGTCTTTTTAAACGAAGCGGAATATTACCGCGAAATCGCCGACCGCACCGCCTACGGCGCGGCGCTCCGCGAGGGGGATTTTCACTGGGGGAGCAATATGCCCGTTATGCAGCACGGCATGCTCTTCCTGATTGCCGACCGTCTGCTCGGCGAGCCGCGCTACCGCGAATACGCCGCCGCGCAGCTTCATTACCTTCTCGGCGTAAACGCGACGGGCTACAGCTTCGTCACCGGAAACGGCGAATTTGCTTATAACCACCCGCACCTTCGCCCCGCCTTCGCGGACGGAATCAACGCGTCAATTCCGGGTATGGTGAGCGGAGGTCCGAACCGCTTCCCCGCCGACCCCGACGCGAAGCTGCTGATCCCGGAGGGAACGCCGCCGATGAAATGCTACGCGGACGATGTGGGGTGCTACTCCCTGAACGAGATCACAATCTACTGGAACTCGCCGGCGGTGTTCGTCCTCGCGGGGCTGTTGGGCGAGGGAAAATAAGATTTTTTTAAGATTCTTAAGAGATTGAAGGATACTTTCGGGGCTTTGCCCCGAACCCCACTTCCTTTTGTTGCCAAAAGGAAGCGAAAAGCAATATTGTTTTATATAAATCGGATCATTGATCCCCCTGCATTGCTCTTAAAATTCTCTCACAGAAAGGAACGTCCGGTCAATGGAAGAAAATCAGTTTCAGAGAACCGAGCTTCTGATCGGCGCGGCGGCGCTCGAACGGCTCAAATCGGCGCGCGTCGCGGTATTCGGGATCGGCGGCGTCGGCGGCGCGGCGGCGGAGGCGCTTGTTCGCGCGGGGATCGGCGCGATCGACCTGATCGACCCGGATCGGGTCAGCCCTACAAACCTGAACCGCCAGATTCTCGCTCTGCACAGCACGGTCGGGCAGTACAAAACCGACGCGGCGAGGGCGCGCTTCCTCGACATCAATCCCGCGCTGAAGCTCCGGACGTTCCGGACGCTCTACCTCCCCGAAAGCGCGGATCAATTCGATTTTACCGAATACAATTATGTCGTGGACGCGATCGACAACGTCACCGGAAAGATCACGCTCGCGGAAAACGCGAAAAAATGCGGCGTACCGCTGATCTCCTCCATGGGAACGGGAAATAAGCTCGATCCGTCGCGCTTCGAGGTCGCCGATCTTTTTGAAACCTCCGTCTGTCCCCTCGCGCGGGTCATGCGGTACGAGCTGAAGCGGCGCGGGATCGGGCGGCTGAAGGTGGTATACTCCAAGGAAAAGCCGACCGTACCCCAAAACGACGGCGGAGAACGCGTCCCCGCCAGCATTTCGTTTGTGCCCTCCGCCGCGGGACTGATCTTGGCGGGAGAGGTGATCCGCGATCTGATCGGGACGGACGGAGAGACGTCGTGACCTGCGCGGCGGAAACCGGGCAAAAATAAAAAGCCCGCCGATCGGGGAGATCCCCGCGGCAGGCTTTTTCGTTTCGTTATTTATTCCGCGCCAAGATAATTTTTTACAAGCGCCTGTAAAAGCTCGTCCCGGTCGAGGCGCCGGATCAGGCTTCTCGCGTTGTTATACGTCGTTATGTAGGTGGGATCCTCGGAAAGAATATATCCGACAAGCTGATTGATCGGGTTATATCCCTTTTCGTTCAAAGCCTGATATACCGTAGTGAGAATTTCCTTCATCTCGTTATCGCGCTCGTCCCGCACGGAAAATGTCATTGTCTTATCGTGCATCTTGTCCTTCCCCTTTCCTTCGGAGCCTTTTCACGGAAAATACCGCGCCGCCTTTTTGGGACGGGCTGTGGAACGGCTCTGAAAAATTCCCCAAAAACACGTTCTCTCGGTTTTTGTCGGAGATTATCCTATTCTATTATACACTTTTTTCGGGAAAAAACAAGTCCTTTTTTCGGAAAACCGCCGATTTTTTTGATCCGCCAAAAAAAATTGTGCAAATTTATCAATTTTTACTATTGAAATTGCAATGTTTTTTTGCTATAATATTTATACTTGATGATTACTATGGGGATTTTGTAACCGAAATGATACGGCTTCCCCAAACAGAGAAAGGATCGGTAAGGATTTATGGCAAACGCAAATCAGGGCAAGAATCAGGCTCAGAAAGCCGACAAGAACGCATCAAGCGAAGGCTTCGGGTTTAAACAGTCGCCTCTCGGATTCGATAAAAACGAGGTAAACCTCTACATAAACAAGCTCAAGAAGCAAATGAAGGAGCAGCAGCAGGAGTATGAAACCCGCATCGACAACCTTCGTAAAAACCTAGAAGACGCGCACGACGAAAGCAACGCGGCAAAGGCAGCGGCACGGGCGGCGCAGCAGACCGCCGCGCCCGCGGAGACCGATTCCGTCGCGATCCAGCGGGATCGCGAAGCGGCGGCGGCGCAGCAGAAGGCGATCGACGACATCAAAAAGGAGACCGAGGCGAAGATTCTCGACCTGCGCAAGCAGATTCTCGACGAGCGCAGAAAGGTCGCGAAATTCGACAAGGACTGCGCCATGGCGCAGATGTCGGAGAAGAAGCTCCGCGACGAGTTCGAGAAGCTGAAGGAACGCTTCGCGGCGGTCAAGAAGTCGGGCGGCGGCGCAAAGGCGGTCGTAAACTCGAACGCGGACGAGGTGCTGGAGGAAGCCTGCAAAATGGCGGAAAGCGTCGTTGCGGCGGCGAAGGATTACGCGAGAAAGGCCTCCGCCGAGATCATCGGCTATAAGAAAAAGGTGGAGGACGAATTAATCGCGCGGAGCAAAAAGCTGGAACAGGCAAAGGAAGAGCTCAAAAAGCAGATCGACCGCGCGCAGGCGGAAAACGCCGCCGAAAAACAGCGGCTCAAGGAGATTTCCGAGCGGATCGCCGCCGTAACGGAGCGGTTAGGCTCCTTCGCCGGGAATTTTGACGCGGTCAACAAGCAAATCGAGCTGGTTACGGATCAGATTCATTCCGTTACGGGAACGTTCACCTCGTTCTCGTCGAGCTTCGATTCGGTCACGGAACAGCTGAATACCTTTACGGGGAGCTTTGACGCGGTCAACAAGCAGATCGAAACGGTCACGGGGCAGATTTCCGCCGTGACGGGAACCTTTGACGCGGTCACGAAGTCTATGAGCGAGGTAACCGATACCTTCGGAAATGTCACCAAGTCGATCAATACGGCGGCGGAGAAGATCAACGGCGTATCGCAGCAGTTCAGCGGTGTTTCCGAGCAGCTCAGCGGCGCGAAAAACGAATTTGAGGGCGTCGCGAAGCAGCTTTCGGGCGCGAAGAACGATTTTGAAGGCGTCGCGAAGCAGCTCACGGGCGCGAAGAACGACTTCGGAAGCGTCACCGACGTACTCGGCGGCGTACAGAACGGCTTTGCGGAGATCACGAAAGCGGTCGGCGAAACCAAGAGCGGAATCGGCAGCGTTCAGGAAAGCGCCCGACAGGCGCAGGATCTCTCCGATCCCGAAAAAGTCTCCGCCGGATCGGACACGGCGGCGCTCGGTACGATCGAGAGCATACTGAACGACGCTTCCTCGATGATCATCGAGATCGGGCTTACCCTTCCCGGATTCGACGACAGCGCGTTTGATCGGAAGAAATTTGACGAATTGAAGAAAAAGCTGAAGGTTGAAACAACCTACGTCGGCGGAACGGATACGGAAGAAGAGGAAGAGGACGGCGACATCATCTCCTCCCTCGAAATCGAAAGCGAGCCGGAGCCGATCGCGGAGGAACCCGCGTTCGACGAAGAACCCTCCGCGGAAGCCGAGCCGAGCGCCGAGCCCGAGATGGATCCCGGTCTTGACGAACCGACCGCGCAGAACAGCGAGGAGGAACTCGACCCGATGTTCTTGGTGTCCGGCGAGGAGGACGACGATATGTCCTCGGGAATCCCGCTCATCAATATGGAAGGCGTCGGCTTCGACGACGATTTTACGCTTGACGCGACGCCCGACCTCGGCGAGGACTTCGACCTTGCGCCGAACGACCCGACCGTAAAGCCCGATAAAGGAAGCGACCTCGGCGACGATATTTTCGATATGGCGTTTAACCCCGTGGACGCCGCGGACGATACCCTGAATCAGATGATGGCGGAAGCGGAGGCGGCGGAAGCGGCGAATGATTTTGAGCTTCATCCCGCCGAGATTGATCCCGATAAGGCGCATAAGCCGCAGTCGGGAGCCATGAACGACGATTTCGGCGAATTTGCCGATCTCTTCGCGGCAGGCTCTGCCGAAACGACCGCGCCCGCTGCGGAAAAATCGCGTCCTCCCTTCCGCCGCAGCGCGTCGGACGATGACTGGAGCGCCCTTACCGCGGGAGATTCCGACGACAACGACCTGTCCTCCGGCGGCGATCTGTCCGATATTTCCGACCTTCTGATCTAAAGCAACGAATGATAAAAGGGATCTGATTTTATGAACACCTCCGAGCTGAAAGCGTTATCCCCCGATCTTCGGGCGGGGGATAAGGTAAGCCTCTCGGGCATTATTTACACCTCGCGCGACGCGGCGCACAAGCGGATTTCCGAGCTGATCTCCCGCGGGGAGCCGCTCCCCTACGACCTGAACGGCGCGGTCATCTACTACGCGGGACCGACCGGGACAAAGCCGGGGCTTGCGATCGGCTCCTGCGGACCGACGACCGCGAGCAGAATGGATAAGTTCGCGCCCGATTTTCTCGATCGGGGACTTGCGGCGATGATCGGGAAGGGAGAACGGAGTCCGGCGGTCGTTGACGCGAACGTCCGGAACAAAGCCGTTTATTTCTGCGCGATCGGAGGGGCGGGCGCCCTTGCGTGCAAATGCATCAAAAGCTGTGAAGTGATCGCGTTCGAGGATCTCGGCTGTGAAAGCGTAAAACGTCTCGTGATCGAGGATTTTCCTCTTACGGTTGCGATCGACTGCCGCGGCGGCAACATTTTTTCGGAAGGAAGAAAAAAATATTGCCGAAATTGTCAAATTTTTATTGACAGCGTAAAAATTTAATGATATAATTATTCAAGCGGTTTAGTGAATGGGGTGGTTTTCGTGGCATTAACCGACGAAGAACTTGTCCGTATCATTTGCGCACAGGGCGGTTCCCTTCACGGCACGGAAATGTCCCAGCTTGTTTATCGCTATTCAAGAATCATTCGCCTAAAGGCGGCAAAGCTTTCGCGTTCCGCAAACGGCGTTTCGGGCGCCGAATCGGACGACTTGATTCAGGAGGGCTTTCTCGGGCTGATCGGCGCGGTTCGCACCTATCGTCCGGAACGCGGAAGCTTCTCTGTTTACGCGAATATCTGTATCGAAAACCGCATGAAATCCGCCGTATTTAAGGCGGGAAGGAACAGCGCCGCGCAGGCGGAATATGATTTTACCCTGCTTTCCGACGAGCATACGCTTACCGAGGATTCCTTTATCTTAAAGGAGCAGAATACCGAGCTTCTGAAAACCTTGGAGCGGCTTCTTTCCGAGCGGGAATATGAAGTGCTCCGGCTTTATCTTGCGGGATTCCGGTATAAGGAGATCGCCGCGAAGCTTTCGCTTTCGGTAAAGGCGGTTGATAATTCGCTGACCCGTTCGCGCCGAAAGCTGAAAAAAATATTATAAGGCAATTTTGGGGCGGTTTCCGCCCGTTATGACCGTATCGAGCTTGGTACTGATTTCTGATCAGTACGGCAGTGCAACTCTGTCGGCGGTCGAAATAATTAATTGGCGAGGTATTATCGTTATGTACACAGACAAGACACTGGTATGCAAGGACTGCGGCAATGAATTCGTATTCACCGCCGGCGAGCAGGAATTTTACGCGGAAAAGGGCTTCACGAACGAGCCTCAGCGCTGCAAATCCTGCCGTGACGCGAAGAAGAATTCTACCAGAAGCAGAGAAATGTTCACCGCAATCTGCGCAGAGTGCGGCAGAGAGGCAAGAGTTCCCTTTAAGCCCCGCGAGGACAGACCTGTATTATGCAGCGAATGCTTTGCGAAGCAGAGAGGCGAATAAGCCGTCTCAACTCATCATTGGTTTATAAGATATCCTCGCTTTATTTAGTAAGGTATTTCTCATTTAACAATGACAAAAATCCCCCGAAGAAAAGGCGTTTCGCCTTCTCCTCGGGGGATTCGTTGTTATTTTTCCATATGATTTTGGTCAAAAATCGGCGTTAATCCGCCGTCACAAACGGGATCAGCTTCATCAGCTTCTCACGCGGAACAATGTCCTTCAGGAGGCTGACCGTCTGCGCCATCTCCGTCTCGTTCTCGGGAAGAGAATGCGTGAAGAAGATCTCGAGATCGCTCGGGTCAATCTGAATCCCCGAAAGCGCGAACATGGCGTTCGAGATCATCTTTAACCGCAGGCGAAGCCCCTCGGCGAAGTAGCGCTCCTTGATCTTGGTAAGCTGTTCAAAGGCAAGCAGCTTATAACGAAGCGCAACGCCCGAAGCGTTCCCCGAAAAATTTACGTCGTCCATACAGGGTACGCCGCTGAACTTATGAATATCGCTTTCGAGCGATTTCCGAAGAAGCTCGACCGAGCCTTCGTCAAGCTGACGCGTAAGCCAGCGCGCGTCGCCCCCGTCGTCCATCGTCATAACCCCGAATTCCCGGATCGCCCGATAGGTCTCGCTTTCCTCATCGGGCGTGTCGCCGAGAATCTGCCCCTTGATCAAAAGGATCGCGTCCACAAACTGCTCCTTATCGTTGACGCGGTCGGACTGGAGCAGATTATACGCGTCGATCAGACCCGTGACCTGCCCGAAATCGCTTTGGCGGTCACCGTTATTGTAATACTCGATGATCGGGACGTCCCCGAAAAAGTGAAAGTATGAATTCGGCTCCCCGACCTGCGCCAGAGAGGCGTTCATTTTAAATTCCGTCGTTTTCTCGCGGTCGCAGAGATATCAGCGATAACCCGTAATCAGATCGTTATCGCCGTAGTTCGGCATATAATAGACCCCGAATAACGGACGCTGTTCGACCGTATCGTCATAAACGACAAACGCCTGACGCGGGTCGATACTCGCGAGACGAATTTCGGGAATTTTTGCGTCCGAAAGATAAAGCATTTCATACGAAACTACGAAAATCGAACCGAGCCTTGCCAGATCAATGTCCTGCGTATCGCTGTCACAGGCGCGGAGAACCGCCTTTAACGCGGAAATATCCCGTCCGCTCCTGCTCCCGAGCTGGATCGGCGAGCCCATAAAATAACCGGTCGTACAGTCGGTAATGTATTTCGCGTGATTGCAGACGAGACGGTTGTTCGCCGCCCGCTTATCCTTCGGGCGCGATAAAATCCCGTGATCCCCGATATAATAGCCGTACAGCTTTTCAAGCTCCTCCGCCGCAAGACGGTGCTTACGGATATAGCGGACGGCAAGCTTCGGGGTGATTTCGGTATCCGCCGAAAGCTGATAAATTTTCGATTGCGTCATCTTTTTTCTTCCTTTCTTTTTGTGCAGTTTGCTTTTCTTCTCGATTTCCCGTGTCGGGAAGGAGCCGCCCCTATACGCCGAGCTTTCTTCGGTCAATCGTCCCGACCTCCCGCCGAAGCGAGACTTCCTCAAGCGCGTACCTCGCCGCGTCAATCGTATGATTGTCCCGATCGGGAAAGCCGCCGCGAAACCCGCCCATGCCGTCCGACTCAAAGCGATAGCCGCAGAACTCCCGCCGCGCGTTCGGACATCGGATCGGATCGATCACAATCTCGTTCAGGTTCTGAAGCCAGCGGATTCCCTGCTCGATCGAGCCCTGACCCTTTTTCGCGGGACGAAGGCGAATCCCCCGATCGCGAAGCTCGTCGTTCGAGCGCGGCTCGGCGCTTTCCGCCGTAATGATCCGCCTCTCCGGATTTTCCGCGTGGATCGCCTTCGCGATTTCATCGAATTTCGCGCCGTAGCGGTAGAATTCATAACAGAGCATCACCCGGCGCGCGCGCCTGTCATAAAGAAGCGTCAGATAAACGAACGGGTCCGCGCCGTATCCCCAATCCAGTCCGCGAAGAACGCGCTCCGCCGAGCGAATCTCTTCGTCCGCGATCTCGCGCACCGTCACGTTTCCGAACACCTCCGCGCCCGTTCCGACCGCCTCGCCCAGGTATTCGTTCCGATAACGGAGCGGGTTTTCGCTTTTGAGATATTCCGCCTCCGCGAGAAACGGTTCGCCGAGCCATTCCCGCGGAACGCTCCGATAATCGCTCCGATGAACGAACCGATCCGCGCGCGGCGTTTCGGTCAGGCGGTTCAGCCAATGCTCGGGGGTTTTCGGCGGATTGAAGCTGTACAGACAGGTAAAAACCGACCCGCCGCGCAAAAACGACTGATTGATCTGATCGATCTCCTCCTGCCCCGAAAACTCGTCCGCCTCCTCATACCAGATATAGCGCAGGTAGCCCGCCGAGACCTTGGTCGATTTAAGCTTTCGCGGCGAATCCGCTCCGCGGAAAAGGATTCGCTGTCCCGTCGGCTTATAGCACAGCTCGGGGATCGACCCGCGCGCCTCCCATTCCGCCGAAACGCCGAGCCGATCGATTGCCCATAAAAGCTGCTCATAAACGCTGTCGCGGAGGAACTTCCCGATCTTCCGAAGAACGACCGCGTTCGCGTCGGGGTTCGTCATGATCCCGAGAATGATCTCGAGACTGATAAAGGAGGATTTTCCGCTCCCTCTCCCGCCGCCGAGATAATAATGCGTGTGCCGCGCGGCGCGGAGGTCGCGGTGAAGCGCGTAAAAGGACGGGGCGAAAAGCGACGAGAGAAAAATTTCCTTACCCAACATCGTCAATGATCGTTACGGCAGTTTCCCCGCCGATCCGGAGCTTCTTTTCCTCCATGCCGAGATATTTGCCAAGCTGCGCCGAAGCGCGGAGTCTTGTCTGCTCGCCCGCCTCATCGTTGCGGAGCAGGTTTGTAAGATACGCCAGAACCTCGTCTCGATCCGCGATCTGCTCCGCGTCCTTCTTTTTCGATTCCATTTTTCTTCCTTTCCAAAAAGAAAAGCGCCTTCTTCCTGTCGGAAAAAGCGCCTTTCGCCGGTGATTCTATTCGGGACAATACCATTTTATGCTATTTTCCTTGGACATTCAAGGACATTCTACGCCTCGCGCCGAATCCCGAAAATCAGTTTAAACAGCCACGCGAACGCCTTCGGACTTTTCATGACCACGACTTTCATAGTATGTACGCTCCTTTTTGGCTACCGCCTTTTATTTTACGGCGCAAAAGCGCCGTAATGAACATTATCGCTATTCTAACATCTCCGGATCAGAATGATTCCGATCACGATCATGATCCCCGCCGCCAAAAAAAGCAAAAACCGATAAGAAACAAAGCAAAGGCAAACCAATCCGAAAAAGAGCAGGATCGCCGCGAAAACGCAGGTCCCGTTATTTCTGTTCTTTCGCCGCAAGAAGATCACCTCCAAGACAGAGCCCGTTTCCGAAGGAAGCTCCCCGAACGCCGAAACCGCCGCTCGTGCCGCACAGCTGTCAAAAAATAAAAAGCAACCCGAAATCGGGTTACTTTTATTATATTCACTGTAAGGAATTTTGGTTCTAAAGCGGAAAGTCAATATCTCTCCGCCGCCGAAAGCTCCTCGTAAAGGCGCACATAATCGGCATAGCGGCTTTCGGCGATCCGGCGATCGGAAACCGCGCCGCGCACGGCGCAGCCGATCTCCTTCAGGTGCGCGCAGTCCGCAAAACGGCACCTTCCCTCGGGAAACTCCCGAAACATTTTTTTCAGGCTCTCCTTCGGAAGCGCCGCGTACCGCCCCACCTCGACCGTCGAAAATCCGGGCGTATCGGCGATATAGCCGCCCTCATACGGAACCAGAAGCGCTTCGCGCGTCGTATGGCGCCCGCGCCCCAGCTTTTTGCTGATCTCTCCCGTTTCCTTTCCGAGATTCGGGAAAATCAGGTTCATCAGGCTTGACTTCCCGACCCCGGAATTTCCGATCAGCGCGGAAAGCTTTCCCTTCAGGTAAGCCCGAAGCGGCTCCGCGCCCTCGCCCGTCTTGTTATTGACCGAAAAACAGCGGTAGCCGATCTCCTCATAAACGCGCATCAGCCCGCCGCACTCGGCAAGATCGGGCTTTGTAAAAACGGGAACGGCTTCGATTCCCTTATATTCCAGCACCGCGATCAGCTTATCAATCACATACGCGTTCGGCGGCGGCTCGCACGCCGAGATCACCAGCACCGCGAGATCGAGATTCGCGAGCGGCGGACGGATCAGCTCGTTTTTCCTCGGCAGAATCTCCTCGATCATCGGCTCAGCCTGCGCTTCGGCGGAGATCCGGACAAGATCGCCCGCGTAAGGAGAGATCCCCTTCGTCCGAAAGATTCCGCGCGCTTTGCAGGCGTAAAGCCCCTCGGACGTTTCTACCTCATAGCTCCCGCCGACCGCCTTCAGAATCCGCCCCTCAATCACCCTCGTTCTCCCCGCCGTTCTCTTCCTCTCCGTACCAGTAGGGATCCTCCGCGTACGGATCGTCGGTCTCCTCGGAGATCGGCTCATCCGCCGGACTTGTTTCCTCGGGCGTTGTTTCCGGCGCGCCGGTCTCCTCCGGCTCGGTCGCTTCGTCCTCGGAAGGATTGTTCTCCTCCGTCTGCGTGGGCGCCGCGCTCAAAAGCTGACGGAATACCTTTTCGTTTTTCTCCGTAGCCGTTTTCGTCGGCGGATCGGTCGTAAAATCGACCGACATATTTAAGAACAGTCCCTCCGCGCCGGTCGCCGTCGAGCGCACGCGGATCGCGTAATCATGCACCCCGCTGTTCGAGAATTTCCATTCGATCTTTCCGGTAAGCGCTAAGTCCTTGATCTCGGTCATCTCGTCCTGCCGCGTTCCGTCGATATAGTACTTAAACTCGAATTCGCCCGTCGCGTTCTGGTTGACCGTGATCGAAATGCTCGATTCGCGGACAGGCTCACCCCCGTCGCTTACGACGATCTCGACGATCGTGTTCTTTTCGACAATGGTCGTCGGCTCGATACTCTGACGAATGACGTGTCCCTCCTCTACCTCCGTGCTCGGCGCAAAGGTAACGGTAAGAATGATGTCATACTCCTTCGCTCTCGCCTCCGCGCTTGCCAAGGAGAGGTTCACCATCTGAGGAACGGCGGTCGATTCGTTGCTCTTTCCGAGGCTTACGTAACAGGTCACGGTCGTACCGACCTCGACCCATTCGCGGGCAGCCGGACTGGTTCCGATTACGAAATCCGCCGCGACGTCCTCATTCTCCGCCCGAAGGATCTCGTATTTCAGATCCTGCTTCTGAAGCATGGCAATGACGTCCTCGTAATGCTTGTTGGAATAATCGTCGATCTCGACAAGCTTCGGACCGTTGCTGACGACGACCTCGACCTCCTGATTCTTCTTGATCGTCCGTCCGGGCATAACGCTCTGATCCATGACGACATTCTTTTCGTATTCCGAGGAATACCGCGTCGTCGGGATAAAGTTATAATCGTCGTACTGCGCCAGAACCTGATCCCACGTCATGTTGACGAGCGAGGGCATTTCTACCTCCTCACCGCTCGCGCTCTGAATATCGTCCACATTCTTCGTCACGATCGTAAAGATCAGCCACGCGGTCATGATGACGAACGCGGTCGCGAGCGCGAAAAGGATCGGAAGGATCGGCGAACGGCGGCGGCGCTCATAATAATCGTCGTCGTCATAGTAATCGTCGTCCTCCTCCTCGGGCGCCGCCCGGTCGATCGAATATTCCTCCGAAACGCCCGTTTTTCGCTTGCCCGAGGAGCTTCCCTCGGGGACGACCTTATCGAAATATTTCGTCGAGCCGTCGGTCGAGAAATATTTGTATTCAAAAACAATGCTCGGATTCTTTTTGAATTCCTCGATGTCCTTGATCATTTCGCCCGCGGTCTGATAACGCTTGGAGGGCTCCTTCTGCATTGCCTTTACCGTGATTTCCTCGAGCCCCTCCGGAATCGACGGATTCACGTCGGTAAGCCGCTTCGGGGTTGCCTGCATGTGCTTCAGCGCGATCGAAACGGGGTTATCGCCGTCGAAGGGCTTCTCCCCCGTCAGCATTTCGTAAAGCATGACCCCGACGGAATAAATGTCGCTCTTCTCGTCGGTCGTCTCTCCGCGCGCCTGCTCGGGGCTGATATAATGCACCGAGCCGATCGCCTTTTCGGAAACGGTCTTATCCGTCTCGCGGTTAAAGCGCGCGATCCCGAAATCCATGACCTTGATCGTCCCGTCCGCGAGAAGCATGACGTTCTGCGATTTGATGTCGCGGTGAACGATTCCGCGGTCGTGCGCGTGCTGGAGCGCGCGAAGAATCTGAAGCGTAAAATGAACCGCGTCGCGCCATTTTAAAACGCCCTGCCGCTCGATATATTCCGTAAGCGTGATACCGTCTATGTATTCCATGACGATATACTGAATCTTATCCGTAAAGCCCACGTCGTAAATCTTTCCGATATTGGGGTGCGATAAGAGCGCGAGCGCCTTCGACTCATTCCGAAAGCGGCGCAGAAAATCCTCGCTCGCCGAAAATTCGTTTTTCAGAATTTTTACCGCGACCGTTTTTTCCTCGGTAATATCTTTCGCCTTATAGATGTCCGCCATGCCGCCCACGCCGATCAGCTCGAGCAGCTCGTTCCGTCCGTCCAATCGCTTTCCGATATTTTTATCCATACACCTTTCAACCCTTCCTCGTGTTCCGTAG
>CAZKKZ010000015.1:0-34457 GCA_964553625.1 uncultured Ruminiclostridium sp.
CGCGCGGGCACAGGAGCTCGGTTATCGGATCATCAGCCGTATGCGGGCAAGAATGGACGAGGAATCCAAGAAAACGGGAATGAACTTCTCGCTACTCGCGACGCCCGCGGAGGGACTTTCGGGAAGATTCGTCCGGATCGACCGCGAAAAATACGGTGAGATCAAGGGTGTCACCGACCGCGACTATTATACGAATTCCTTCCATATCCCCGTTTACTACCACATTTCCGCTTTTGAAAAAATTCATCTCGAAGCGCCGTATCACGCGCTCACAAACGCGGGGCACATCAGCTATGTGGAGCTTGACGGCGATCCGCTCAACAATCTGGACGCTTTCGAGCAGATCATTCGCTGCATGAAGGAGGAAGGGATCGGCTACGGCTCGATTAACCACCCCGTTGACCGCGATCCCGTGTGCTGCTATACCGGGATCATCGGCGACCGCTGTCCGAAATGCGGACGCTCCGAAAACGAACACACGATCATGCGGGAACGGATCAAGCGGATCCGCAGAGCGCAGGAGCAGTAACGCCCGAAGCCTCCCCTGCTCCGTCCGTACCGCCACAGGCTCGGACGCGGGAATTGAAGAGGTTTTCGGACAGTAAAAAACGACTCGTTTCAAAAAATTACCGAAAAATTTCGATAACTATTGACAACGGGGATCGAATCTTCTATAATAGATAAGGTGAAAACAGCCAAAGGAGAGCTGATTTTATTACAAAGGAAAGGTATGGTCACAAATATGAGAGTTTACAATTTCAGCGCCGGTCCGGCAATGCTTCCGGAAGAGGTCTTAAAAATTGCTTCCGACGAAATGCTTGAATACGGCACAAGCGGTCAGTCCGTCATGGAGATGTCCCACCGCTCGAAGGAGTACGGCGCGATTATCGAGGAGTGTGAAGCGAAGCTTCGCAAGGTAATGTCGATCCCCGATAACTACAAGGTGCTTTTCCTTCAGGGCGGCGCGTCCATGCAGTTCGCGATGGTTCCGCTCAATCTTATGAAAAAAGGCAAGGCGGATTTTGTCATTACGGGACAGTGGGCAACCAAGGCTTACAAGGAAGCGCAGCGCTTCGGAACCGCCAACGCGGTCGCTTCCTCCAAGGATAAGACCTTCTCGTACATTCCCGAGCTTGATTCCTCGAAATTCGATCCCGACGCGGATTATTTTCATATCTGCCTGAACAACACGATCTACGGCACGAAATTCCCGACGCTTCCCGAAACCGGAAACGTTCCGCTCGTCGCCGATTTATCCTCCTGCATTCTCTCCGAACCGGTCGACGTTTCCAAGTTCGGTCTGATCTACGCGGGCGCGCAGAAGAACATGGGACCCGCGGGGCTTACCGTCGTGATTATCCGCGAAGACCTGATCCCCGAATTCCCCGAGGATTCTAAGGTTCCTACCATGCTCCAGTATAAGACGCACGCCGATAATGGCTCGATGTTCAACACTCCGCCGACCTACGGCATCTATATTCTCAAGCTCGTTCTCGAATGGATCGAGAAGAACGGCGGTCTGACCGCGATGAAGGAACGCAATGAAAAGAAGGCGAAGCTTATCTACGACTTCCTCGACAGCCAGAAGGTGTTCCGCGCGACCGTTCAGGGAAGCGCCCGCTCGCTCATGAATATTCCGTTTGTAACCGGAAACGACGAGCTGGACGCGAAGTTCGTTTCGGAGGCAAAGAAGGCAGGCTTCGTAAACCTGAAAGGACATCGCAGCGTAGGCGGCATGAGAGCGTCGATTTATAACGCAATGCCGATCGAGGGCTGCGAGAAGTTGGTGGCGTTCATGACCGAGTTTGTAAAAAACACACTAAACAACTGAAAGGAGACGCCGCCGTGTCCCAAAGATTTGTAAAAACATATAAACAGGGAAATAGTCTCACCTCGGATAAGACGGAAGTCATCGTCGATACCGTTACGGGCGTCAATTATCTTCTCTGGCAGAACGGTTACGCGGGCGGTCTTACCCCGCTTCTCGACAAGGACGGAAAACCGATCGTTACACCCCTTGCACCCGGTCAAAACCAATAACAGGAAAGGACTGAACATAAATGTACAATATTCAAACGCTGAATAAGATCGCCGCCTGCGGAACGGATCTTTTCGATAAGGAAAAATACACGTTCGGCGATGAGATCGCCGATCCCGCCGCGATCTTGGTCCGCTCGGCTTCCATGCATGAAATGGAGCTCGGCGGCAACCTTCTCGCGATCGCAAGAGCGGGCGCGGGAACGAATAATATCCCGATCGACAAGTGCTCCGAAAAAGGGATCGTCGTATTCAATACCCCCGGCGCGAACGCCAACGCGGTAAAGGAGCTGGTGATTGCGGGACTGCTTCTTTCGAGCAGAAAGATCCCCGCTTCCATGGAGTGGATCAAAACCTTAAAGGGCAAGGGTGACGAGGTCGGAAAGCTTGTTGAAAAAGGAAAGAGCCAGTTCGCGGGACCCGAGATCAAGGGCAAGAAGCTTGGAATCATCGGTCTGGGCGCAATCGGCGCGCTGGTCGCCGGCGCGGCGGCGGCACTCGGCATGGAGGTTTACGGCGCGGATCCGTTCCTCTCCGTTGACGGCGCACTTCGCTTACCCGCAACCGTACATTATGTAAAAAGCAACAAGGAAATCTTTGAAACCTGTGATTATATCACGCTGCACGCGCCCGCGACCGCGGATACGAAGGGCATGATCAACGCCGAAACGATCGCGACCATGAAAAAAAGCGTTCGTATTTTAAACTTCGCGCGCGGCGACTTAGTGGACAGCAAGGCGATTCTGGACGCGCTCGCGAACGGCGGCATGGCGGCGTATGTGACCGACTTCCCGTCCGACGACATGATCGGCGCGGAGGGCGTCATCGCGATCCCTCATCTCGGCGCTTCCACCCCCGAAAGCGAGGATAACTGCGCGGTCATGGCGGTAAACGAGCTGATCGCGTATCTCGAAAAGGGAGACATCGTCAACAGCGTAAACCTCCCGAACGTTTCCCTCGCGGCGACGGGCGACGCAAAGATTTGCGTAATCCATAAAAACGTGGAGGGTCTGATCTCGAAGATCACCGCCTGCGTTTCCGAAAGCGGTCTCAATATCGAAAATATGGCGAGCCGCTCCAAGAAGGATATGGCGTACACGGTTCTTGACGTAAAAGGAAGCGCGGACGGCGTTTCCGATAAAATCAAGACGGTATCGAACGTGATCAGCGTAAGAATCGTAAAGTAAAGAATTGCCTTCCGTTCCCTTTCGGGGAACGGAAGGTTTTTCGTAAGGGGATTTTTTATGAACAAATGGTATAACGAGGACTACAGGTTTGAGATCGAAGTCATTTCGGTTTTACACGACAATAAAACCGAAAATCACTGTCGGAACGGCGACGAGGTCGGCGATATTTACCGCTGCACCTACGACTGCCCCGTCAACGCGCAGGGACGCGGCTTCTGTTCAAAATCCATGCTTCTGCTCTTCCCCATGCTCGAAACGGTGCGAGGCGGCGGCGATCTGCGAAAGATCGGCGGCTTCTCCCCGTCGGGAAACACGCCCGATTCCCCGCTTGAAAAAGAATTCGTCTGTCCCGACGGAGTTGTAGCCTATCGGCTGAGAGCGCGGAAAACAGGCGGCGAAAACTATCACACGGGAGGCTTTTATCGGGAATAAATACCGTAAAACGGAGACTTCATATATGACATATGGTCTTCGTTTTTATATTTGCGGAAGCCTGTTCCCGTTTTCCCGGTGCCCATAGCGCAGTGAAAATCATTGTCACTTTAAAACGTCCGACATTTGTCAACACTTTTACCGAATTTCTTCCACAAAACGGTTCACGGTTTTCCTCTATGCACAATTGACAATCTTTTGATTCCATGTTATAATAAGCTTGATTATAAAGTAAAGGAGAGAAAACAGGAAATACGGGCTTTAAGCCGGGTTAAAAGGTTTATTCCGTATCGCCGGATTCACTATGGAAAAAATACTGATTGTTGACGATTCCGAAATGAATCGCGAAATTCTTGCCGAAATGCTTGACGGGGAGTACGAGATTCTCGAAGCCTTTGACGGAGGCGAGGCAATCACACTTCTTCAGGAATATTATACGCAGATCTCTCTGGTGCTTCTCGACATGGTAATGCCGAACATGAACGGACTCGAGGTTCTCGAGGTCATGAATAAAAACGGCTGGCTCTCCGATATTCCGGTCATTATGATCAGCTCGGAGGATTCCGTCGAGGTGATCCATAAGGCGTATGAGCTTGGCGTAACGGAATTTATCCGCCGCCCCTTCGATTCGCTGATCGTGCAGAAGCGCTGCCGGAATATCACCGCGCTTTACGCAAAGCAGAAAAAGCTGATGGATCTGTACGCGGATCAGTTTTACGAGAAGGAGAAGAATTCCCGCCTGATGATCGATATTCTGGCGCATATCGTCGAGTTCCGCAACGGTGAAAGCGGCATGCACGTTATCAACGTCCAGAATTATACCGAGATCCTGCTGCGGGAGCTTGTGAAAAATACCGACGAGTATCAGCTTTCCGAAACGGATATTACCATGATCTCCAGCGTAGCGGCGCTTCACGACATCGGAAAAATTTCGATCCCCGACGAGATCCTCAATAAACCCGGAAAGCTTACTGACGAGGAATTCGCCATTATGAAGTCACACTCCGCCGTCGGTTCGCAAATGCTTTCGGAGCTTCCCTTCCACCGCGGCGAGCCGATCGTAAAGCTCGCCTACGCGATCACGCGCTGGCACCATGAGCGGTGGGACGGACGCGGCTATCCCGACGGATTAAAGGGCGACGATATTCCGATCTCGGCACAGGTCGTTTCCCTCGCGGACGTTTACGACGCGCTCACCTCCGAACGCGTTTATAAAAAAGCTTTTTCGCATGAAACCGCAATCGGAATGATTTTAAAATTTGAATGCGGAATGTTTAACCCGACCCTTCTCAAATGCCTTGAAAGCTGCCAGGAGCAAATGCGCGCCGTAAAGGAAGGCGGTATCGGCTTAAACACAAGAAGCGAAACCGAAATCAAGGAATTTGCCCGCTCGCTCCTGAAAAACGACACGTTGTATTCCTCCGATCGGCTGCTTCGCATGCTGGAGCATGAAAAGACAAAAAACCATTTTTTTGAAGAAATTACGGGCGGCTGCTCCTTTGAGTATAACGCGGCATCCAATTTACTCACTCTGTCCGAAAAAGGAGCTCAAATGATCGGAACGGATAAAACCGTGATTAACCCGCTCCGAAGCGAAGCGCTTGAATCGGCCTTTGGTCAGACCTCGCTTCGGCGGATCGCCGCAACGCTCCGATCTCTTTCTTCGGAACAGCCTACCGCGGAATTTTATCTGCATCAGCAAGTTTCCGACCCGGCAGGCAAGGAACAATTCAAGATCACGACCCTGATCGAAAAAGCCCCGCGCGGCTCCAATGCTCCGAAAATTCATACATATAAGCTGATATGCCGCGTAACGGAGACGGAAAAATCAGACGGACACGCGGTTGTGATCGGCAAGCTGATCCCCGTTGAGAACGAAACAGCAAACCCGTAAAAGAACAAGATTTCTGAAAAAGTACGGAAAGGAACGAATACCTATGACCCTGGAAAACTGTTACAGTCAAATCGGCTCGGATTATAAGCAGGCGCTCGCGCGAATGGCAAATTCGGAAAAAATGCTCATGAAATTTGTAAAAAAATTTCCAAACGATCCAAGCGCCGCCGAGCTTTTCGATTCATTTGAAAAGGGGGATTTTCAGACCGCGTTCCGCATGGCGCATACGATGAAGGGACTTTGCGCGAATCTCGGTCTGGATCGGCTCCGCGAATCCTCTTCCGAGCTGACGGAGGCGCTTCGCGGTGACGTCGCGGAAAACGCGGGAGAGCTTCTGGAACAAGTGCGCCGCGATTACGAAATGACAATCGACGCTTTAAGTGAGCTCGACGAGTGAACAAAGAATTTTGGAGGCAAAGCGATTGTTAACAAATAAAAAGAAAACCTCAAGGTTTCTGTTGGTGAGCTTGATAATCATGATCACTGTCTGCCTGAGCGCCCTCGCGATTTTCTTCATCAGTATGAAAGCTGAAAGCGAAGGGGTGATCAATAAGGTCGGTACCCTGTATATGGAGGGCATGAACGAAGAAATCGCGCGGCATTTTCAAACGACGATTGATCTTCGTATCGATCAAATTGAAACCATTACAAAAAACAATCCTCCCGAAACAAGTAAATACGGCGAAGATCTGCTTGCCGAACTCACCCGCGAGGGACAGATCCGAAGCTTTAACTATCTCGCGTTTTATGATGAGGAAGGCGAGTTTCACATGATCTACGGCGAACAGGTAGAGCTTGAGGACAAGACGTCGTTTTTAAATTCCATTAAAGAAGGAAAGGAAAAAGTTGCCGTCGGTCATTCCATTTCCGATCAAAAAATCGTTATCATCGGAATGCCCGTTTCCTACCCGATAGAAAACGGAAAAAAAAGCATTGCACTCGTCGGCGGATTCCCCGCCGAGTATATCAGCAATTTGCTTTCTCTCGATTATGGTTCTATGATCTATTCCCATATTATCCGCCGTGACGGATCTTATGTCGTCCGAAATGTCGATCTTGTTCAGGACAATTATTTCGACCGTTTGACATACCTGTTTGAAACGAACCAAAGAGACGACGCACAGACATATATCGACAATCTCAGAAGCTCCATGGAAAGAAAAGAAAATTATTCCGTTATTCTTCCGCTGAGTGAGAATCGAATGCACGTCTACAGCACCCCGCTCGCCAATTCGGAATGGTTTCTCGTCACAATCATGCCTTATGGTTCGCTGGATCAGACGGTAAGCGATCTGAACAACTTCAGAACGGAGTTGTTCCTGATTACAACGCTTGTGATTCTCGTTCCGGTTTTAGTTATTTTCATAATTTATTACAAGATCAGCCAGAAGCAAATGTGGCTTCTCGAATCGGCGAGGGAGGAAGCGGAACACGCAAACAAAGCCAAAAGCGAATTCTTATCCAATATGTCGCACGACATTCGGACGCCGATGAACGCAATCGTCGGAATGACCGCGATCGCCGCCGCAAATATTGATAACAAAAATCAGGTGGAAAACTGTCTCGGAAAGATCAGCCTGTCCAGTAAGCATTTACTCGGATTGATTAACGACATTCTCGATATGTCCAAAATCGAAAGCGGGAAAATGACGCTTTCGATCTCCGAGGTTTCTCTTCGCGAGGTCATGGAATCGATCGTAAGTATCGTCCAGCCGCAGATCAAATCCAAAAATCAAAAATTTGACGTGTTCATCAGCAATATTGACGCGGAAAATGTCTGCTGCGACAGTATCCGCCTCAATCAGATCATCTTAAACCTTCTTTCCAACGCGATCAAATTTACGCCCGACGGAGGCTCGATCGAGGTTCGGCTTTACGAAGAGCCCTCCCCTCTCGGCGATCACCATACGCGCGTTCAGCTGGAGGTTGAGGATACCGGAATCGGAATGACCGACGAATTTATTGAAAAAATCTTTGAAGCCTTCACGCGGGAGGATTCAAAGCGCGTTCATAAAACCGAAGGCACCGGACTTGGCATGGCGATCACAAAATACATTGTTGACGCAATGGGCGGAACGATTCGTGTAAAAAGCGCTCCCGGAAAAGGCACGCGTTTCTTCGTAACGCTCGATCTCGAAAAAGCCGAAACGCGCGCCGAGGAAATGATTCTTCCGAATTGGCACATGCTGGTTGTGGACGATGACGAAATGATTTGCCGCACCGCGGTAGATTCTCTCAAAAAAATCGGGATCAACGCGGAATGGACACTTGACGGCGAAAGCGCGCTGAAAATAATTGAACAAAAGAAAGCAAACGACCCTTATCAGGTCATTCTGCTGGACTGGAAGCTTCCCGGAATCGACGGGATCGAGACAGCGAAGAAAATCCGTCAAACGCTCGGACGCGATATTCCGATTCTTCTGATCTCCGCGTATGACTGGTCGGAAATCGAAACTGAAGCCAGATCCGCGGGAGTTTCGGGATTTATCTCAAAACCGCTGTTCCAGTCTACTCTTTTCTACGGTCTGAAGCAGTTTGCGGAAAATGAAGCATCGCCGTCATCCGATGCGGCAGCGGTCGAAATACCGAGTGAAAGCATATCGTTTGACCATGAAAAGATCCTGCTTGCCGAGGATAACGAATTAAACTGGGAAATCGCTCATGACCTTCTTTCGGATCTCGGCTTGGACATTGACCACGCCGAAAACGGAAAAATCTGTGTGGAAATGTTTGAAAAAAGCGAGCCGGGCTATTATAAAGCGATCCTTATGGACATCAGAATGCCTGTCATGTCGGGATACGAAGCCTGTGAAGCAATCCGCGCGACCAGCCGTCCCGATAAGGATATTCCGATCATTGCCATGACCGCCGATGCGTTCGCCGAAGATATGAAAAAATGTCTCGACGCGGGCATGAACGCACACACGCCAAAGCCGATCGACGTGAACGTTGTGGCAAGGCTGCTCAAAAAGCATATGCGAAAAAATTAGGACATTACCGCACAGCGCGGTATTCAAAATCTCCTTCTCCAATCAATTGCCGGAGAAGGAGATTTTTTCTCGAAAATTTACTTGAAAACCGATCCGATCTGTGGTATGATAATAAATATACGTTCATTCGCGAAAATGAAAATATTCCTCCGAAACGTCACGGGAAAGGAGTTTTTCCATGAGAATCTCAACCAAGGGGCGCTACGCGCTTCGTATGCTGCTGGATCTGGCGGAACACCGGGACAGCGGATTTATCGCGCTCAAGGAAGTCGCCGAACGTCAAAGTATCTCAAAAAAGTATCTGGAACAGATCATCCCGGTTTTCAGCAAATCGGGCATTCTCCTGACCAGCCGCGGCGTACAGGGCGGTTATCGGCTTGCCGAAACGCCCGACCGATATACCGTCGGCGAGATTCTCCGAATGACGGAAGGCTCGCTTTCACCGCTCGTATGCGCCGAACAGGAAACAGCCGAATGTGAACGAAGCGGAAAATGCGCCATGCTTCCCGTATGGCAGGGACTTACCCGCGTCATCTGCGAATATCTCGACGGAATCACGCTTCAGGATATTTTGAATCAGCAAAAGGAGCGCGGAGACGGCGCTTATCCGATTTGAGTCCCAAAGCAAAAATCCTCCCCCGCTCCCGTGATCTTTACCGTCAGGATCGTATTCCGCGCGGCTTGGCTTCCGTATAAGCGAACGGGCGTATAGTTCGGCGTAAGCCCCGCGGCATATTCGGGCGAGCTTCGCTTCTGAATCAGAATCTGCTGCTTCGTACCGATCTGCGCTTCGAGAAAAGCGCGGTGAAGACGCTGATCAAGCGCCGAAAGCCGCGTGAACCGCTCCGATTTTACCGTTTCGGGAACATGATCCTTCAGCCGCTCCGCCGCCGTTCCCTTCCGAAAAGAATAAGCGAACGCGTGAATTTTCGCAAAACCGACCTTCTCCGCAAACGCGAGCGTCTCGGCGAATTCCTCCTCCGTCTCCCCCGCGAAGCCCGCCATAATGTCCGTCGTAATGGCAGGGTTCGGAAACAGCGCGCGCAGCCGGGTCACGAGCGCGAGATATTCCGCCGTTGTGTAATGGCGGTTCATGCGTTTCAGCGTCTCATCACACCCGCTTTGCAGCGAAAGGTGAAAATGCGGGCAAAGCTTTTCCTGCGCGGCAAGACGCGATAAGATCCCCTCGGTCAGCAGCTCCGGCTCGAGCGACGAAAGCCGAACCCGCTCTGCCCCGCCGATCGCACAGACCGTCTCAACCGCGTCCGCGAGCGTTAAGCCGCAGTCCGCGCCGTAACGGGAAAGATTGATCCCGATCAGAACGATCTCCCGATGCCCCTCACGAATAAAACGCTCGGCTTCCGCGCGGATTGAGTCAAGGCTCCGCGAACGCACCGCTCCCCTTGCCCGTGGGATCACGCAATAAGTACAGAACCGGTCACACCCGTCCTCGATCTTTAAAAAGGCACGGGTCTTTTCTTTATTTTTGGGCAGGGGAAGCTCCTCAAACGACGCCGGAAGGGGAAAAAGCGCAGCTTCCTCGGCGGCTCTCTCGTTCGTTTTTTGGCGGATCAGCTGCGGAAGCCGCGCCCTTTGTCCCGTACCCGTCACAAGATCGGCTCCCGAAGCTTTCGCTTCCTCGGGAAACGCCTGCGGAAAACAGCCCGTCAGAACGATTATTTTCTCCGGGTAAAGCCGACGAAGCCGATGAACCGCCCGAAGCGCCTTTCGATCGCTCCCCTCTGTCACGGTACAGGAATTTACGATAAAAAGCTCCGCCTCGGATTCGAGCGCCGTTTCCTCAAATCCGCTCTCCGTCATTGCGCTTACAATCACGTCGCTTTCGTACTGATTCACTTTACAGCCAAAGGTTTTTATAGCAAAACGCATAAATTCAACAGACCTCCGTTATCAATGTTGCACAAAAATCAAAAGAGATTTTTTATTTTTCCTTCACTTTTCCCGAATTTTTCAAAATCCCCTTGACAATTCCGTTTTTTATGTTATGATGAACGTATGGAAGTAAAACGGCTTCCATTTCAGCAGAAAGGAGTGAACGCAGTCATGGAAAAGAAAACCATTAAGCTTGTTACGATTGACAATGTGAAGGATTTCGTAAAAAAGGTCAACAATCTCAGCTGCGAAGCGGATCTCACGCTTGGGAAATACACGATTGACGCAAAGTCGATCATGGGTATTTTCAGTCTGGATTTAAGCCGCCCGCTCGAACTCACCGTACACAGCGAAAACTGTGAAGATTTTCTCGAAGAGATTTCCGATTACATTGTTAAGTAAAAGCATCAGCAAACAGGGAGGTAAACTGTTATGAAGGAATTTAAAGTAAAGATCACAACGATCGACGACGTAAAGAAATTCGTTTCGACCATTATGCTCTTCGATTACGAGGTTGACCTCGTTTCGGGCAGATACGCGATCGACGCAAAGTCGATCATGGGTATTTTCAGCATTGACCTTTCCAAGGAATTAAAGCTTGTCGCACATACCGACGACACCGCGGAGCTGGAAGAAGCCATCTCGGAGTACATCGTAAAGTAAGCAACTCACCAAGCCGCTCGGTACGGATTTCCGTATCGGGCGTTTTTTTCGTCTCAGCCTTCCCTCTTTCATTATACCACATTACGGAAAATATAACAAGACATTCCGATAAATAAAGGCAATACCGCCCGCTGCGTTCTCCGCAGCAGGCGGTATTTCGCTTAAAAATTATTCTCCCTTAAGAGCCTCACGGTAAGGCGCAAGATATGCCTCAATCACGTTATAATACGTATCGCGGAGCTGCGTGTACGATGAACCGTACCAAATCGGTCCGTCGTAAAGGCTTTCCTCCTGGCTGTTGATAAAAATTTGAGAGAAATCCTCGCCGAGACCAAAGGACGCGTCGTAAACAAACTCAAACTTTTCGGGATCCTTCATATCGTCGAGTAAATCAAGCTGACGCTCGCTGTAATACTCCTTAAACTTCTGTCTTCTCCCCGTATTACACTCGGGGCAGACCGTAAGATCCTCCTGATTGTTTTCCTTAAAATTATATTTACAATTCGGGCATTTCGGATAATAGATCGGATCGGTGGACATCTTCTCCGCTCTGTCCGCCGCAATAATTTCGGGATCGGTCGCGTAAATGCGGCTGCAAAGAATGTAATCTACCGCGCCCTGAATATTTTTCGCGCCGGCGGGAACAAGATAACCGAGCGAATCGGCGGCATGATAGTATTTATCCGCCTGCGGATCCTTCGGAAAAGGCACGAAAGCAAAATCATACTCGAGGTTCTTCTTAAACAGACCCTCCTGCGCGCTTGTAAAGCCCCATTCCCAGCCCATGGAAAGGAAAAGAAGCTTTCCGTCGATAAACGCCTCGATCGGATCCACGTATCCGTCGCCGAGCAGCTCCTGCTTTTTCAGCTCGGTCACCCAATCCATCGCGCGCTGAACGTTGACGTCCTTCATGTTGTTCAAAAACTGATCGCCCTGAATGTCCATGACTTTGGTACCCGTGGTATTGACAAACATAAGCGCCGTCCACTGTCCGCCGGTAAGACCTATGTAATCCTCGCCCTGCGCTACCCAAGTGCGGATCATCTCCTCAAAGGTGTTCCAGTTCCACTCCCCGCTGTCATACAGATCCATCGGATCGGGGAGCCCCACTTCGTCCAGAAGCACACGGTTGTAAATGATCGAGAAATTCGGCATAATATCCTGCGGATAGTAGTAATGCTTTCCGAGGAAGCTGAACTGTTCGATTACGTCTTTTTCGTCCGCCCAGAGCGGAGAATCCATGTCAAGCCATTCGTCCAGCGCCGTATACATCTTTTTGGAAATCCCGTAGGGGAATACCTCCCAGTCGTAGCGCACCAGATCGGGAGAATCGCCCGAAGCGATCCGGGTATTTAATTTTTCAAGATATGCCGATCCGCTTGAGGTAATCTCGGTTTCGACAACGCCGCCGTAGCGCTCCGCCAAAAGCTGGGAAAGCTCGGGCGTTTCCGTCGAGAAATCATAGTAGCAAAGCCCCTTGACCGTTCCCGCCTTTTGTCCGGAAACATAAAGCGGACCCGTGCCCTCCTCGTCCGACGCGTTGATCTCCTCAATATTCGCCATATCATTGTAGTCAATTTCTTCGTCAAGCTCATTGCGCAGCGTTGTTGTCGCTGCGGGTGAGGTCGCCTGTGTATCCGCGCTCCGACCGCCCCCGCCGCCTCCGGAACAAGAACCTATTCCCGCGACCAGCGATAAAGCCAAAACGGCGCTCAATCCCTTTCTCAAATTTTTCAAAATAAAAGTACCGTCCTTTCTGTAACGACCGATCCGATCTCCGAAAAAAACGACCGAATCCGTCTATAATCAACAAAACTTTTCAACCGTTTTGTTTTCATTTTTATTTTATCACCGTTTGAAATCCGTTCATATAACAAAATTGACGTATAATAGCATAAAATAGACATTTCCGTTTTTCCCTGTCTTTTTTTTACCCGAATCACGGCGCATACAGACCGATCCTACTTTTTTTGACAAAAGCATTGACAAAACGGAAGAACTGTGATAGAATAAGCATGGCAGAAATGAGGGTTTAACCTTTCATCATAGCATTTTCGGAGTTTTTCTCCGAGCTGTTACAGCCTATTGATCCGAAGAACGGAGGCGTTTTCGCCCGCTTCGGGAGCATTTCATACGTTTGTTATCTCTGCGGAGGCTCCGCGCGTCAGCTTGTGAAACGGTCAATAAGAGTAGTAAAAGTATTATGCTATATAGACTCTAACGCCCTGATTTGTGCATTTTTGTAACACCCGAAACGAAAGCGCATACACGCACGACGACTGAGAATAGACGCCGTGCTTTTTCTTTTTGCGGCGGCGCGCCGATCCGCAGTCCTGTCATAAATAAAACGAATTTCCTTCGGCGAAAGGTACGGTGATCCCTATGGAAAACAAATTAAAGCTCTACGGCTTCAATAATCTTACAAAATCTCTCAGCTTCAATATTTACGACGTCTGTTACGCGAAAACGCCGAAGGAGCAAAAAAATTACATTGATTATATTGACGAACAGTATAACAGCAGCCGGATTGCCGACATTATGACTCACCTTACCGAAATGATCGGCGCGAAGGTTTTAAGCGTTTCTCATCAGGACTATGACCCGCAGGGCGCTTCCGCCACCTTTCTGATTTCGGACGAAACGATGATCCCGCTCAAATCCGGCGCGTCGGCGGCGCACCTCGACAAAAGCCATGTGACCGTTCATACCTATCCCGAATTTCACCCCGACAACAGCATTGCCACCTTCCGCGTAGACATCGACGTCGCGACCTGCGGAAAAATCACGCCGCTCACCGCGCTCGACTACCTGATCGGAAGCTTCGATTCCGACATTATTACCATGGATTACCGCGTCCGCGGCTTTACGCGGAACATCGAGGGAAAAAAGGTCTTTATCGATCACCACATTACCTCGATTCAGGAATATATCGCCGATTCGATCCTCGAACGATATGACGCGGTGGATATTAACGTTTATCAGGCGAATATGTTTCACACGAAAATGCTGATCAAAGAGCTGAATTTACAGAATTATCTTTTTAACGCGGACGTTGACGAGCTTCCGCCGAAGGTAAGGCTTTCGATCACCGACGCGCTCCGCCGCGAAATGATCGAGATCTTCAGCGGGAGGAACGTCTACTGATGGAATATACGCAGGAAAATGCCCCGATCTATGAAGCGATGCAGCGGTTTCGGCGCGCGCGGATCGTCCCGTTCGACGTCCCCGGACATAAGCGCGGACGGGGAAATCGGGAGCTGACCGAATTTCTCGGCGAAAGCTGCATGAGCGTCGATGTCAATTCGATGAAGCCGCTCGATAATTTATGTCATCCAGTTTCCGTGATCCGTGACGCGGAAGCGCTCGCGGCGGAAGCTTTCGGCGCGGCGCATACGTTTTTCATGGTCGGGGGAACGACCTCGGCGGTACAGGCGATGATCCTGTACGCCTGTAAAAACGGCGAGAAGATCATTCTTCCCCGGAACGTTCACCGAAGCGCGATCAACTCCCTGATTCTAAGCGGCGCGGTTCCGGTTTATGTTGATCCCGACGTGAACCGGGAGCTTGGAATCGCGCTCGGAATGTCGGCGGAACAGGTCGAAAAGGCGATCCTCGAAAATCCGGACGCGAAGGCGGTTCTCGTCAATAACCCGACCTATTACGGCGTATGCTCCGATCTCCGTAAAATTACCGAGATCGCCCACCGTCACGGAATGCTCGTTCTGGCGGACGAAGCGCATGGAACACACTTTTATTTCGGAGACGGCTTCCCCGCCTCGGCGATGTCCTGCGGCGCGGATCTCGCGAGCGTCAGTATGCACAAATCGGGCGGGAGCCTGACGCAAAGCTCGTTTTTACTGATGGGTGAAAGCGTAAACGCCGACTATATGCGCCAGATCATCAACCTCACGCAAACGACAAGCGCTTCTTACCTTCTTCTGACAAGTCTCGACCTTTCGCGGAAGCGGCTCGCGCTTCACGGCAGGGAGATCTTCGGCGAAACGGTAAACATGGCGAAATACGCGCGGTACGAGATCAACGAAATCGGCGGATATTACGCTTTTTCCCGCGAGCTGATCAACGGAGGAAGCGTATACGATTTCGACGTATCCAAGCTTTCGGTGCATACGCTTTCCGTCGGACTTGCGGGGATTGAGGTATACGACCTTCTCCGCGACGAATATGATATACAGATCGAGTTCGGCGACCTCGGGAATATTCTCGCCTATCTCTCCGTCGGCGACCGGAAGCAGGATATTGAACGGCTCATCAATGCGCTTTCCGAGATCCGCCGCCGCTACGGAAAGGAACAGACGGGTATGCTGACGCAGGAATATCTGAACCCGATCGTCGCCGAAACGCCGCGGACAGCGTTCTATTCCCCGAAAAAATCCCTTCCGCTCGAGGAAGCCGCCGGTCATATCTGTACGGAATTCGTGATGTGCTATCCGCCGGGAATCCCGATTTTAGCGCCGGGAGAGCTGATTACCCCGGAAATCATCGAATATATCCGCTACGCGAAGGAAAAGGGCTGTTCCATGACGGGAACGGAGGACTTGGCGCTGAACCGCCTGAATGTGATCGCGCCGAAAGGAAAGGACTGATTTTATGGAGCTTTGGTTTACCGAGCGGCATACGCCGTTCGTTCAATTTTCCATTAAGGTGGATCGCCAGCTGTATTCCGGTCAGAGCGAGTTTCAGCGGATCGACGTGTTCGACTCCAAGGAATTCGGACGGTTTCTGACCCTTGAGGGATACATGATGCTGACCGAAAAGGACGAGTTCATCTATCACGAGATGATCACGCACGTTCCCGCGGCGGTACACCCAAACCCGAAACGCGTACTCGTGATCGGCGCGGGCGACGGCGGCGTCGTCCGGGAGCTTACCCGCTATCCCGAGATCGAGCATATTGACTTAGTGGAGATCGACGAGCTGGTGATCGAGGTATGCCGGAAATATCTGCCTCTTACTGCCTGCCGTCTCGACGATCCGCGCGTTCATATCTTTATCGAGGACGGCGTAAAGTACATCCGCCGCTGTGAAAACAAATACGACATCATTATCGTGGATTCGACCGATCCCTTCGGTCCCGGCGAGGGGCTTTTCACGCGGGAATTTTACGGAAGCTGCTACAAGGCGCTCAAGGAGGACGGGATCATGGTCAATCAGCACGAAAGTCCGTTTTATACCGAGGACGCCGCCGCCATGCAGCGCGCGCACAAGCGGATCGTCGAAAGCTTCCCGATCAGCAAGGTCTATCAGGCGCATATCCCGACTTATCCTTCGGGACACTGGCTTTTCGGCTTCGCGTCGAAAAAATATCACCCGACCAGAGATTTCAGCGCGGCGAAATGGAATCTTCGCGGACTGAATACGAAATACTACAACACCGAGCTTCATGTCGGCTCGTTCGCCCTCCCGAACTATGTGGAGGAGCTGTTAAAGGACGTGGAATAACGGCTTGATTTTGTGCAGTATCAAAATACGGAAAGGAATAACAACATGGGAAAATGTATGATCATCGGCTGCGGCGGGGTTGCCTCCGTCGCGATTCACAAGTGCTGTCAGAACAGCGAGGTTTTTGAAGGGATCATGATCGCGAGCCGCACCAAAGAAAAATGCGACAAATTAAAGGAAAAGCTTCAGCCGACCACAAAGACCGTGATTGAAACGGCGCGGGTAAACGCCGACAACGCGGACGAGGTTGCCGAGCTCATTGAACGGTACCGCCCCGACGTGGTATTGAACCTTGCCCTTCCCTATCAGGATCTTTCGATCATGGAAGCCTGCCTGAAAACAAAAACCAACTACGTCGATACGGCGAATTACGAGCCGCCCGATACCGCGAAATTTGAATATAAGTGGCAGTGGGCGTACCGCGAGCGCTTCGAAAAAGCGGGAATCACCGCGCTTCTCGGAAGCGGCTTCGACCCCGGCGTTACGGGTGTTTTTTCCGCCTACGCCATGAAGCACGAATTCGACGAGATCAACTATATTGACATTCTCGACTGTAACGGCGGCGACCACGGTTATCCCTTCGCGACAAATTTCAATCCCGAAATCAATATCCGCGAGGTCTCGGCGAAGGGCAGCTATATCGAAAACGGGAAATGGATCGAGACCGAACCGATGGAAATCAAGCGTGTCTACAACTTCAAGGGCGTCGGCGAAAAGGATATGTATCTGCTGCACCATGAAGAGCTGGAATCCCTCGCGCTGAACATCAAGGGGATCAAACGGATCCGCTTTTTCATGACCTTCGGTCAGAGCTATCTCACTCACCTGAAATGCCTTGAAAACGTCGGAATGACCTCGATTGAGCCGATCCTCTACGAGGGAAAAGAGATCGTTCCGCTTCAATTCTTAAAGGCGGTTCTTCCCGATCCCGCCTCGCTCGGTCCGCGAACGGTCGGAAAAACCAATATCGGCTGCATTTTCCGCGGAAAAAAGGACGGAAAAGAAAAAAATTATTATTTGTACAATATCTGCGACCACCAGGAATGCTATAAGGAGGTCGGCTCGCAGGCGGTCTCGTACACAACGGGCGTTCCCGCGATGATCGGCGCCATGCTCCTGATGACAAAGCAATGGAACAAGGCGGGCGTTTACAATATCGAGGAATTCGACCCCGATCCGTTCATGGACGCGCTGAACAAATGGGGACTGCCTTGGGAGGAGGACCGCGATCCCGTTCTGGTGGATTGACGGAAAACAGGAGACGACCATGCAGTATGCGGTAGAATTGTATTTCGACGAAGAAACCGAAAAGAAGCTTTTCGGCTTGGCGCAAAGAATTGCCGACGAAAAAATCAGCACAAAATTTCTGGAATATAAAACAAGACCGCACCTTACGCTGGCTTGTTTTAACGATGCGGCTGGGAATGGTATTGCCCGGAGCGATGGGCGCCGCATTGCACGGTCGCGCTGACCCGGGACGACGGGGACGAGGCTTTCCTGAAAGCAAGCGATCTGATCCTGCGCGAATTTCAGAAAATATGCGGTGAATTTGCTGCGCTCGGACTGGTAAAAATTACCCTTCCGGTTGAAGAAATCTTTACGGCAGCGCTGGATCGCTGAATCCCGGTTTACCGAACAATAATCGGAGCCTTACGCTCCCTCAAAGCTGAGGTCGGACTATGAATTGGATCACCGAAATCAAGACTCCCTGCTATGTCATTGACGAAAATAAACTGATCGAAAATCTCGAAATCCTGCAGGGCGTCGAGCGGCGCACGGGCTGTAAAATCTTACTCGCGCAGAAGGCGTTTTCGGCTTATCCGTTTTATCCCCTGATCGGGAAGTACCTGAGCGGAACGGCTTCCAGCGGGCTGTACGAAGCGCGGCTCGGCTTCGAGGAAATGGGAAAGGAAAATCATACCTTTTCCGCCGCGTTCCGCGAAAACGAGATCGACGAAATTCTCCGTTACTCCAATCATATTATTTTCAATTCCTTTTCACAGCTCGAAAAATACCGCGAAAAGGCGCTTCGCGCGGGGGTAAAGATCGGACTTCGCCTCAATCCCGAGCATTCGACGCAGGAAGGACATGAGATTTACGATCCCTGCTCCCCGCGCTCGCGGCTCGGGATCACGCGAAAGAATTTCAAGCCCGATCTGCTCGGCGGCGTGAGCGGTTTTCACTTTCATACCCTCTGCGAGCAGAATTCGGACGCGCTCGAGGAAACGCTTCTTGCCGTAGAGGAAAAATTCGGCGAATGGCTTCCCGAAACGGAATGGATCAATTTCGGCGGCGGACACCACATCACCCGCGCCGATTACGATATTCCCCGCTTGGAACGCTGTATCCGGCGCATGAAGGAAAAGTACGGACTTACGGTATACCTCGAGCCGGGAGAAGCCGTCGCCCTGAATGCGGGTTATCTGGTTACAACCGTGCTCGACCTGACGGAAAACGATCTGCCGATCGCGATCCTCGACACCTCCGCCGCCTGTCATATGCCCGACGTACTGGAAATGCCGTACCGCCCTCCCCTTCTCAATAGCGGCGCGGCAGGCGAAAAGCCGTATACCTATCGTCTCGGGTCACAGACCTGCCTTTCGGGGGACGTGATCGGCGAATACAGCTTCGATCAGCCGCTTTCCGTCGGCGACCGCCTTGTTTTTTCGGATATGGCGATTTATTCCATGGTCAAAAACAACACCTTTAACGGAATGCCCCTCCCCATGATCGCGGCGCTTCGTCCAAATGGACGTTCGGAGCTTTTAAAGGAATTCGGCTATGAGGATTTTAAAAGAAGGCTATAAAATAAACTAAAGCCCTTATTTCCGAAACGGTTTTCAATTTTGTATTGACAAAAACCATAAAAAAGGATATAATATATATTACAAAGGGAGTAGCTTGCACGGAAAAGCTCCGTGTTTACCTTGCCGTCAGAACGATCCTTATTATGATCCGGCTTTGTAATGAAATTGCGAGACTTTGCTGTTATTTAGGAACGGCAGGGTCTCTCTTTTTATGCCTTGCCGGAATCACGAAGGAGGGTACCTCTATGGAATTTCTGATGTGGATTCTTATTTTGGCGGCGGGACTTGTTCTGCTGGTAAAGGGCGCGGATCGGTTTGTAAGCGGCGCTTCGGCGCTTGCGGCAAGGCTCGGCATATCGCAGCTTGTGATCGGTCTTACCGTGGTCGCGATGGGAACAAGCCTGCCCGAAGCTGCGGTCAGTGTTTCCGCCGTCATCAAAGGAAACGCCGATATTACAATCGGGAACGTCGTAGGCAGCAATATTCTGAATATCCTGATTATTCTCGGTCTTTCATCGGTCATTACCCCGCTTGTCATGGAAAAAAGCACAATACGGCACGAGCTTCCGTTTTTAACGGGAATCAGCATACTGCTGACCGCGCAGGGACTGGACGGAGAGATCGGACTTGCGGACGGTATCGTTCTGATTCTCTTTTTCGGTCTGTACCTTGCCTATTTGTTTCATACGGCAACAAAGACCGACTCGGAAACCGAAAAAGAGAACGCAGCCGTAAACGAAAATTCCCCAAAAACTCGGAAAATCATTTTACTGTGCGTTCTCGGATTAGCAATGACTGTTGCCGGAAGCAGCATAGCGGTAGATGCCGCCTGCGCAATCGCGGCAAAGCTCGGTATAAGCGAACGGTTCATCGGACTTACCGTTGTCGCGCTCGGCACATCACTGCCCGAGCTGGTCACGTCCGTTACAGCCGCCAAAAAAGGAAAATCGGATATTGCTATCGGGAATATTGTAGGGAGCAATATTTTCAACATTTTATTCGTCGCGGGAATTTCCGCGATGATCCACCCGATCGTATTCGCGGAAGGCTTCCTCTTTGACGGCGCGGTATCCGCAGCCGCAGCCCTTCTTCTGATATTATTCTGCCGGAAAGAGCATGAACTGAAGCGCCGGCACGGCGCAATCCTGCTGATCGGCTATACCGCGTATTTTATCACAATTCTTTGAACTTTTTACAAAAGCGGCGCGACCACCTTCGCGAAAAAGCCGACCAGCTTTACGATCGGCTTCTCATGCTTGATCGTTTCAAACGTTACTCTGCGGCATTTCGCGAACGTCTCCCGAAAATCCTCCTCGATCTTCGGGATACAGCCGCTTTTGTACATATACACCGCACACTCGAAATGATGATAAAAGCTGCGGTAATCGAAGTTGATCGTTCCAACGACCGCCTCACGGTCGTCGCTTACGACAACCTTGGCGTGCACAAAACCGGGAGTATATTCGTAAATATGAACTCCCGATTCGAGAAGCGAGCGGTAATGCGTTTTTGCGAGCGCGTAAGCCACTCTTTTATCGGGTATTCCCGGGAGGATCAATGCCACCTCGACGCCGCGCTCCGCCGCAAATTTCAAAGCGGCTTCCATCTCTCCGTCCAAAATCAGGTAAGGCGTCATAATATGCACATACCGTTCGGCACGATTTAACATATCCATGTAGACCCGTTCGCCGACCTTATCGTCGTCAAGCGGACAATCGCTGTACGGAATCACATAGCCCTTTGCCTCCGGCTGCGGAAATGTGGGAGCCTTCAAAAACTCCTCATAAGACAGATTCGGCTCGCTGATCGACCAAACCTGTAAAAAAGACAGCGTAAAGGTTTTTACCGCCTCGCCCTTCAGCATGACGGCGGTATCCTTCCAATGCCCGAAACGCTGCCTCGCGTTGATATATTCGTCCGCGAGATTGATTCCCCCCGTGAAAGCGGTGTGACCGTCGATCACGAGAATCTTGCGGTGATCGCGGTAGTTGTAGTGCGTCGAAATAAAAGGCATTACCGGAGCGAAGATCTTGCACTTGATCCCAAGCTCCCGCAGCCGCTTCGGATAGCTTCGCGGCAGAAGCGCAAACTCACACGTCCCGTCATACATCAGCCGAACGTCCACACCCTCTTTTACCTTTTCGGCGAGGAGCTCAAGGATCTCGCCCCACATCTGCCCCTCCTCGATAATAAAATATTCCATAAAAATAAAATGCTTGGCTTTTTTCAGCTGCCGGAGCATTTCGGCAAATTTATCCTCCCCAAGCGGGAAATAGGTAAGATCGGTACGGTCATAAACCGGAAAACAGCCGCTTCGCCGAATATAAGAGGCAAGCGAGGAAGCCCCCTTATTTTCGGCTTGAAAACGCTCTTTTACTTCCTCCGACTGCGGAATCAAATTCTTCGTTTCGGAAAAGATCTGATTCAGCCGCAATTTAAGGGCACGGTGTCCGATGTCGCTTTGCGTGTAGCAGTAAAGCAGAACCCCGAATACCGGCATAATCATGATCACAACAAGCCATGTAATTTTTACCGACGGATTCGCTTTTCCGTTCAAAAGAAACAGAACGATCACCGCCGAGAACAAAACCGAACCGCCAAAAAAATGCGGCAGGAGATTCCCGAACCAAATAAAAATCCCGAATAAAACAAAAAATTGCAGAAGCAGCAGGACCAGAACCAGACCGAAGCGACTGAAAATCGCGTGAAAAACGCCCTGCTGACCCCGCTTCAGAAGATGAAGCTCTTTTTGTTTTTTCGCCATATCCAATCACTCCCTTCCGACCCGTTCCGAGCGGCATATATACCAAGCGTCCGTGCGCTTTCTGTCGAAAATCAATATTAGTATAACATAAACGCCCCGAAATTTCAAGTCCCCGATCAGGCGAAAAAAGAAGTTGACTTTTCCGTAAAAAAATGATATAATATATTTAATTATAAGCTTGCATGGTTGACGAATTGAACGAATTTCACATTCTTTTTTTATAGATCGCTGAGGAAAATATGAAAAAAACATCGGCAAAAATAACGGCGGCTCTGCTGTCCGCGATTCTTACGCTTAGCGCATGTCGGGAAGGCTCCGTGCTTCCCGAGCGCACCGTCGCAAACGGAAGCTTCGACGGAATCGTATTCGACCCCATGGCAAAAACAGCGCAAAGCGCGGAATCCATTCCGCCAAGCTCCGTGACGTCTCCGACAGATTCGGAACAATTTTCGGAAGAGTTCTCCGATTCGGAGGAAACCTCTTGGCATACCGATCCGCCCGAAACGACAACCTCCCCAACAGAAACGTTCGCCGCAGCAGCGGAAAAGACCGAGGCTCAGACAAATCCGGTCAGCGAGACTGTTGTCCCGAAAAAAACAACAGCGATTGTTCCGATTGTTACAACGACGACCGCAAGAAACGAAATCATCACCGCAAAGGAAACAACGGCACCCAAAACGACAACAACCGCTGCTGCCGCTACGACTGAAATCACAACGGCAACGACGACCGCCGCACCTTCCAAGCCGTCGGGAACCTACGCCAAAAACAGCTATCAAGCCGTCAATTACGCAGAAATGAAGGGCGTATGGATTTCTTATCTGGAGATTTCGGCGCTCTTGCGGGGCAAAAACGAATCCGAATTCCGACAGGCGGTCTCGGTCATTTATGATAACTGCGCGTCCCTCGGACTCAATACGGTTTTTGTCCACGCGCGGTCGTTCGGAGACGCTTTTTACTTTTCCGATCTCTTCCCTTTTACAAAGCATATCTCCGGTACGATCGGCGTAAGAACCGACTATGACCCGTATCCGATCCTGATCGACGAAGCGCATAAGCGCGGAATCTCTTTTCACGCATGGATCAATCCGCTCCGGCTTTGCGGAACGGACGACTTAAAAGCGGTCTCATCGGAGCTTCTCATCAAAAAATGGTACGGCGACGCGGCTTTAAACGGAAATTATCTCGTAAATGTCGGCGGAACATGGTACCTAAACCCCGCCTACCCTGAAGCCGTGCGGCTTGTCGGCGACGGAGTGCGGGAGATCGTTTCACGCTATGACGTAGACGGCGTACATATCGACGATTATTTTTACCCGACGACGGACGTGTCTTTTGATTCCGCGGCTTATGCCGCCTCCGACGCTTCCTCGCTCTCGGCGTTTCGGATCGGGAACTGCAGCACGCTCGTCCGTGAAATTTATACCGCCGTTCACGAATGCTCCGACTCTGCCGTTTTCGGCGCGAGCACACAGGGAAGCATGAGCAATAATTTAAATCAGCTTTACGCGGACGCGGAAGCATGGTGCAAAGGCGGGTATGTTGATTATTTTGCGCCGCAGATCTACTACGGCTTCGAGAATTCCGCACAGCCCTTCAAACGCTGTACCGACGAATGGAACACGCTCGTTGACGGAACAAAAACAAAGCTTTGTATCGGTCTCGCCGTCTACAAAATCGGCGCGGAGGATCAATGGGCAGGCGCGGGAAAATATGAATGGCAGAATACCGATACCATGCTCAAGCGGCAAATCGAATATGCCAAAAGCTGCAAAAATTACGCTGGAGTCGCGCTTTACAGCTATAACTACCTCTTTACAAACGGATATGTAACCTCCGCAATCAAAACGGAGACCGAAAATTTCCGTTCTCTTTTAATAAACGAATGATCGATTTACTTTTTTAATCAATAAATTTTCCGAATCTATGGAAAGGAATGTGAAAATGATGTGCCTCAGGCGTTTTACTGCCGCCCTGCTTTCCGCCGCAATATTCTGTATCTCGGCTATAATCCCGATCAAAGCCGAATCGTCCGATGAAAACGAACCCTCCTCCGTTTCGGAAGGAGAGCTCCTTTCGGAGGAGACTGCCGAAGAACCAAGCGCTCCGCAGTTTATGTTCACCCTGCCCGATCATATGCGCGCGTCGGTTCTGACCCCGTCGGTCGATTACCTTCTTTCGGAGGAAAATACCGAGGAAAGCGCCGCCGCAGAGCTGGAGGCAATTTTCGCCGAATTTTCGGAAATCGGGCTGAATACCGTAATTATCAATACCGTTTGCGAAGATCGTTCTTATTATAGCATTGATATGAACGATGAAAGCACGGTCTTTGACCCAACGGAGATCGCGCTTCGCACAGCCTACAACCACGGAATCTCCCCTTATCTCGTCCTCGATCTAAGCCACTTGATCGCGGCGGACGGCATTGACAACCCCTCTCTGATTGATACCCTTGTTTCCCGCGTACACCGTTTCGCACTGAAATACCCCTGCGACGGGATCATTCTGGACGATTACTACCTCCGCCGCAACACCGAAAGCTTCAGCGGATACATGGAGGACGGCTCCGGAATAGGTTATACAAACTGGCTGTATGATACCGCCGAACAGCTTTTCAGTACGGCGGCGGAGGTAATACACAGTACCGATAATTCCATTGCGGTAGGCTTTATGATCAACGATATGTGGGCAAACGCCTCGGCAAACGACCTCGGAAGCAACACCGAGGACAGTACGCAGGCGTATTATGACGGCTATTCCGATACCAAAGGATTTATCGAAAAAGGGTATGTTGACTTCGCGCTGCTTCGCGCCTACGGATCCCTTACGGACGGCGCTCTTCCCTTTGAAAACGTTACGGGCTGGTGGGGAGCGCTTGCTTCAAATCACAATATTCCAATGTATATTGTTCATTACAACGAAAAAATAGGAACGGGTGCGGCGGGCTGGAACAGCGAGGATCAGCTTTTAAAGCAGCTTACCATCGCCGAAAAAATCGACAGCTATCGGGGAAGCGTTTTTAATTCTTTTCAGCGTCTTACCCAGAACCCGCTCGGAACGACCTCGACGCTTACCTCTTATTTTAATGAGCGGATTGACAAGAACGCGCTTTTCGAGGATCTGAAGATCGTTTCTCCCGCAAAGCTGAACTTTACGACCAGCGAACCGAGCGTTACTTTTATGGGAAGCTTCGACAGCAACTTTCCCGTTTATTTCAATAACTCGCCGATCAAGCTTAACGACGCGGGGAATTTCTACTTCTCCCGCGACTTAAACGTCGGCATGAATACTTTTACCATTACCCATAAATCCAAAACATATACTTATAAAATCGAGCGGAAAATCATCGTCATGAAAACGATCAGCTCCTCTATTTCGGAAGGAAAAACACTTCGGGTAGAAGGAGGAACGAAGATCAATCTTTCCGTCACCGCTTATAAAGGCTCCAAAGTGTACGGAATAGTAAACGGACAAACCGTTCCCATGTCCGAAACGGAGCTTAAAACAGACGAGGAGGACGTAAACTCCTCCTATGTCCGCTATACGGGAACCTACACCGTACCGGAAGGAATCATCGGACAGGAGCAGAATCTCGGAACGATCAAGATCTGTGGCTCAAACAGCGGCTACGACAAGGAAGTGATCGGCGCGAACGTGATTGTAAACGCTCTTCCCGAACCGATTGTGGAAAAAAAGGCGGAGCTGCTCGACGCGAACAGCGTCGGCTCGGGCGAGGTCATCGGTACGCTTGAATCGGTATACAATTCTTCGGAGTCCGTAAAATATGTACGGATCAGCTCCAATTATACCGTCGTTTATGACGGAAAAACCGCCGACGATATTCCCTCCCCCGAGTTCTCGCCGCTTCCGGCGGGGACGATCGAACCGTACGGCTCCACCTCGGGCAGTTATTATCTTACCGCTTCGGGAAAGCGGATCAGCACGGAAAGCGCCGAGCTGATCGACGGTCCGGGAATTGATCGGAACGCCCTGATCGTAAAGTCCGTCGGAACAGCAGGCGGAGAAAGCTACATAAAAATCGGACTTGAGCATAAGACCGGCTTTAATATGCGGCTGATCGGAAACAACTACTACACGGCGTGGGACGGGGACTATAATATCAATTCCATGACCGCGACGCACCTGTATATTACCTTTGAAAATATCACCAGCGTTACGAAGCTTCCCTCTTTTGAAAACAACATGGTGTTCAAATCGGGAAAATGGGATACAGTAACGGAAAGCAACGGAACAAAATTCCGCTTGATTCTGGAGCTGCGGCAACCGGGCGTTTATTTCGGTCACAGCGCGCGTTATGATGAAAACGGCGATCTTCTTCTGAACTTTAAGGTTCCGACAAATCTCTTAAGCGGGCTTACGGTCGTCGTCGATCCGGGACACGGATACGGAAAAAACGCGGGCGTTTACGACCCCGGCGCGACTGGCGAGGTGATTGAGCAGGAGGTTGCTCTCGCGATCGCGAAGGAGCTTACCGCAGAGCTTCAAGCGGCGGGAGCGAATGTGATTCGGCTCAAGACCGAAAACCCCACGCCCTTCCTGCTGACCAAAAAGCGCCCAAGCTACGCGCGTGATTACGGCTGTGACATTTATCTTTCGATTCACGCCAATAAAGCCAATGCGGTTGCCAAAGGCGTGGAGGCGTATTATTTCACCTCATACTCACAGCCGCTTGCCGCATCGATCTCCTCCAGCCTAGCGTCCTATTATGCAAGCAACGTTTACGCGGACGGCGCCAATAAAAACCGAGGCGCGAAATACAGCTATTATTCCGTTACATTACAGCAGGACTTCCCTTCCGTTTTGATTGAAACGGGATTCGTGGATCAGATTGACGACGCCATGGCGCTTGCCTCGGCGACGCATCAAAAGGGACTCGCGAAGGCGATTGTCGCGGGCGTTAAAAATTATATTGCGCGAAGCAGCATTTCCTATGCTTCCGAGGGCGCGACGCATGTTGAAAACGAACCGGAGCCGAACGAAACGACAGAGCCTTCGGAAACGACGGTTCCCGAAGAAACAAGCGCGCCCGAGGAAACCGATACGACCGGCGAGCCTGTCTCACCCGAGGGCTCGGACGGCTCCGAAACGACCGTTCCGACAGAGCTTCCCCCGGAATCCGTTTCCTCGGATTCAAGCGTACCGACAACCGCTCCTCCGCCCGAAACAACGACCGCAAATCCATGGCTTTCCGATCCTTGGGGCACAGGCGAAACGACCGAAGCTTCGGAAACTTCGCCTGCCGAAACCCCTCCCGAGCCTCCGGTTCCCGATACAACGGTGGGATGGATAAACTAATCGTTTTCGATTCGACCAAAGAAGCATGTATCAGGACAAGCTATCATGTCCTAAAAAAGGTACCCCGAACGGGTGCCTTTTTTCTTTGAACTTGTTCTCATCGGGTCAGTGTACGGGTTTTGTTACCTTTTTCCTATGAGAACAGGTTCTTTATATGCCTCGATTTAAAACCTTTTTCATCTGCTTTTTTGTCGATTTATCGCAACCGAGCGCTGTTCAATTTATACAATTATACCTTTTCATTTTAGATAAATTTTACATTTTGATCACTGAATTTTTAAATTTTCTCGAAATCACTTTACTTTTTTCATAAAATATGGTATCCTAAAAAGGAAACGATAAATGCGTCATGACCTGACAGCCGTGCGGAACAAAAGCCTTTCGCCGCACATATCAAGACTTTTGCGTTCGGAAAATTTCTTTGAAATTTCCAAAGCGGCGCACCTTAGGGGGAATTTTATGTCCGTACTTTATTTTCATTTGTGCGCCGCGCTGATTTTGATTTTTTTGATCGCCTCCGTCGCGGGCAGAAAAATCAAAACCGATACCGTGGGCAAATGCTTTCTCTTCCTGCTGATCATCACCTTGGTGACGACTCTGTGCGATATTCTTTCCGTTTCATTCAATATCGCCGCAAAACAAGGAATTTCGTTCAGTTTATTTTTACTTTACTTTGTAAACACGATTTATTTTTTATTGCATAATCTTACAATCCCCGCCTATCTCCTGTTTGTCATCGCTCTCACCGATACCTGGCATAAGCTTCGGAAAAATATTCCGGCGATTGCCGTGATGTCTCTGCCTTCTTTGATCATTGCGGCAGCGCTGGTGCTGAATTTTTGGAACGGAAAAATCTTTTATTTTGATGAGACGCATGTGTACCGGCGCGGCGTGCTCATGCCGATTTTGTATGTCTGTGCCGTGACAAATGTGGTGATCTGCACCCTGTACCTATTGAAATACAGAAAGCTTTTCTCAACCTATAAGCTTGCCGCGCTGCTTCTCATGCTGCCGCTCGAAATGGGAGCGGTGGCGATTCAGTGGTTCTTCCCGGATCTTCTCGTAGAGATGTTCGCGAACGCCGTGGCATTGTTCTTGGTAATCACGACGGTTCAGCGTCCCGAAGAAATCCGGGAAAGCGTGACCATGCTCAAAAACGACACGGCATATACAACGGACCTCCGAAAATATTTCGGCAACGAAAAGCCCTTCACCTCAATCATCATCGACATTGCCAATTTTGTTCCGCTTCATCAGATTTTGGGCTACGACGGCGCGAACGAACTTCTGAAGATCATTGCGAAAAAGCTGATTCAGATTGATCGGGAGCTTCGGACGCGTGCGGAGCTTTATCATATCCAGAAAGGACGGTTCCGATTTGTCCTTTTCGGAAATCGGGAAGCTCTTTCGGAAGCGGCAGCCAAACGTATTTCCGACGAACTGAAGCAAAGCGTCACCGTCAGCGGTCTTGAGCTTGATATTTTGGCATACGTGTGTATCATAAACTGCCCCGAGGATATTTCCGAGATGAAAACGCTGCTTCAATTCGGGATCGATCTTCATGAACATCTCCCCTATACGGGAAAGGTTCTGCGCGCTTCCGAGCTTGTCGGACAGCGGAGCTTTGAGTTAAGCGGCGTTCTGGATCAGATTATTGATAGAGCAATCGCCAACAGAAATTTCATGGTCTATTATCAGCCGATTTATTCGACCGCACAAAAGCGCTTTGTATCGGCGGAAGCGCTGCTTCGGCTAAAAGATGAGAAATACGGCTTTATTCCGCCCGACTTATTTATTGTCGCAGCGGAAAGAAGCGGAGCGATTCATAAAATCGGCGACTTTGTAATGGAAGAGGTCTGCCGCTTTATTTCAAGCGAAAAATATAAAAATCTCGGGCTCGAATACATCGAGGTAAACCTCTCCGTTGCCCAGTGCATGGCGCCCGATCTGGCAGAAAAAATACTCCGAGTCATGAACAAATACGACATTTTGCCGGGCGAGATCAACCTTGAGATCACCGAAACGGCAATGAGCTACGCGCAGAACACCATGACCGACAACATCAACTCGCTTTATGAAGCAGGACTTCGCTTTTCGCTCGACGACTACGGCACGGGGTATTCCAACATCAGCAGAGTCGCGTCGCTTCCGCTTAAAATCGTAAAGCTGGATAAAAGCTTCGTAAACACAAAGGGCAGCCCCGAAATGTGGATCATCCTTCAAAATACGGTTGAAATGCTGAAAAATATGGACATGGACATTGTTGTTGAGGGAATCGAGACGAAGGAGCTCGTAGAACTGCTTTCCGAAATGAAGTGCGATTATATCCAAGGCTATTATTTCTCAAAGCCGATTCCCGAAGATGATTTTGTGGACTTTATTCTGAAGCCCCTCGGAGCATAACGCTCCTTCGCACTCAGCGACCCCACCAAAAAGAGCCGAAAGGAGCCGAAAGCTATGCAAGCCGTTTATTTTGATATATGTGCCGTAATTTTAATGGCTGTTCTGCTTTTTTCGGTGATATCGAGAAAAATGACAAGCGGCTCGATAAATCACATCTTTCTGACGCTGATCGGCATCAATCTTTTGTCGGCGATGTTCGACATATGGGCGGTCGTCATGGATCGGAGCGTGGATCCGACCATATACGATATGACGCAGCGGTACGTGTCCCATTCGCTTTATTTGCTGTTTCACAATATTGCGACCTTCGTTTATTTTTTATACATTATCGGTATTACGGACACTTGGCATAAAATCAGATACAAGCGCCTTTCGGCGGGAATCATTGGCGGAGCGTATTTGTTTCTGATCCTGCTTCTTGTGATCAATCCTTTTACGGATCATATGTTCGCCTTTGATGAAAGCGGACGGTATGTAAGAGGCGCTTTATTCCCGCTGCTGTACGCATACGCGTTTTCGGTCATGCTGGGCGGCGTATTATGGCTGATAAAATATCGGCGGCTTCTCATACGAACGAGATTTTTCGCGCTTCTGATGATGTACTTATTCGGCGCGCTCACAATTGCGATTCAATTTATCAATCCGCAGCTTCTGCTGGAAATGTTCGGCGCGGCGATCAGCCTTTTATATATCACGATCGTCATTCATAAGCCCGAGGATCGGATCGATTCGGTCACACGGCTGATTAAGTACGAAGCGTATGCCGTAGATATGAAAAAGAAATTCGCCAACGGCCGTCACGTAACCTCCATTATCACCAACATTTCCAACTTTGGCGCTTTAAACAGTATTCTGGGCTATGACGGCATGAACAGCCTTTTAAAAATGATCGCGGACGAACTGGTCGGGATCAATCGGGATCTGAAAGCGCGCGGGGAGCTTTACTATCTCGACCGCGGAAGATTCCGGTTCGTGCTCGATACCGAGAAAAAGGAGCTGATCGAAACGGCGGCGGAACGGATCAACGCCTTTCTGAAGCACGGAGTGAACGTCAACGGTATGGAGCTGAACCTCGTGACTTATGTTTGTATCACGAGATGTCCCGAGGACGTCCCCGACTTTAAAACGCTGATGCTTTTCGGAAACGATATTCATAACCGAACGCCTTATACGGGGCAGGTGCTGCAAGCGTCTGTTATTGCGGAAAAACACCCCTTCGGACTCGGGAACGAGCTGAACGAGATCATCGACCGGGCAATTTCCGACCGCCGCTTTACGGTATACTATCAGCCGATCTATTCGACAACGGAAAAGCGCTTTGTTTCGGCGGAAGCCCTGCTTCGGCTCAAGGACGAACAATACGGCTTTATCCCTCCCGACCTCTTTATCACGGCGGCTGAACACAGCGGCGCGATCCATAAGATCGGAGATATTGTTATGGAAGAGGTCTGCCGGTTTATCTCGGGAGATGGATTTGAAAAGCTCGGGCTGGAATATATCGAGGTAAATCTGTCGGTGGTACAGTGTATGTCTCACGATCTCACGGATAAAATCCTGAATACAGTCCGGAAATACGGTGTCTCCCCCGAAAGGATCAATCTCGAGATTACCGAAACGGCGGAGGATTACGCACAGAACATTATGACGGAAAATATTGAAAAGCTTCATCGCGCCGGATTCAGCTTTTCTCTGGACGATTACGGAACGGGCTACTCGAACATCACCCGCGTTTCTTCACTTCCGCTTAAAATCGTAAAGCTGGATAAAAGCTTCGTAAATCCGTCGGATAATCCGAGAATGTGGATCGTACTTCAAAGCACGGTAAAAATGCTCAAATCCATGAATATGGAGATTGTTGTAGAAGGCGTGGAAACCAAGGAAATGGTCAAACGGTTTTCGGAGCTTCGTTGTGATTATATTCAGGGTTATTATTTCTCCAAGCCGATCCCGGCGGAGGATTTCGTAAAATTTATCTTAAAAAATCCGAAAAAGGCAAACCGCGCGTGCTAAGAGCCCAACCACATCAAAAATACCGCACAATCAACGAATTCAAGCGTCGGTTGTGCGGTATTTTATTTTTATGCTTTTCGCCCCGCCCCTTCGCGAAAATTACAATATCCCCCGGACTTTTTCCGCCGCAGGCATCGAAAAATTTCACTCAGCTCACGCGAATTCACAAGAAACATTAAAAACAGATACAGAAAAGAAGCGACCGCAAGAGAAAGCAGAATCCCCAAAAACAGATTCATTCGCCTCGAAGCAATTGAAAAAACGGAAATCAGGCAAACCGAGGCGGCGAGCCCCGAAAGAAGCGCAGGCAAGGAAGCGGAAAACAGCGGGAGACGCACACAAAAACGCTTTTTCAGCACCCGGCACGCATAAAGCGTCATAAACCCGTTGGAAAGGACGGTAGAAAGCGCCGCGCCCGAAATATTGACCTGTGGGATCAAAAGCAGCAAAACGTTCAGGATAAACTTAACCAGACCGCCGTAAAGCGTTATCTTTACGGGCGTTTTAAAATCCCCGTACGCGTGAAAAACCGTAAAAACCGCTCCGCCAAGACCGCTGACGATCCCTCCGAGACTTAAAATCCGAAGCGGAAGAACGCTTACCGAGACCTCGGCGGAGCGCATCGGGTAAAGAAACGTCAGGATCGGATCGGAAAGCGCCGCGATCATCAGCGAAATCGGAACCGCGATCAGCGCCGTTCCTTTCAGCATTAACAATACCCCGTCGTTCAGATTCCGAGTATTTTCCGTTTCCACGGCACAGACCAGCCGTGGAAGCGAGCACCGCGCAATCAGTCCCGCCGCGGCAGAGGTCAGCATATAGACGGACAGAACCATACCCGAATAGCTTCCGTAAAGAAAATTTCCGAGATCAGACGGCGGCGAGGAAAGCACCGTGGAAAGCGCGGAAACGGAAAAGAACGATTCCGAAAAAAGCCCGTAGGAAAGATTGATACAATTTGAAACCGTGAGAAGGTCGGTAAAGGAGATCAGATTGGAAGCCGCCGCGCCCGCCGCGACGGGAAGAGAGCTGATCAGAATCTCTTTCATGATCCCCCATAGCTCATCAAAATCGGGCTTTCCGTATTTTCGGCATTCCGGCGCCGTTTCCCTCCGCGCCTTTCTGACAATGTAAAACGTTCCGCAGTATTCGCTGATCGTAACACCCAGAATCGCGGCGGCGGCGGCATACGGAAGCGCTCTTTCCGCGCTCCCGAAATACTCCGTTCCTTTTACGTAAACGAAATAGGAAGCTCCTACCCCGATCGCCGCCTTTACAGCCGCCTCAATAACCTGCGAGACCGCGGTCGGAAGCATATCGGAAAGACCCTCATAATACCCCCTGTATATCGCCGTGACCGAACAGCCGAATACAGCGGGAGCAATCATCAGGATCGCGGGAAGGCTTCCCGGGGAATTTGCGACATAATATGCGAACGGAACTGAAATCAGACAGATCAGCGCCGTTCCCGCAAGACCGATTCCCCCGCCGAGCAAAAGCGCGCTTCGGCGGAATCGAAAAATATCGTGAACTCGGTTCTGCGACGCGTACCGCGCGATGACCTGCGTGACAATCGTCGGGATTCCCGAACAGGCAAATGCAAGGATCGGCGTGTAAATACTGTACGCGGTCGTAAAATAACCCATGCCCTCCCCGCCCAAAATATTGCCAAGCGGAATCTTTAAAAGCGCGCCCAAGCCCTTTGTCAGAAACATCGCTACGAACATGATCGCCGCATTATGCAAAAAGCCTTTTTTCTTCATTGCTTACCTCCGAGTCGTTGTCCGTACTTCATATATATGACACTTTGTCCGATTTCATTCTATTTCGCATGAAAGCCGGTATCCGACCGTAAAGCTCCGCATAGGCGCCTATTTTCGTAAAAGCGCAAAAAAAGCACTGTGCGGTTTCATCGCACAGTGCCGTTTATTAAGCCTCCGCCTTCTCGTAATACTTTCGTTTTTCTCTGTACATTTTCGTATCTGCCCGCTCAATCAATTCCTGCGGTGAACGGCAGCTTTTTGTCCAAGCATACCCAACGGAAACGGAAACGCACCACTCTTCGCCCGACCTCCGGATCACATCGCGCATTTTTTCTTCAAATTCCTCCTCCGAAATATCCGAACATAAAACCACAAATTCATCTCCGCCAAGCCGAAAGACAGAATCCTCGGGAAAAATCCGGGTAAGTCCGCTTGCGAGTCCGCAGATCGCCTTATCTCCCGCGGCGTGTCCGTATGTATCGTTAATACCTTTGAGTCCGTTTAAATCACAAACCGCCGCGCCGAGCGAAACTCCCGCATGATTTCTGCGAAGAATCTCCGTTCGGCGGATATAAGCGTTCCGATTCGCGCAGCCCGTCATTTTATCCGAATAACTCATTACCTCAAGCATACGGCGGCGCTCGCAATTCTTAATGCTTACCGCGATAAAGCAGCCAACCGCAGTAAGAAGCCGTTGGATCATCTGATTCATCTCATTCGGCGCATTATCGACGCCGATAAAACCGATCAGCTTTTTCGACAGGATCATCGGCACCTCAATACAGCAGCGAATCTCCTGCATTTTCAACAGCTCATATTCTTCCGCCATGGATTCGGA
>CAZKKZ010000015.1:34467-45300 GCA_964553625.1 uncultured Ruminiclostridium sp.
TTCCAAGCTCCGCCAGCCAATGGCGGACGTTATAGTGATCGATCACCTGTAAATTGTCGATCTGAGGCGTAACGCCTTCAGCGCACCACTCAAAGGTATTCGACATATGCTTATCGCCGATTTCAAAAATATAGACCCGTTCCGCCTGCATAAAAAGACCGAGTTCTTTCAGAATTTCATTTACCGCCGTTTCAAAATCGTCCGTCATACTGAATTTACAGATCTGCTCGACGATAAATTTCTCGATTTCAAGCGCACGAACGGCTTGCTTATATTCTTCCTCGTATGAAGTCTCTTGTGTCATGCCGTTCCTCCTGCCATATCATTTTATGATTCTAATTATACGCGAAACGGCTCCGTATGTCAAGCACCGAACAAGCATCCGTCAAATAAATCTCTCTTTTTTACAAAAAATCATCCCGAAAAATGACAAAAGATACAAATATCCGATCGTGCCATTTCGATTTTTTGGATTCATTGTGCGGTGTTGCCTTAAAATTCACTCTTTTTCTTTATGACAGGCGCACGCCCCGGGGCAGCAGGAGCAGCTGCCGCCGCAGCACCCCTTCCCCGCTTTTTTCTCCTTTCTCATTCCGATTACGATCCATACGATGATCGCAAGCAATCCCGCCCCGACAGCAATCGTCCCTATATTGTCCACAAGAAATCCGATCATAAACACCCACTCCTTTTTCGGAAAAAAATCCAGAGATGTGCAAAACGTAAATTTTTCAAGGCGTCACCGCCATATATAGTTTGTTTTATGTGTATCGATTCTAAATATTGTAGTTTTGCACATCTCTAGGAAAAAATACGGAATGTCTTTTATTTCGCCGTTTTTGCCTTCAAGTTGTATTCCACCGTTTTCTTCTGCGGTCTTACCAAAAGGTAAATCAGTCCCGCCAGAACAATCAGCGCCGCGATCAGTCCGACCGCGTTCACGCCGCCGGCAAAAACCGAACCGATCTGGAAAATGATGAACGAAACCGCGTAAGCGAAGGCGCACTGATACCCGATCGCGAACCATGTCCATTTCGCGCTGTTCATTTCACGGCGGATCGCGCCGATCGCCGCGAAGCAGGGCGCGCAAAGCAGGTTAAAGACAAGGAACGAATACCCCGCGAGCGGCGCCAGTCCCGCGAAATCAAGCACGCCAAAGACGCCTACAACCTCTTCCTTCGCGACCAGTCCCATAATTGTCGCAACCGCGGCGGTCGGCTCGCCGAAGCCGAGCGGCGCAAAGATCCAGCAGATCGCTCCGCCGATCACATCGAGAATCGACGTTGCTTCCGCGTCCTCGGGGATAAAACCGAAGGTGCTTACGCCCTCCGAAAAATACGTTCCGAAGCTGCTTCCCGCCCAGATCACAACGGAAGCAAGCAGAATGATTGTTCCCGCTTTTTTGATGAAGGACCAGCCGCGTTCCCACATGGAGCGAAGAATATTCGACACCGTCGGAAGGTGATACGCGGGCAGCTCCATAACGAACGGCGCGGGATCGCCCGAAAACATTTTCGTTTTCTTTAATATGATCCCCGAGATCACGATCGCCGCCACGCCGATCAAATACGCGCTCGGCGCGACCCACCACGCTCCGCCGAACAATGCCGCCGTGATCATCGCGATGATCGGAAGCTTCGCGCCGCAGGGGATAAACGTCGTCGTTATGATCGTCATGCGGCGGTCGCGCTCGTTTTCGATCGTCCGCGACGCCATAATTCCCGGGACGCCACAGCCCGACCCGATCAGCATCGGGATAAACGACTTCCCCGAAAGTCCGAAGCGGCGGAAGATCCGATCCATAACGAACGCGATCCGCGCCATATAGCCGCAGCTTTCCAGAAACGCCAGAAAAATAAACAGCACCAAAATCTGCGGAACAAAGCCGAGAACCGCGCCGACGCCCGCAATGATCCCGTCCAGAATCAGGCTCTTGAGCCAGCCCGCACAGCCGACCGCATCCAGTCCGCTTTCCGCGAGAGCGGGAATTCCGGGAACCCAGATTCCGTAATTCTCGGGAGCGGGAATCTCGTTCGCTTCCTCGTCGAGAGCCGCGTCCACAATTGAAGAAAGGTCATACCCTTCTTCCGCCAGCATATCGCCGTAGGATCCGTACGCCTCATCAAAATCGGCATACGAACCGTCCTCCGCCGCTGCCAGTATTTCTTCCGCACCGACAACGCCCGCCGCCGCTGCCGACCGCGCCGTACCGAGAAGCTCCTCCGTAAAAAGGTTTTCCCGCGCGTAATCGTCCATCGCTTCCTCATACTCGCTCGTTCCGTTTCCGAACAGGTGCCAGCCGTCCCCGAACACTCCGTCGTTCATCCAGTCCGTAAAAATCGTCCCGACCGACGTGACCGAAACGTAATATACAACGATCATGATGACCGCGAAAATCGGAAGCGCCAGAATCCGATTCGTAACGATCTTATCAATTTTATCCGAAACGGTAAGGCTCCCTTTCTTTCTTTTTTTCAGGCAGTCTCCGATGATCGTCCCTATGTAATTATAGCGTTCTCCCGTAATAATGCTTTCCGCGTCGTCGTCCATTTCCTTTTCCGCCGCCGCGATGTCCTTTTCAATATGATTCAGGACGCTTTCGGAAAGTCCGAGCATTTCCGCCGCCTGCGCGTCCCGCTCAAAAAGCTTGATTCCGTACCAGCGCTGCTGCTCCTCGGGAATATCGTGCAGACAAAGCTCCTCAATATGCGCAACCGCGTGCTCCACACAGCCGCAGAAGCTGTGGCGCGGCACGGTCTTTTCCCCCGACTGCGCCGCCCGTATGGCAAGCTCCGCCGCTTCCGTTACTCCCGTTCCCTTTAAAGCGGAAATCTCACACACCTGACAGCCGAGCGCCGAAGCCAGATTCGCAAGATTCAGCTTATCGCCGTTCTTTTTTACAAGGTCCGCCATATTGACCGCGACGACGACCGGAATCCCAAGCTCGACCAGCTGCGTCGTAAGATACAGGTTCCGCTCAAGGTTCGTTCCGTCCACGATATTTAAGATCGCGTCGGGACGTTCGCCGACGAGATATTTTCGGGCGACCGTTTCCTCCAGCGTATAGGGGGATAACGAATAGATTCCCGGAAGATCGGTAATCGTTACGTCCTTGTGATTTTTAAGCTTTCCTTCTTTTTTTTCAACCGTAACGCCCGGCCAGTTCCCCACGAACTGGTTCGAACCCGTAAGCGCATTGAAAAGCGTTGTTTTACCGCAGTTCGGATTTCCCGCGAGCGCAATTCTGATCTCCATCTTTGTTTCGTTCCTTTCTGTTTGCTGTTCATAAAATCACGGAGGCTGCACGCCCGAAAAGCAAGCGCGCAAGCACATAGGTTAGATCAAACTAACTCGTTTTTATGCCTTTCTCCGTAAATAGCGAAAGACAATCCGCAATCATTCGACCTCGATTTTTTCCGCGTCTTCCTTTCTTAGCGAAAGCTCATAGCCGCGTACCGTTATCTCGATCGGATCCCCGAGCGGCGCGACCTTACGGACGGAAATTTCCGTTCCCTTTGTGATTCCCATGTCCATGATCCGACGCTTTACGGCGCCCTCGCCGCTGAGCTTCGTCACCTTTACGGTCTGCCCGATCTTTACCTCCTTGAGTGTCAACGCACCCGCACCTCCTTTCTCTTTCTTAAACCATGATTTTTCCCGCAAGCTCGCGGCTGATCGCGATACGAGATTCCTTTACGTTTACGATCACGTTTCCGCCGATCTCGTTAATAACCGTAACAAGCGCGCCGGGAACAAATCCGAGGTTTTCAAGAAACTTCCGCGTATCAGAATTCCCTCCGACCTTCGTGATGATTTTTTCCTCGCCCCGATCCGCTAATATCAACGGCATCATTTTATTCACCTGCCTTTTTAGTTAGAACGCGCTAACTTAAATACCAACACAAGCATGTTAGCAACTTCTAACACTATGTATATTACCACACTCCCCGATATTTGTCAAGAGTTTTTATCAAAATTTTTCAAAAATTATGAAGCCCGTTAAAACGAAGCACGGTGTTGACAGAACGGTGCGGTTGTGATAAAATAAGAAATTATACCGGAAGGAAAGGAAAAGAAAAACGATGATTCTGGCAAGCCGCTCTCCCCGGAGAAAAGAGCTTTTATCCTTCATTACAGGAAATTTTTCCGTGCGTCCCGCCGAGGGAGAAGAAATCGCCGATCCGCGGCTTTCTCCCGACTGCTATGTCACAGCGCTTTCGGAGGCGAAAGCGCGGGAAATCGCCTACGCTGCGCCGAACGAGACCGTAATCGGCGCGGATACCGTCGTTGTGTTCAAAGAAGAAATTCTCGGAAAACCGAAGGATACCGCGGACGCGGTTCGTATGCTCACGCTTCTTTCGGGAAATACGCACAGCGTTTTTACGGGCGTGACCGTGATCGCGAACGGAAAAGCGCACTCCTTCGCGGAGGAAACCAAGGTCACCTTCTTCCCCCTCTCCGCCGAAGAGATCGTACGGTACGCCGAAAGCGGAGAGCCGCTCGATAAAGCGGGAGCTTACGGAATTCAGGGGAGCGGCTCGCTTCTTGTCCGGGGGATCGAGGGAGACTATTATAACGTCATGGGGCTTCCCGTCGGGCGGCTTTATCGCTTCCTCAAGGAATTCGGACTCATTTAAAGGAAAAAGTTGCAATTTTCCATAAAATATGGTATAATACATTATTAAACGCCGAAAGGACAGAACGCCCTTGAGAATTATAGGGATCGACCCCGGATACGCCATTGTCGGCTTCGGGATTCTCGATTACGAAAAAGCGCGGTTTTCGCCGATCGAATACGGCGCGGTCACGACGCCCGCCGAAATGAACTTTTACACACGGCTTTCCGAGATCTATAATGACCTCTGCTATATTCTTGATCGATATAAACCGGAATTTCTTTCGATCGAACGGCTTTATTTCACCTCGAACCAGAAAACGGCGATCGACGTCGCGCAGGCGCGCGGGATCGTCCTCCTGGCGGCAAAGCAGCGGAATATCGAAATTTACGAATATACCCCGCTTCAGGTCAAGCAGTCGGTTACAGGCTACGGAAAAGCAATCAAAAAGCAGGTTCAGGAAATGACGACGCGGATTCTTCATCTCGACGCGATCCCGAAGCCCGACGACACCGCCGACGCGCTCGCGCTCGCGATCTGCCACGCGCACAGCTATAATTCACAGCTCAGCAGCTACCGTTCATAATTCTATGAAAAAAAGAACAAAAGAAGAACTTTTCTCCGTCGCCGTGATTGAATTTTTCTTGTACGGCTGGATCGGCTGGGTTTATGAAACCGTCCTAACCTCGGCGGCTTGGGGGCGGTTCGCCGAGCGCGGAACGCTTCACCTTCCGATTCTCCCGATTTACGGCTTTTGCGCGCTGCTCCTCCTGTTCACGCTGAAAAGGGTCGAAAACGGCGCGGCGGTCTTTCTGCTCGGCTGTGCGGTCACGACCGCGGCGGAGCTTGCGGCGTCGTACCTTCTTCCGCTTTTTATCGAAGAGCGGCTCTGGAGCTACGCCGAATGGCCGCTGAATTTCGAGGGAAGAATTTCCCTGTTCAGCAGCATCATTTTCGGATTGCTCTGTTTGCTGCTGAAAAAGACGCTTCATCCGCTTTGCGTTCGGCTGACCGACCGAATGAGCAGACGGGCGCTTTCAATCGCGGCGGGGATTCTTCTCGCGGTCTTTTTCGCGGATCTTGCGGCGGTCGCCGTTTTCGGAAAATAAGAAGATGTTCTCATAGAGACAAATTTCGGGAAAGGGAGAGAAAAGATGAAAAAAAGCCCGAACACAAGGCTTGAAATGATCGTTTCGGCGGTCGCGTTTTTGTGCAACCTGATCCTGATCGGCGTTCTGGTGCTGGTCGTTCTCCCCGCGCAAAATGTCTCCGGTAAGCCCGCGCTCATTACGATTTTGATTTGGTTCACCGTCGTGTTCTTTATCGCGCCTGCCTTTGCGAGAATTTTCACGTATCAAAATTACCGCCAGCCGCAAGGCTTCAGCGTAAGCTACGCCATTCATGAATATCATCTCGAGGGGTGGCTCAAGGGGAAATATCTTTTTTTCGACGCCATTTTCAGCCGCGTCAACGGAGACTTCGACGAGGCGATCCGATATTATGAAAAATGCCTTTCCGAAGCGACCGACCCGCGAATGCGCCGCGCCTGCTATGTTGATATGGCGCGGTACATGAATAATTATATCGTTCTTATGCCGCATTTTATCCGCGCCTCCAAGGAATTCCCGAACGATACGATCTTTATCAATGTCGTTTCTTCCTATTATCTTTACTGCCCTTCCGCGGATCGGGACGAGGGCGAACGGTGGTTTGAATCCGTCATGGCGCTGGAGGGCGAGTCCTTCCGACCCTGCCGCGAGCTGGCATACTATCGGCTCGGGCTGATCCGAATGTACGAAAAAAGATACGGCGAAGCGATCGAGCTTTTCAGCCGCGTAAACACCCTGACCAAAAACGGGATCAATCATTCCCTGCTCGTCAATCTGTCTCTCTGCTGCGCCTGCGTCGGCGATTTCGACCGTGCGCGGGAAGCCGCTGTTCACGCGCTTATCATGGTGGACGACGAGGTGCAGTTCGACGATGTCCGGGAAATTATCGAATATATGTTCCGCGCCAATACCGAGGAGATCAACCCCGAGATCGAAAAGCTTGCCGAAGAGCTTACGCGGCGCGAAAACGCGCGGGAAACCGTACCGCTCACCGCGTATGAGCGCCCGTCGGCTTCCTGATAACGAATTATAAAAAAGAAGGATTTCATTATGATTTACAGCGTAAACGGAAAAGTAATTCATTTAGAACAGAATCTGGCGGTGATTGAATGCGCGGGTGTGGGCTACGGCTGCCGCACCACGGCGTATACCGTTTCGCAGCTGACAGTCGGCGAGAACGCAAAGCTGCTCACCCTGTTAAACGTGCGCGAGGACGCGGTCGAGCTCTTCGGCTTTTCCGACGCGGCGGAGCTGAACTGCTTTAAAATGCTCCTTTCGGTCAACGGCGTGGGACCGAAGGCAGCGCTTTCGATCCTCTCCGATCTTTCGCCGCAGGGCTTTGCGCTTTGCGTCGCGGGCGGAGACAGCAAGGCGCTTACCCGGTCTCCCGGAATCGGAAAAAAAATCGCCGATCGGATCATTCTCGAGCTAAAGGACAAGCTCGCGAAGCAGACGGAGGGAAACACGGAGCTTCCCGTCCGACCGTCCGCTTCCCTTCCCGCCTCAAACGCGGCGGCGGAGGCGGTCGCGGCGCTCGTCGTTCTCGGATTTTCCAATACGCAGGCACAGGGGGCGGTCGCGGGGCTTTCTCCCGAGCTTCCCGTTTCGGAGCTGGTGAAGGAAGCGTTAAAAAAACTGAGCAGTATATAAGCTCGTAAAGCGGCGTTCGGCTTTTGAAGCCGCACCCTGCCACAAAAAACAGGAGAAAAAGCATGATTGAAACCAACGCAAACAACGAACGCCGCGAGCGGATCATCGAGCCCGATTTTACGCCCGAGGACGTCGATCTCGAATACAGTCTCCGACCGAAAACCCTCGCCGAATACATCGGTCAGGATAAGGTCAAGGAAAACATGAAAATCTACATCGAGGCGGCGAAGGCGCGCGGAGACAGCTTGGATCACGTGCTGCTATACGGTCCTCCCGGTCTCGGAAAAACGACGCTCGCGGGAATTATCGCGAACGAAATGGGCGTAAATATTCGTATTACGTCTGGTCCCGCGATCGAAAAGCCCGGCGATCTCGCGGCGCTTCTGACAAATCTCAAGGACGGCGACGTCCTCTTTATCGACGAGATTCACCGTCTTTCACGGCAGGTCGAAGAGGTTCTTTACCCCGCGATGGAGGATTTCGTTCTTGATATTATCATCGGAAAGGGACCCTCGGCGCAGTCGATCCGGATCGATCTCCCGCATTTTACCCTGATCGGCGCAACGACCCGCGCGGGACAGCTGACAGGACCGCTCCGCGACCGATTCGGCGTAATCGAACGGCTCGAGCTGTACTCCGAGGATCAGCTCTGCGACATTATCCTGCGCTCGTCGGTAATCCTTACGATCCCGACAGAAAAGGACGGCGCAAGAGAGCTTGCCCGCCGTTCACGCGGAACGCCCCGTATCGCGAACCGAATGCTGAAACGGGTACGCGATTTCGCCGAGGTCATGGGGAACGGAAAGGTAACGAAAGAGCTGACCGATCTCGCGCTCGATCGGCTCGAAATCGACAAGCTCGGCTTGGACAGTCTCGATCGCCGAATGCTGACTATGATTATCAAAGGCTATAACGGCGGACCCGTCGGTCTGGAAACGCTCGCCGCCGCGCTCGGTGAGGAATCGGTAACGCTGGAGGACGTATGCGAGCCGTTTTTAATGCAGCTCGGCTTTCTTTCGCGGACGCCGCGCGGACGAATGGCGACAGCGCTCGCTTATCGGCACTTAGGACTGGAGCAGCAGGGACAGCAGACATTTTCCTGATTTTTAAAACAGAATCAAAATCGGAAGGCGTCTTACGGATCGTGAGGAACCTTTCGGGTACCCCAAAAATATAATAGCGTATCTTATCCCTGTCAAGAGAGGAGTTTTTTCAATGGGACGATTATTCGGAACAGACGGCGCGCGCGGCGTAGCGATTACGGAGCTGAGCTGTGAAACCGCCATGCAGATCGGACGGGCGGCGGCGCTCGTACTTACCAAGCAGAAAAAAGGCACGGATCGGGCAAGGATCCTGATCGGAAAGGACACGCGGATCTCTTCGGATATTCTCGAGGCGGCGCTTGCGGCGGGGATCATGTCGGTCGGCGCGGACGCGGAGCTTCTTGGAACGGTTCCGACTCCCGCGGTCGCCTACCTCGTAAAGCGGTACGGCGCGGACGCGGGCGTGATGATCTCCGCCTCTCATAACAGCGTCGAATACAACGGGATCAAGCTTTTTTCGGGATCGGGATTTAAACTGCCCGACGAGGTGGAAAACGAGATTGAAGCGCTGATCCTCGACCACCCCGAACAGATCACCCTCCGCGACGGAATTTCGGTCGGACGGATGAAGCGTCACACGACCGCCGCGAACGACTATGTCGAACACCTTCTTCGTACGGCGGGAGAGCTTCCGAAAAAGCCGAGAATCCTTGCGGACTGCGCAAACGGGAGCGCTTCGGCGACGGCGGGAGAGCTGTTCCGGCGTCTCGGGATCGATTTTACGCTGATGAACGCCGACCCGAACGGCTGCAACATCAACGAAAGCTGCGGCTCGACCCATATCGATCAGCTTTGCGAAGCGGTAAAGGCGGGCGGGTACGATCTGGGCGTGGCGTTCGACGGAGACGCGGATCGCTGTCTCGCCGCCGACGCAACCGGAAAAATGATCGACGGGGATAAGCTGATTGCCGTTCTCTCGGAGCGCATGAAGGAGCGCGGAACGCTCAAAAACGACACCGCCGTCGTTACGGTAATGAGCAACCTCGGATTTCACGCTTATATGAAAAAGCATGGGCTGAACACCGTGTGCACGTCGGTTGGGGATCGGTACGTGCTTGAGGAAATGCTGAAAAACGGGTATAATATCGGCGGAGAGCAGTCGGGACATATCATTTTCCTCGATTACGCGACAACCGGCGACGGACAGCTTACCGCGGTACAGTTAATCCGGCTTCTCGCCGAAACGGGCGCTTCCCTTTCGTCGCTGACGGCGGAAATTCCCGATTTTCCGCAGCTTCTCGTCAACGTGCGGATCCCCGAGGAAAATAAGGGGAAATGGAATCGGGACGAAGCGGTCGCGGCGGTCGTTCGGCAAGCCGAGAAGGCGCTCGGCAGCGACGGAAGAATCCTCGTCCGCGAAAGCGGAACGGAACCGTTGATCCGGGTCATGATCGAAGGAAAAAACGAATCGGACATTACCGAATGGACCAATCGGATCGCGGACGTGATTCGGGAACGTCTCGCTTAATCCGATTTTTGTACATAAATGTAAAACAGAGGAACAATCGAAAGGAATCTATGAGAATTTCCAAAAGCTGGCAGGATTACTGCCTGATCGACACATCGGAGGGCAACCGTCTCGAACGATGGGGCGAGATCATACTGATTCGACCCGACCCGCAGATCATCTGGAAAAATCCCGATCCCGCCCCCGAATGGAAGTCCGCTCACGCGGTATATCACCGCTCCCGCTCGGGCGGCGGCTCCTGGGAATACCGAAAACGTTTCCCCGAAAGCGGACGAATCCGCTACGGCGATCTTACCTTTCTCGTAAAGCCGACCGGATTCAAGCATATGGGACTTTTCCCCGAACAGGCGGTAAACTGGGATTACTGCGCAAAGCTGATCCGAGGAGAAAGCAGAAAAATAAACGTTCTGAATCTTTTCGCCTATACCGGCGGCGCAACGCTCGCCTGCGCGAACGCGGGCGCGGGAGTTTGTCACCTTGACGCGGTAAAGGGCATGGTGGATTGGGCAAAAGAAAACGCACGCCTCAGCGGGCTTTCCGAAAAACCGATCCGCTGGATCACGGACGACGCGATGAAATTTCTCGGTCGGGAAATTCGCCGCGGAAACCGATACGACGGGATCATTCTCGATCCGCCGAGCTACGGGCGAGGCACGAACGGCGAAATGTGGAAGCTGGAGGACTGTATTCACGAGCTGATGGAGCGCTGCGCGGAGGTTTTATCCGACAAGCCGCTTTTTCTCCTGCTGAACAGCTATACGACCGGTCTTTCCCCGACGGTCATGGCATATCTGCTTCAGATGACGGTCGGTAAGAAATATAAAATCAAGGTAAACGCCGAGGAAATCGCCCTTCCCGTTAAGCAAACCGGACTCGCGTTCCCCTGC
>CAZKKZ010000016.1:0-45202 GCA_964553625.1 uncultured Ruminiclostridium sp.
AGCCACCCTTTGCCTGATCGGATTTGTATTTACACAAAATTTTATGGAGTACCAGAGGGTTGTGCGGATTTTCCCGAAAAGACGTGCAATTATTCCTAGGTGGTCATTGTGCGGTGCTGCCTTAATATTAAAGCGTGTGATTGATCTCGATAATAAGCTTTTCCGACTGATTTGCCGCCGTACTTTTTGACTTTTTTATTTTGTCATATTTCACAAATAAGTGAGCCCCCGGATCAGAATTCTTGACAAATCCGAAATTTTCTTGTATAATAATAATGAGATAAGGTAGGAACGGGGGCATGGATTTGACGAAAAGCGCGTATATTTTCGGTGCGGGCGAGTTTTTCGGACTTCACGAGCCGCCCGGCGAGAACGCGGTCGTGATCGCTGCGGACGGCGGACTTCGTTACGCGGACGCCTGCGGGCTGGACGTCGATTTCACGGTCGGGGATTTCGATTCCCTGGGCTATGTTCCGAACGGGAAAAACGTCAGCGTCCTCCCCGTGCAAAAGGACACGACCGATCTGTACGAGGCGGTGCGGATCGGGGCGGCGCAGGGCTGTACCCGATTTCATCTCTACGGCGGAACGGGCGGGCGATTCGACCACACGGTCGCGAACCTGTCCCTGCTCGGCGGCATGGCGAAGGAAAGGCTTCGCGGTTTTTTGTACGGCGACGGCTACGTCGTCACGACGGTGTTTCCTGAGAATCCGCTGATCCTGAACGGCGAAAAGGGCGCGGGGGTTTCGGTCTTTTCGCTTTCCGACCGCTCGGAGGGGGTCACGCTCCGCGGGCTTCTCTATCCGCTTGAAAACGGAACGCTCACGAACACCTTTCCCCTCGGCGTCAGCAACCAAAAAACCGAAGAGACGGCGGAGATCTCCGTAAAAAGCGGGATCCTGCTTGTATATTATACCTATTCACGAAAGGAATGATTTCATGAAAAAAACAACGGTCACCATTTCCCGCGAATACGGCTCGGGCGGAAGAATTATCGGAAAAAAGCTCGCGGAGGAGCTCGGCTTCGCGTTTTACGACGGCGAGCTTCTTTCCCTTGTCGCGAAGGAAAGCGGCTATACCGAGGAATTTGTCCGCCAGAATGATCAGAAAAAAACGCAGAGCTTTTTATATCATCTTTACGTGGGGAGCCAGCTTCTCCCCGCCTCCGACATGATCTTTATCGCGCAGGCGAAGGCGATCAAGGATCTCGCCCAGAAGGGGAACTGCGTGATCGTCGGGCGGTGCGCGGACTATGTGCTGCGCGGATATGACAACGTCGTGAATCTGTTTATTCAGGCACCGCTCGAGAGCCGTGCTGCGCGCGTCCGCGACGAGTACGGCGAAAAGGCGGAAAATTACCCCGCCTATATCCGGAAAAAGGATAAGGAGCGCGTCGCGTACTATAACTATTTCGCCGACGACGCTTGGGGGCACGTCCAGTCCTACGACCTCTCGATCAATTCCGACATCGGGATCGACGCGGCGGTAAAGCTCGCGGCGGAGTATATCCGGATCAAGCAGAAGGACTGAAAAAAACGCGGACGTGCCGTTTGGCGCGCTACCCGTCAGAAAAAAATAACCCGTGAAAAAACCTCACGGGTTATTCTCTTTTGGGCTGTTTCCGTCCGGTTTGGCGGCTCAACCGATCGCGATCGTCCTCGTCGCGATCTTCTCCGAAAAGCTCCGGTCATGCTCGACGAACAGGAGCGTCGGCTGAAATTTCAGCAGCAGCTCCTCGATCTGCATTCGTGAAATTACGTCGATAAAATTCATCGGCTCGTCCCATAGGTAAAGGTGCGCTTCCTCGCAAAGGCTTCCCGCGATAAGCGCCTTTTTCTTTTGCCCGCCGCTGAACTCTTCGAGATTTTTTTCAAGCTGCGCCCGCGTCAGATCCAGCTTATGCAGGATCGTCACGAAAAGACCCGCGTCGATCCCGCGCCGCTTCGCGTAGTCGGTGACGCTCCCGGTAAGCTCGGCGGTATCCTGCGACACGTAGGAAATTTTCAGGTCGTTCCCTTTTTCAAGACTCCCGCGATAAGGGATCTCCTCCCCTCGGATCAGCTTCAGAAGGCTCGACTTCCCCGATCCGTTCCGCCCCGTAAGGGCGATCCGCTCCCCGCGTTCAACCGAAAAGGAAAGTCCGCCGAAAACGGGAAAGCCTTCCTCATACGCGACCGAAATATCCTGTAGGGAGAGCAGGCGGGGGGAACGGTACGAAAGCGGACGGAGCTTCAGCTCGCCGCTATATTCCGTGTTTTTCAGCAGCTTCGATTTTTCCTCCGCTGCGTTTTTCGCGCGCGTCTCGATCGTCTTTGCCCGCTTCATCAGCTTCGCCGATTTATGACCGACATACCCCTTATCAAAGCTGCCCTTCTTGGAGCGCTCCGTTTTTTCCGACCAGATGCTTTTGGTCATTGCCGCTTCGCTCAGACGGCGCACTTCTTTTTTCAGGCGCTCGTTCTCCGCCGCCTCAAAAGCCTCCCGCCGCTCGTTATCGGTAAGCCACGCGGAAAAATTCCCTTTTTGGATCTCAATATCCGTTTTATTGATCGAGAGAATATGATCGGTACAGCCGTCCAGAACGGCTCGGTCGTGCGAAACGAGAATGAAGCCTTTTTTACTGTTCAGGTAGCGGCTGATCTGCGCGCGCCCCTCGGAATCAAGGTGATTCGTCGGCTCGTCGATCAGGAGAAACGCGTTCTCGTTTAAGAACATTGCCGCCAGCAGCGCTTTGGTCTGTTCCCCGCCCGAAAGCGTGGAAAACGGGCGGTATAAAAGTGATTCGTCCAGCCCGAGCCGCTTGATTTCCCGGAGGAGCCGCCATTCCTCCGCCCCCGGACAGGCGTTTTCGAGTACCTCCGAGGTCGGGAGCGACTCGTCGGGAACGGCGCGGGGAAAATACGTGAAATCGACCGAAGCCGCAATCGTCCCCGTGTATTCGTATTCTCCCAGAAGAAGCTTCAGCAGGGTGGTTTTTCCCCGCCCGTTCCGCCCCGTAAGCCCGAGCTTCCAGTCGGTGTCGAGCCGTAAATTGACGTTTTCAAAAACATTTTCATAGCTTCCCTCATAGCCGAAGGTAAGTTCGCTGATCTGGATCATTGACATAAAAACACGTCCTTTCCGAATGCCGATCCCCGATCGGGTCAAAGCCCGGCGCAAAACTCGGAAATCCGCATAAATAAAATCGGCTGCGGAAAAGCTCCCGCAGCCGATCACACGCAAAAAGAACGCCATGCCCTCCGTGTCGGTTGAAAAGAACAACACTTTCCCGCAAAAAGGCAGCGAAGCAGACGCTCAAGCGCCGCAAGCCCGCCCCAAATTCACTTAACGGGAAAAATGCTTCATCCTTTCAACTCCGATCCTTTTCGTTTTTCTTATTTTATCATGCCGTTCCGGAAATGTCAAGCTTTTTTCCCCGTGTTTTTCCCGAAAATGTCGGATTTGAAGATCAGCCGCATAAAATGATATAAATGCGGCGTAACGCTTGTGTGGTCGTGACCGATCGAGGACATGACGTGCCAGAGGTGCTCGGTTTCATTCGCGTCAAGAATGTTGTGGTAGTCCGATGGAGAGGAGCCGACCACTCCGCCGTTCAAAGACGCCGAAGCCGGCGAGCCGTATTTTTCCATAGTATAGCATCGCGACGGATTCTTGTCAAGAACCCCGTCGCGATGAAAAACGAAGGTTTCTCGCGCGGCGAAATAATATTTCTTTTTTCGGTTGACAAGACGGCGGATGTTGTTGTATAATAATGTAAAATGGCATTTTGTAACTTTTCGGGAGGAATCGCGGTATGGATCAGCTTTATCGGAATAATTCTCGGGGCGAAGACCCGGCGGAATGGGCAGGCGCGCTGGTCGAGATGTTTCAGTTCTGCTGCCGCGCCGATTTGTCGGACGGAAGCTGGAGCGTTATAAAGGGAGACGGCTTCGGGCTGTCGGATTCGGACGGGAAGACTTTTTTTGACGCAATGCGCCTGTACGGCGAGAGTCGGGTTTTCCTCGAGGATCAGGGCGATTTTCTTCGGAAGCTTTCCAAGGAGTATATCGCCGCGAATCTGAACCGGGATTCCCGAAGCTACAGCTTCGATCACCGCATTCTCGGCGGGGAGCGCGGACGGCATTGGATGCGCGGAACGGTAACGCTCCTCGAGGTATCTGAGGACGGTTCGCCGCGCCGCGTTCTGTACACCGTGCGGGACGTGGACGGGGAGAAGGAGGAAAGGCTCCTGCTCGAATCCTCGCTCGGCTTAATGCGCGACACCTTCTATCGGATCGGATGTATCGACCTGAACCGAAATTCCATGCGCACGATCAGCATTTCGGAATCCGAGCGCGGCGAGATCGCGGATTTCAGAGAGGACTTCCATAAGGCGATCCGGCGTTTCGCGGATAATTACGTGCTTCCCGAGTACCGCGAAAATTTCCTGAACGTTATGCTGCCCGAGCGCCTGAAGACGATTTTTGACGAGGGCGCGGATTATTTCGATATTACTTATCGGAGGCGGGAAAACGGCGTTCCCACCTGGGTGCGCACCGAGCTTGCCCCGCTTCGGGGATACAGCGCGGAAAACCGCCGCGTCATGTGGTATGTGAAAAACATTTCCGAAGAAAAGGCTGCGGAGGAAAAGTTCAGCCGCCGGCTTTTACAGATGAATACCGATACCAACCTGCGGCTGAAAACCATTCTTGACGGGATCACGGGCGGGTTTAAGATCAGCGTCGACGACGAGCGCTTCACCTATTATTATATCGGGGAAACCGCTGCGTCGCTGTTCGGCTATACGACCGAGGAATTCGCGTCGGTCACGAAGAACTGCGCGCTTGAGAACGTCTATCCCCCCGACCGCGAGGCGACGCTCGCGGCGCTTCAGAGGGATCTTGACAAGGGGGAGCGCTATTCCGTCAAATACCGCGTGAAATGCAAGGACGGGAGCCTGAAATGGATCGTAGACAGCGGGAAGCGCGTTGTAAACGAGGAGGGAAGAGTCCTTTTTTACAGCTTCTATAACGACGTGACCGAGCTTGAGGAGCGGAACGCCAAGCTGAACAGCTCGCTGCTGCTGATTAACCGCATGGTGCGCTCGCTCGGCTGCGGGATTTTCGCGTATTATCTCCCCGGCGCCGATACCGAGCGGCAGATCATTGTGATGAACGACGAGGCGAAGCGCCTGTTCGGGGTTGAGCGGGATATGCCGCTCGACCGGATCGATATTGACCGGATCATGCGCGAAAACATTCCTTCCGATGATTATCCGGAGATCACCCGCGCGGGGAAATCCCTTCGGAAGCCGGGCGACAGCGTGTTCTACGAGTTCCGTATCCGCCGCGCGGACGGGAATGTGTACCGCCTTCAGGCGAACACCGAAATGCTCGAATTCGGGGACGGAAAGCGCTTTATGCTGAGCTCCCTGCTCGATATTACCGAAAAAACCGAGCTGTACAATATTTTAAAGGAGGAGCAGGCGCGCTATCGCGACGCGCTTCTTTCCAACTGTGAATTCGCGTATTCCTTTGACCTGACCGAGGGGATCATCGCGCGTGAATTTGTGACGAAGCGCGGGGTCGATCCGTTTAAGGAGCTCGGGCTTACGGCACCCGTTCCGTTCGATACGTTTATGGAGCGGTGGATCGAGGAATTTAAGCCGCGGTTTTTAGTGGACGGCGCGGAGAAGACGCTGAACCGCGAGACCCTTCTTGCGCGGTTCCGAAACGGCGAACGCGCGAGCGAGGTCGAATACAGGGATTCCGAGTCCGAACGCTATACCCGCGTAAGCTCGCTCCTGTCCGAAAGTGAGCGCAGCGGGCATATCATGGCGATCGTTTTCGGTACGGACACGACCGAGCAGCGGCAGACCGAAACCCGCACCCGTCAGGCGCTGCTCGAGGCGTATGAGGCGGCGAAGCGGGCGAACTCGGCGAAATCCGATTTCCTGTCCCGCATGAGTCATGATATCCGCACGCCGATGAACGCGATTATCGGCATGACGGCGATCGCGGGAACGCACCTCGAGGATCGGGATCGGGTCGCGGACTGCCTGAATAAGATCACGGTTTCGGCGGGACATCTTCTCGCGCTTATCAACGAAGTGCTCGATATGTCGAAGATCGAGTCGGGGAAGATCGACCTGAACGAAGAGGAATTCAGCCTTTCCGACCTGACCGACGCGCTTATTTTAATGGTGCGTCCGCAGATCAAGGCGAAGGGGCAGGAGTTGAACGTCAGCATTAAGGACGTCGTACACGAAAAGGTCATCGGCGACCGTTCGCGGATTCAGCAGTCGTTCCTGAATCTGCTGAGCAACGCGATCAAGTATACGCCCGACGGCGGGAGGATCAGCCTTTGCATTTCCGAAAAGCCGACGCACCGCGAGCGGGTCGGCTGGTATGAATTTGTTTTTGAGGATACCGGGATCGGTATGACGCCCGAGTTTGTGGAGCATATCTTTGAGCCGTTCTCCCGCGCCTCGGACAGCCGCGTGAATCAGATTCAGGGGACGGGACTCGGCATGGCGATCGCGGAGAACCTTGTCCGCATGATGAACGGCTCGATTAAGGTGGAAAGCGAGCTGAACAAAGGCTCGCGCTTTATCGTAACGATGTCGATGAAGCTTCAGGAGACGGAGGAGCTCCGCAGCGATTCCTTCGCGGATCTGCCCGTGCTGGTGGCGGACGACGAGCCCTGCACGCTTGAAAACGCCTGCCGTATGCTCGATGAAATGGGTATGCGGAGCGAAAGCGCGCGAGACGGGCACGAGGCGGTCGAAAAGGCGGTAAAGCGGCATGAAGCGGGCGAGGATTATTTCGCGGTCATACTCGACTGGAAAATGCCGGGCATGGACGGGATCGGCGCGGCGAAGGAGATTCGTCGGCGGGTCGGACCCGACGTTCCGATTATTATTATTTCCGCGTACGACTGGACGGATATTGAAATGGAGGCAAGAGCCGCGGGGGCGGACGCCTTTATCGGGAAGCCGCTGTTTAAGTCGCGCTTCGCCCACCTGTTCCATGAGATCCTTTCGGACGGCGAGGAAAAGAGCGACGAGAACGACGTAAAGGAGCTTCTGAGCGAGAATTTCGCCGGCTGCCGCGCGCTTCTTGCCGAGGACAACGAGCTGAACGCCGAGATCGCGACCGAGCTTCTGAAGATGATGAACGTCGAGGTGGAATACGCCGAAAACGGTCAGGCGGCGGTTGATCTCTTTGCCGCGTCCGAGCAGAACCGCTTTCAGATCGTTTTTATGGACATTCAGATGCCCGTGATGGACGGGAACGAGGCGGCGCGGGCGATCCGCGCGCTTCCGAGGCGGGACGCGAAACGGGTTCCGATCATCGCGATGACGGCGAACGCTTTTTCCGAGGACGTTCAGGCGTCCCTGAACGCGGGCATGAACGAGCATATCGCGAAGCCGCTGGACCTGAAGCAGTTCGTAAAAGTTCTGAAGCGCTGGCTGAATTAGACGGTAATGCGGATACGTCCCTGTCTTCATTTTACAAAATTTGAATTTTTTTGCTAAAATTCACGAAATTGTATTGACATAGCGGGATAAGTTGTGCTATAATATAGAACAGTAAATGGTTTTTTATGCTTATTTTCGGTTGAAATGTGTCGAAAATAAAGGCAGGGCTTCTTTTTTGCAAAAAGTCCGTCCGGGGTGTGGCTGTTTTTAAGCAGGCGCGAAGGTCGGCGGGTTTTGCGCGGGATATGGAACACGGGTGTTCGGCGGCAGCAAACGGTTTGTTTTTCATCGGCTGAGCGGGGCTTGTGTTTTTATCATAATACTTTAAGAAAACCGATCGGGTTGGCACATGGCTTGCCGCAGCGGTCGGCGCGGATCTTCGGGGGAACGGATTTGAACCGGGGAATCGGCGCGGCTGCTGTGGGCAGTGTAAAAAAGAATGTGCCGAAAGGGTTTCGGTCGCGTTTTTCTTAAATCAACATGTCAAATGCAGGATTTATTTGACTGAAAGGGGTTTCAAAAACATGAAAAACATTAAGGTTGCCGGAAAGTTATTGATTTCTTTCGGCGTAGTACTGGCTCTTATGATTACATGTATTGTCTTCGGGGTCTTGGCGATGAATTCGGTTCAGGCGACCTTCAGCAGGTTCTATGAAAAACAGTACACGAATACCAAGGAGATAGACGCGATTGAGCTGCAGGTCAATCAGGCGGCGAGACATCTGCTGGTTGCGATGAACAATGATGATCCCGCTACCGTTTCGGATCGTCTGAAAAAGGCGGACGACTGCCTGACCAGTTCAATGAGCCGTTTTGAATTCTTAAAGGGAAATTATACCGGAGAGGTCGCGGACATTGAAGCGGTCGAGACTGAAGTAGCGAAGTTTAAAAGTGCTTTTGAACAGCTGAGTCCTTTGATCACTTCGGGAAAGGATACCGAAGCCAACGAATTGTATACCTCGAGTGTTGCTCCCGTGTTTACCTCGATGCAGACGAATCTTGAGGAAATTGCGGCTTATCTGGCGCAGAGATCGGCAAACGCTTATGAAAGCGGCTGCTCCAGCATTCAGTCAACGATTGTTTTCATGATAATCCTCGGTGTTATCGCGATTGTGGTCGGTCTGTCGTTTGCCTTCTACATCATCATTTCGTTCAAGAACGCGATTAACGCGATCTCGGCGGGCGCCGGCGAACTGGCGAAGGGCAACTTTAACCCCCATATCACCTTTGAGTCGAGAGACGAGTTCGGCGGACTTGCGGACGGCGTTCGCGTGGTTTCTTCCGCGTTAAGAGCCGTAATTTCGGATATTGATATGATGCTGAGCGAAGCATCTCAGGGTAATTTTCAGATTACTTCCTCGGATGAATCCCTTTATCTCGGTGATCTGGGTCATATTCTGGATTGCATGAAGCTGTTCATCTCGAAGATGAACGAGGCAATGATGAAGATCAATACCGCGTCCGAGCAGGTTGCGGCGGGATCGGATCAGGTTTCTTCCGGTGCGCAGGCACTTTCGCAGGGCGCAATGGAGCAGGCTTCTTCCGTTGAAGAGCTGGCTGCGACTATTACTGCGATTTCGAGCAAGATCACCGCGAATGCAGACGACGCGTCCATGGCAAGCACGAAGACGAACGGCGCGGGCGAGGAAATGAAGACTGCGGCGAATAAGATGGATCAGCTTGTAAGCGCTATGAACGAGATTCAGAACTCTTCGAGCGAAACGAAGAAGATCATTAAGACAATTGAAGATATTGCGTTCCAGACGAATATTCTCGCGCTGAATGCCGCGGTTGAGGCGGCAAGAGCGGGCGCCGCAGGAAAGGGCTTTGCGGTCGTAGCGGACGAAGTAAGAAATCTTGCCGGAAAGAGTGCCGAGGCGGCGAAGAATACGACCGACCTGATCGAGGGTACGGTCAACGCGATCGATAAGGGCAACGCTTTGGTAGAAGAAGTTGCGAACGAGATCAGCTTGGTTGCAAAGGCAACAATGGAGGTTGCGGAAATCAACGAGAAGATTTCGGGCGCTTCAAAGGAAGCGGCGGATTCGATTACGCAGGTTACGGTCGGAATCGATCAGATTTCGGGTGTTGTACAGACCAACTCGGCTACCTCCGAGCAGTCGGCGGCGGCTTCCGAAGAGCTTTCGGGTCAGGCGCAGATGCTCAAGGATCTTGTGGCGGAGTTCAAGCTTGCCGAAGTGGACTAAAATTATGTTACATAAAAGGGTGCAGCGTGAAAACGCTGTACCCTTTTTCTATCGGCTTAAATCTTGTTTTACATTGATATTGCTTTAAAAGGCGCGCTGATCCCTTCAAGCGCTTTTTCCGCTGTTTCCGCATTCCCGAAGATCCCGAAAACCGCGCTCCCGCTCCCGCTCAGGGCGGCGGAAAGAGCGCCGCTTGCTTTTAGGGCTTCGGTCAGCGCTCCGATCCTTTCGTCCCGGTACAGCGTTTCAAAAACGTTGTAAACGCCGCCGCTCCATGCGCCTGCACCGAAAGAAAGGGAACGGACAAACGATCGGAATTCATCTTTCTTGGGGGAAAGCGGGGAATCGTCATAGATTCGGTATGCCGACGCTGTGGAGCATGAGAAGTCGGGTTTTACGATCGCGACGGTGAAATCCTCGGGCATTTCGATCGGCGTGACCTTTTCGCCGAACCCGCCGCAAACGGCGGTTCCCCCGATCAGACAGAAGGGAACGTCCGCTCCGAGCGACGCGCCGAGCGCGGAAAGCCGCTCGGCGGAAAGCGGCTTTCCGAACAGCCGATTCAGCGCCGTAAGAACCGTCGCTCCGTCCGTGCTGCTTCCGCCAAGTCCCGCCTCAAGCGGGATCTTCTTTTCGATCTGCACGGAAACCGCCGCGGAGATTGCCGTCTCGCGAAGAAATTTTTCCGCCGCCCTGACCGCGATATTCCGCCCGTCGGAAGGAACCGCGGGATTGTCGCAGGTCAAAGAAATTCCAGAACCCTCCGATACCGAAACGGTCACGAGATCGTACAGACCGATCTGCCGCATGACCGTGTTCAGCGTATGATAGCCGTTCGGAAGCCGCCCCGTAATGTCCAGAAAAAGGTTGATCTTCGCGAACGCCTTGAGCGTCAGACTATCCGAGTTCATGGAGAAACTCCTCGATCCGCTCCAGCGCGGTTGTGATATGGTGGATCGAATACGCGTAGCTGACGCGGATATATCCCTCGCCCGAATCGCCGAACGCGTCTCCCGGAACGACCGCAACCTGTTTTTTGAAAATAAGCTGCTGGCAGAATTCCTGCGAGGTCAGCCCTGTCGAGCGGATCGAGGGGAAAACGTAAAACGCGCCCTCCGGCTCGAAGCAGGGCAGCCCGAGACGGTTAAACCCGTCGGCGATCAGACGGCGGCGGAGGTCGTACTGTCCGACCATATATTCGACCTCGTTCCGGCAGTCGCGCATGGCGGTGATCGCGGCGTGCTGGCTTGTCGTCGGCGCGCACATGATCGCGTATTGATGGATTTTCAGAATCTGCTCCATGACGGGAGCGGGTCCCGCCGCGTAGCCGAGCCGCCAGCCCGTCATGGCGAACGCCTTGGAAAAGCCGTTGATAACGATCGTCCGCTCGCGCATTCCGTCGATCTCCGCGATCGAGACATGACGTTCGTCCCCGTAAGTAAGCTCGGAGTAAATCTCGTCCGAAATCACGAGAATATCCCGCTCGCGAAGCACGCCGGCGATCTTTTCGAGGTCGCCGCGCCGCATGACCGCGCCCGTCGGGTTATTCGGGTAGGGAAGAACGAGCGCTTTCGTTTTCGGAGTAATTTTTTCGAGAAGCTGCTCGGGCGTCAGGCGAAAGAGATTCTCCTCCTTCGTTTCGATCGGGACGGGGATCCCTCCCGCAAGGCTTACGAGCGGTCCGTAGCAGACAAAGCTCGGCTCGGGAACGAGAACCTCGTCCCCGGGATTGAGAATCGCGCGGAAGGTCGCGTCGATCGCCTCCGAGCCGCCGACGGTCACGAGAATTTCATGCACGGGATCGTATTCCGTGCGGATATGCATTCGCAGATAATCGGCGATCGTTTCGCGAAGCTCGGCAAGTCCCGCGTTTGAGGTGTACGCCGTCTGACCCTTTTCGAGGGAGCGGATCGCGCTTTTCCGAATCGGGAAGGGGGTTTTAAAATCCGGCTCGCCGACCGAGAGACTGATGACGTTGTCGATCGTGGCGGCAATGTCGAAAAACTTCCGGATCCCCGAAAATTTAATGGCGCGGGTCCTTTCCGAAAGAATGTTATCGTAGTTGATCACGGGGAAACCATACTCCTTTCGTCGGTGGAGCAGTTCGCGAACAGCGCGCCCTTTTCCTTATAGCGGCGCAGAATAAAATGCGTCGTCGTCGAAAGAACACCGTCGATCGGCGCGAGACGGTCGGAAACGAACAGCGCGACCTCGCGAAGGCTCGTGCCGCGAAGCGTGACCGAGAGGTCGAACGAGCCGCTCATCAGGTAAACGCTGTCCACCTCGGGATACTGCGCGATCTCGCGGGCGATCTCGTCATACCCGCAGTTCGCCTGCGGCGAGACCTTCAGCTCGATAAAGGCGGTCACGCAGTTTTTATCGAATTCCTCTTCGTTGATGATGGCGGAATAGCCGATAACGGTTCCGTCCTCCTCTAATTTTTTGACACGCTTCGCGGCTTCCTCGGCGGAAATTCCGAGCATGACCGCAAGTTGCGCGTCGGACAGCCGCGCGTTTTCGCGGAGCAGATCGACCAGTTGTTTCATCATACAGACCGTTCCTTTCTTTGTAAAATGTTTTTATTTTAATTGCAGGAGTGCGAGAGACAAGCCGAGCTTAAAAATCAATAGCCGACCAAATCGGCGTCATACTTTTCGCCGTTTTTCTGAAATGTAACCGAAAATTCATATCCATTGTCATCATACGGCTTACAGATATATTCTGCATAAGAGAGGTCATTGCTTTCATAGCAGGAGACGACCGTTCCGAAATAGTTATTTTCCATAAATTCGTGATAGCCGTCCGCGCGAAAACGAAAGCGATCCCGAATATCCTGTGCCAAGGCTGGCACCCAGTATCTTTCGGGTTCCACGCCGCTTAAATCCATGTTGTATTTCCGTTCCAGTGTGTTTATGCGTTCTTCGGTAAATATCCGATAATCCGTCGGGATCATTGTTTTGTAGATGTCAAACAGGAGGACTCCCAAAATCAAAGCCGCGGCGGCGACAGCAAAAAGGCAGCCTTTTTTTCGTTTTCCGGGTGATTCGTTTTCCAATACTTTTTCGTGCATAAGTTCATCTCGCGAAATTCGATTTTGTTGAAATTTTAAGAGAGAATTTTTATTTCTTGCAAAAGTGCCGCTCCCATAGCTCCCGTTTCAGCACAAAAGTGTAAGCGTCTGCGCGTCGGCGTCAAGCTCGGCGGCAGCGCCGACCGGCAGGGTTAGCATGGGCGCGCAGTGACCGCAGTCAAATTCCGCAAGGATCGGGAAATTCGGCTCCCCGATCGTTCCGACCGGCTGAAGCGTTGGGTTCATCATCATTCCTCCGTATTCGGATTCAGTCATTAGCAAACCATTTCGACAATTTTTTTATCGCACTCATCTACATACCCTATATCCTCTTTCATATCCCACAGATAAATTTTTTCCATTTCATCACTTTCTTTATGAATAAACGGAGACAATTCATTTTGACAGCCTACAAAGATAGCTTGGTGCTTAATCATTCCCTTTGGATCTTTAACTTTGATTAGCCCTTTAAAGTTAAGTTTGGAAACTTTTTGGTGTGTCTCTTCATATAATTCTCTAATTGCCGCTTGCCTTGCTGTTTCCCCTTCTTCTATGCCGCCGGACGGAAATTCCCACTGATTTCTCCAACGATTAAATCCAATAAGAAATTTATCTTGAATCATCAAAATAGCGTAGGCGCCTGTTACATTGTGATATTTGCGGATATCACTTTCAGCAATATCTAAATACTCAAGTAATATCCAACCGCTTTTATTTTTCGCTAACATCATATACTCCCCAAATAAGTTGTCAAATCCTCTTAAATCGGGATAAGCTCCGCCGTTCTCCCCCGAAAAACCGCGGTCTTTTCAAATCCCGCCCGTTTCGCGACCTCAATTCCGCCGAGGATATTTTTTCCGAGGTCGGCGGTCGAGTGCGCGTCCGAGCCGATCGTTAAAAGCTCTCCGCCGAGCGCGCGGTACCTTTTTACATAGGGGAGATCGGGGAGGGTCGTTCCGATTTTTTGCCGAAGCCCCGAGGTATTGATCTCAATTCCTTTTCCGTTTCGGATCAGCGCCTTAAAAATCTCGTCGATCACGGGTTCGTATTTCTTCATGTCCACCGCGATCCCGCAGTCGCCGCAGATGTAGCGGAGCGGGTAGGTCAGGTGTCCCAGAACGTCAAAATCTGCCGTTTCCGCCATTTCGAGCAGCTCCTCAAAATAAAGCGGTAGAAGCTTTTCGGGCGGCTCCTTCCGATAATCGAGAAAATAAAAATCCTCAACCCCGCGGAGCATATGGCAGGAGCCGATCACGAAATCATACGGGTGCTCGGCAAGGATTTTTTGGGCAAGGGCGGGGTCGTGGTGCGGCTGTCCCAGCTCGACGCCGTACAGGAGGGTAATTCGATCCCGCAGCGCTTCTCTCAGCGCGGGAAGAAGCCTTGCCGCCTCCGCCGCGCTTTTCTCCATGGAAAATTCCTCGTCGTAAAACTGGTTGACCTCGATATGGTCGGTGAGCGCATAGTGCGTCATGCCGAGCGCGATCGCCCGGTTTATCATGTCCTCCGCCTTGTCCTCGCCGTCGAAGGAGAAGCGGGAATGGGTATGAAAATCAAAAGGTACGCGGTTCATCAAAGCCCTCTTTTCCGCACAGACGCAAATGTTCAAAAAACAGTATAGCACATTTTTCAATTTTTGTCTATGAAAATGTTTACTTTTTCGGAAAAATATAGTATAATGTATTTTATATGAATACGAATTTCCCGAAAACGGCGGCGGAAGCGGACATTTCGGGGAATCAAGGGTACAGAAAGGAACAGTGTGATTTATGAGAGCGGTAGTAGCGGTGATCGGGAAGGACACGGTCGGGATTCTCGCGCGGGTAAGCGCGATCTGCGCGGAGTATAACGCAAACATCATGGACGTCACGCAGACCATTATGCAGGATCTTTTCGCGATGACGATGATGATCGACATCTCGAAATGCAGCGAGAAATACGGCGTGCTTGCCGAAAAGCTGAAGAAATGCGGCGAGGAAATGAACCTCCAGATCCATGTCATGCACGAGGATATTTTTAACTCCATGCACAAAATCTGATACGGGGCACCGCAGAAAGGAACGGCGTAAAAATGCTGAATACAAATGATATTCTCGAAACGATCAAGATGATACAGGAGGAAAACCTCGATATCCGTACCATTACGATGGGGATTTCGCTTCTCGACTGTATCGACAGCGATATTGACAAGGCATGTACCAAGGTTTACGATAAAATGATGCGCCTTGCGTGCAACCATGTGAAGGTCGGCGAGGAGATCGAGGCGCGGTACGGGATCCCGATCATCAACAAGCGCCTTTCGGTCACCCCGATCGCCATGCTTGCCGCGGCGGCAAAGGGAAGCCCCGTAAAATTCGCGCGGACGCTTGAAAGGGTCGCGGAAGGGACGGGTGTGAACTATGTCGGCGGATATTCCGCGCTTGTCCACAAGGGCTTTTCGGCGGGGGATCGGGAGCTGATCGAGTCGATCCCCGAAGCGCTCAGCGTGACGAGCAAGGTCTGCTCCTCGGTCAATATCGGCTCTACCCGCGCGGGGATCAACATGGACGCGGTCGCGCTCATGGGGCGGATCATTCGCGAGGCAAGCGAAAAAACCGCCGATAACCATTGCTTTGGCGCGGCGAAGATCGTGGTATTCTGTAACGCGGTCGAGGACAATCCTTTTATGGCGGGCGCGTTTCATGGGACGGGCGAGCCGGACTGCGTGATCAACGTCGGCGTAAGCGGACCGGGCGTGGTTCGCGCGGCGCTCGCGAAAATGCCCGACGCGTCGATCGACGAGGTCGCGGACGTGATCAAAAAGACCGCCTTTAAGGTGACGCGTATGGGACAGCTCGTCGGGACGGAGGCGGGGAAGGCGCTCGGCGTTCCGTTCGGGATCGTCGATCTTTCGCTCGCGCCGACACCCGCCGTCGGAGACAGCGTCGCGCACATTCTGGAGGAGATCGGGCTGGAGCGCTGCGGCGCTTACGGAACGACGGCGGCGCTCGCGCTCCTGAACGACGCGGTGAAAAAGGGCGGCGTCATGGCTTCCTCACGGGTCGGCGGGCTTTCGGGCGCGTTTATCCCCGTTTCCGAGGACGCGGGCATGATCGACGCGGTAAACTGCGGCGCGCTTCGGCTCGAGAAGCTGGAGGCGATGACGGCGGTATGCTCGGTGGGGCTGGATATGTTCGTGGTTCCCGGCGATACGCCCGCGGAAATCCTTTCGGCGATTATCGCGGACGAGGCGGCGATCGGCATGGTGAACAGCAAGACGACGGCGGTGCGCGTGATCCCGGCGATCGGAATGAAGGAGGGCGAAACGCTCGAATTCGGCGGACTGTTCGGAAGCGGTCCCGTCATGTCCGTAAACCGCTTCTCTCCCGCGAAGTTCATCTCGCGCGGCGGGCATATTCCCGCGCCGCTCCAGAGTCTGAAAAATTAAATAAGCTGTCCGAATCGCACCCTGCACCAAAAAAAGCGCTCTTTCATATAGTGGTACAAAGGGGGAGAGCGGTATGCAGGCGGTATGGATCTTTTTGGCGATCTTCTGCGGGGTTTTCGGCGCGGCGGAGCTTCTTTCCCGCGCGTATCGGGCAGTGATCGGGCATTTTCAAAGGAAAGGGGGAGGGCGCGATCGAAGCGCGTGAAGCAATCGAGGTTCTGAGCGGGACGGTCGAGGACGTAATTTATCGGAACGCGGAAAACGGGTACACCGTTCTGACGCTCGACGTGGGCGGCGCGCCCGAGACGGTCGTCGGAACGCTCGGCGAGATCGTCGAGGGCGAGTCGCTGAAGCTCCGCGGAAGCTATGTTTCCAACGCGAAGTACGGGCGGCAGTTCAAGGCGGTCACCTGTGAGCGCACGCTCCCCGAAACGGCGGGGGAGATTCGGAAATATCTCGGAAGCGGGATCATCAAGGGCGTCGGACCGTCTCTCGCGAAGAGGATCACCGACGCGTTCGGGACGGATTCGCTCGGCGTGATCGAAAACGATCCCATGCGGCTCGCGGAGCTGAAGGGCGTCAGCGTGGACAAGGCGCTTTATATCTCGCACGAGTTCCGGCGGCTTTGCGGGATCAAGAGCGTTGTCGAGTTTTTACAGCGGTACGAGATCAGCCCCGTGACCGCGGCGGCGGTCTGGAAGCTGTACGAGGGGGAAAGCGTCGCGGCGATTAAGGAAAACCCGTATCTTCTCTGCGACGCGGGGATCGAGGTCGATTTCGCGACCGCCGACCGGATCGCGCACGATCTGGAGCTTGATCCTTGGAGCGTGAACCGGATCAAGGCGGGGACGGCGTACATCCTGCGTGAGAACAGCTTCGCGGGACATACCTGTCTGCCGCGCGAACGGCTTTCCGAACGGGTCTGCGCCACACTCGGCGTGAGGGAGGACGTTTTTGAGGACGCGCTTTACGCGGGAATTCGCGAGCGGCTTTTTGCCGAGCTTGAAACGGACAAGCGCGTTTATGTCTACCTATATGAATATTATATCGCCGAGCAGTATATCACCCAGAAGCTGGCGATTATGCTGAAGCTTTCCGCGCCGCTCGAAAAGGATTTTTCGGAGGCGATCGCGGGGGTCGAGTGGAGCGAGGGGATCACCTATCAGGAGCTTCAGAAAGCGGCGATTTCCGCCGCGCTCGGGAACAATCTCTTTATCCTGACGGGCGGACCCGGCACGGGAAAAACGACGACCTTAAACGCCGTGATCCGCCTATGCTCCGAAAAGCGGAAGCGCCTGAGTCTCGCGGCGCCGACGGGGCGGGCGGCGAAGCGAATGTCCGATCTTACGGGACAGCCCGCGAAAACCATTCACCGTCTGCTCGAGGTCGATTTTACGAACGACGGAAAGCCGAAATTCAAGCACAACGAACGCAATCCCCTGAACGCGGACGTGATCGTGATTGACGAGATGTCGATGGTGGACGTGCTTCTGTTCGAGGCGCTCCTCCGCGCGGTCAAGCCGGAGAGCAAGCTGATCATGGTGGGCGACTCGAATCAGCTTCCGAGCGTCGGCGCGGGGAACGTTCTTCGCGACCTGATCGCGACGAAGCTGATCCCGACGGTGGAATTAAAGGAGATTTTCCGACAGGCGGCACAGAGCCTGATCGTGACGAACGCGCACAGGATCGTCGCGGGAGAGCCTCCCGAGCTGGACGAGCGGAAGCGGGACTTTTTCTTTATGCCGTGCGGAAGCGATCTCGATACCGCGCGGCTTACGGTGGAGCTTGCGAAAACGCGGCTTCCGAAAAGCTACGGCTATTCCCCGATCGACGATATTCAGATTCTGACGCCGACGAAAATGGGCGCTGCGGGAACAAAGGAGCTGAACCGCGCGTTACAGGCGGCGCTCAACCCGCCCGCGCGGGAGAAAAAGGAAGTGCGCTTTTTCGATACCGTGTTCCGCGTGGGCGATAAGATCATGCAGGTGCGCAACGATTACGACGTCGCCTGGAAAAAGGACGGGGAAAGCGGGCTTGGGATCTTTAACGGCGACATCGGGATCATTCTCGACGCCGATCCCGCGAATGGTCATCTCACCGTCGATTTTGACGGACGGATCGCGGTCTATACGACGGAAATGCTGAACAAGCTCGAGCACGCCTATGCCGTCACGATCCATAAAAGCCAGGGGAGCGAGTACCGCGCGGTCATCATGCCGCTTTCGGGCGTTTCGGGAAATCTTTTGTACCGGAACCTTCTGTATACGGGGATCACCCGCGCGCGGGAAAATATTATCCTTGTCGGGAGCCGCGCGATAATTGCGCAGATGGTCGGGAACGATCGGAGGACGCTTCGCTATTCCTGTATCCGCCGCCTTCTGAACGAGAAATACGTCGGGGAGGACGAGGAGATTTTTTAAGGCAGTACCGCGGGAGCGGCACTTCTAAAATAAAAAAAGACAGAAGAAAAGAAAGGGTTGATTATCAATATGAAGCTTGGAATGGTGGGACTTCCGAACGTCGGAAAAAGCACGCTTTTTAACGCGCTCACGAACGCGGGCGCGGAATCCGCGAATTATCCGTTCTGTACGATCGAGCCGAATGTCGGCGTCGTTTCCGTGCCCGACGAGCGGCTCGATACGCTCGCCCAAATGTATAATCCCGCGAAATTCACTCCCGCGACGCTTGAGTTTGTGGACATCGCGGGGCTGGTCAAGGGCGCGTCGAAGGGCGAGGGGCTCGGCAATAAGTTTCTCGGGGATATTCGCGAGGTGGACGCGATCGTACACGTCGTGCGCTGCTTCGAGAATCAGAACATCGTCCACGTCGAGGGGAGTATCGGCGCGAAACGAGACATCGAAACGATCAATCTCGAGCTGATCTTCAGCGATCTCGAAATTCTGGGGCGCAGGATCGACCGCGCGAAAAAGCTTCTGAAGGGCGATAAGGCGATCGGGAAGGAGATCGACTTTCTGGAGCGGCTTCAGGCGCACCTCGAGGAGGGAAAAAGCGCGCGCTCGTTCGATTTTACCGAGGACGAGGCGGAGATGATCAAATCGACTCCGCTCCTCTCGAATAAGCCGGTCATTTACGCCGCGAACCTGAGCGAGGACGATTTTAAGGCGGATTATGAGACGAACGCGGAATACCGCGCGGTGGCGCAAATCGCGGCGGAGGAGAAAAGCGCGGTGCTTCCGATCTGCGCGCAGATCGAGGCGGACGTTGCGGATATGGACGCGGAGGAAAAGGAGCTTTTCTTATCCGACCTGAACGTTTCGGAATCGGGGCTGAGCCGGATCATTCGGACGGGGTACTCGCTGCTCGGGCTGATCTCGTTTTTGACGGCTGGACCGACGGAGGTCCGCGCATGGACGATCAAAAAAGGAACAAAGGCGCCGCAGGCGGCGGGGAAGATTCATACCGATTTTGAAAAGGGCTTTATCCGCGCCGAGGTGGTGTCCTTTGACGACCTGACGCGCTGCGGCGGCATGAACGGCGCGAAGGAGAAGGGCTTGGTGCGGCTCGAAGGAAAGGATTATGTGATGAACGACGGCGATGTAGTCGTGTTCCGCTTTAATGTGTGATTAAACGTGAAAATTTATAAGGCAAAAAATACCAATAAAAAGAAGGTCGGGGTGCTTTTCGTACTGCAGGTCATTTTCGGAACGCTTCCCGCCGTGCTTCTGGTCATTTTCGTGATGGCGGCGGTTCCCGTGACCGAAACGCCCGAGGATAACCGCATCTATCTCGCGGCGTATATTTCCGCGGCGGGGATTATTCTCTGCGGCTTCGCGTATACGATTCTCGGGCGGAAGTACAATATCCTGATTTCCGGGCTTCGCGGCGAGAAAGCCCTGTACAAAATCGCCAAACGGCATAAGAACCAATATCGGATCTTTTTAAACCTTCCCGTCCGCTATAACCGGAACCGCTCGGAGATCGATATGCTCATGATAAGCGAAAAGGGCGTACTGATCGTCGAGGTAAAGAACCACTCCGGCACGATCAGCGGCGGGGATAAGGACGCGGTCTGGACGCAGTTCAAGCATTACCGCGACGGAAAAAGCACCGAGGGAGAAATGAAAAATCCGCTGAAGCAGCTTGCGCGGCAGCGGGAAATTCTGAAAAATATTCTCCGCGCAAAGGGGTACGACGTCTGGATCGACGGGGTCGTCTTTTTTTCCAATCCGTTTGTGCGGCTGAAGCTTAGCTTGTCGGGCGGAAGCGGATATGTCGCGGCGGGCGAAAAGGAGCTTGACGATTTTTTGGCAGGGTACAATAGCCCGAAGCCCTTGAAGCACGGGGAGATTGAAGCAATAACGGCGATCTTACGGGAAATGCTGGAATAAAGAGAGGGGATCAATGCGGCTGCATTGTAATCTTAACCAGTTTTCATAGGTGCTTTTCGTAATTCTGCACAAATCTTTTTAAATTTAAAAAAACTTTTGTATAAGTTATTGACAAAGCGTTTTTTTTGAGCTATAATAAAATCGTAAAAGGGAAGCAAAATCCTTTTACGAACGACAAAATTAATTTTAAATGACCTCCATTTAATTTTAGTTTTTTAGTTGTCTCCTTTCTTTTGTTCTACACATTATACATTATTTTATTTTGGGAAGCCGTCCGGCTTCCTCTTTTTTTGTTTTTTAAGAGAAATAATATTTATGCGGGGACGCTGCCCCCGCACCCCAACAATCCTTTGAAAAGGGTTGAACTAAACCTTCGCATTGCTTTTTCATTTTCAAAAAAGAAAAAATCTGCTTGATCTGCCGAGTATTTATACGACTTTTCCGACGGGCTTTGCCGCCTTGACGCGCAAGGCTCGTCAGAATCAAAATTTATGAGTTTCCCTAATATAATTAATTTTTGTTTTAGAATCGATTATTTAAAGCAATATTGCTTTTCGCTTCCTTTTGGCGCAAAAGGAAGCGGGGGTGCGGGGGCAGCGCCCCCGCAACAAATATTTTTTCTTAAAAATTTCTCTTAAAATCCCATTCAAACCGTCAGCCGGGTGGCTTCCTCGATCAGAACGTCCATTGCCTTTCCGCCGGGGATATGTCCGCTTCTCGGGACGGTCACGAAGCGGAGCTTCTCATTTTCACAGGCTTTCAGAAACTCCGCGATCATTTCGGTCGGTGTCACAAGGTCGGTCTCTCCCTGAACAATCGTATACGGGACGGAAACGGCGGAAAGCCGTTCGCGGAGATCAAGCCGGAAAAGCTCCTCAAGGAGCGATCGGTTCTTCTGGTACCCGTTGATCACGATTGCCTTAAAATCGCGGAAACGGTAATCGGGACTTTGCAGAAGCCCGAGGATCATCTCTCCCATCGGCGATTTTTCGGCGGTTTTCGCGGAATATCCCTCGGTGTACTTTTGAAGAAAGCCCATGAGCCGGCGGCTATTGTCAACGCTCGGCGCGTTCTTGATCCGCTCGAATTCCTCCCTTTTCTTTTTGGGCATTTTCGCGTTTTCGAGCGCGCGGAAGACCGCTTCGTTAAAGGGAATATCATGGAGAATCTGCCCATAGGTAATCACCCCGTCGGCAAGCTCGGCGGCTTCAAGCGCGAGAATACTCCCCCAAGACACTCCGAAGAGGATCAGCCGGTTTTCGGGAAAGCGTTCGCGGATCGCGCGGATCAGGTCGCGGGTCATAGTGACAAAATCCGAAATCCGGAATTCATCTCCGATCGGGCGGTTGTTGATCCCGCAGCCGAGCTGATCCCAGCAGACGAGGGTAAAGCGCTCGGTAATTTCGGGGAACAGTCCGCGGCAGCCGACCGAAAACGGGATCGGCGTTCCCGGTCCTCCGTGCAGACAGATCAGAATCGGGTTTTCCTTCCGCCGCCCGTCGATCAGGATTTTTTGCGGAAATCCGCCGAGCGGAAGCTCCGCGATCTCGGAAAGCTCGTTCGCTTCGATCGCCTGTTTTCTTTTTTGGTTCATGTTGGGTACTCTCTTTCTGTCGTTTTTAGGCTATCCGTCGATCCAACCGCGCTTTGCCCGGCGGGACGGCGGAAAAAACAGGAGAGTCTCATGACCGTATCGTTCGCGGAAAAGCTCTCCTGTAAAAAAATCAATTTTCTTCCTCGTCGTCGAGGTTTACCTTTAAAAAGGGACTGACGCGCGTCGGTCCGAACAAGGCGTTCATGACGTGCTGCGTTTTATGCGAAACGGGAAGTCCGTCGGAATCCAGCTCCTCTTCCTCGTTTTTAAAGCCGTCGCTTCGGTTCATGCTCTCTAGGATGCCCGCGAAATCGGCTTTTTCCAGTCTTTTTTCCTCTCCGCTCTCCGGTTTGGCGGAGCTGTGCGTCCGATAAGCCGAAAGCGCCTTTGCCGACGCGGCGGGTCTCGGCGCGGGGGCGGGATTCTGATCCGGCTCGTTTTTCGGCTCGGGAACCTCCTCGTGCCGAGGCTCCGTATCGGCGTTCGGCGCGGGACGCTCCTCCCGTTCCCGCCGATACTCCTCAAGCGGCTGCTTGATTTTTTCGGTGTACGGCGTATTTTCGGGAGCCGCTGCGGCGCGCGCTCGGCGCGGGGTAAATACCTTCACGTCCTCCTCGTCGCGGTAAAGCTTCATGTCCGCATCCTCGGCGGGGGTTTCCCGCGCCGCCGGAACGGCGGCGGAAGCGGGAACGCGCGCGCGGTCCTCTCCGTTCGGGATCACGACGGTTTTCGGCTTCGGATACGCGTCAAAGGAACGCTCGGTATAGCCCGAATTTGCCGCGCCGCCGCGAATGATCCGGGTGATCGGCTTCGGCTGCTGCGCATAGCCCGGTTTTGGATAAGAATAGGAGGGGGAGGACGGCGAATAGCCCGATTGCCGCGCGGCGAAAAGACGCTGAACCGCTTCGTTTGCCGCCTGCTCCGAAGCGGCGAGAGAGGCGGTACGCGCGGGCTCGTCGGCTTTTACCGCTTCCGCCGGGCGCTCTACCCGTTCAAAGACAAAGCGCTTGACCTCTTTTCCCGTTTCGGTCACCGCGATCGGCTCATCGTCCGGATCGGCTTTCTTTTCAAAAAGCGGAGGCTGCTTCCGCGAGGCGAATTCGTCGCCGCGGGAAAGCTCGATAAAGTCCTGAAGCTCCGCTTCTCCCGCCTGTCCGAGAAGGATCAGCTCCTTGAGCTGAAGCTCCCGCTGATACCATCGGGAAAAATCCCGCTGCGTCAGATCGACGTTTACGCGGGCAGCCATTTCCTTATACAGCGCCTCCATTTTTTCGTTGACATACGATTTTTCAAGCGGCTTTTTCGGGACGGCGGGCTTCGGCAGCTCTTCCTCCTCGGGCGGCTCCTCCCGGACGGGAACGGCGGGAACGGTTTCCCCGCGTTCCGCCGCCTCGAGACAGGTCGTTCCGTCCTTTTGCGGACGGCTGCAGTAATCGTAAGGATATTCCTCGTCCTTTACGAAGTACTCGCCGCAGCGCGGACAGCGCTGTAGGATTCCGCCGCTTTCGATCAGCGCGTCGATCTCGAGGTCGATCACCGACTTGAACGAGCAGGGGAGATAGACCCGCTGCGGCGAGCCGCTCATGGATTTAATGATTGTCTTTACGAGGCTGTCGTTTTTGTCGGGTATGTAATTCTTGATGACCGAGAACGCGTCCATCGCCGTCTGATCCGAAAGCTCGGGATTCATTTTCTTTTTGTGATGCGCGGTCGTGTCGTCCATGTCGTTCAGGACGTTTCGCAGGATCTCGCGCGACGCGCTCGACAAAATAAACGGCGAATTCGGAACCCGTCCCGACGAATAAACCTCCGAAGCGCCGATTTCCGACACGGGAAAGCCCTGCTCGTTCGCGGCGACGTTAAACATCAGGTCGAAGTAGTTGGCGCGCGCGCCCGCTTCCGTTACGCCGGAGAGCGGGATCCCGAAAATAAAATCCGTCTTTTTCTGCGCGTATTCCTGAAGCTTTACGAGCGTGACCCATTCGTTAATGGCGCGGTTATAGCGGTATTCGCTGAGCCGTCCGAACACCGCGCGCTCAAAATCGTTCTTACACCGCATAAAGCTTTGCCAAAGGGCGGCGGCGCTCGCTTCGCTCTGACGGCAGAGATAGTCGATCCAACAATCTATGACGACCTTTTCAAAAACCGTCCGCATATTCTGTTCGTAATATTTGTGGCAGCCCGAGATCGAATTCCGGATCGCGTAAACGTCCTCGACACTGTATTCTCCGGTGCGGTTCGCGAGACGGCACAGATCGGTGCAGTGATTCAGGAACGGCGTAAAGTCATACTTGCAGAAAGTAATTAAATTGTTCGGATAAAGGAGGGTATAAATCTCGTTCGAGTTCTTCCCCGCCATGTGAAGCTGACGCGTCATTTTTCCGTTCCTTCCCTTTTGTTTACTTTTTTAATGGCAGGAGTGCTACTCCGCCGGTTCCCCGCTCTCGTCGGGCGCGGATTCTTCCCCGGGGGCTTCGGTTTCGCCGGTTTCATCGGGATTGTCGGTCTCATCGGCTTCCCCGTCGTCAAAAACGATCGGTTTTCTGATCGCGCTCGCCGTTTCCTCTTCCTCATCTCCGCCCTCGTTTTCGAGACGCTGCTTCTCGAAAAGCTCGGGAATATCCTTTATGCGCTCGTCGATATAAAGCTCGGTGTCCGAGATCCATTCACAGTCCACCATATCCCGCCGTACCGTCACGAGCACCTTCAGGCTCCCGAAATGGCGGTAGCAGTCGAGATACCAGAAATGATAGTCCTCGCTTGTGTCCTCGACGTAATAGCGCACGGTGACCCGTTCGCTGTTTTTCTGGTCGATATAGCGGACTAAGCGGTAGGAGCCGTTTTCGGAGTAAACGTAATCGGCGCTGCGCTGTGACAGGTCGCAGAAATCGCGGAAGATCAGCTTCTGCGGCGTAAGGTTAAAATGCAGGAGCGTCATATAGACCAGCGCCCCGACCACGAACATCAGCAGATAGATCGTCCCGAGCACGGTTTTCAGCGTTTCGCCCGCGCCGCAGGCGAGAAACCCGAACGCGCAGATCAGAAGCGGCGGAACAATCATATACCATTCGCCGAACGCGGCGATCATCAGCAGAAATACGAGCAGAGGAGAAATACAGACCGAAAAGCGGGTCGCGATCTGCTTCCGGGTATAGAAGAAGATTCCGCCGAAGATAAAGTTTACGAGCACGTACAGAAGGAAAAGCGGGATCGGGCTTGTCGGCTCGAGCGAATACGCGAAGGCGAGCCAGTCCGCAAAAATCAGGAATAAGGGGTACCCGAGCGAAAGAACCGAGACCGCCCGTTTTACCCACTTGTTTTTAAAAAAATCCAGAATTTTTTCCATGAAATGCGCCTTGTGCCGTTCTCCGAGCCGTGCAAAGCCTTTTTCGGCGTTTGCGCGCGTTCGGTCGGAACGAAGCACCGTCCTTTCTCTTTTGTCCTTTTGCTCTGTCATCCGTTTTTCCGATACACCTTCTATTGTACACGAAAACGGGCGGAATTTCAATAGTTATCGGAAATTTTTTCGCGCAAAGCGAAATTTTTCACCCGAAAACGGGAAAATGTTGAAAAAAACCGCGCCGGACTCTTGACAAGCCGAGAAAATATTGGTATAATACTTGAGTAACTTTTCGGGTACCGCGGCGGGGCGGACAGAATATTCGCGCGGCGTCCGGAAAGGAAAAATCAATCCTTACTCGCACGTTTCCGTGCGGGTCATACGTCTAAAAGGAGGTAAGAACATGGCGAAGGTAGGAGAAAAGTACGAGGCGGTGCTCGTTTTCTCGCTCAAGAACGGCGAGGAGCAGGTACAGGCGCTTTCGGCAAAGTTTGCCGATCTCATCAAGGAGCACGCCGAGCTTGTAAACGTTGACGAATGGGGGAAGCGCAAGCTTGCCTATGAGATCAACTACGAATCCGAGGGCTTTTATGTTGTGTACAATTTCGACAGCAAGCCCGATTTCCCGGACGAGCTCGAGCGCGTGATCAACATCACCGACGGCGTTCTGCGTTCGATCGTAACGTTAAGAAAGAGCCAGTAAAACCCATTTAAGGGGGAAAACGATATGTACAATAAAGTCATCTTACTCGGGCGGATCACGCAGGATCTCGAGCTGAAAACGACGCAGAGCGGCGTTTCTGTCCTTTCGTTCAGCATCGCGGTAGACCGCAGGTATCAGGTAAAGGGCGAGGAAAGAAAGTCCGACTTCTTTAACTGCGTCGCGTGGCGGAACGAAGCGGAGTTTATCAGCCGCTACTGGACAAAGGGTCGTCCGATTCTTGTCGAGGGCGAGCTTCAGACGCGAAGCTATGTCGATAAAAACGGCGTGACCCGATATGTGACCGAGGTGGTCGTAGACCGCGCGAGCTTTACCGGCGACAGCAGACCGCAGAACCAGAATACGGGGAACGCGGGCTATTCGCAGAGCTACGGCACGCCGCCGCCCGCGCACCCTGCGGAGCAGACGAATGCCGCGCCGACCGCCGCGAACGGAAGCTATACGGCGAATGATTTTGTTGAGACGACAAGTACGGACGATGATTATCCGTTTTAACGAAAAATGAAAGGTGGTTATCTTACCATGGCAGAGAAAAGAGAAATGAGCGACAGAGGCTCCCGTCCCGTAAAGCGCGGCAAGAAAAAGGTTTGCCAGTTCTGCGCGGACCGTGCGGAGTTTATCGATTACAAGGATATTGCGAAGCTGAAAAAGTGTCTGACCGAGCGGTCGAAGATTTTACCGCGCCGCGTAACGGGCTGCTGCGCGTATCATCAGAGAGAGCTTACCGTTGCGATTAAGAGAGCGAGACAGATCGCGCTTCTTCCTTACGTATCGGATTAAGTGAATCGAACATCGGTACGGACTGTGATATGCAGTCCGTACTTTTTATTGGAAAGGTTTGGCTTTGAATATGAGAAAAAAGCTGCTTTTGTCGTTGCTTCTTTTTTTGCTGGCAGGGTGCGGCACGACAGTTCCCGAAATTGCTCCGGATTTTTCGATGAAAGAGGAAAACTCGTTCCGTACCGAAGAACCGCAGCCGAACATCACGGCAGAAACGGAACCGATGGTCACAACAACAGAAGCCCTCACGACAACCGTGAAAACCACCGAAGCAACAACGACCACGCCTGCGTTTACAACAAGCATTTACGGAAACGCGGAAAACGGAGAAAACGAGATTATCCGTGAAGGAAAGTACTGCTGTCTTACACTCTGGCGACCGCTTTCGGAAGAAGAATTGGACATTTTGTCCGGTGTTAATGACATTGAGATCAGCTTACGCAAATCCGTCGATTTATCCGCTCTTGCCCGTTTTGCGCCGCTGGAGTATCTTCGGATCGAATGTGATCCGACCAGCGAGCCGTTCGAGCTTATCGGTGTAAGCGAACTGCTTTGTGTCGATATTGAAAAAATTTATATCGGCGGAGGCGGTCAGCTTTTAGATTTGAGTGGCGTTCAGAACGAAAAGGCTTCGGATATTTCCTTTTGGGGTGTAATTTTGAGAAGTGATTCCTCTACGTCGTTCCCGTCCTTGGATCAATTCAGCGTTACGGGTGTGAAATTGGAAAACAAGAATCCTTTCTCACCGTTTAAAAACGCCAAAAAGGTTTATCTGTTCGCCTGCACGCTTGATGACATCAATACGATCCGTGTGTTTTCCGAAGTCGAAAAATTGACCTTATTTGACGGCGACACTTCAAAACTGAACGTATTGCATGATTTTCAGTATCTTTCTGAAATTGCGTTATACGGCTCTCCTCCACGGATTTGTCGTGTTGACGCGTTGAAAAACCTGCTCTCGATTGAAAGCATTCATTACGGATTTGCCTGTTTCACAGAGGAGGAAGAAGCGCTTCTGAAAGAATGGTATCCCGATTGTTATCTTCATGTATTATACGGAATCTAATGTTCATTATTTTTGTGCTGTCCGAGCCAAAACAAAACATTGACGAAACGGAAGACAAGTGCTATAATAAATAAAGAAAAAATTGAAATTTTTCATAAAAATGGGTAAAATGAGGTTAGAATACGAGAAAGGAATCAAAATTCATGCTTAGTCTCGAGAACATTGTATGGAGCGTTCCCGACGGGGAACGGATCATAGACGGGATCAGCTATACCGTCGGCGAGGGAAAGCTCATCGTCGTGACGGGACCGAACGGCGGCGGAAAAACGACGATCGCGAAGCTGATCGCGGGGCTTACGAAGCCGGACGCGGGGCGAATTCTCTTGAACGGGGAGGATATTACCGATCTGGACATTACGGCGCGCGCGCGGAAAGGGATCGCCTACGCGTTTCAGCAGCCCGTCCGCTTTAAGGGCATTACCGTGATGGATTTGCTGGAGCTGGCGCGGGGGGAGGAAATGACGGTGGAGGAGCGCTGCGAGCTGCTCGGACGGGTCGGGCTCTGCGCGAAGGAATACCTTTCGCGGGAGCTGAATTCGGGGCTTTCCGGCGGAGAAATGAAGCGGATCGAGATCGCCTCGGTTTTGGCGCGCCGCGCGCCGCTTTCGATCTTCGACGAGCCGGAGGCGGGGATCGATCTCTGGAGCTTTTCGCGCCTTGTCGAGACCTTCCGTAAGCTTCGCGCGGAGGAAAAGGGAACGCTTCTGATTATTTCTCATCAGGAGCGGATTCTGGAGATCGCGGACGAGATCGTCGTGATCGCGGACGGGAAAATTCGCGCGCACGGCGAGGGGAAGGAGATTCTTCCCTCTCTTCTGAAAAATGAGATCGCGAGCCTTTGCCCGCGCGGAAAGGAGAACGCATGAACGAGATCACAGCTTCGCTTTTAGCGGAAATTTCGGATTTTAAGAGCGATTTTAAGGGCGCATACAATATCCGTGAAAACGGGCAGTGCGTCGGACGGCAGTCGAGCGAGCATATCCGGATCGAGCCGAAATCGGATCAATCGGGGATCGATATTTTTATCGACCCGTTTACAAAGGGCGAGCGGGTCTATATTCCCGCCTGCGTCACGAAAAGCAGCGTGAGCGACCTCGTTTATAACGATTTTTTTGTCGGCGAGGGCGCGGACGTGGTGATCGTCGCGGGCTGCGGCGTTCACGCGGACAACGAGGGCGAGGCGAAGCATAACGGCGTACACCGCTTCTTTCTGGGGAAGGGGTCGCGCGTTTTGTATCAGGAAAAGCACCTCGGAACGGGGAAAAAAGAGGGCTTCCGACGGATCGACCCGATCACGGACGCGATCCTCGACGAGGATTCCTGCCTCGAAATGGACACGGTACAGCTCGGCGGGGTGGACAGCACCGTCCGCAAGACGACCGCGAAGCTTGCGGCGCGGGCGAAGCTTGTCGTGCGCGAGCGGCTCATGACGGACGGCGAGGATCGGGCGCAGTCCGATTTCGCGATCGAGATGAACGGCGAGGATTCGGCGGTCGATCTCGTTTCCCGCTCGGTCGCGCGCGGGAATTCCTATCAGGAGTTCCGCTCCGCGATTTACGGAAACAACCGTTGCACGGGACATTCCGAGTGCGACGCGATCCTGGCGGATCACGGGCGGGTGAACGCTTCTCCCGCGCTGGAGGCTTCCCATTTGGACGCGGCGCTGATCCATGAGGCGGCGATCGGGAAGATCGCGGGGGAGCAGATTCTAAAGCTCCAGACGCTCGGGCTGACCGAGGAGGAAGCGGAGGAGAAGATCATTTCGGGATTTTTGAAGTGATTTTTGATTATTTTTATGGCAGATGTGCCGCCCGGCGGGTTACTCAAAAAACGACCGTTCGGATCTTCCTCGGAAGGTTCGGGCGGTTTTCTTTAATAAAATATTTTACTTTTATCGTTAAAAATTACTTGACAAGCATAAATTTCTGTGTTATACTGGATCACGAAAGGAAGGGTGATCCGAAATGATGAAGGAAATGAATCGTGAAAAATTCACAAAGATGTGTCGAATGTTAAGACTTTTGCTGCGGATTCTACAGCTATTTCTTGCTCTAGAGGCGGCGTCCGCTATTTTGGGTTTTATCGCGGGAAATACCCCGCTTGCGGCGGTCGGGCTTTCGGTTCGGCTGATCAATTTTCTGAATCTAGCGATTGCTTCCCAATTCGGTGCGGCGGCGTTTCGGAGCATGGAGCGTTCGGAAACACCCTTTTTATACGACGTGAGCGATAAGATCAAGGCGGCATCTTTCTGGCTGTTGGGCGGGAGTATTTTCTGCTCCTTTTATAAAGGGATCGCGGGCTTTTTCGGCTATGAGCTTTTTTCGTCAGAGCTTAGTCTGATGGGGAATCTTGTGTCGGGTATGATTCTTTTCGCACTCGTGTATGTGATTGAGCAGGGCTGCCGCCTGCAAAAGGAATCGGACGAAACGCTGTGAGGAAAAACATATGTCGATTATACTAAGGCTCGATCGGGTCATGGCGGATCGGAAAATGTCGCTGAACGAGCTTTCCGAGCGGGTCGGGGTGGCGAACGTGAACCTCTCGAAGCTGAAAACGGGGAAGGTGAGCGCCGTGCGGTTCTCGACGCTGAACGCGATCTGTAAGGCTCTCGAATGTCAGCCGGGGGATATTCTCGAATATCAGCCCGACGGGGAGTAAAAAACGGGGCAGTATGCGCAGTACTGCCCCGAAAAATTATTTCAGCCGTTTTCGGAAATCTTTTCTTCCGTCGTGACCGGAAATTCAAGGATCACCGTATAAGGCGTTCCGTCGATCTGCGATTCTCCGTCTTCCCAAAATTCTTTGACAAACCGATAACTTCCCGCGATCGGTTCATACATTTCGGTGGAAACGGGAAAACGCCAGCGAATCCTTTTGGGAAGCGTATATAGCAACTGCAAAAAAGCAACGGAATCCCCGTCCGAGAGGGCGGCGGGAATCCATTCTCCGCCGCTCTCCCGAAGCAGCCGATACTCTTCCCCGTAATAAAGGTCGGTTTCGGTATCGTTATAGACATAAAGCCTGCACCCTTCGGAAAGCGGAACGGGAAGCTCCCCGATGAAAAAGGCGGAAAGAGCGGGCTTTTCCGACGGTTCGCCGTTTACGAACCATGTTTCGCCGTCGTCCGTGCTTTCGTATACCGTTCCGTCGGGGGTCTGAATCCGGATATTCAAAAAAATATCCATTTCTTCCGCTTCGTCGGAGACCGCCGTTGTTTCCGATGCCGCCGGCGGTTCCGGTTCGGTCGATTCGGCTTCACAGCCGGAAGCGGAAAAGAAAAGGCAGCCGGAAAGCAGCGCGGAAAGGGATCTTTTTACGAGGTTTTTCATGGGAAGCCTCCGCCGAAATACAGATAAGGTGTAAAAAAGACCTGTTCGGTTGATTTGTCGAAGCCGCTGTGAATACGGTTTCATCATACCATATAAAAGATGTTTTGTCAAGCTTTTTGATAGAAGTTCACCGGATTCCGGCATGCGCGCTTTTTGAAAAAGCGTTTTCCCATATCCGGAGAGCTTTTCCCTTTATTAAGACGGGAGACCCCCGCTCCTGCCCGAAAAGAAAGAACAAAAACGGAAAATTTCCGAAAAAAAGAAAAAAGGGATTGATTTCTTGAAAAAAATGTATTATAATGGTATTTGTGAAACGAGTGCGTTCGCGGCTTCGCGGAAGCGGCGGCGCTTCGGAATAAAAGAAAAAGGAGATTAACCCTATGATGACGAACAACCCGAATGTCCTGAAGTGGTTCGAGGAAATGAAGGCGCTGACGAAGCCGGATAAGGTCGTATGGATCGACGGAAGCGAAGCGCAGCTCGACGAGCTTCGCGCCGAGGCAATCAAGACCGGCGAAATGATTCAGCTGAATCAGGAAAAGCTTCCCGGCTGTCTCTATCACAGAACCAAGCCGAATGACGTTGCGCGCGTAGAGGATCGTACCTTTATCTGCTGCCGCAATAAGGAGGACGCGGGTCCGACCAATAACTGGTGCGATCCGAAGGAAATGTACGCGAAGCTTACCCCCATGTACGACGGCGTCATGAGGGGTCGTACCATGTACGTGATCCCTTACTCGATGGGTCCGATCGGCTCGCCGCTCGCGAAGGTCGGCGTAGAGCTTACCGACTCGATCTATGTTGTACTGAACATGGCGATCATGACGAGAATGGGCGCGGACGCGTTCAAGAATTTAGGCGACGACTCGAACGACTTCGTCCGCGGGCTTCATTCCAAGGCGGACGTTGATCCCGAAAACAGATATATTGTTCATTTCCCCGAGGATAATACGATCTGGTCGATCAACTCGGCTTACGGCGGAAACGTTCTGCTCGGTAAGAAGTGCTTCGCGCTTCGCATCGCGTCGTATCAGGGCTGGAAGGAAGGCTGGATGGCGGAGCATATGCTGATCTTAGGCGTAAGACGTCCGAATAAGCCGGTAACCTATATTACCGCCGCGTTCCCGTCCGCCTGCGGAAAGACGAATCTCGCCATGCTGATCCCGCCCGAGGGCTATAAGAAGAACGGCTACGAGGTCTTTACCGTCGGAGACGATATTGCGTGGATGAAGCAGGGCGCGGACGGGAGACTGTACGCGATCAATCCCGAAAACGGCTTCTTCGGCGTTGCGCCCGGAACGAACGCGAAGTCCAACTATAACGCGCTCGCGTCTACCAGAAAGAACACGATTTTCACCAACGTCGCGATCAACAACGACGATATGACCGTTTGGTGGGAGGGACTGGACAAGAATCCGCCCGTAAACGCGACCGAATGGAAGGGCGAAAAGGTAAACGGCGTGGAATTTACCAAGGACGGCGGAAAGCTTGCGCACCCGAACAGCCGCTTTACCGCCCCCGCGGAAAACTGCCCCTGCATTTCTCCCGAATTCAACAACCCGCAGGGCGTTCCGATCTCGGCGATTATCTTCGGCGGACGCCGCGCGAAGACGACTCCCCTCGTATACGAATCGTTTGACTGGAAGCACGGAACGTTCGTGGGCGCTTCCGTTTCCTCCGAAACGACGGCTGCCGCGGCGGGCGCGGTCGGCGTTCTGAGACACGACCCGATGGCGATGAAGCCCTTCTGCGGCTATCATATGGCGGATTACTGGTCTCACTGGCTTGAAATGGGCGAAAAGCTCGGCGAAAACGCGCCGAAGATCTTTAACGTAAACTGGTTCAAGACCGACGACGAAGGACACTTTATCTGGCCCGGCTTCGGCGACAACATGAGAGTTCTGGACTGGATCATTCAGCGCTGTGAGGGTACCGCGGACGCGAAGGAGACCCCGATCGGCTATGTTCCGAACACGATCAATACCGAAGGGATCGAGGACGAGGTAACGCCCGAGATCGTGGAGAAGCTTCTCGCGGTTGATCCCGAGCTCTGGAAGGCGGAGGTTGCGGATCTGCGCGAATTCTACAAGCAGTTCGGCGAAAAGCTCCCGCAGGAGTTCACCAAGCAGCTTGATGACCTCGAAAAGAGACTCGGCTAAGGCGAGCCGCCTTTGGCAATTCCGAAGATGTCCTCCGAAAGCCGTAGTCTCGTTACGTGTGGCGAAACACTTCTATTTCGCACACTTGTTAAGTCGTACCGCCTTTGGCAATTCCGAAGATGTCCTCCGGAACCGTGATTTACGGCTGAAACATAATCAATAATAAGAACCCCCATGAGCGATCATGGGGGTTCTTTGCGGAAAAATCCAATTCCCGAGGCATCTTGCCTCGGGAATTGGATTTTTGGGAGTATTGATTGAAAATGGAGAGGCGTGTTTTTAAAAATCGACTTCGGTATCGTAATAGCAGCACTTTAACAGCTTTTCCATTTCCTCTTGGCTGGGCTGACGCGGGTTGGAGCCCGTGCAGGCGTCGCCGATCGCGTTCTTCGCGATCTCGGGGAGACGCTCGAGGAATACGTTTTCGGGAACGAAGCCCTGCTCGGCGGGGAGGCTGTCCGCGCCGTATTTTTGAATGCACTGCGGGATATTGAGGTCGTCGTTCATCTTCCGCAGATACGCGATCAGCGCCTTTACCTTTTCGTCGTCGCTTGCCTTCCTGTCGGTCAGCTCCATATAATCCGCGATCACGCCGTAGCGCTTTTTCGCGTCCGCGTTCTTCGCGTTAAAGGCAATGACCTTCGGAAGGTACATCGCGTTCGCCGCGCCGTGGATAATATGCGCGCCGTAATCCGCGAACGCCGCGCCCGTCTTATGCGCCATGGAGTGTACGATCCCGAGAAGCGCGTTCGAGAACGCCATACCCGCGAGACACTGCGCGTTATGCATTCTGTCGCGCGCCGCCATATCGCCGTTATACGACGCGACAAGATCCTTTTCGATCATCTCGATCGCGTGGATCGCGAGCGGGTCGGTATAGTCGCTGTTTGCCGTGGAAACATAGGCTTCGATCGAGTGAGTCATTGCGTCCATACCCGTGTGCGCAACGAGCTTTTTCGGCATGGTTTCCGCCAGATCGGGATCGACGATCGCGACGTCGGGCGTAATTTCAAAATCCGCGATCGGGTACTTGATCCCCTTCTTGTAATCGGTAATGATCGAGAACGCGGTTACCTCGGTCGCCGTTCCGGAGGTTGAGGAGATCGCGCAGAAATGCGCCTTGCGGCGAAGCGGAGGAATGCTGAATACTTTGCACATATCCTCAAAGGTAAGCTCGGGGTACTCGTATTTGATCCACATGGCTTTCGCCGCGTCGATCGGAGAACCGCCGCCGATCGCGATGATCCAGTCGGGCTTGAACGCGTCCATCGCTTCCGCGCCCTTCATAACGGTTTCTACGGACGGATCGGGCTCGATCCCCTCAAACAGCCGAACCTCCATGCCGGCTTCCTTTAAATACCCGATCGCGCGGTCGAGAAAGCCGAATTTTTTCATGCTTCCGCCGCCGACGCAGATGAGGGCGCGCTTGCCCTGAAAGCTTTTGAGCGCTTCGAGCGAGCCTTTCCCGTGATACAGATCTCTCGGTAATGTAAATCTTGCCATAAAATTCCTTCCTTTCCGGGCGGCATTTGCCGCAAGCTTCTTTATGACTGTATTATATCATATATATTATTATTTTTGTAATGCTTATATTTTATGCGTTTATATGGGAAAATATATAAGAGTCTTTCGCCGTTTTTTCGGAAATCGGTAAAAGTCGTGACTTTTCGGTGAAAAATTCCCGCCGGCTTGGGAAAGGTATTGATTTTTGTGCGTTAAATATGGTATAATACATTTATTGTATTGGAATAAATTCTTAAAGAAGGGGTTTTATGAAACTGATCGACGTCGGTTACGGAAACCGCGTCAGCAGCGAGCGGATCGTCGCGGTCATCAGCGCGGATTCCGCGCCCGCGAAGCGAATGGTCTCCGCCGCGAAGGAAAATTTTACCGCGATCGACGCGACCTGCGGGAAGCGGACAAAAACGGTCATTGTTATGGACAGCGGGCATATCGTCATGTCCGCGAAGGAAGCGGAAACGATTTGCGGAAAGGCAGAGCTGATTCCGGAGGAAGAATAAGTGAAATAAAAAAGGAAAGGAATGATCATAAAAATGGAGCAGGGAATTTTGATCGTCGTATCCGCGCCCGCGGGCTGCGGAAAGGATACGATTTTAGAGCAGGCGCTTCGGAAAAACGAAAATCTGTTTTATTCCGTTTCGGCGACGACGCGGGCGATCCGCCCGAACGAGACGGACGGGGTAAGCTATCATTTCAGAACCCGCGAAGCCTTCGAGCGGATGATCGCGGAGGGCGGTCTGCTCGAATACACCGAATACTGCGGGAATTACTACGGAACGCCGAAAAAGGCGGTAGAGGAAATGCTCGCGGCGGGGAAGGACGTGATCTTAAAGATCGAGGTTGAGGGCGCGATGAACATTAAGCGAATCTTCCCCGACTGCGCGATGATTTTTATTCTCCCACCCTCGTTTGAGGAGCTGAGCCGCCGTCTTCATAAGCGAGGTACGGAGGACGAGGAAACGATCCTGAAGCGGATCGAAACGGCGCGGCGCGAGCTTACATACGCGGAAAATTACGATTACCTGATCGTAAACGGAGAGCTTTCGGCGGCGGTCGAGGACTTTCTCGCGATCGTTTCCGCCGAGAAAAAGAAAACGGCGCGGCGCGGGGAGCTGATCCCGGCGCTTCTCGCGCGGTGAGGGCTTTGGTCGCTCTCGTTGCCGTGGAAAAGACGGCTTCCTCCTTCGATGAGCTTTTTTCCTATCTTGTCCCCGATTCCCTGCGGGAGACGGCGCGGGCGGGCATGCGTGTGACGGTGCCGTTCGGGAAAGGGGATAAAAAGCGGGCGGGCGTGGTGTTCCGCCTTTCGGAGGAGGAACCCGCGGCGGAGCTGAAGCCGATCTTTTCGGCGGCGGAGGACGGAATTTGTCTGAGTGAGGAAATGCTTCGTCTCGCGGCGTGGCTGCGGGAGACGACCTTCTGCACCTACTACGCCGCCGTTCGCGCCATGCTTCCGTCGGGGCTTTCCCTTACGGTCGGCGAGGATTACGAGGCCGCGGACGAGTCGGCGCTTTCGTCCTGCGGCGAAGCGGAAAAGGAAGTGTTTTCCCGGCTTCTTTCCTTGGGGCAGGCGAGCGAGCGGCGGGCTTTCCTGAACCGCCCGGAGCTTCGCCGCGAGGTCGGGGGACTGCTGAAGGCGGGCGTCCTGAAAAAAAAGGAAAGCGTAAGGCGGCGGGTAGGGGACGAGCGGGAACGCACGGTACGGCTCGGCGCGCCGCCCGACGGGGAGAACGGGCTTTCCCCGAAGCAGAAGAAGGTGCTTCAGACGCTCGGTGAGGTCGGCGAGGCTTCGGTAAAGGAGCTTTGCTATCTTTGCACCGTTACGGAATCGGTCGTAAAGCGGCTTGCGGCGAAGGGCTTTCTGCGGATCGAGCTGACGGAAAGCTCCCGCGCCCTGTCCAAGGACGCGAGGATCACCGACCGTCTTTCCGAGATTTCCTTTTCCGAAAAGCAGAAAGGCGTTTATGACGGTCTGCTTTCCCTGATGAACGGCGGCACGCCGCGGACGGCGCTTTTGCACGGGGTCACGGGCAGCGGGAAAACGCTGATCTTCGTGAAGCTGATCGAGGCGGCGCGGAACGCGGGAAAAACGGCGATCCTTCTTGTTCCCGAAATTTCGCTCACGCCGCAGACGGTGAAGCGGTTTCAGGGACTGTTCGGAAACGACGTCGCCATTATGCACAGCAGCCTTTCGGCGGGACAGCGCGCGGACGAGTTCAAGCGGATCGACCGGGGCGAGGCAAGGATCGTGATCGGGACGAGAAGCGCGGTTTTCGCCCCGCTTCGGAATATCGGGATCATCGTGATCGATGAGGAAGACGAGCATACCTACCGCTCGGAAATGGCGCCCCGTTATCATGCCCGCGAGGTGGCGCGGCAGCGGTGCCGCTTTCATAACGCCCTGCTGCTGCTCGCGTCGGCGACCCCCTCGTTCGAGAGCTACGCGAACGCGAAAAACGGGAAATACGCGCTGTTCGAGCTGAACGAACGCTTCAACGCGGGCGCGCTTCCCGACGTTCGGATTGTGGATATGCGCGAGGAGGCGGAAAAGGGGAATCGGAGCAATTTCAGCGAGGCGCTTCTTTCCGAGCTTCGGCTCAATCTCGATCGGGGCGAGCAGTCCATGCTCCTGCTGAACCGCCGCGGGTATCATACGTACATGAACTGTATCAGTTGCGGCGCGGTCGCCGAGTGTCCGAACTGCGGGATCCCGCTCACCTACCATAAGGCAAACGAAAGCGCGGCGTGTCATCTCTGCGGGTATCGGAAGCCGGTTCCGACGGTCTGTGAGAAATGCGGGAGCCGTTATCTTTACCGGAGCGGAACGGGAACGCAGCGGATCGAGGACGAGATTCGGGAGCTTTTTCCCGAAGCGCGGGTGCTTCGTATGGACGCGGACACCACCATGTCGCGGCAGTCCTATGAAAAGCGCTTCCGCGAATTCGCGAACCGCGAGTACGACATCATGGTCGGAACGCAGATGATCGCGAAGGGGCTGGATTTCGAGAACGTCACGCTGGTGGGGGTGCTTCTGATCGACCGCTCCCTGTACGCGGGGGACTATCTCGGCTATGAAAAGACCTTCTCGCTCATTACGCAGGTCGTCGGGCGATGCGGCCGCGGGGGAAAGCCGGGGCGGGCGTTTCTCCAGACCTTTACGCCCGAGCATTACGTTCTCGAGCTTGCCGCCGCGCAGAATTACAAGGAATTTTACGCGCAGGAGATCGAGGTGCGCCGCGCACTCATCTTTCCGCCGTTCTGCGATCTCTGTCTGATCGTGGTTTCGGCTCCCGACGCGGAGCGGGCGAACCGCGCGGCGGGAAAGCTGTTCACGCTTTTAAAGGCGGCGGCGGAGAAAAATCCCGGGATCCCGCTCATTCTTCTCGGACCGACGGAAAGCGGAAGGATCGGCGGAACGGCGCACAGCCGGATCGTCCTGAAATGCCGAAGAAGCGCGGCGCTTCGGAAGCTCCTTCGCGGCGTTTCGGAGGAAGCGGGACGGAGCGCGGAATGTAAGGGCGCGGGATTTTATTTTGATTTTAACGGCGAGATCGGCTAAATGCCGCGCTCCTGACATAGACTATTTTACGAAAGGATCGGAATAAAAATGGCTTTACGAAATATTGTAAAATTCGGGGAGGAGATTCTCCGCAAGAAATGCCGCGAGGTCACGGCGTTCGACGATCGGCTCTGGGTGCTGCTCGACGATATGCTCGAGACGCTGAAAAGCGCGGAGGGCGTCGGGCTTGCCGCGCCGCAGGTCGGCATTCTCCGCCGCGTCGTCGTGATCGACGTCGGGGAGGGTCCGATCGAGCTGGTCAATCCCGTGGTTACCTCCGTGCGGGGAAAGCAGCGCGAGATCGAGGGCTGTCTTTCCGCGCCGGGACAGTGGGGGTATGTCGTCCGCCCCGCGAAGGTCAAGGTGACGGCGCAGAACCGCTACGGAAAGGAATTCAAGGTGGAGGGGACGGAGCTTCTCGCGCGGGCGCTCTGTCATGAGATCGACCACCTGAACGGCGTGATCTTTACCGATCTCGCGGACGAAATGGTCGATCCGGAGGAGAAGTAAGAACATGTCTTCACAAGAGAATCGCACGTCTTTTCGGGAAAAATTGCCGCATGCTTTGTCAAATTTTCTTAAAATCCGAAAGGATTCCCGCGAAAATTTTCCTCGCCTGCAACAATTTTTCTCCGAAAATCCGCACAACCCTCTTATGAAGACAAGTTCTAAACGTCGGTTCGCTGAGGAACGGAGGCTTGCAAGGTGAAATTATCCAGACAGGAAATCGAGCGCTGTATCAAAATACTGCTGCGAAAATATCATGCCGATTACGCGATTCTGTTCGGCTCATACGCGAGAGAGGAAGCGGACGAGGATTCGGATATCGACGTCATTGTTTTTGGCGGCGACGGTTTTCGCGCGCGGGATATTTTCGCGTTTGGCGAGGAGCTGCGCGAGCTTACCCAAAAAAAAGTGGACGCTTTTGAGATCCGTGAGATCGATCGGGATACGGAGCTTTATCGTCATATTCTTCGCGAGGGGGTTCGAATCGCGTGAAAAAAACGGATAAGGAACGTCTGAAAAAGATCGTCGGAACTTGGGAAAATCTGAGTATGCAAATAAAACAGCACAATATCACGGAAGAACGGCTGCTAAACGATGAATTTTTACAATGGGCGGTTACTACCCCGCTCTATAACATCGGGGAGCAGGTGTATCAGCTGGATCGTGAGTTTAAAGCGCTTCATTCCGAGCTGCCGTGGAGTATGGTCGCGGGGTTAAGACACCGGTTGATCCATGACTATGAGGGAATCAACTGGAGCATTATCGTCGAGGTCATTTTCCGGGATATGGAGCCGTTTATCAATGCCGTTAAGCGGTTCATTGACGAAACATAAATTTGTCGTTTTTTGCCATTATTCTTAAAGAAAGGAACAAACCCGATGAACCTTGTTTTTATGGGGACGCCCGATTTTGCCGTACCCTGTCTTACCGCGCTCCTTGAGGCGGGGCATACCGTGTCGGCGGTATTTACTCAGCCCGACAAGCCGAAAAACCGCGGACAGAAGCTGCTGCCCCCGCCCGTCAAGCAATGCGCCGAGGAAAACGGAATTCCCGTTTTTCAGCCGCTCTCGCTCCGTAAGGGGGAGGACGCGGAGGCTTCTCTCGAAACGCTTCGGCGGCTTTCCCCCGACTGTATCGCCGTTGCCGCTTACGGGCAGATCCTCCCGAAATCGGTACTCGATCTCCCGAAATACGGTTGTATCAACGTTCACGCGTCGCTTCTCCCGAAATACCGCGGCGCGGCGCCGATTCAGCATTGCATTGTGAACGGCGAGACAACAACGGGCGTGACGATCATGCATATGGCGGAGGGGCTGGATACGGGGGATATGATCCTGTGGGAGGAGATCATGATCCCGGAAACGATGACCGCCTCCGAGCTTCACGACCGACTGAGCGCGCTCGGCGCTTCTCTTTTGCTCCGCGCGCTTGAGAAAATCGAAAACGGGACGGCGGAGCGGATTCCCCAAAAGGACGGGGATTCCTGTTACGCCTCCATGATTTCGAAGGAGATGTGCCGGATCGACTTTACGAAGCCGATGACGGAGGCCTATAACTTTATCCGCGGAATGTCCGCCAGCCCCTGCGCGTTTACCGTCCTCGGCGGAAAGCGGCTCAAGGTCTATTTCGCCGAAAAAACGGAGGAGCGCTCCGATCTTCCCGCGGGGACGGCTGCGGACGACCGGCTTTCCGTCGTGTGCGGGGACGGTCGGGTGATCCGTCTGACCGATCTTCAGTACGAGGGCTCGAAGCGCATGAAGGCGGAGGACTTTTTACGGGGCAGAAAAGTAGAAAAAGGCACAAGGCTCGGCGAATAGCGAGCCTGTAATAAACAAGGAGGAAGATTTATGGAATTTTTGGAAATGCTGCTGAACAACTACACGCTGCTCTCTTTTCTGGTGTTCGCGGCGGTCATTTTTTCGATGTTCTGCTCGTTTCGCGTAAACTATGTGTTCAGTCATTATAAGCAGGTGCGCACCTCGGCGAACGTCCGCGCCTGTGACGCGGCGCGGCAGATTCTCGACGCGAACGGGCTGTACGACGTTCAGATCCTTCGCGTTCCCGGAAAGCTTACCGATCATTTCGACCCGAAGAGGAACGTGATCGCCCTTTCGGAATCGGTTTACGACAGCGCGTCGGTCGGGGCGATCGGCGTGGCGGCGCACGAATGCGGGCACGCGATCCAGTACGCGAAAAGCTATACCCCGATCATGCTTCGGAATATGATTTATCCCGTCGTTTCGATCTGCTCGCAGACGTGGCTCTGGCTGTTTATGATCGGCTGCGCGATCGGTCTGCTGGGAATGGTTGAGATCGCGATCGTCTTTTTCGGCTTCGTCGTTTTGTTTCAGCTCATTACCCTTCCCGTCGAGTTTGACGCGAGTAATCGGGCGATCCGAACCATCGCGGGCATGGGGCTTCTTTACGGGGAGGAGCTGAAGGGCGCACGGAAGGTGCTGAACGCGGCGGCAATGACCTACGTCGCGGCGCTGCTGGTGTCGCTCTTACAGCTCCTGCGGCTTATCGCGGGAACCCGCCGCAGAAACTGATGGCGAACGCGAGAAAAACCGCGCTGGCGCTTTTGTCGCGCGTGGAGCGGGGCGGCGCTTACTCCAATCTCGCGCTTGACCGCGCGTTTTCGGAGGAGGCGCTTTCCGCGCGGGAGAAAGCCTTTGCCGCCGCGCTTTTTTACGGGGTTCTCGAGCGGAAAATGACGCTCGATTATCTGATCCGCGCGTATTCGAGCGTCGAGTTCGATAAGCTCGACTCGTCGGTGGTTCTCCTGCTGCGAATGGGGCTGTATCAGCTTTTATACATGGAGGGCGTTCCCGACCGCGCGGCGGTGAGCGAGACGGTCGCGCTTTCCGGACCGCGCCAAAAGGGCTTCGTGAACGCGGTTCTCCGCGCCTTTTTACGGGACGGCGGCGAGTTAAGGACGGATTCGCTCGCGGGAGAGGCGCGGCTTTCGGTGGAGTACTCCTGCCCGAAATGGCTGGTAAAAATGTGGACAAGGCGCTTCGGCGAGGAACGGACGCTTTCTCTTTTAAAAGCGTCGCTCGGACGCCCCCCGCTTTTTATTAAGGTGAACACGCTCCGCGCTACCCGCGGGGAGGTTCTCGCGGCGCTCGAAAGAGACGGGATCGGCGCGCGGGAGGTCGAGCTTCTGCCCGACTGCGCCGAGGTCGGACACGTGAGCGGAACGCGGATCGAGCAATGCGCTGCCTATCGGAACGGGCTGTTTCATGTGCAGGATATTTCCTCCCAGCTTTGCTGCGCGCTGGTCGATCCGAAGCCGGGAGAGACCGTGCTCGACCTTTGCGCCGCGCCGGGCGGGAAAAGCTTTACCCTTGCCGAGAAAATGGAGAATCGCGGGCGGCTGCTCAGCTTCGATCTTCACGCGGGAAAGCTCCCGCTCATTACCGAGGGGGCGGAGCGGCTCGGGCTTTCGATTGTTTCCGCGGTGGAAAACGACGCTTCGGTTTATAACGAAAAAATCCCCGCGGCGGATCGCGTGCTTTGCGACGCGGTATGCTCGGGGCTTGGCGTGATTCGACGAAAGCCCGAGATCAAGTATAAGCCGAAGACGGTGCTGGAGAATTTCCCGCCGCTTCAGCGGGCGATTCTCGAAACGGCGAAGCGCTATGTCAAGCCCGGGGGAACGCTTGTGTATTCGACCTGTACGTTAAACGAGGCGGAAAACGAGGGCGTTGCCGAGGGATTTCTGTGTAAAAACGGGGATTTTACGCTTGAAACCGAGAAAAACTTTTTCCCCGCGCAGACGGGAGGAGATGGATTTTTTGCGGCGGTGTTCCGGAGGAGGGCAGAAGCGTGAAAAACGTATTGTATCATCATTATCGGGCTGAAAAGTTATTAAGGACATACCTATGAAACAAGACCTTCTTTCTCTGTCGCTTCCCGAGCTGGAAGCGGAGATGAGCGCGCTCGGGGAGCGGAAATTCCGCGCGCGGCAATTATATGAATGGCTCCACAAAAGAAACGCGGCTTCGCTTTCGGAATGCACCAATCTTTCGGCGGCGCTGCGCGAAAAGCTGGACGGGCGGTTTTATATCCCGCGTCTTACCGTCAGGCGGAAGCTCGAATCCGCGCTCGACCGAACGGTTAAGTACCTGTACGAGCTTCCCGACGGCGAGCGGGTCGAGACCGTTTTAATGGAATATCACCACGGGAACAGCCTTTGCGTCTCCACGCAGGTGGGCTGTAAAATGGGCTGCGCGTTCTGCGCGTCCACAAAGGCGGGCTTTGTGCGGAATCTTTCTCCCTCCGAGCTTTTATTGCAGCTTTACGAGACCGAGCGCGACAGCGGGCGGACGGTCGGGAGTATTGTCCTCATGGGGATCGGCGAGCCGCTCGACAACTTCGAGAACGTGATGAAGTTTCTGGCGCTGCTTTCCTCGGAGGAGGGGCGGGGAATGAGCCTTCGCCATGTTTCGCTTTCGACCTGCGGCTTGGCGGAGGGGATCGACCGTCTTGCCGAAAAAAGGCTCGGGCTGACGCTCTCGGTCTCGCTGCACGCGCCGACCGACGAAAAGCGAAACGCGATCATGCCCGTGAACCGGCGGTACGGGGTAAATGAGCTGATCGGGGCGTGCAGGCGCTATTTCGACAAAACGGGGCGGCGGATCAGCTTTGAATTCGCGCTGATCGAGGGGGTCAACGACGACCGGGAGACGGCGCGGGAGCTGATCCGCCTGTTAAAGCCGCTTTCCCCCTGCCACGTCAACCTGATTCCCGTGAACGAGATCCGCGAGGGGGATTTTCGGCGAAGCGCGAACGTCAAGGCGTTTCAAGCCATGCTGACCGAAGGGGGGCTGAACGCGACGGTTCGGCGCACCCTCGGCGCGGACATCAGCGCCGCCTGCGGGCAGCTTCGGCGGGATTCTATTGCTCCCCAAATGAATCCTTGAATTTTTCTGCTTGTCCGGCTGCCGAAATACTTCGTCAGAAATCCTTGAAATATGCGTATATTCCTGCGGTTTTCTTCCTTGTCTTTCGGACAGCCGTTCGGCGTATAAAATCTTCAAGGATTCATTTGGGAAGCAATTCAGAGGAAAAAAACGGATAACGCGATTTTTCACATTTCCTATATTGATTTATTCGGGCAAATGGTGTATAATATAAATGTATTGAAAATTTTAGGGCAGGACTGCCGCGCGGCGGCGTCTTTCCACGGAGGACGGGCGGTGATCAATTGAAATGCTACTATAAAACGGACATCGGGCTTGTGCGGAGCGAGAATCAGGATCGGGTCTGGGCGGAATCGCTCGGCGAGGACGCGGTCGCGGTCATTCTGTGCGACGGAATGGGCGGCGAAAACGCGGGAAGCGTCGCGAGCCAGATGACGGTGGATTTTATGGCGGATCGGCTTCGGAAGGGATTTCGCGAAAACCTCAGCCGGAACTATATCCGAAATCTCCTGATCACCTCCGTTACGGCGGCGAACAGCCTCGTTTACGATAAGGCGGCGAAGGAGCCGGACAAGGCGGGCATGGGAACGACCTGCGTCGCGGGGATCGTTTATAACAACCGCGCTTATCTCATCAACGCCGGCGACAGCCGCGCGTATTACCTTTACGGGGACGCCATGCAGCAGCTGACGAAGGATCATACATACGTGCGAAGCCTGATCGAGCGCGGCGAGATCACCGAGGAAGAAAGCCGCACGCACCCCGATCGGAACCGGATTACCCGCGCAGTCGGCGCGGAACGGACGATCACGCCCGATTATTTCGAGATCGATCTCGAGGAGGGAAGCATGCTCCTGTTCTGCTCGGACGGGCTTCATTCCTACGGCGAGGACGTGGACATCGCGGAGATCACGGTCACGAATCCGATCGGAAAGGTCTGCGATCTTCTCATTGATTACGCGCTCGGGAACGGCGGAAGGGATAACGTTTCCGTCGCGGTGGTTTTGGTTTGATCTGTTCGCGCGGGCACGCACGCCTGCATAAAAATAAAAAAGGAACTACGGAACACGAGGAAGGGTTGAAAGGTGTATGGATAAAAATATCGGAAAGCGTTTGGACGGACGGTACGAGCTGCTAGAGCTGATCGGAGTGGGCGGCATGGCGGACATCTATAAGGCGAAAGATCTTA
>CAZKKZ010000017.1:0-28591 GCA_964553625.1 uncultured Ruminiclostridium sp.
GAACGCTAGCCTGTCACGCTAGAGGTCATGGGTTCGAGCCCCATTCGGGTCGCCACTTATTACATTTCATTTTTCTCCTTTCGGATCTTTCCGCTTCAATTCTTTTGAAGCGGATTGATTCTCCGCGGATTTAGCTCATCTGGTAGAGCGCCACCTTGCCAAGGTGGAGGTAGCGAGTTCGAGCCTCGTAATCCGCTCCAGTCGCCCTTGCAGCAGTGGGGGCAGGTTTTTCATTTGTTTTTGCTTTTGCCTCGGTAAAAGTGAAAACAAGGCGCTATAGCCAAGTGGTAAGGCATGGGTCTGCAACACCCTGACCCCCGGTTCAAATCCGGGTGGCGCCTCCAAAAAACAACTCCGGTTTCCGGGGTTGTTTTTCTTTTTGTGCGGGAGTGGGCACGGCACAGCTCCCCAAAAACGATCCAAAAATCCCGCGGTGTGAAAAAGCGGGGCTTTCGACGTATTTGCCAAAAAAAGAAAAATTTGACTTGAATTTTGAGCAATTCTGACACTTCCTTTTTCCCGGAAATTTTGCTATAATGTGTTTTCAAAAAAGCATTCAAATTCCTCGGAGGAGGAGCCGTTCCTCCCCCTCCCGCTATATGTTCAAAGAGGTTCAAAATGTTTCTTTTCAAATGGCTCTGGAGCAATTTAAGCGGCTACCGCGGACGGTACCTCGCCGCCATGGCGCTTTCCGTCGTCTGTCAAACCATGTATCTCATTACCCCGATGATGAGTCAGCGGATCGTCGATACCTTTATCGTATCCGAAGCCGCCGCCGAGAACGTCCGGACGCAGCCCGACCTGCTCTGGTTCATGGTCGCGGCGATGATCGGCTTTACCTTCCTGCGCACTTGCATTACCTACACCGCGAACATGATGTACGAAACGACCTCGCAGGCGGTCGTGTACCGCGTCCGGAAAAAGCTGTACGACAGCATCAACGCGCAGGACGCGGGCTTTTATCATCATCACCGCACCGGCGACATCATGACCCGCATGAGCGGGGACATCGACATGGTGCGGCACAGCGTCGCGTGGATCGTCAAGACCGTACTGGAAAGTCTGGTGCTTTTCCTCTCCTCGATCGTTTACTTTTTCAGCATGGATCCCCCGACGGCGTGCTGCCTGATCGCCCTTACCCCGATCATTTTTATCGCGTCCTTCCTCTTTAAAAAGAAGGTTCGCCCGATGTACGTCGATCTGCGCGAAAAGCTTTCCCGCATGAACACCATGGCGGAGGAAAATATCTCGGGAAACCGTGTCGTAAAGGCGTTCGCGCGTGAGGACTACGAGATCGGGCGCTTCGACGAGAAAAGCGCCGAATATTCCGCCGCGAATCAGGCTGCCGCGCTGAAGTGGATGGATTATTTCCCGACGATTGAGATTACCGCGCAGGCGCTTTCGGCGGTACAGCTTGTCGTCTGCGGAATCTTTACGGTCACGGGACGGATCACGGTAGGCGAGTTTACCGCCTTCGGCGGGCTGATCTGGACGCTCGCGAACCCCATGCGCAATATCGGGACGATCATCAACGATTTTCAGCGGTTTTCCGCCTCCGCCCATAAAATCATCGAGCTTTACTACGGAAAATCGCTTATTTCCGACCGTGAGGACGCGGTTGAGCTGACCGAACGGCTGAAGGGGGATATTGAGTTTAAAAACGTCTCCTTCGGCTATGACGGAACGCCCGTCCTGAAAAATATCAATTTAAAGATCAACGCGGGGGAGACCGTCGCCGTTATGAGCGCCACGGGCGCGGGAAAAACCACGCTCGTCGAGCTGATCTCGCGAATCTACGACGTGGACGAGGGGTCGGTAACGGTAGACGGGATCGACGTCAGAAAAATGAAATTAAAACAGCTTCGCGGAAGCATCGGCGTCGCGACGCAGGACGTGCTCCTCTATTCGGACACGGTCGAGGGGAATATCGCCTTCGGAAACGCCGACATGACGCAGGAGGACGTGATCAAGTGCGCCGAAGCCGCCGACGCGGACGGGTTTATCCGAAAGCTCTCCGAGGGATATGAAACGATCGTCGGCGAACGGGGCGTCGGGCTTTCGGGCGGGCAGAAGCAGCGAATCGCCCTTGCCCGCGCGATCGCGGTAAAGCCCTCGATCCTGATCCTCGACGATACGACGTCGGCGGTCGATCTCGAAACGGAAACGCATATTCAGGAAAGCCTCCGGAAACTGGATTTTCCCTGTACGAAGATCATTATCGCGCAGCGGATCTCCTCCGCCAAGGACGCGGATAAGATCGTGATTCTCGAGGACGGAAGGATCGCGGACATCGGTACGCACAGCGAGCTGATCGCGCGCGAGGGCTACTACCGCGAGGTGTATGAGTTACAAAAATAAAGAGGTAGCAACATGGCACGAAATAAATTCGACATCGATGAGACGCTTGAAACGCCCTTTGACATACGGCACCTCAAGCGCGCGCTCGTTTACTGCGGCAGGTATCGGGGACGGATCTTCCTTTCCCTCTTTTTAAGCGCGACCGCGGCGGTGGTCGGGCTTCTGACCCCGCTGTTCAGCCAGTACGCGCTCGACGTTTCGATTCCGGACGGAAATATCCCGCAGATCATTCTGCTCGGCGTTCTGATGCTTGTTTCGATCGTCGTAAGCGTAATTCTCTCCGCCGTGCGCTCCCGGATCATGACGCGGGTGGGACAGAATATCGTCTACGACATTCGGAAGGATCTTTTCGAGCACCTGCAAAAGCTCCCCTTTGAATATTACGACAACCGCCCGCACGGAAAAATCCTCGTGCGCGTCATCAACTACATCAACAGCATTTCCGACCTGATGACCGACGGGATCATTCGGTTTATTCTCGAAATTTTCAACCTGATCTTTATTACAATCTTTATGTTCTTCGTGTCGTGGCAGCTCGCGCTGGTCGTGCTCTGCGGGCTTCCGATCTTCGCGGGAATCATGCTCGTCATCAAAAACAAGCAAAGAAAAGCGTGGCAGCAGGTCAGCAACAAGAGTAGCAACCTCAACGCCTATATCCACGAGAGCATTGTCGGCACAAAGGTCACCCAGATCTTTACCCGCGAGGAAATCAACGCGGAAATTTTCGACAAGCTCCAGAACAGCTACCGCAAAAGCTGGATGCGCGCGGTTACGTTCAGTAATCTCGTATGGCCGACCGTTGATAATATCGCGATCTGTGTGCGCGGCGCGATCTATATTACCGGGCTGCTCGTGTTCGGGACGGGGACGGTCTCCCTCGGAAGCATTGTCGCGATGTGCAGCTACGCCTCCCGCTTCTGGCAGCCGCTCCTCAACCTCTCCAACCTCATGAACACCTTTATCAACGCGGTTTCCTACCTTGAGCGAATCTTTGAGACCATGGACGAACCGATCACGGTTGACGACCGGGAGGGCGCCGCCGAAATGCCCGAAATGAAGGGCGAGGTCGCGTTCCGGAACGTAAGCTTCGCCTACGAAACGGGACCCATGATCCTCGAAAACGTGAGCTTTACCGCAAAAGCGGGCGAAAGCATTGCGCTCGTCGGACCCACGGGCGCGGGAAAAACCACGATCGTAAGCCTGCTGAGCCGTTTTTACAACGTAAACGGCGGGGCAATCGAGATCGACGGGACGGATATTTCCTCCGTAACGCTGCATTCCCTGCGGAGCCAGATGGGGATCATGCTTCAGGACAGTTTTATTTTCAGCGGAACGATCATGGAAAATATTAAGTACGGAAGGCTTGACGCGACGGACGAGGAGGCGATCGAGGCGGCGAAGGTCGTGGGGGTCGACGAGTTTATCTCCGCTCTCCCCGACGGCTATTATACGACGGTGAACGAGCGCGGCTCGGGTCTTTCACAGGGGCAGAAGCAGCTGATTTCCTTCGCGCGGACGATCCTCGCCGATCCGAAGATTCTGATCTTAGACGAAGCCACTTCCTCGATCGACGCGAAAACCGAACGGTATCTCCAGCGCGGAATCGACCACCTTCTCAAGGGGCGCACCAGCTTTATTATCGCGCACCGCCTATCCACCGTCAGAAACTGCGACAAGATCATGTACATTGATCACAGAGGGATCGCCGAATGCGGGAGCCACGAGGAGCTTCTCGCGAAAAAGGGCGATTATTACCGTCTCTATACCGCGCAGGCGATCTAGGGCATGCTGACCGATACCAAATCAAAATTCTCTAAAAGAGGTCTATCGAAAAATTAACAGCAGTTCCCCTCAAAAGGAAACCGCTGTTTTGCTTTATTTTTCAATCTATACTGCGAAGCGCAGCTCGGACAGCCGCTTCCGGATTGCCCGCAGCGCCTCCGACGGATCGGACAATTCCGCAACCGCAGCCTCCATCGGGCAAATTCCGGTTCCCGCGCGGTTGATGATCTTCTCGGTAAGAATATCGCAGCGCGGCTCGATCCCGTTTTCCCGAAGCACGCGAACCGCCGCCCCGCTCATAACCGGCGAATACACCTCCGTTACGTCGAGAAGCACATACAGAAACGCCGCCGCCTTTCCGACCACCTTATCGGCGGCGGAAAAGCCCGTCAGATCGCTCCCGCCGTCCAACAGGTCGAGCAGGGGCTTCACGCCGCGCTCCGTACAGACGACCGTCTCTTCTCCCCTGCACAAAACGCAGGTATACGCCCCGCCGCCGAGCAGCTCCTTCGCTCTTTTTAGATCACCGCTCATCTTTCGACAAATGATCCACGCGGTAAACAATCAGGGGGATCAGCGCCCATTGCAGAACAATCCCGCAAAGACCCGTCACAACGCTCATCCAGATTGAAGCGATCCGCACGCTCTCATTCCCGAACGCGAAAACCGCGGTCAGCGTCGCAGCCGCGCGAAGCGCCCTTCCGCCGACCTGAACGATCAGCAGCTTCGCGATCGTCGGCATTTTTACGTTACGGAGCAGACCCGCGAGAAGCCCGTATCCGAAAAGCTCGATCATCATAAACGGGAGCATTGCCGCGCCGGGCATGGACGAAACCGCGAAGCTTACGAGCGGACCGAGAAGTCCCGCCGCCGCGCCCGCGTACGGTCCCGCGAGAAGCCCGACCAAAACGATCGGCAGGTGCATGGGAAGAAAGGTTTCGCCGAGCGCGGTTCCGAGTCCCGAAGCAGCGCCGAGCGCGTGAAAGATCTGCGGAAGAACAACCGCAGCGGCAACTGCCGCGAGTGCCGCGAGCGTCTGCGCCTTTACGGACAGACGGGGCTTCGCCGCGCCTTTTAAGAGTGCCGTGTTTGCCATAACGAATCTCTCCTTTATTGATTTTTTTGGGGAATCGGATTCCCGTAATTACAAAAAAATAAAATCCATATCAAAGGGACATGGATTTAGCGGAGACGAGGGGCTTCGACGGTATTTTGCAGGGCAAAGCGCCTGATCCTCGGGGTTCCGTCCACCTCTCCGATCAAAAAGATAAACCCACATCTCGGAGATGTGGGTTTTCTTTTGGTGGAGATGAGGGGATTCGAACCCCTGACCTCTTACATGCGAAGCAAGCGCTCTCCCAACTGAGCCACACCCCCAATTGATTACTGTTATATTATAGCACAGGATTCCCGAAAAGTCAAGCGTTTTTTTGTCAAATCCGAAAAATTTTTGCGTGATGAAAAAATCCCCTTGACCTTCTCGGGTCAAGGGGATTGCTGTCATGGTACCGGCGGGTCAGGCGGATACGCCGTCAAACAAAGCGCCGGTATCGTCATAGACGTAAGCGAACGTCTCCGTAACCTGTTCCGTCTCCGCCTCGTAAGCGATGATCATTCCGCCCGCCGCCTTCTTCTTTGCGTCGGTATACATCCACATTCCGCTTGCGCCCTCCGTGTTCGAGACCTCCGAGATCGGCTCGCCGTACTTCTCGTCATAACCGTCGCAGATCTTGTTGTACTCCTTCTTCGAGTCTACGTTGTACACCATTACGTAACCGAGGATTTGATCCTTCTCGTTAAAGACCAGCACGCATGTCGCCGTTTTCCCCTGATACGTCACCGCGCCCATGTACGCTTCCTCTTCCCGGTTGGCGGGGCTTTTGACGAAGCGGTTCTTGCCCATGCTCTTGAGCACGTCGTTTTTCTTCGCGCCGTATTCCGGCATAACAAACGACGGATACTCGGCGGTCGTTACGCTCTTTGCCTTGGATAGTGTCTGCGCGGTATACTTTCCGTCCTTCCCCTTTACGAGCGCCGCGACCTTAAACGAATACTTTGTATCCGAATCAAGCTCCGTGACCGTATATGAGGTCTTGGAAACATTCTTGATCTTCACATATTTTTTGGAACCGCCGTCATAGCGGTAAACCGCGTACTTGTCCGCGCCCTCTACCTTGCTCCATTTCAGGGTAACGGACGAGTCCGTTTTCTTCGACACCTTCAGGCTCTTCGGCGCGGCAAGCTTTTCGGACTTCGCCGCGGAAACCGAAAGATCCGCCGCAGGGAGCAGGGTCGGTACGGCGGAAAAGGTCATTGCCGCCGCGAGGATTGCCGCTAAAATTCTTTTTTTCATCTTCGTTCCTTTCGTTACAGGGGTTCCGTATGTACGCTTCTGCCATGAAAAAAGCTTTTATGGCAGGGTTCGGTTCGTCTATTCCGCAATTTCCTTCTTTGCCGCGGGCTTTTTCACGACCGCCTTCGCCGCCGTCTTTTTCGCCGCCTTTTCCCCGTGGATCAGCTTTGGCTTTTCACCCTTCGTCACGCAGTCCGCGCTTACGACCACCTTTACCAGATCGTCGTCGCTCGGCGCCTCGAACATCGTATCGTTCAGGATCGACTCGATGATCGTCCGAAGCCCGCGCGCGCCCGTTTTTCGGGCAATGGATTTCTTCGCGATCTCGCGGAGCGCGTCCGCCTCGATCTCGAGCTCCACGCCGTCCAGCCGGAAAAGATAGCTGTACTGCTTGACGATCGCGTTTTTCGGCTCGACTAGGATTTTGACGAGCGCTTCCTCGTCCAGCTCGTCGAGTACCGCGATCACGGGAAGCCGTCCAACAAGCTCGGGAATGATCCCGTATTTTACGAGATCGTCCGGCTCGACCTGGTGAAAGACCTTCGCCGATTCCGATTCCCTCTTGTCCGCAAGCTCCGAACCGAAGCCGAGCGAGGAGGAATTGATTCTCGAGGAGATCGTTTTCTCCAGTCCGTCAAACGCGCCGCCGCAGATAAAGAGGATATTTTTCGTATTGATCTGGATAAACTCCTGATTCGGGTGCTTTCTTCCGCCTTGCGGGGGGACGTTCGAAACGGTACCCTCCACGATCTTTAAAAGCGCCTGCTGAACGCCCTCGCCGCTGACGTCGCGGGTGATCGAGGTGTTCTCCGAGCGGCGGGAAATCTTATCGATCTCGTCAATATACACGATCCCGTGCTCCGCGGCTTCTATGTCGTAATCCGCCGCCTGAATGAGCCGCAGAAGAACGTTTTCAACGTCCTCGCCGACATAGCCCGCCTGCGTCAGGGTCGTCGCGTCCGCAATTGCGAACGGAACATGAAGCACCCGCGCCAGCGTCTGCGCGAGCATGGTTTTTCCGACGCCCGTCGGACCGAGCAGAAGAACGTTGCTCTTCTGAAGCTCGACCGAGGTATTGTTCCGATCGTCGTTCGCGATCGTTCTCTTATAGTGATTATAAACCGAAACGCAGAGCGTCTTTTTGGCTTCCTCCTGACCGATGATATACTGATCGAGCACAGCCTTGATCTCCGCGGGCTTTACCGCCGTTCGATCCGGCTCCTTCGCCGCGGGAGCCTCCTGCTTCGGCTGCTGAGGACGCTTTCGCTGCTGATATTCGGCTTCTCCGTCCTCGAGAAGCATTCGGTAGGACGCAAGCACACATTCGTTGCAGATCGCCGCGTTGTTGGAATAAAGCATACGTGCGACCTTATCGTCGGGCTTGCCGCAGAAGCTGCATCTTAACATATCGGAAAATCCTTTCCCTTATCGTTTTTGTTCACGAATACCGATTGCCGATATACTCGACGCTGTTGCAAAACAATCGTTTTGCAACAATGGAAATAAGAATTATCTCTTATCCAGAACCTTATCGATCAGTCCGTACTCAAGCGCCTCCTGCGCCGTCATGAAGTTGTCACGCTCGGTGTCCGCGCATACGGTTTCGTAATCCTTCCCCGTATTCTCGCTTAAAATATGGTTTAAGCGATCCTTCGTGCGCTGTAAATACTTTGTGCGAATCTGAATGTCGGTGACCTGTCCCGAAATTCCGCCGCCCGCGATGAGCGGCTGATGAATCATGATCTCGCTGCTCGGAAGGGCGAGCCGTTTTCCCTTCGCGCCCGAGGAAAGCAGGAACGCGCCCATTGACGCCGCCATGCCCATGCAGATCGTCGAAACGTCGCACTTGATATAGTTCATGGTATCATAAATCGCCATGCCGTCCGAAACGGAACCGCCCGGACTGTTGATATAAAGACAGATGTCCTTTTCGGGATCCTGTCCCTCCAGAAAGAGAAGCTGCGCCACGACCAGCCCCGCCGTAACGGAGTTTACCTCCTCGTTCAGCATGACGATCCGGTCGTTTAAGAGACGCGAATAAATGTCATACGCGCGCTCGCCTCTCCCCGTCTGCTCGATGACGGTCGGTACTAAGCTCATGTTAAAACTCATATCACTCTACCATTCCTTTCCTGAAAAGGGAGTTTCCCGCGCTTCCCGATTATTCCGCGTCCTCGACCTCGGTGATCTCGGCGTTTTCCTTTACGAAATCGAACGCCTTCTGGATCTTCAGGTCGATCATGAGGCTCTCCGCGGGTACCGCCGCCTTTACGCGGTCGATGTCCATCTTATGCTGCTCGGAAAGCTCCTTGTAATGCTGTTCAAGCTCTTCCTCCGTCGCCTCGATTCCTTCGTTCGCGGCGATCTTTTCAAGCGCGAGACGAAGCTTTACCTGAATCTCGGCAGGCTTACGGAAGCTCTCTCTGAACTGATCCGCGGTAAGCCCCGTATACTTGAGGTAATCCTGTAATGTAATCCCCGCGTAGCGGTTTCTGTATTCCCATTCGCGGAGCATATCGGCGATCCGATGCTCGTACATCACGGGCGGAACCTCCGCCTCCATCATTTCGGCGAGCTTTTCCGCCATGCTGTCGTCAAGCGCGGAATCCGCACGTTCGTTCGCCGCGTCGGTCAGCTTCTTCTTCAGGTCTGCCTTGTATTCGTCGAGCGTGTCGAACTCGCTTACGTCCTTTACAAACTCGTCGTCGAGCGCCGCAAGCTCCTTCGCCTTAATCTCGTGCAGCCTGCACTTAAATACCGCGGGCTTTCCGGCAAGCTCCTTCGCGTGGTAATCCTCGGGGAAGGATACGTTTACGTCGAATTCCTCGCCGACGCTCTTGCCGACGAGCTGATCCTCAAAGCCGGGAATAAAGCGTCCGCTCCCGATCTCGAGGCTGAACTGCTCCGCCTTTCCGCCGTCGAACGGCACGCCGTCGATCGATCCCTCGTAATCGAAGATCACGGTATCGCCCGAAACAGCCGCGCGGTCGGTTACGTCGATGATTCTCGCGTTGTTGTTTCTGACGCGGTCGATCTCCTTGTCAACGTCTCCGTCGGTTACAGTCTTGACCTTTTTCTCAAGCTTTAATCCCTTATAATCGGAAATATTTACCTCGGGCTTTACCGTATACCGTACCTTAAAGGTCACGCCGTTCTCCTTGGAGATCTCGGTCACCTCAACGTCCGGAACGTCCACGACGTCAAGCTTCAGCTCCTCCGCCGCGTCCGCTACGGTCTGCTGATACATGCCGTTGACCGCTTCCTCGTAAAAAACATTCTCGCCGTACTGGGTCTCGATCATCTTACGAGTCGCTTTCCCCTTACGAAAGCCCGGAATCGAAATATTCTTTCTTCTCTTTAAATAAACCGACTGTACCGCCGCCTCAAACGCCGCCGCGTCCACCCGAATGACCGCTTCCGTCGTATTCGTCTCCGTCTTGCTGTTTGAAATGATTTCCATTTTAAATGTCCTCCGTTTTTTCACTGTATATGCTTTATCCTCGAAGCCGTCCGCGCGGCTCAAAAACCACAGATTCTATTATATCATATTTTTTTCCGTTTGACCAGTATTTCCCGTAAATTTTTTATTTTTTTGTGCAGGCGCGCGTCTTTTCCGCCTTCGTTCCGCCGTCAGGTGATCCGAATCGGCATAAATCCGAGATAATCGGCGGAAACCATGCGGTACTCCGTTCCGTCCGCCTCTCCCTGAAAGGCGAGCCTATGCGCCGCGCCGTGAATGTGTCCGTAAAAGCAGCGGCGGATCCCGTACTCGCGGATCACCGAAAGAATGTACTCGTTCCGCTCACCGTTAAAAATCGGCGGATAATGCAGAAACGCGATAAGCTCGCCGCCGAGCTTTTTCCCCTCTTCGGCGGAGGCGCGGAGCCTTCCCGCCTCGCGGTTCAGTACCTTCAGATCGCACGGCTCGCCGTCGTCGTTGATCCAGCCGCGCGTTCCCACAATGCTGAGCCCGTCGGCGAGAAACGCGTTGTTGTTCAGAATCCGGATCCGCGTAAAGCCGTTATCCTCTAAAAACCGGTTCATTTTCGCGGCGGTCGTCCACCAGTAGTCGTGGTTTCCCTTTAAAAGGATCTTCTCCCCGTTCAGCACGCGGTCGATATACCCGAAATCCTTCACGGTCTCCGACAGATTCATCGCCCACGAAATATCCCCCGGAACGACGACGGTATCCCCGTCCGAAACGACCCGGTTCCAGTTCTCCGTCAGCCGCCCGACATAATTGTCCCAGCCCTTGAAAATATCCATCGGCTTTTTCACGCCGAACGAAAAGTGAAGATCGCCGATCGTATATACGCTCATTGCTGTCCGAGATACCGAAGCACCGCCGCGGGCATTTCCTGCTTTTCGACCGAATCCGTAAAGCGGATCGGCTTCCCCTTCGTCGCGGCAAGCGGCGCGGGCATGGTCGTCGCGGTATGCTTTTCAAGATTCTCGATCACGGTGAATTCGTCGAGACCCTCCGTCGAAAGCCCGACCGCCTCCGAAACCGCCGCGCCGAATTTATACGGATTCGCGGTGGAGGCGATGATCGCCTTCGCGGTATCGCCCGTTTCCTCGCGGTAATCGCGGTATACCCGATATGCGACGGCGGTGTGGGTGTCCATTAAATAGGAGTAGGTGTCGAATACCTCGCGGATCGCCGCCTTCGTCTGCGTATCGTCGCAGCACCCTGCCCAGAAATCGTTCGTCAGCTTTTTCATCACGGGCGAGGAGACCGTATATTTCCCGAGCCGCAAAAGCGCGCCGAACCACTCCGCGATCTGCTCGTCGTCCCCGTCGGTAAGGTGATATAAAAGCCGCTCGAGGTTGCTCGAGATCAGAATGTCCATCGACGGCGAGATCGTCGTATGGAAATCGCGGTTTCGGTCATAGGTTCCGGTGCGGATAAAGTCGGTGAGCACATTGTTCGCGTTGGACGCGCAGATCAGCTTCTTTACGGGAAGCCCCATCTGCTTCGCGTAGTACGCGGCGAGAATGTTCCCGAAATTCCCCGTCGGAACGACGATATTGACCTTTTCGCCGTATTCAAGCTCCCCGCTCTCCATGAGCGAGACATAGGCGGAAATATAGTACACGATCTGCGGGCAGAGCCGCCCCCAGTTGATCGAGTTCGCGCTCGAAAAAACGATCTTTTTCTTCTCCAGCTCGGCTTTAAGCGCCTCGTCGGTAAAGATCGCCTTAACCCCGTTCTGACAGTCGTCGAAGTTTCCCTTTACGGCGCAGACGTGGACGTTTCCGCCCTCCTGCGTCGTCATCTGGCGCTTCTGCATATCGCTGACCCCGTCCTCGGGATAGAAAACGGTAATGCTCGTTCCGGGAACGTCCTTAAAGCCCTCGAGCGCGGCTTTCCCCGTATCGCCCGACGTCGCGACGAGAATGGCGATCTCCTTCCCGTCGATGACCTTCTTCGCCGACACCGTGAGCAGGTGCGGGAGAATCTGAAGCGCCATGTCCTTGAACGCGCAGGTCGGACCGTGCCAGAGCTCAAGAATATACGTCCCGCTCAGCAGGTGCGAAAGCTCGGAAACGTTCTCCGTATCGAAGCCGCTCCCGTATGCCCCGTCCACGCACGCGCGGATCTCCTCGTCGGTAAAATCCGTCAGGAAAAGCTTAAAGATCTCAAACGCGCGGTCGGAATAGCTCTTCCCGCAGAGCGCTTTAAAATCCGCCTCGCTCAGCTTCGGGAGCGTATCGGGGACGAAAAGCCCGCCCTCGTCCGAAAGCCCCTGCGCGATCGCCCGCGCGCTTTCGACGCTGATCCGATTGTCTCTTGTACTTCTGTAAATCATATAGATTCCTTCTTTCTTTTTTGGCAGGGTGCGTTCCCTCAAGGAACGCCTTAAAATATCTCCATTCCGCTCGCGTCAAACGCGTCGGGGTAATAGTTCCATTCAAGCACCCGCGGGTTTTCCTCGGTCGTCACCGTAAGCTCCGAAAGGTCGAACCGCATGGGCTTTTCCGAGAAGCCGTATTCCCGCGCGAAGGTAAGCGCGGTCAGGATGATCCGCCGCTTTTTCGCCCGGTCGAGCGCGTCCGCCCCCTCGGTCATGCTCCCGAACTTCCGCGTTTTGACCTCGACGAAGATCAGCTCCCCGTCCCGCTCGAAAATAAGATCGATCTCGCCGCCCTTACGCCTGAAATTTTGCGCGAGGAGGGTCATTCCCCGCTTTTGAAGCTGCTCGGCGGTATACGCTTCGCCGAATTTCCCCCGTTTTGATTCCTTGCTCATATCGGATGCTTCTTAAAAAAGGAACGCCGGTGCTCGGGACACATTCCGTACTGCTTCAGCCTCTCGTAGTGCAGCTTCGTTCCGTAGCCCTTGTGCTTCGCGAAGCCGTATTCGGGATAAAGCCGGTCCATTTCGACCATCGCGCGGTCCCTCGTCACCTTCGCGAGGATCGAAGCCGCCGCGATACTCGCGGAGATCCCGTCTCCCCCCACCACCGCCTCGGCGGGCACGGAAAGCGCGGGAAGGCGGTTCCCGTCCACCAGCGCGAACGCGGGAGGAACCGAAAGCCCATCGACCGCTCTCCGCATGGCGAGAAACGTCGCGCCGAGAATATTATATTCGTCAATTTCCTCGGCGGAAGCCGACGCGACCGCGCAGGCAAGCGCCTTTTCGGTAATTTCCGCAAAGAGAAGCTCCCGCTTTTTCTCGGAAAGCTTTTTGCTGTCGTTCAGCCCCTCGATCATGACGCCCTCGGGGAAAATGACCGCCGCGGCGTAGACGCTCCCCGCGAGGGGACCCCGCCCCGCCTCGTCAATGCCGCAAAAAACGCCGTGTTTTTCCCGAACCGCCGTATCGAATGAAAACCGCTCAGCCGTTTGGCTGCTCAAGCGTGATTTTTCCAATTTTACCGCTCCTGTATTCGTCGAGAAGCGCCGCCGCCGCGCGGCGAAGATCGGGTACGCCGCCCGAAAGCACCATGCCCCGCTTTACGGCGATCTTCTCCAGAATCCTCCCGTCCGTATCGTCTAGCTTATACCGCTCGGAAAGCCGTTCGGGATAATGCTCCTTTAAATACGCGCCAAGCTCCTCCGCGAGCGCCTTGGTATCCATAATATCGTCCCGGATCGCGCCGGTAAACGCGAGCCGGAGCGCCGCGTCCCGATCGTCGAGCTTCGGGGATAAAATACCGGGAAGATCGAGAAGCTCGACCTCCTTATCGATCGTGACCCACTGCTTTCCGCGCGTCACCCCCGGGCGATCCTCGACCTTCGTTTTCCGCGCGTTCGCCATGCGGTTAATAAAGGAGGATTTCCCGACGTTCGGAATCCCGACGACCATGACCCGAAGCGCCCTTCCGATCATGCCCCGCGCGCGGCGCTTCTCCAGCAGGGGCGCGAGCCGCTTCTTCAAAAGCGGAAGGAATCGGTTCATGCCCTTCCCGCTCCGACAGTCCCCCGCCAGAACGGATAAGCCCTGCTTTTCGTAATACGCCTGCCACCGCTTCGTCATCGCGTCGTCGGCATAGTCGCATTTATTCAGCAGCAGGATCCGCGGCTTTTCGCCGATCAGCTCGTCGAGGAACGGATTCCGGCTCGCTTCGGGGATCCGGCTGTCCACGATCTCAACCACCGCGTCCACAAGCTTCAGGTTCTCCTCGATCATGCGGCGCGTTTTCGCCATATGCCCCGGGAACCACTGAATATCGCCCTCGTACGCCATCAGACCACGCCTCCGAACCGATCGAGCGGCGCGATCCGAAGATACGCCTTCCCGATGATATTGTTCACATCGACCAGCCCGACGCGGTAGTCGCGGCTGTCCGTCGAGTTATTGCGGTTATCGCCCATAACGAACACATATCCCTCGGGAATCTCAACCGAGCCGACCATATCGATCCGCTCGCGGGTATAATCGTTGATCGCGTGACCGTCCTCGTAAAGGATCCCGTCCGCGATCCCGTGCTCGAGCGCGACGCCGTTCCGATACACGATTCCCGCGTCGAAGTCGATCGAGATCGTGTCCCCCGCGACCCCGACGATCCGCTTTACGATCGCCTCTCCGTAGGTCTCGGTCACCTTGTTGTAAAGGTCGTCCTCCCAGATCACGACAATGTCGTTATGGGCGGGCGTGTATGAAAAATTCGTTACCAGAAGCCGCTCCTGATTGTGAAGCGTCGGGAGCATGGAATCCCCGTCCACGGTCGAAAGGCGGGTCAGAAGCGAAAAAATCAGAATAATCGCCAGCACGGAGCCGATGACCGTGTTGTACCAGTCAAGCGCCTCCGCCCAGAAGGTCGGCTTTTTCTCGCCCGAAGACGGCGCTTCTCCCGCCGAAGCTTCGTTATTTTCCCGGATCTCTTCGTCCATGAAAGCACCCTCCCTTTTATACCACCCTCTATTGCAAAACGATCGTTTTGCAATAGAGCCGAGTATAAAAAACTCCTAAAACGAGAAAAAATAGCCAAAGGGACAGCAACGGGATTTCCCGTCACTGCCGCAATCGTCTATTTTTCGGTTAATGTTCGGTATTATTTTTCAAGCCGAAAGGTTCGGCGCGCGATCAATACTTCGCCTTAACCTTCGCCGCCTTGCCGACTCTGTCTCTGAGGTAGTAAAGCTTCGCTCTGCGAACGATACCCTGTCTTACCACCTCGACCTTATCCACGGAAGGCGAATGAATCGGGAAAACTCTCTCGATCCCGCAGCCGTGCGCAACGCGTCTTACCGTAAAGGTCTCGTTGATTCCGCCGTGCTTCCTCGCGATAACCGTTCCCTCGAAAACCTGAATACGGGACTTATCGCCTTCGGTGATCCTTACGTGAACCTTCACCGTATCGCCGACCCCGAACTGCGGAATCTCGGTTTTCATGCTGTCCTGCGTCATGAGCTTGATTGCGTCCATTTTACACTGTTCCTTTCTTTTCCGATGTTCATGTACGGGAGCGCGCTCACAAACCCGCCCAAAAGCAAATTCCGGGGCTTGCAAACAGGCTCGGGCAGTCCTTCCTGCCGAAAATTACAGCGGAACATCCGTTTAATGTCGGGGCAAGCGCCCCCGCATTAACTCTCGCCGCGGTTACGGCGGTTACAAATGCTTTCCTATTATAACACCTTTCCCCCGAAAATGCAATACCTTTTTTCGGAAAAATCGTGTTTTTAACGAAAAATTTCTCCGTTTTTACAATAAACCGCCGTTCTTTTGATCCGAAGCCGCCCGATCCGTGCGCCGAGCTGCTTCTCGAAGGTTTCGAAAATAAGATTCGCGTTCAGGTTTGTTTCCGTCCCCGACGGAAGAAGGAGCCGAAGCAGCCCTTCCTCCCGCTCCTTTATTTCAAGCGCGGGCTTCAGGTCAATCTCGGCAGTCCCCCGCTTCGTCCTTTTCTCGGCGAGGATCCGCTCCTGCCCTAAAAAACGGGTCAAAAGCGCTTCGTCCGCGTCGTGCCGGATCTCGTACTCCGACCGCGCAATATCGGTATTCTTATAGACCGGCTCGGAAGCCTCGAGAACCCGAATCCCCTCGGGAAGCGCGCGGTTCAGCCGATCGCAGAGCTCCCCGAACGAAAGCTCCTCCGTCAGGCGGGTATCGAAGCTTTCGCGGACGCCCTCCGTCCCGAGCGAGAGCGGAAGCGCAAAGGTAATGTATACGTGGGGATTAAAGCCCTCCGTCTCCCATACGGGAAGCTTCGCCCTGCGCACGGCGCGCTGAAACAGGCGGTAAAGGTCGAGGTGGGAGATATAGACCGCCCGTCCCGTTTTCCCGAAAAAAACACGCACGTTCTTCAAAAGCATTCACCCCCGATCCTTTTGTTCACGCCGCAGCCCGCGCACCCCTCGCGGCAGTTTCCTGTCGGCTTTTCCTCGTGCGCGCGGCGGTTTTCGCGGATAAAGAAATCGCGGGACACGAGAATGTCCATGTGGCTCCACGGCATGATCTCGTCGTATTCCCGTTTCCGGTTCGCGTAAAACGCGGGATCGATCCCGCATTCGCGGAACGCCTCCCGCCACAGGTCGTAGCGGTAATACTCGTTCCAGCCGTCCAGCTTACAGCCCTTTTTCCAAGCGGTATAGATCACGTCCGAAAGACGGCGGTCGCCCCGCGCCAGAACCGCCTCCACGATCGTTACCGGATAGCGTGACCAGCTGATCGTCACCTTTTTGGAATTGACGATCCCGAGCAGGTATTTCTGCCGCTCGTCGATCTCGGCTTCGGTCGGCTGCGGCTCGAATTCAAAGGGCGTAAACGGCTTCGGGATAAAAGTCGAGAGCGAGACGGAAATCCGCACGTTCTTCCCCTTCGGACGGTTCGGAATCGTATAATAAAGGTCGATGATCTTATCGCAAAGCTCCTTGATCCCGTCCATATCCGCCATTGTCTCGGTCGGAAGCCCGAGCATGAAATAAAGCTTGATCGCCGTATAGCCGCCCTCGAACGCAATGCGGCAGCCCTCGAGGATATTTTCCTCGGTGATGTTCTTGTTGATGACGTCGCGGAGCCGCTGCGTTCCCGCTTCGGGCGCGAAGGTAAGCCCGCTCTTGCGGACGCTTTTTATTTTTTGGAGCAGCTCGTCGCTGAAGCGGTCGATCCGCATGGACGGGAGCGAAAGATTGATCTTCTCCCCGTCGGTATAGGCGGTAAGCCGTTCGAGAAGCGGCTCGATCGCGCTGTGATCGCTGGTGCTGAGCGAGGAGAGGGAAACCTCGTCGTATCCCGTCGTTTCACAAAGCGAAACCGTTTCCTTCTCGATCGTACCGACGGATTTTTCGCGGAACGGACGGTAGAGATAGCCCGCCTGACAAAAGCGGCAGCCGCGGATACACCCGCGAAGCACCTCCACCACCGCGCGGTCGTGAACGATCTCGGAAAAGGGTACCACAAAGCTTTCGGGATAATACGTCTTGTCGAAATCGCGGACGATCCGCTTCGTAACCGTCTCCGGCGCGCCGTCCCTCGGCGTGATCGAACGGATCGTCCCGTCCTCGCGGTACGCGACCTCGTAAAGCGAGGGAACGTAAATTCCCTCAATTTTCGCCGCGCGGCGCAAAAACTCGGCTTTGGCACAGCCCTCCGCCTTACACCGCTCCAGCAGGCGCATCAGCTCGAGATTGACCTCCTCCCCCTCGCCGAGAATGCACAGATCGAAAAAATCGGCAACGGGCTCGGCGTTGCAGACGCAGGGACCGCCCGCGCAGACAATCGGGGTAAGGCTCTCCCGATCGCGGGAAAAGACGGGAAGCCCCGCGAGATCGAGCATGGCGGGGATATTCGTGTAGCACAGCTCGTACTGGAGCGTAAAGCCGATCATGTCAAAATCGCGGATCGGCTCGAGGCTCTCCAGCCCGTAAAGCAGCACGCCGTTTTCCCGCATTTTCTCCTCCATATCGGGCAGGGGCATAAAGACCCGCTCGCACCAGTATTCGGGAACGTCGTTGATCAGCGAATAGAGAATCTTCATGCCGAGGTGGGACATTCCGATGTCGTAGGTGTCGGGAAAGCAGAACGCGAAGCGCAGCGAAACCGACGCGGGATCCTTTTCCACGGAATTCAGCTCGCCGCCGATATAGCGCGAGGGTTTCTGCACCTGCAATAAAAATTGATCCAGCTTTTCTTTATACATCCTGTTTTTTCCTTTCCTGCGGAAGAGGCTTGTCCCGGGGAACAAGCCGAAATCCGTTCAGAGCGCAATATAATGCGGGATAATATCCTCGTATTCCCCGTTTTTCGACAAGAAGCCGTTCGGGATCACGCCGAGACGGGTAAACCCGAGCTTTTCGTAAAGCGCGAGCGCGGGGCGGTTGCTCGCGACAACCGCGTTGAACTGTAAGATCCGGAAGCCGAGCGACTTTCCCGTTTCGATCGAATGCCGCACCAGCGCTTCCCCGATTCCCTGCCCGCGGAACGCGCTCCCGACCGCGTAGCTCGCGTTGCAGAGATGTCCGCAGCGCCCGACGTTGTTCGGGTGGAGAATGTACAGCCCGACAAGCGTCCCGTCCGCCCCGTATGCCAGCCCCGTAAAGGACTGACCCTCAAAAAAAACCCGTCCCGTCTCCTCGTCCAAGGGCTCGGTCTGCGGGAAGGCGGTTCCCCGCTCCACGATCTCGTTCCAAAGGGAAACCGCCTCCCGAACCAAGTCGGGCGAAAAGGGAACGATTGTGATTTTATTTTCCGTCATTTTACTGTTCTGTCCTTTCCTATTCTCTGAAAAGCTTGTCCGAAAAACCGCTTTCGGGGAAATAGCGGCTCGGACGGTTCTGATCGTAAACACAATCTCCAAGAACCGTTATCGCTCCGCGCGGACAGGCGCAAAAACAGCGGTAACAAAGCGTACACCGCTCCCCGGCAAGGGCTTTTCCGTTTTCAATCCGAATATTTTTCATCGGGCAAAGCCTCACGCACGCGCCGCAGCCGACGCACTTCTCTCCGTCGATCTTCGCAGCTTTTCGATAACCGCGCGTTTTCCGTCCGAAATATAACCGCTGCCCAAACACCCCCGCAAGCCGCGCCGGAAAGCCCAGTCCCTCCCGATCGGGCTTCCCGTCCGACAGCCGCTCCGCGGCGCTTCCGATTTTTTGGAGAGAGGCTTCGACGATTTTCCGATTTGTCTCGAAGGAGTGCTTAAGAGCCTTCTCGTCGCCGATACTGTCGGGCATTTTCAGGTGAAGTCCCCCGACGATCTCCGCGCCGTATTTTCGGAACAGCCTTGCCGAAACTCCCGCGCCGTCTCCGCTGAACATTGCCATGGTCGCGATCACGTAAATCCGTTTCCCACTCCAGAGCGCCGAATGTCCGTCGATAAAATCCCGGACGATCTTCGGCAGACTGCTGTAATAGACCGGGTAGGCGAAAATAAGCTCCGTTTCACGGGAAATCGCCGAAACCGCTTCGGGTTCCTCGATCGGATACAACTCACCGCCGCCGCAGCGCTTTAAAAATTCCGACAGACAAAGCGCGGTATTGCCCGTCCCGCTGAAATAAATTCCCGTCATGGACTGCCCGTCCTTTCCGAATCCGTTTTCTTATCCGTGCGCCGGCTGACCCTGCTTATCGGAGAAATACTTTTTCATGGGAATGTGTGTGAAAACCGTTTCTTTGAACCCCAGCGTCTCATATAGGCGGTATCCGTTTTGAGAAGCCTTTAACTCTACAAAATCCAAACCGAATCGCTCCGCGTCGGACAATAATTCCCTCATGACGCGCCTCGCAAATCCTTTTCTCCTATGATCCGGAACCGTGTACACATTATATACCATTCCGATCCTTCCCGTAATAAAATCGGGATTTGCCGGTACCTCCGCGATCACCAGAAAAGCGCATGATACGATCCCATCGTCCTTGGCTGTATACACGAACAGATCCCGATTCAAATGGTTGGTAAAATAGGCGGGCAGAGCGCTTCTGAGACTTTTCTCCGTGTCCTCCGTCAATCCGCCGTGATCCTCCTTAATGTAGGCAATTCGCAGATCCGTCAGCGCGCGAATCTCCTCCGCGCAAGCTTTCTCAAATACCATTACGCGATCTCTCCATTCAATCGGGCTGCCGCTTTGAGATATGCCCGACAAAAATCCGATATAACGCTTTCATTATACTACACTTTTTCCAAAAAATCAACCGCCAGCAGGTAAATTAAAAAGACGACCGACGAAAAGCCGATCATGCCCCGCGAGAACAGCAGGATCACCGTCGGGATCAGGAGCGCGCCCGCCGCCGCTTCCGTCACGCTCATGACCCGCATGGCGCGCTCGGGCGGAAGCAGCCGTAAAATCGCCCGTTCGAGAAGCCTTCCGCCGTCGAGCGGACGGATCGGGAGCAGGTTCAGCAGCCCCGTCAGCAGATTGACCGCCCCGAACAGGAGGAGCCGGGGCGAGCCGCCGAGCCAAGTGCCCCCAAAATAAAACAGAATAAAGAGGAGAAAATTTACCGCGACCCCGCCGAGCAGCACCCGAACGCTCCCGAAGCCCTCCGCCGAAAGCAAAATACCGCCGCCGTAAAACGTCATTTTACGGGGCGGGCGTTTCTCGAGAAGCATCATCAGCACGTGACCGAGCTCGTGAAGCATACAGGACAGCAGGCAAAGCAGCGCCGTCCCCTCGGTATCGGTGCAGAGCAGCAGGCTCAGCACGGCGGGGAACGAAAAGCGCACCTCCGCCGAAAACCGCCTAGCCATTCAGCGCCCTTCGCACCGCTTCGGCGATCACCGCGCGAAGCTCCTCCGAACCGAGCGTTCCCCCGAACCGGACGAACAGCCCCGCCCCCGCCGCGAGCAGCAGCTGAACGAAAAGAACCGCGCGAAGCGGGATCCTCCGACGGACGGAAACGGGCGAGGAAAAGACCCGTACCGACTCGTATTCTTCCGGTTCGGGCGGCTCTTCCGTTTGATTTTGTACAGGCGCGGGCGCTTCCGCCCTCTCCGCGAAGGGAAGCTCCTCCGTCTCGACAATTCGTTCCGTCTTTTTATCGGTCGCGGGAATTTTCGGGTACGTCCCGATCGTTACGGTGGTCATAGGCTTTATCTCCTTTATTTACATCAGATACGGAAGCGCCCGGTACAGCGCCGCTCCGGGAACGCCCAGCACCGCCGAGAGCGCCGCTCCGAACGGGCTCACCTCCGGCGATCCGCCAAGCAGAAGCGCCGAGCCGATCAGCGCCGCGACCCCGAGCAAGCCGTTCAGGACGGCGTTTCGCTTCGGGTGCTTTGTCCGCGCGTACAGCTCCGTCAACAGAAGCGCCGCCCCGATCAAAAAAATCCATTCCGCCATTTTTGATCCTTCCTTTTTTAATAATATGAAATTCCCTTGATCCCAAGCTCCCTCGCGCGGCGCAGCAGGCTCGAATACCGGAGCGAGAGCGCTTTCTCCTCAAAAATAAGTGCCTCGATCTCGTCGCCGTCCGTCGCGAGATTAAAAAGCTGCTCCTGCTTTTCGAGCCTGTCCCGAATATGGGAAATCTCCGCGAAAAGCTCGCGCTCCTCCCGATCCATTTCTCCGCCCCCTTTGTCCTATCCTTATGCGGCGAAAGCCAAAAAAAGAACGGCGATTTTCCGCCGTTCGATTTTAAAAAAGAAGCGGGCGAGAGCCGCTAAGCTAAGGCTACACAGCACAATGATTGTCGTTCGAGTGTCTGTCAGATTTTTTGTCAGATTGTACAGATTTTTTGCAGGAATCCTGCCGGATTTCAAGAAAAATCTGTGCAATATGACGGAAAATATGACGGTCAATCGGACGGCAAAGGCACAGCCGTTCATTGCGCGGTGTTGCCCTAAGCCCTATTCCAAAACATACCGCCGAATCTCCTCCCCCTCGGGCGTTTTCCAGAGAAAAATACCGTTTTCGTAAACGAGACAGGTCGGCGGATTTCCGCCCTTCGGGAGCGCGGCGGACCCGTCGTTCAGGCAATGCACCCCGTTCACCTTTTCCACGCCGAACAGGTGCGTATGCCCGTTCAGGAGAATGTCCCCCTCCTTGAGCGGCGGAAGGGCAAGGGGATTGAAATGATGTCCGTGCGAGAGAAAGAAGGAATGCCCGTCCGCGAATAAAAGCGCGCTGTCGGACAGGATCGGGAACTCCAGCATCATCTGATCCACCTCGGAATCACAGTTCCCGCGGACGCACAAAAGCTCGTTCTTCGCGGAATTCAGGAGACGGGCGGTCTCCCGCGGATCATAGCCCCCGAAAAGTCCGTTTCTCGGACCGTGATACAACAGATCGCCGAGCAGGCAAAGCCGCTCCGCCTTCTCCCTTCGATACGCCTCGAGAACCTTCCGGCAGGCGGGCACGCTCCCGTGAAGATCGGACGCAAACATCAGCTTCATAAGCAGGACTCCTTTCCCACGGAGGAGATTTTCTACCATTATATAGAAAAAAACGGGAAAAGTCAAGCCGACCGCTCGGTTGACAATCGCGGCTCATTATGGTAAAATAAAGGTATCTTCATGCGGCGGCGCCGGAAAGGAGCAGAGATGATTATTGTAACGACAGACAGGCTAAAGGAGGGAATGACGCTTTACGCAAACGTCGATTCCTCAACGGGACGCGATTACGGCACCCTGCTCCCGAAGGGCACGGTTCTTACCGCCGATACGATCGCCCTGCTCCGCGCGAAGGGGATCAAAAGCGTAAAGATCGTCGGCGGGGACGATAAAAAGACCAGCATCATCAGAAACGCCACCCCCGAGGAGCTGAAGCAAAAGCAGCGGATCAGCCGCGCGCTCACCGATCTGGACGAAATCTTCGACAGCAGCGAGGAAATCAGGGAGCTTTCGCAGGCGGCGGTACAGAAGGTCGATCGGATCGCGGCGGACATTATCGACGACATCGCGAAGGATACCTCCTTTCTCGGGAACCAGATGATCGCGCTCCAGAATTACGACGATTACACCTATAAGCACTGTCTGCGCGTCGCGATGATGGCGGCGTCGGTCTGCGCGGAGCTGAAGCTCGACCCCGGCGAAACGAAGGAAACCGTTATCGCGGGTCTGCTCCACGACATCGGGAAATCGAACATTGACCACGAAATTATCATCAAGCCCGGAAGGCTTACGAACGAGGAGTTCGACGAGATCAAAAGACACCCGCTCATCGGCTACAATATCCTGAAGCAGAGCGGAGAATACAGCGACCGCATTCTTTCGGGCGTTTTATTTCATCAGGAAAAGTACGACGGCTCCGGCTATCCGACGGGACTGATCGGGGAAAAGATCCCCCGAACCGCGCGAATCTTAACGATCTGCGACGTATTCGACGCACTCACCTCGAACCGCCCCTACCGTACCCCGTGGTCGGTCGCGGAGACGGAGGAGTATATTTTCGGCTCCTGCGGGACGCACTTCGATTATCAGATCACGCTCGCGTTCCTCCGCGCGTTCAACCCCTACCCGATCGGGACGCTCGTACAGCTTTCGGACGGACGGTACGGCGCGGTCTCGGCGCATAACGAGAACGTTCTCCGCCCGACGGTCACGACCATGGGCAAAAACGGAGGACAGGTGCTCGATCTCACGAACAATTTCGACCTGCTGACCCTGTCGGTGACGGGGCTTTATACGGGGGAGGTCGAGTCGGCGTAAGAACCTGATCACAGTGGACAGGTTCTAAAATATTTTAGGGCAGGAGTGCCGTTCGGCGGAAAGGCACTCCCGCCCCATTTTCTTTTATTCCTCCGAATTTTCCAGCGCCTTTTTCCCGAGACTGTACGAATCCACCGTAACTCCCGCCGCGAGCAGCGGCAGAATGACGTAAAGGATCACCCTCACCAGCACGGGCGGAAGATCGTTCGCCCCGACCATAAAGGCTACCACCACCGCGGCGGTCGCCGTAATGATAAGAAATACCACATACAACAGGTTCGCCGTCTTTACCCCGATCTTGATCGAGAGCGGGAAAACGGGCATGAGCGCGATCACCTGCAAACAGCCGAAAATGATCGGGAGCGCGATCAGTGCTTCAACGTATGGGTTTCCGGCAAGCACCACCACCAGATTCAGCAGGATCGAGACCGCCGCCATGACCGCGATCAGCACGAGCGACGCCAGAAGCTTCCCGCCGATCAGCTGCCCCACGGTCAGCGGGAGCGTCCGCTGGAACCTTGCCCAGCCGCTCTGAATATCATCGGCGATCGTGTTCAGAAACAGCGAGGAAAAAACAGTGATCGTGATATAATTCATGACGCCGTACAGCGCCACCGCGCCGACCGCGTTCGCCGCGTTTTCGTCCACCGTCAGCCCGACCCCGACGAAAAAGCACAGCATGTGCGGAAGCAAAAACAGCAGCGCCGATGCGATCAGCTGAAAACGGATCCCGTACAGATCCTTTAAAATAAGCGATTTCAACAAACGTCCCCCCTCTTTAATCTGATCCGGATCAGGAAGTAAAACACCGCGTAAATTACCGCGCAGATCAGCCACGCGGCGGGATCCGCCGAAAGATTCTCCAGCGCGGTCAGAATCTCTCCGTCTTCCATCACCAGCATACACGGAAACACGACCCCGAACCCGAGGATCAGCCCCAGCAGCAGACCGCCCTTTTCCGTGCTTTTCATCAAAAGGGTCATAAAATATACCGCGAAATCGACCGCGCCGCAGAACAGCGTCAGAAGCCCCATTTGCAGGAAAAGCTCGGGAGAAAGAAACCCCCCGTCCGCCAGTCCGAGTACGGCGAACATCAGGAACATGAGCGCCGTGCCGAATACGTGCGAAAGCAGGTCGATCGCCAGAAGCGAAAGGGTAAAGCCGCCCTTTGAAACGCGCGACGAAAGCACATGGTTCAGAAAATGCGTTTTCTGAAGCTTTTCGACGTACCGCCCGCCGCCCTCACAGGCGATCACCACGGTGATCAGTCCCAGAAACGGAAGAATCATCGAGCGCAGAACCGAGAGAACGCGCAGATCATCGGCGAACGCGTTCAGGCAGAGCAGACCGAGCGCGGCGGACGCGGCGCAGCAGATGACGGAGCCGATCAGGTACGCGCGGCTTTCGAGTACATAATGATAGAATAAGCCCTTCATATTCCCGCCTCCTTACTGCTGCTTTACGTAGTAGACCATGATCTCTTCTATGGTCGGAACGTCGGCGGCATAATCGGGATATTTTTCGGCGGAGAGCGTCAATACCTCGTTCGAGTACCGACCCTTGCGCATACCGATAACGTCCGCCCGATCCATTGCCGAAAGCTGCTCGTCGGTGCATTTTAAAATGCGGTATTTTTCAAGCATTTCGTTCCGATCCTCGGTAAAGACGATCCTCCCCTGATGAATGAAGCAGATATAGTCCGCGATATGCTCGAGGTCGCTCGTAATGTGGGTGGACATCAGAATCGAGTGACTCTCGTCCTGCATAAATTCAAGAAACAGGTCGAGAATCTCGCTTCGTACCACGGGATCGAGCCCGCTCGTCGGCTCGTCGAGGAGGAGGAGCTGCGGGTGGTGCGAAAGCGCCGCCGCGATCGAAATGCGCATGACCATACCGCGCGAAAAGGTTTTCAGCTTTTTATTCGTCGGAAGCCCGAAGCGCGCCATATAGCCGTAAAACGCCCCGCTGTCCCATGTGCGGTAAATCCCCCTTAAAACCTTGTCAAGCTGCTTCGCCGTCAGCGATTCGGGAAAGGTCAGCCCGTCGAATACGACCCCGATCCTCTCCTTCGTCTCGGCGGAAAGCGCATTCGCGTCCTCGCCGAGAACCGTGACCGACCCTTCCCCTTTTTTTAATAAGCCGAGGATCGCGCGGATCGTCGTGCTTTTCCCCGCGCCGTTTTCGCCGATAAAGCCCATTACCGTCCCGCACGGAACCGAAAAGCTGATGTTGTCCAGCTTAAACTGCGGGTATACGCGGGTCACGTTTTTCAATTCAATACAGTTTTCCATGATACCGTCCTTTTCAATAGTAAAGTTCAAGAATTTCCGAAAGCTCGCCGAGCGAAACGCCGCTTCGTCTCGCGATCTCACAGGCTTCGCTCAGGTGCCGCTCGATCTCCCGAAGATTCTGCTCCCGTAAAAGCTCGGCGTTCTGCGCCGCAACGAAGCTCCCCCTTCCTGTAAACGATTCGATGAGTCCCTCCGCCTCTAAGCTTTCATAGGCGCGCTTCGTGGTAATGACGCTGACGCGGAGATCCTGCGCGAGCGCCCGCATGGAGGGGAGAGGATCTCCCTCCTTCAGCTTTCCCGAAAGGATCATTCCCTTGATCTGCGCGGAGATCTGTTCGTAGATCGGGACGCCCCCCGAGTTGGTAATAATAATGTTCATAAGCAGCCTGCCTTCATTTTTATCTTTTCAAAGATTCGGAACAACAGAAAAGAGCTCTTTGTTTCTATTGTACATATCCGATATACACAATATATCATATTTATGTCTCCCTGTCAACCCCTTTTCCGAAAAAATTTTGAAGAATTTTGAAAAAAAGGGGTTGACAATAAAAAAAAGATATGGTAAAATGACCTCGGTTCATCGGAGGGACGAAACATTTCGTGACCGGATAAGATGTCGGCGAACGCCGTATCTTGTCCCTTTTTCTTTATCGGGAAAACACGGATCGGCTCCGCAAAAAAAACGGAAAGGAATGAACGCTCTATGCCGAAAACCGAAATTCGTCTTTCGGATCACTTTACTTACGGGAAGCTTCTGCGGTTCGTGCTTCCCTCGATCGCGATGATGGTCTTTACCTCGATCTACGGGGTCGTGGACGGCTTTTTCGTCTCAAACTTTACGGGAAAGACCGCCTTCGCGTCCATTAACCTGATCATGCCGTTCATGATGATCCTCGGCGGCATGGGCTTCATGCTCGGAACGGGCGGAACGGCGCTTGTTTCGACCGTCCTCGGCGAAGGGAACCGCGAAAAAGCCAACCGCTATTTCTCGATGATCATTTACGCAACGGCGGCGCTCGGCGCGGTCCTGACCGTAATCGGACTGATTTTTATGGAGCCCGTCGCCCGCTTTCTCGGCGCGACGGACGCGATGCTCGGCGACTGCGTCCTGTACGGACGGATCACGATCGCTTTTACGGCGGGATTCATGCTCCAGAACGTGTTCCAAAGCTTTCTGATCGCGGCGGAAAAGCCGAAGCTCGGACTTCTGGCAACGATTATGGCGGGCTGCACGAATATGGCGCTCGACGCGCTTTTTATCGCGGTATTCCGCTGGGGCGTGGCGGGCGCGGCGCTCGCGACGGGGCTGAGCCAGTGCGTCGGCGGGATCTTCCCGCTGATCTACTTTCTTTGCCCGAATAAAAGCCTGCTTCGGATCGGCGCGGTAAAGCCGCGGCTCCGCCCGATCCTCCGTGCCTGCGCGAACGGCTCCTCCGAGCTGATGAGCAACATCTCCTCCTCGGTCGTCGGCATGCTGTATAATTTCCAGCTTCTGCGCTATATCGGCGAGGACGGCGTTTCGACCTACGGCGTCCTGATGTACGTACAGTTTATCTTTATCGCCATTCTCGTCGGATTCTCGATCGGGAGCGCGCCGATCGTAAGCTTTCACTACGGCGCGGAAAACCTTCCCGAGCTTCGGAATATGCTGAAAAAAAGCGTCCGGCTGATGAGTCTCTCGGGCTTGGCGCTGTTCCTGCTCGCGGAGCTTCTCGCCGCGCCGCTCGCGCAGATGTTCGTCGGGTATGACGCGGGGCTGTACGCGCTTACCGTCCGCGCGTTCCGTCTTTTTGCCTTTTCTTTTTTACTGGCAGGGTTCAATATCGAAGCTTCCTCCTTTTTTACGGCGCTCGGAAACGGCGGGATCTCCGCGGCGATCTCGTTCCTTCGGACGCTTGTGTTTCAGACCGCGGCGGTCCTGATCCTCCCCATGCTGCTCGAGGACGGGATCTGGCTCGCGAACGCGGCGGCGGAGGTGTTCGCCTGCGTGATCTCGGTGATCTTTTTATTTGCGAAAAGGAAAAAGTACGGGTATTTTTGATGTTGAGATTTTAAAGAAAGAAAATATTTATTTTCAGGGCTTCGCCCCGAACCCCGCTTCCTTTTGAAGCCCTGATGAACGCATTAATTGCGGCGCGTCCATGCGCCGCCTTGGGCGTTCACTTGCAAGCAGGAGGCTTGCAAGGAAGCGAAAAGCAAAAAACACCCCCGAAAGTCCGTACTTTCGGGGGTGTTTGTCATCATTATGATTTTTAACAAAGCGGAATACGCGGCGGGCATTTCCGCCCGCACAAAAATAGAGCGTGTTCGGGTTCGCTCCGCCAAGTCAAAAAATTGACAATTTAAAGCGGATATGGTATAATATAGTTGACAAAATCCGCTATAAAGAGGGGAATTTAAATTGCCGACTGATATTATAGCAGAACGATTTTTAAAGAAGTTAGGTGCAGAACGATATAATGAGCGAATCCGTGTTGTGGAAAAATACAGAAAACCATGGGAGCTGTCTGAAATAGAGTTTCAGAAATCACTTTCCACTAACAGTCTGATTTTTTATGCGGTTTCAAAACAGTACGGTAGGGTGATACTCAAAGCTCTTATCAACAATGGTTTTGACAAAGAAATATTGGCGTGCAAGCTATTTCAGGGTGAGAATTTCTGTAAAATTTATGAGTATTCATTGGAAGATCAGGTATACATAATGAAACGCATTATGCCTGCCGATACTTTATATGAAAGTGCTCCCCGCAATTCATTTGCCCTTTTTGACAGATATG
>CAZKKZ010000017.1:28601-44730 GCA_964553625.1 uncultured Ruminiclostridium sp.
AGTGCTCCCCGCAATTACCGGATTAAATTTGTAGGGAGAATATTTAAAGGACTTCACAAGACTGACATTCCTGATAGTGCATTTCCTACATACTCCGAATGGTTTGAAGCTGGCAAGGAAGGTACAAAAAATCGTAAAGATTGTGAAGAGCTGTATCAATATCTTTACAGTGCAGAACGAATGCTTGCAGATATTAACCAAAAGTATTCTCGCAATCTTCTGCTGCACGGCGATTTACACCATGAGAATATTCTTAAAAATGAAAACGGCAGTTATACGGTTATTGACCCTAAAGGTGTAATCGGTGATCCTGTATTTGATTTATCGAGATTTATACTTGGTGAGTTTAGAGATGATTTGACCTCAGAGCCAAAGGATGTAATAATTGATTTCGTACAAAAGCTTGGTGACAGTGTGGGTATTCCTTGTGAGATTTTATTGCGTTGTTTGTATATTGAAACGGTCATTTGGCTTTTCAGAGAGGAACTCGCAAACGGAGAAAGTCTTGAAGAGTGCCAGCAGCTGATTACTAATATGAAAGTTGCATGTGAGTTTGCCACAACAGGAAAGAAAAACATATGGAATGGGCTTTATTTCCATTGATTCGGCACTGTTCCAAAGGTTCTATGTGACAGCTTTGGAGATATGGCTTCTGAAAAGAATGGAACCAGCCTATCGGTATTCTCCTTGGAAGTCTCTTTTGAAAACAGGGGCGAACGGTATCACTACGGAATACGGAAGAAAACGGATGTACGATATCATTATACCTTTTTTCATACGAAAAAGCCACCCTTTCGGGTGACTTTTTCGACAGGCTGAAATCTGTGTGATTCGTCAAGTTTAAAAAACTTGACGAATCACACAGATTTTTTGTTTTTTAAAAATGTTAAGAAGCGATATAAAAGTTTAGGTCAAGCCTTTTCAAAGGCTTGCGGGGGTGCGGGGGCAGCGCCCCTGCACTCATAAAAACTGTCTCTTAATAATCTCAGCTAAATTCCGATTTATGCAAGTAAAAACAAGCCCGAAAGCGGTTCATTCAAACCGCTTTCGGGCTAAAAGCTTCTATATGGGTATTCCGCTTTTTTTTCTTGTTATCTGAGCTTCGACGTCTCGATCCGGTTCAGCGCGCGCTTCAGCTTATATTCCGCCACGGCGAGCTCTTTTTCGGAGGACTTGCTTCTTGCCTCCTCCATGTTCTGCTCCGCCGTTTCCTTCGCTTTTTCCGCGCGTTCCACGTTGATCTCGTCCGCCCATTCGCAGCTTTGCGCTAAAATAACGGTTTTATCCTTACTTACCTTAATGATCCCGGAGGAGATCGCCCCGAAGCGGAATTTTCCGTCGATCCGAACCTTGATCTTCCCGATCGGAAGCGCCGCGACATAAGGCTCGTGCCGCGCAAGGATCCCCTTATCGCCGACCGTCGTTCTTACGATCACGTTATCGGTCTCGCCGTCGTAAAAAATCCCGTCGGGCGTCAGAATCTGTAATTTAAACGGGGTCATTGCCGTACCTCTCCTTTCTTAGGACTGCTTTGCTTTTTCAACAGCCTCGTCGATCGTTCCTACGAATAAGAACGCCGATTCGGGAAGGTCGTCGTGCTTGCCCTCGATAATTTCCTTAAATCCGCGGATCGTTTCCTTTAACGGAACATACTTCCCCTGCATTCCCGTAAACTGCTCCGCTACGGAGAACGGCTGGGAGAGGAAGCGCTGGAGCTTTCTCGCGCGGGCGACGATCAGCTTATCGTTATCGTCGAGTTCGTCCATACCGAGGATCGCGATAATATCCTGCAGCTCGTTGTACCGCTGTAAAATGGACTGAACCGCGCGGGCGACCTCGTAATGCTCCTGCCCGACAATCTCGGGGGTCAGGATTCTCGACGTACTGTCGAGCGGATCAACCGCGGGATAAATACCCATGGAGGCGATATTTCTCGAAAGTACCGTCTTCGCGTCGAGGTGCGCGAACGTCGTCGCCGGCGCGGGGTCGGTTAAGTCGTCCGCCGGTACGTAAACCGCCTGAACCGATGTGATCGAACCTTTCGCCGTCGAGGTGATCCGCTCCTGAAGCGCGCCCATTTCCGTCGCCAAGGTCGGCTGATAGCCTACCGCGCTCGGCATACGCCCGAGCAGCGCCGAAACCTCGGAGCCCGCCTGCGTGAAACGGAAAATGTTATCGATGAATAAAAGAACGTCCTGTCCCTCGCGGTCGCGGAAATATTCCGCCATCGTAAGTCCCGAAAGCCCGACTCTCATTCTTGCTCCCGGCGGCTCGTTCATCTGCCCGTAAACAAGCGCGGTCTTGTTGATAACGCCGGATTCCTTCATTTCGTTGTACAGGTCGTTTCCTTCGCGGGTACGCTCGCCGACGCCGGTAAATACCGAAAGTCCGCCGTGCTGCTTCGCGACGTTGTTGATCAGCTCCATGATCAGAACCGTTTTTCCAACGCCCGCGCCGCCGAACAGACCGATCTTTCCGCCCTTTAAATACGGCGCGATCAGGTCTACGACCTTAATGCCGGTTTCAAGAACCTGATTGGACGCCGCCTGTTCCTCATAAGTAGGCGGCTGTCTGTGAATCTCCCAGCGCTCCTCGGTCTCGGGAGGCGGAAGATTATCTACCGGCTCGCCGAGCAGGTTAAAGATTCGCCCGAGCGTCTCCTTCCCTACCGGAACCGTGATCGAATGACCCGTATCCACCGCCTTCATGCCGCGCACAAGACCGTCCGAGCTGCCCATTGCGATACAGCGGACAATGTCGTCGCCGATATGCTGCGCAACCTCGACAACAAGGCGCTGACCGTTATTGTCGATCTCGATCGCGTTCAACAGGTTCGGCAGAGAGTTCGGCGGAAACTTAATGTCAAGAACGGCGCCGATAATCTGAACGACGGTTCCAATGTTTTTTTCTGCCATCTTTCTTGTCCAATCCTTTCGTGTTTCTGCCGAATTCTTTTCGGCATAAAATCAGCCTTCGCTGAGATAAATCCAAAATACTGCCCTTTTAGAGCGCGTTCGCGCCCGAAACGATTTCGTTGATCTCGTTCGTGATCTTCTCCTGACGCGCGCGGTTATAGATGAGCGACAGATTCGAGATCATCTGATCCGCGTTGTCGGTCGCGCTTTCCATCGCGGTACGGCGCGCGCCCTGCTCCGAGGCGAAGGATTCCACCACGCCGCAGGTCAGCAGGCTCATCAGAAACTTCGGAACGATCCGGTTAAAGACCGCCTCGGGAGAGGGATCGTAATTGATCAGTCCGCTGTCCTCACCCGCCCCCGTCCCGAGGTTCGAGATCGGAAGAAGCTTGATCTGCTCGGGCGTCTGAACAAGCGGAGAAACAAACGCCGTATAAAAGAGCAGAACCTCGTCGATCTCGCCTTCCACAAAGAGATCGGTCACGAGATCGGCAATATTCGCGCAGTCGGCGGTTTTTACGTGCTCGGCAAGATACGGATAGCTCCCCGCGATTTCATAGCCGCGCTTCTCGAAAAATTCAGCGGATTTGCGCCCGATCGCGATGATCTTCGGCTTTTCCGCGTCGTCGCGGTGCGCCGCGACCGCAGACTTTAAAACGTTCGAGTTATATCCGCCCGCAAGCCCCCTGTCACCCGCGATCACGATAAAGAGCCGCCGCCTGATCGGGCGCGCTTCGGTAAAGGGGGTCGTAAAATCCTTTTTGACCGAGGCGATCTCGGAAAGCAGCTCATACTGCGCCTCAAAATAGGGACGCGCCGACTCCGCGCGCATTTTCGCGCGGCGAAGCTTTGAGGAAGCGACAAGCTCCATCGCCTTCGTGATCTGACGCGTCGAGCCGACGCTTCGGATCCGCCGCTTGATGTCCTTCATGTTGCCCGTTGCCATAGCTGAATGACCATTCCTTTCCTTATACCGATTTACTCCTAAAACCGTATGCAAAAAATCAGCGCAAACGCCGTATTTTTAAGCTTTTGCTTGATTTTTTGCGCGGTTTTTCGCCGCAAATCGGTATGATTCGGGAGGGATCCCGTTTTTCCGAAGATCCGGTTCCTTCTTAATTGCAGGAGTGCCGCCCGTCAGCAGCCGCTGTCAATGTAAACGACCTTCTGGCGCAGAAAGAGCGCCGCCGCGATAAAAACCGTGATTACGGAGAGACTGACGGAAACAATACTTAAAACGAACGCTGCTTTTTTCATAAAGAACAGCTCCTTTCCTTCGGGGAAACCTCCGAATACCTGTTTTCGCGGAAGCGGTAGAGATTCCGCCTGAATCATGAACTTATCGGGAGAAGCGATACACCTTGCCGGGATTCTCCTCAGCAAACGCCGCGGCTCTTTCCAGCTCCGCGACCGCCTGCTCCTCGTCGGCGTAATAGCCGCAGATGATCCCGCCCATTAAAGACGCCTCCGCCAGATGAACGGTATAGCCGACGATCGACCATTTCTGCCCCGCTTTTCCGCCGATGTTCCGGTGAACCTGTAAGCACCGGATATCCGCAAGGCTCTTTCCCTCAAAATCCATGATCAGCATGATACGATTTCTTCCTTTCGCTTAAAGCCCCTTTACGAAGTCCGCCGTAAAATCGGTAAGCACCTTTTTCAGGTTTTCCTCATTCTCCGGCGTAAGCACCTTCTTTTCGCGAAGGCTGTCCGTGATGTCGGGGTGGCTTTCGGCAATATGACGGAACAGCTCCGTTTCAAGCTCGGCGATCTTCCCTACGGGCACATCCTTTAAGAAGTTGTTGATAACCGCGTAAATAATGATGATCTGATCCTCTACGCTGAGCGGCGAGGACTGCGGCTGCTTCAGAACCGCGACGATCCGTTCGCCCTTCGCGAGACGGCTCTTGGTGTCCGCGTCCAAGTCCGAACCGAACTGCGAGAACGCCTGCAACTCGCGGTACTGCGAATATTCGAGCTTTAAGGTACCCGAAACCTTCTTCATCGCCTTGATCTGCGCCGAGCCGCCAACACGCGATACCGAGATACCGGGGTTTACCGCGGGGCGGATTCCCGAGTTGAACAGCTCCGTTTCCAGGAAGATCTGTCCGTCGGTAATCGAAATGACGTTGGTCGGGATATACGCCGATACGTCGCCCGCCTGCGTCTCGATGATCGGGAGCGCGGTAAGCGAGCCGCCGCCGTAATCCTCGTTGAGGTTCGCCGCGCGTTCGAGCAGACGCGAATGGAGATAGAAAACGTCTCCGGGGTACGCCTCACGTCCCGGCGGTCTTTTTAAGAGGAGCGAAAGCGCACGGTAAGCGACCGCGTGCTTCGAGAGGTCGTCGTAAACGATCAGGACGTCCTTCCCCTGATCCATAAAATATTCGCCCATCGCGCAGCCGGAATACGGCGCGATGTACTGGAGCGGCGCAAGCTCCGACGCGGTCGCCGAAACGACAATGGTATAATCCATCGCGCCCGCGCTTTTCAGCTGCTCCACAACGGTCGCCACGGTCGAGGATTTCTGCCCGATCGCGACGTAAATGCAGAGCACGCCCGCGTTCTTCTGGTTGATGATCGTATCGATCGCGATCGCCGTTTTACCCGTCTGACGGTCGCCGATGATCAGCTCGCGCTGTCCTCTTCCGATCGGGATCATCGAGTCGATCGCCTTGATCCCCGTCTGAAGAGGAGTATCGACCGATTTTCTCGTGATGATACCGGGCGCGATCTTTTCGATCGGGCGCGTTTCCGCCGCGACGATCGGACCCTTTCCGTCGATCGGCTCGCCGAGCGAGTTTACGACGCGCCCGAGAAGCGCTTCTCCGACGGGAACGGAGATGATCCGCCCCGTTCTCTTAACGGCTGCGCCTTCTTTAATGTCCGCGTCCGAACCGAGCATAACCGCGCCGACGAAATCCTGCTCCAGGTTCAGCGCCATGCACTGAACACCGTTCTCGAACTCGAGCAGCTCGTTAAGCATACAGTTTTCCAACCCGTGGATCCTTACGATGCCGTCGCCGACGGTAACGACCGTTCCGGTATCGGTAAGCTGTATCTTCGATTCAAACGACTTGATTCTGGACTTTATGATCCCTGTGATTTCATCAGGACGCAATTCCATTTTTTCAAATCATTCCTTTCTTGGGAGATTGAGAGAGCTTCGCGGAACGCCTCGCGGCTCCCCGAAAAAGCTCCGAAGTACGGGATACCCCGTATCTCGCGGCGAACCGTTATCCGATCACGCCGCCAATTTCCTTTTTAAGCGCGTCTAACCGCGCGCGAACGCTTCCGTCATAGCTCTTTCCGCCATACCGGATTACGACCCCGCCGATCAGCGAAGGGTCGGTCTCCTCGCGAAGCGTTACGGTTTTTCCCGTGATTTCCGACATTTTCGCGCGAATGCTCGCCTTTAACCCGTCGCTGATCGGCTGTGAGGAAACGACGGTAATTTCCGCGACCCCGAACCGGTCGTTGCACAGCGAGTTAAAATATCGGCAGATCCGCCCGAAATACGAAAGCCGTCCGTTTTCGGTCAAAACCATCAGAAAACGGTAGGTATAATCCGAGACCTTTCCTTTAAACGCCTCGTCGATGACCGAAAGCTTTTCCTTCATCTCGACCGTCGGCGTTTTCGTAAGCTTAATAAGCTCCGGAACGTCCGTCAGGATCTTATCGACCGCGGTAAGCTCCTCCTGTACGGTTTTGAGCATCTCCGCGTTCTCCTCGAGGATCAGCCCGAAAAGCGCGTCCCCGTAATTTTTTTCTGCCATTCCCGTCATAGCGGTAACCGTTCCTTTCCCGCCCGTGAAAGCTTATTCGTTTCCGACGCGGGCGATAAAGCTGCCGATAAGCGCTTCGTTGTCCGTCTTGGAAATTTCCTTTTCACAGACCTTTTCGCTTGCCATGATGACGATGTCGGAAATCTGATCCTTGATCTCGTTGAGCGCTTTTTTCTTTTCGAGCGCGATGCTCTCCTCCGCCTTCTGCTTCAGAGCCGCCGCGTCCTGCTGCGCCTGCGCCATAATTTCGGCTTCGCGCTCGCCGGCGCGCTTTACCGCCGCGGAAACGATCTGCGCCGCTTCTTCCTTCGACTGCGCGAGACGTTCGGCGTATTCCTTCTGAACGGCTTCCGCCTGTGCCTGCGCGTCCTGCGCCGCCTTCATCTGCTCGCCGATCTTCGCCTTCCGCTCGTCTAAAATCGCCATCACTTTATTATGGAGAAGAAATTTATAGAGCAGAAAAATAATCAGCGTATTGATCAGCGTAAAGATGATGGTATCCGCGTTGATACTGACCAGATCCAGCGTCTCTGCCATCAGCTCCATTTTCATATGTGACCGTTCCTTTCCGTTAATATGATCGCCGTATCCGGAGGGATCAACCGATCTGACCGATAAACGGATTTGCGTACATTAAAAGGAGCGCGACGATAAACGAGTAAAGACCCGTCGTTTCCGCGAGCGCGTCGCCGATGATCATCTGCTTTGTGATCGCGCCGCTTGCCTCGGGCTGTCTGCCGATCGCTTCGACCGCTTTACCTCCGCAGTATCCTTCACCGATACCCGGTCCGAGACCCGCGATCATGGCGAGACCCGCGCCTACCGCAGAAGCTGCAAGTACAATTGCCTGTTCCATAAAATATACCGTTCCTTTCCGTCGGGAGAGCGGCGTTCGCCGCCTTCCATCATGTAATTTTATTGTCATGACGGGGATTCCCCGTCTTACAACCGTTTGAGCTTTAAAATTTTCCCGCTCCGGCGGGAAAGCCGGCGCTTAGTCCGTCTCCGCCATCGAAACGTAGGACATCGTCAGCGTGATGAAGATGTAGGACTGGATAAACGCGGAGAAAAGGTCGAAATAAAGCGACAGAACCGCGGGAATACCGATCGAGGCAAGTCCCGCCGCGACGCCGCCGAGCGCGAAGTAAACGATCCCGCCGATCACGACGCCCGAGATGTTGTTTCCGAAGAGACGGAGCGCCTGCGCGAGCGGATTCGCGAAATCGCCGATAATGTTGAACGGGAGCATAAACGGCATCGGGTCAAAAAACGACTTCAGATAGCCCTTTACACCGCCTGTCTTAAACTTATTGATCAGGACGAGGAAAAAGGTGATGACCGCCCAGGAGCCCGTAACTGAAATGTCCGAGCAGGGATTCCGAAGCCCGAAAATTCCCATCAGGCAGCCGAGCAGAATAAAGCAGAACAGCCCCCCGATATACGGCGCGAACGCCTTATAGCGCGGACCCATCGTGTCGTTTACCTGCCCCGTAAACGTCCCGACAATGTATTCCGAAATGACCTGCCGCCGCGAGGTCGGCGTAACCTTCAGGTTTCGCCCCATGACGAAAAAGAAGATCCCGAGAACGACCACAATGATCCATTCCACCACGATCGATTCCGAAATCACCCATTCGCGCCCGAAAAGCTCAAAGCAAATGGATTTCAGGGGACCGTCCACCGTAAAAGTGCGCGCTTCCTCGGCGAGAAGCTGCATTAAGCCTGTCTGCATCATACCGACTTCCTTCCTTTCAGTAAATCAACCCGATCCGATGTAAGGTACGGTCAAAAACGCCTCTTTTCAAGCCCTTTCCCGATTTTTTTACACCTTTCGACCGGAAATTGTGCGCTGTCACTCAAAATCGTCATCCTTCCGGCAAAGCGCCCGGAACGTATAATAAATTTTCGGATAAAACAGCGGGATCACCGCCGTAAAAAGTGAGATCAGATCAAACGTCAGCAGCAGCGCCAGAATCAGAAAAGCCCCGATATACCGCGCGCCGTAGGAAAAATTCCCGAGGAACTGTCCGCGCTTCGCCTGCCTCGTGCGGGCGATCGACGCCGCCGTAACCCCGATCAGCAGGAAATTCGCGGCAAACAAAAGATTCCCCGTAAGAAGCCCCGTATAAAGCCGCCAGTCGTGCCCGAAGGCAAAGCCGATCGAAAGGATCGACAGGAGGATCAGCCCGTTATAGGTCAGAACCGACGGGAGCATTTCCCGAAGCTCCGCCGCAGCGGGATTTTTCTGTTTTTTCATAGCCGTTTTTTCTTGATACTGTCGTCGTAATAATCGTGATCGCGGCGGTCGTGGCTGACCTCGGTCGTCCCCGCGCCGGATTCGCTTTTATCAAACATAATGATAAGCTTTTTTAAGTACTTCCATGAGCCGACGAGCATACTGATGATGCCGACGGCGACGAAAACGATCTGTACCCACGACGGCCAGTTCAGATAGCCCACGAGGAACGAGCCGCCCGCGACGAAAAAAAGCAGCGGGGCGAGTACGATAAACCCGATTTGACTTACGACCGCGTAGATCGCGATCGGATTTTCTTGCTTGTTTTTTGCCATTTTTCTGGAATCATGCCTTTCCGAGGGTCAATACCCGTCTCGTACCGATTTCCGGCTGAAAATCGGTACCGTGCTTGTTTTTATCCGGAAACAAGCACCAATCACTCTTTCTGTTCTTTCCGCAAAGCCCCGAAAAAGCTCAATTTTCCGCCGATCAGAACAGCACCGCCTTCAGGCGCCAGCCGTCCTCGGTTTTTACCATCTCTCCCGATACGCTTGCCGCCTCGCCGCTGTCACGGTGGTGAAGGGTGAGGGAGATCCCGCAAAGCTCATCGCTTTCGGGAACGATCGAGAAGGTCGGATTGTCCCAGGAAAGCTCATATTCCATCGGAGTGAAATTTTCGATAATGCCGAGCGCGCCGCTGCTGCGCTCCCGATAAATCGCCCCATAGCCGAGCGAGTTATGCTTGACGGTCGCCGCCTGTTCCTCCACATAGGTGGAATCGACAAGCGACTCAAGCTGTGAAAGCGCGGTATACTCGCTGTCGTCCACGGTATAATAGCCGTCCTCGGGACGGTTTCCGTAAGGCTCGTCGAGATGCGGGAGTCCGCGCGTATAATAAAGCTTTAAGACCTCGTAATTCTGCTGGATCAGGCGCGTCGCCTCGTCCTTCATCTCCTCGGAGAGCGCTTCGTCGGGAACATAGACGTCCGGCTCGGGCGTCGTCTCCGCCGTTTCCGATTCGCCGGGACGGACGGGGATCAGCCCCCCCTCTCCCCCGCCGAGCGCGGAACACACGAGAATAAAGACGATCACCGCCGCCGCCGCACCCGCGGAAAGCAGAGCGATATAAAGCGGCGTGCTCTCGGGATATTTTCCCTTTATACTCATTTGATACGGTCATTCCTTCCTTTTCCGGACTTTTCCGTTCCTCCCGGAATCGTCCGCCCGTTCCGATCGTGCAAAACGCCTGCACTTTTCCGACATACCTTGTACATTTTATCAGTATGTGAAATATTATACTATAAATTCCCAAAAAAATCAAGCCTTACGGGACATTTTCTTAAAACTGCACAAAATTTCCCGACGAGTTGCCCAAAAATGAAATAAGAAGAAAAAATTTGTCCATACTAGTATACACATCAAAAACGACAAACTTCACCGTAATCCGGATTTTCGACGCGCTTTTGAATCGGAAATCAGGATTGGGAAAGGAATGATCATCACTGAAAGCAAAGCTTACGCCGATTTTACGGAAGATCAGAAGGGCGCGGAAAAAGCTGAAGGCGGCGGGGAGATTTCGTCTCGCCGCCGAGGGGAGCGCCCTGTGCGCGGGCGTCCCGGACCTTCCGCTTACCGCGCGGGACGGCGAGCCGCTTCTTTTCACGCTTTTTAAGGACGAGACCGAGATTTCGACCGAGCGGCTCGCCGAACTACTCCGCCCGATCGCGCGGGAGCTTACAAACGCGGATTTTCTGGGGCTTTCGTGGCTGCTGCGCACCGCGCTTTTTCTCCGCGCGGAAAAGGACGCGGACGAGGAACGGCTTTTTTACGCGGCTGCGGACGTGGACACAGAACAAATCGAGGAAGAGCTGAACCCGCTCCGGATCCTCTACCGCGAGGACGATACCTATCGGCGCAGCAGCCGGGAAACCAAGCTGCTCTGCTGCGCCAAGACCTCCCGCGCGGCGGCGGAAACGGGAATTCCCGAAGCCCGCCTTTCCCGCGAATACCTGAACACCGCGCAGCGCAGCGGGAGCGACCTCTGCTCCGTCGTCTGGGCGGATTACCGACGCATTTTCCCATACGCGAGCCTTCCCGCCTACCTGACCGCGCAGGCGCTGATCGCGGCGCTGATCACGGCGGTCTGCATTTTCTTTTCCGACTGGTGGGTGGGCTTAAGCGTATTCGCGCCGTCGCTCGCGACCGCGAAAACGATCTGCGACCGATTCCTGCTGCGCCGCGCGAAGGGGGAACCCCTCCCCGCGGTTACGGCGGAGGAAGCGGAAAAATACGATACCGTCTGCGTCCTGAGCGCGCTCACGAATTCTCCCGAAGCGCTTCGGGAAGCGGCGGAAAAGCTCCGCGTCACCAAAATCAAAAATCATTCCCCGAATATCTTCTGCTGTCTGCTCTGCGATCTTCCGCCCGCGAAAACGCGCGAGACCGAGGCGGACGGGGAAATTCTCGCGGAGGCGGAGCGGCTCGCCGCGCTCCCCGGCGCGCCGATCATTCTCGTGCGCGAACGGGATTACAGCAAAACGCAGGACGCCTATCAGGGAAAAGAGCGCAAGCGCGGCGCGATCGAGGATCTCATGCGCCTGATCGCGGGGGAGCGGATTCACTTCCGCTTTTCGTCGGGCGATCTCGCCCGTCTTCGCCATGTTCCCTTTCTCTGCGCGCTCGATTACGATACCGTCCCCCTGATGGACAGCGTGAACCGCCTCGCCGCCGCCGCGCTCCACCCCGTGAACGAGCCGTTCGGGATCATTGCCCCACGGATCACGACCTCGCTCTCCTCCGCCATGCGCACGTCCTTCTCACGGCTTTTTAACGGCTCGGGCGGCTGCTCGGGCGCGAGCAGCTACGACAGCTTCGATACCGAGCTTTACTCCGCCCGCTTCGGCGAAGGGACGTTTACGGGAAAGGGGCTGATCCGGACGGAGCGCTTTCTCCGTCTTTGCGCGGGGAAGCTCCCCGAGGAGCGCGTTTTGTCACACGATATTCTGGAGGGCGGACTGCTCGGCGTCGCGTATGACGGCGGCGTCGAGTTCAGCGACAGCTTCCCCCCGACCTCGAAGGGCTATTTTAAGCGGCTGCACCGCTGGCTTCGCGGGGATTTTCAGAACATTCGCTTTCTGTTCGATAAGCGGCTCTCCCCCCTGACGCGCTTTAAGCTTTCGGACAATATCCGCCGCGGACTTGCGCCGTTTTACGCGCTTTTCTCGCTCTTTCTGGCGGCTTACGGCGGCTATTCCGTTCCCACGGCGGCGGTTCTTCTTTCGCTGACGCTTCCTTTTTTAATCGCACTGGTTCCCGCGGCTTTACGGGGGCTCGGATTCTCGAACACGCGCGAATTCTACGCGCCCGTTTTCTCCCTGTCGAGACGGCTGGTGTCCCAGCTTTTCTGGGAGATCATCTTTCTCCCGAAAAACGCCGTTCTCGCGCTCGACGCGGCGATCCGGACGGCGCTGCGCCTTATGACGGGGAAAAAGCTTCTCGAATGGCAGACCGCGTCGCAGTTCGACTCCCTCGGCGCGATCGGCTACGGGGGGCTGCTCCTGCCCGAGCTGATCTCTCTCGTGCTCCTTTATTTAAGCCTGATTACGGGGTGCGCGCTGACCGCGATCTCCGCGGGGCTGATGGCGTTCGCGCTTCCCGCCGCGATCTGTCTCGATAAGGTGCTGAAAACCGAGGAGACAAGGATCGGCGAGCGGGAACGGGACGAGCTTCTCGGACAGGCGGAAAAGCTCTGGCGGTTTTACGAGGACTACGTGACCGAGGAGGAGCATTTCCTCCCGCCCGACAACGTCCAGTACGCGCCCGTTTACCGCGTCGCGCGCCGCACCTCTCCGACGAATATCGGCATGTACCTGCTCTCCTGCGTTTCGGCGGCGGAGCTGGGGCTGATCGGCGAGGAAACGGCGGAAACCTGTATCTCCCGCACCGTCGAAACGGCGGAGCGGCTCGAAAAATACGCCGGAAACCTTTATAACTGGTACAGCACGGAGGACTGCTCGATCCTGAGCCCGTTCGTCTCCTCGGTGGACAGCGGGAATTTCCTCTGCTGCCTTGTCGCGGTGAAGCAGTTTTTAACCGAACGAAGGCGCTCCCCCGCCCTGATCCGAAGGATCGAAGCGCTTCTGGCGGACGCGGACCTGACCGTTTTTTATAACAGGGTGCGCCGCCTCTTCTCGGTCGGGATCGACGCGAAAACGGGTCGGCAGGCGCCGAACTGCTACGACCTGCTGATGTCGGAATCGCGAATGCTGAGCTATTACGCGATCGCTACGGGGCAGGCGGAAAAGGAGCACTGGCGCGCCCTTTCGCGGCTCATGAGCAAGAACGGCAATTACGCGGGTCCCGTCGCCTGGACGGGCACCATGTTTGAATTCTTCATGCCCGAGCTTCTGCTCGAATCGAAATCGGGCAGTCTTTCCTACGAGGCGCTGAGCTACGCGGTATACTGTCAGCGGGAGCGCGGGAAAAGCCGCCGACGCCCGTTCGGGATCTCGGAAAGCGGGTATTTTTCCTTCGACCGCGACCTGAACTATCAATATAAGGCGCACGGCGTTCAGAAGCTCGCGCTTTGCGAGGGCATGGACCGCGAATATGTCGTAAGTCCGTACTCGACCTTTCTCGCCCTTTCGCACAGCTTTTCCGCCTGCATGAAAAACCTGCGGGAGCTTTCCCGCCCCGAGTTCATGCACGAGCGGTACGGCTGCTATGAAGCGATTGATCTCACCGATACCCGCACGGGCGGCGCCGACGCGGTCATCAAAAGCCACATGGCGCACCATGTCGGCATGAGCCTCGGCGGGATCACGAACGCCCTCTGCGGCGGGAAATTAAGAAAACTGTTTTTGTCCGACGAGACCATGCGGCGGGCAGACGAATTATTGGAGGAACGTGTCATGTCAGGAGAAATTATCGTCGATCTCGAACGGTTTCGGGAAAAAAGAACGCTCGGGCGCGAGGAGGAGGATTTTACCGATTTCTCGGTGCTCCGTCCGCGCATGAGTATCGCGGCGAACCGGAAGCTTTCGGCTTTTACGACGGATACCGGACTTTACTACGGGCGCTTCGAGGGGGTATCGACCATGATCCCCTCGCCCGATTATCTGCGCCGTCCGCGCGGAATGTTCTTCGGGATCAGGGCGGGAGAACGGGAAATCCCCTTCTTCCTTACGATATACGACAGCGGCGAAGCCGCCGAGCGAAGCGTCACCTTCTCGGAAAATTCCGCCGATTATTACGTGAACGCGGCGGGACTTCGCTGCGGAATGCGCGTCTCGCTCTTCGGGGAAAACGCGGCGGAACTTCGTGAATTCTCGATCGAAAACCTCACGAATACCGAGCGGACGGTGAATCTCGCCGCCCTCCTCGAGCCCGCGCTCGCGGCGGAGCGGGATATTACCGCGCACCCCGCCTTTCTCGACCTGTTCTTAAAAACCGAATACGACGCGGCGGAAAACGCCGTCCTCGTCCACCGAAAAGAACGGGACGGAGACCGCGCGCTCTGGCTCTGCGTCGGCTTTAGAGAGACGGCACAGTACAATTACTCGTTTAACCGAGAACGGATCGTTGACGAAAACAGCCCCATGCGCTTTTTAAGCAGGGCGGGGAGCGGGGAAAACGATCCCTGCGGCGTGCCGAGCCCCTGCGTTTTTCTCGACCTTCCCGTAACCTTGGGCGCGGGGGCAAGCTTTCATACCGAGCTTTTCCTCTGCTACGGGAAAAGCCGGAACGAGGTGCTCGGGATCGCGCACGACATACGGACAAAGAACGAAAAGTCCGCCGTATCCCCTCTCCCCGGCTCGACCTTACAGGGACGGATCGCGCGGCAGCTTCTTCCCGCCCTGCTCTGTCACAACGTTCTCGCCGAGGAGATCCTGAATACGACCGTCCCGCTCGGACGGCGCGCGCTCTGGCGGTTCGGGATCAGCGGCGACCGCCCGATCCTTCTCTACCGCTACGATGGAGTCGAAATGAACCTCGAAAGCACGCTCTTGACGCTCGGGGGACTGTCCGACTGCGGGATCGAAGCCGATCTCGTCATTCTCTGCGAAGGAAAGGCGCGGCGGGAGCGGATCACCGCCATGATCCCCGATTATCGGAAAAATGTTTTCGTGATCGATAAAAGCGCCGCTTCGGCGGAGGAGCAGGCGCTCCTGATCCGCTCGGCGGTATTCCTGTTCGGAAAAAGCGAGCTTCGGAAGGCGCCGCGCCGCCTGATGGAGATCGTTCCGTGCGATCCTCCGCAGGAAAAGCGGCGGGAGGGCTTCTTCGGCGACACCTACGTCGTGACGAAAAAGGGAAAGCCGATGTGCCATGTTCTTGCCTCCCGCGCGTTCGGCTGCGTCCTGTCGCAGAATTCCCTCGGCTTCTCCTACGCGCTGAACAGCCGCGAAAATAAGCTTTCTCCTTGGTTCAACGATCCGCTTCACGACAATAACGGCGAGCTTCTGCTCCTGCGCGGGAACGGCGTTTACTACGACATGATCGCGGGCTCGGAGGCGGTCTTTTCGCCGAATAAAGCGGATTATTACGGCTCGGTCGGGAAGCGGGATTTCAGCGTGTCCGTCCGCGTTTTTGAAAAGGGAATGGGGAAGGAGATCACGGTAAAGCTGAACAACCCCTCCGCCGCCGAAAAGCAGTGCGCCTTATCCTATTATATCGAGCCCGTGCTCGGCACCGATCCTTCGTCGAACGATCACGGCGCGGCGCTCTCCTACCGAAGCGATGACCGCGCTGTCTATGTCCGGAACGAGGCGAACGCCGACTTTTCGGGAGAAATGGCGGTATACTGCGACCATGAGACGCTCCGGACGTCGAACCGAGAGCTGTTCCTCGGCGGCGAGGCGGCGGGCAGTCTTTCTCCCCACGCGGGCGGCTGCGCGGCGCTCACCGCGAGGGTAAAGCTTCCGCCGCACGGAAGCGAGACGGTTCGCTTTATCCTCGCGTTCAGCCGCGGAAACGGCAAAAAGCAGCTGGAAGCGTTCCGCCGGGTCGGAACGGAATGGAAAAACGAACGCCTGCCCGAAATCGAAAGCCGCTCCCCCGAGCTGAACAGCCTTTTCCGGACATGGCTCCCGTGGCAGACGGTCGGCTGCCGCCTTTGGGCAAGAAGCGCGTTCTATCAGAACGGCGGCGCTTACGGCTTCCGCGACCAGCTTCAGGACAGCATTGCCGCGATC
>CAZKKZ010000018.1:0-44168 GCA_964553625.1 uncultured Ruminiclostridium sp.
CGGAGTGAGATGGTATGAAATAATAACAGGAGGAACAGCCAATCGTGCGTTTCAGATCGCAATAGGTTGTTTCACTGCGCAACGAAATGTTTTTATCAGATTTAAGCATGATAATGTATGGTCAGATTGGTATCAATTTGGGCTTACGCAGCGGGCGGCAAATAACGCCACGGAATCGCGGGAAGAAAGCTTTATGTTAAAAGCGGATATTATGCAAGAAGAAGTGGAACCCACAGAAGCGGACAGCGGGACGGTGACTGAAAAATGAAAACATACACTAAAATCCTCGTCGCGGCGGTGATGGGGACATATTTTTTCGGGGTCGTTTACGGCGCCGTTTTTTGCTTTTTTGCAGGCGCGTACCTCGGCGAGCTTCTGGCGTATATCGGCGCGCCGACGACCGCCGCGATCGGGTTCTACTGCTGGAAGGCGAAGGCGGAAAACATGATCAAAATGCGGGCGGAGCTTCCGAAGGAGGAGCAAAGCAAGCCGCCCGCGCTTGAGGAAATTTTAAAGGAAATCGAGGAGGAACAAATTTTATGAAAATTGACATTTTACACGGGTTCGACCCGTCAATGCTGATCTTCGTGATCGGGCTTCTGACGCTCGGTACAAATGTGATCACGGAAGTTTTAAAGAAGACAATCACGAAAATCCCCGCGCAGATTACGGCGGTCGCGGTGGCAATGGCGCTTACGATTGGGGCGTTTTTCGCGTATGCGGCAATCGCGGGAATCGCGGTCACGTGGTACATGATCGCGGGAGCGGTCGTGACGGGATTTTTCGTCAGCTATGCCGCGCAGTTCGGGTTTGATAAGCTGAAAGAGCTGATCGGGAAGTATCAGGGCTAAAAACCGTTACGTGCAATTTTTGAAAAATCATGCACATAACCGGAAAGGAAAATAACATGAAAATCATCAAGAAGAACAGTCCGAACCATTTTAATGGTAGGAACGGGTGGAAAGCGGATATGATTGTTTTCCACCAGACGGGCACGGCGACCGCCGCCGACGCGCTGAGCTGGTATCTGCGGCAGGGATCGAACTGTTCCCCGCATTTCGTGATCGACACCAACGGGGACGTGTATCAGCTCGTCGATCTCGACAACGGCGCGTGGTGCAACGGGACAGGGACGAACCCGAACGCGAAGCTGTATTACGGGAAAGCGACAAGCAAGCTCGTGAAATCCCGTAAAACGAACGCGAATTATTTTACATACTCCATGGAGTTTGTCCACTGCCAGTACGGGAATATCAGCGAGGCACAGATCGCGGCGGCGGTCGAGCTGATAAAGACCGTGATTATCCCGCATATGCAGAAAAACGGCGCGACCCCGCAGATCAACCGGGATCACTTCATCGGGCACTGTGAAATTGATCCCGTGACAAGGGCGTTTTGCCCGGGAAAGCAGTTCCCGTACGCGCGGATCATTGACGGGGTTCTCGGAAAGACGACGGTGATCGCGAAGCCGCCTGTGCAGGCGAATGCACAAAAATTTAAGGTCGGGGATAAGGTCAAGGTAAAAAACGGCGCGAAAACTTACACCGGGACAAGCCTCGCGGCGTTTGTTTACGGGCAGGTGTACGACGTCATGGAGGTCAAGGGGGATCGCGTCGTGATCGGGCAGAGGGGGCAGGTCACGGCGGCGGTACGGAGCGAGGATTTGGTAAAGGTATGAAGGAAGGGCTGAAAAGCTCCGCTTTTTTTTGTTTTATATCGCTATATAAAACGGGGTGTAATAGGAGTGTAGTAGAAACAAGTTTCCCACGATTTTGCGGGATTTTAAAATTGTTAAGAATATAAATAAAAACCCCTTTAAACCGCTTAAATACGCTGCTTAAAGGGGTTTTTATTTGGCGACCCGTACGGGAATCGAACCCATGATTCCGCCTTTCGCGGGCTGTGCCGAAATTTATGAATCGGAATTATTCGATCGTGTACGTTAAGGTCAGAACCTTCGCTCTTACGCCGTTTACAAAAACCGCCGCCTTGATCGTGGTATTCTTTTTCACGGTGATGGGCGCGGTATATTCTGAGGAGCTTGCGGAGGGGGCTTTTCCGTTCGTCGTATAGCGGATCACGCCGTTCTCAAGCGTGGTGGAAAGCTCGACCGAAACGCTTTTTTCGTAGATTCCCGAGGGTTCGCTCGCGGCGGGGCGGGAGCCGTTGTAATTTTTAAGCATAATGGTCAGAACGGGATAGCCGTTATTGATTTTTTTGTTGATCGTCCATGTTTCCCCGAAATCGAAGCCCGCGTACCGATCTGCTTTTTTGAAGCTTTTCTTGGAAACGTTCGTCTCGGCGGTTGCTTTGCAGTTTGCCGACATGGAGTGGGTAAACGTATCGGTTACGGTTGCGCAGTCCTTCAGCGTACCGGTAATGTAATACGCGATCCCGCCGACGTCCTTCGGTCTTGCCGTCGCGCTTACCTCGCCGAGGTTATAGCAGGAGGTCATTTCCGTATCGACGCGGTCGCAGACGCCGCCTGCCGAGGTGGTACCGGTGATCTTGCCGTAATTGACGCAGTTTGTGAGCGTATCTCCGGCGATCGACTGGATAATGCCGCAGGCGGTGTGTTTTTCCGAGGAGACGCTTGCCGCGTTGACGCAGTTTTTAAGCGTATTTCCGCCCTTTGTCGTGCCCGAATCTAGCCCGACCAGACCGCCCGCCTGTCCGTTTTCGGATACGACCGAGCCGGTGACATAGCAGTTTTTAATCGTCGAGTTTTTGCAGCCGTTGGTGAGTGCGCCGACGCTGTTTTTTTCGGCGCGGAGATCGACGCCGACGAGTCCGAGATTTTTAACGGTCGCGTCCGTTAACGAATAGAACAGACCGAATTTTGTTCCGTGCAGGTTTTGGATCGAGTACCCGTTTCCGTCGAGCGTACCCGAGAAGCGGATCGCCTCGTTCCAATCTCCATAGCTCTTCAGGTTGATGTCGTTCGTGAGATAAAACTTGTCCGACGACTTGTTCATTTTCAGCAGGTCTGCCGCGCTTGAAATTTTGGTATAGCCGTCCCACTTTGATTTGGCGGACGCGTTTACCGAAAGTCCCGCGAATGCCGCGACCGCGATCGCGAGCGAGAGAAAAGCCGAGAGCAGCCGTGCCGCCGTTTTTGATACCGTCATTGTTGAAACCGTTCCTTTCCGTTTTTCATATGATTTTACAGGCGCGGAAAAGCGCCGTGATATATCTATTATATAGAATTCCGGCGGAAAAAGCAAGCGGATTTTCGGAAAAGAAGCGCTTTTTGCCATTTTTGGCTATTTCGACGAAAAGCGGAGTTTAGAGGGTGTTCAAGTTCGCATCGCCAAGCTAAGCTCAGCGGCGGACCGAGATTTCTTATGCCGCGGATCGTATGACGCGATTATAATATGATAAACAATATAAATATTGACTTTGCGAGTCCATTATGCTATAATAAATATATATCTGTTTTGAGGGGGCTGCTGTTTATGAAAATTGTAATTATCGGAGGAGTTGCCGCGGGTACAAAGGCGGCGGCTAAAATCAAGCGGGAGGATCGCTCGGCGCAGGTGGAGGTCTATACCAAAAGCCGCGATATTTCTTACGCGGGCTGCGGACTGCCTTATTATGTGGGCGGCAGTATCGAAAGCCGTGAGGAGCTGATCGTAAACACTCCCGCGAAATTTTCCGCGCTGACGGGTGTAACGGTTTTTAACGGACAGGAGGCTGTTTCGGTCGATCCGAGCGCAAAAACCGTGCGGTTTTGTTCGGTTGCCGACGGTTCGCTGAGCGATGTTTCGTACGATAAGCTGATTATCGCGACCGGAGCGGCTCCCGTGATCCCTCGTATTGACGGAACGGGTTTGAGCGGTGTGTTTACCGTTCGTACTCCCGAGGACGCGGTCGCCGTCAGGGATTACATAGAAAAGAACAATTGCAGAAAAGCCGTTGTTGCGGGCGCGGGCTTTATTGGCTTAGAAATGGCGGAAAACCTTATGTCGCGCGGACTTTCCGCTGCCGTCATCGACATGATGTCTCAGATCCTGCCCGGTGTCCTCGATCCCGAAATGGCAGGGTTCGCGGCAAGGCATCTCCGCAAAAAAGGCATGAAGATCATGACGGGGACTTCTCTGCTTGCGATAAAAGGAAACGAAAAGGCGGAAACCGTCTCGACAAGCGGCGGAGAGCTTCCCGCCGACGTCGTTATTCTCAGCATTGGCATACGTCCCTCCACATCATTCCTTGACGGCAGCGGTATCGAGCTGTTAAAAGGCGCGGTCGTCGTGGACGAATATCAGCGCACGAATCTCGAGGATATTTATGCCGCCGGCGACTGCGCCGTGGTAAAAAATCTGATCACGGGTCAGCGGCAGTGGTCGGCAATGGGTTCCACCGCCAACATTACGGGCAGATGTCTTGCGAAAACCCTTACGGGAACACGGAAGCCTTACGCGGGCTGTCTGGGTACCGGCGTTGTAAAGCTTGCGGACGATCTGAACGCGGGACGTACCGGCTTATCCGAGGAACAGGCGAAAGCGGCGGGCTTTGATCCAATATCCGTGGTTTGCGTTACCGACGATAAGGCGCACTATTATCCCGATTCCGATACGTTTACAATAAAGCTTATCGCCGACAAAGCTACGGAAAAGCTTCTGGGTATGCAGGTTCTGGGCGCGGGAGCGGTCGATAAAATGACGGATATTGCCGCGGTCGGCATTTCCGCGGGATTAACCCTGAGCGACTTCGATACGATGGATTTAGCGTATGCGCCTCCGTTTTCAACGGCAATCCACCCCTTTGTACAGGCCTGCTATATTCTTGAAAATAAGATCGGGGGAGCGTTTGAGACCATTACGCCCGTTGAGTACGCTTCGGGCGCGGCAAAGGGCTACCGCGTTCTGGACGTTCAGCCGGAGCCTAAGATTTTTGGCGCGGAGTGGATCGATTTGGGAAAGGTTACGGGCGAGCTGGAGGGAATTTCCAAGGACGAAAAGCTGCTGCTTGTGTGCGCGAAGGGCAAGAGAGGGTATTTTCTCCAAAACAGGCTGAAGTATTTCGGCTATACGCATACGCGTGTTCTCGAGGGCGGCGAGTTTTTCAATACCGTAAGGATTGAGAATGCGGGCGGAAAGCTTTCCGCCGCCGAGATAAAGCGTGTGAAGGCTTTGGGCTGCCTGCAGGATAAGCGCTATCCCGACGTATTCAATGTGCGTGTCATTACGAAAAACGGAAAGATCACCGCCGAGGAGCAGCGCGTGATTGCCGAGGCTGCCGACCGTTTCGGCAGCGGCGAGGTAACGTTTACGAGCCGTCTTACTTTGGAAATTCAGGGCGTGAAATACGAAAATCTCGAGACGATTATCGAGTTTCTCGGCGAGCACGACCTGCTCACGGGCGGCACGGGTTCGTTGGTGCGCCCCGTTGTGTCCTGTAAGGGAACAACCTGTCAGTACGGTCTGATCGACACCTTCGGCTTGAGTGAAAAGATCCACGAGCGCTTTTATCTCGGGTATCACGATGTTACGCTGCCTCATAAATTCAAGATCGCCGTCGGAGGCTGTCCCAATAACTGCGTGAAGCCCAACCTGAACGATCTGGGGATTATCGGTCAGAGAGTTCCCGTGATCCAGTCGGACAAATGCCGCGGCTGCGGCAAATGTCAGGTGGCGGAATCCTGCCCCGTCAAGGCGGCAAGAGTCGAGAATGGAAAGATTGTCATGTCCGAGGACTGCAACAACTGCGGTCGCTGCCGCGGAAAGTGTCCCTTTAGCGCGGTTTCCGAATATACCGATTGCTACAAAATTTATATCGGCGGCAGATGGGGAAAGAAAATTGCCAACGGCAGACCGCTTGCAAAGTTGTTTACATCGGAGGAGGAGGTCATGGAAACCGTGGAAAGAGCGATCCTCTTCTTCCGCAGCGAGGGACAATCGGGAGAACGCTTCGCGGACACGATCGAGCGACTCGGCTTCGAGTATGTTCAGGATCAGCTTCTGAACGATAAGATCGACAAGAGCGCGGTGCTTCAGAAGACGGTTAAGGGCGGTGCGACGTGCTGAAAAAAAGGCTTTTGTCAGGTCTCGCGGCGGTTTTGACTGCGGTCATGATTTCGGCGTGTTCTGCGGGGGGAAACGACCCGCCGCAGAACGCCGAAAACATAAACGGATCGGTCACGTTTACCGATGCGCTTGACCGAACGGTAACCGTGAGCAATCCCGAAAAAGCGGCTGCCTTGCTGGGGAGCTTCGCCGAGGTCTGGACTCTTGCGGGAGGACAGCTTGCCGCCGCGCCCGACGACGCGTGGAACGATATGGAGCTGTCCCTGCCCGAGGACGTATTGAACTTGGGAAAAATAAACAATCTCAGTCTTGAAACGCTTCTTAGCGCGAACCCGGATTTTATTATCGCAAGCTCGTCTGTGGGTATCGATCTTGAATGGCTCGATATGATCGAAAGCACGAATATTCCGATCGCGTATTTCGATGTTTCGGATTTTGACGACTATCTCTCCATGCTGAAAATCTGCACGGATATTACGGGCAGACCCGATCTGTATCGACAGAACGGTCTTGACATAAAAGAAACCGTGGACGGCGTTATTGAAAAAAGCAGGCGGCGTGTTGAGGAAAAGGGCGCTCCCGAGGTGCTGTCGCTTCGCGCGTCGGCAAGCTCCGTGCGGGCGAAAAGCAGCAGGGGAAACGTTCTGGGGAAAATGCTGAACACGCTCGGCTGTGTCAATATTGCGGACGGAAACGACGCATTTCTTGAAAAAATCAGTATCGAGCACATCATCGAACGCGATCCCGATTTCATTTTTGTCGTACAGTCGGGCGACGACGATCAGGGCGCGCGGGAAAAGCTTGACGCGTTTATCGCGGATAATCCCGCGTGGAACGGTCTTACGGCGGTTAAGGAGGGACGTGTATATTTCATGGACAAGCGTCTCTATAACCTCAAGCCGAATGTCCGCTGGGGCGAAGCTTATGAAAAGCTCGAGGAGATTTTAAGAACCTGACCACATGGGAATAAGCACACGTCTTTTCGGTAAAAATTCGCGCACTTATTCTATGTGGACAGGTTCTAAATACAGACGATTAAAAGGAGCGGCAGGTCGTGGAGAATTCCGGAAGAAAAAAATTCCCCTTAGTTTTTGTGTTTACCGCCGCGTGCTGCGTTCTAGCTGCCGTTTTCAGCATTTGTCTGGGAGCGGCGAGCCTTTCGTGGAGCGAGATTTTAAGCGGCTCGGAAACGGTTTCGGGTCGCATTTTCTTCCTTGTGCGGCTTCCGCGGACGGCAGCCTGCCTGCTTTCGGGAGCGGGTCTGGCGGTTTCGGGAGCGTTGATACAGGGCGTTCTTGCCAATAGTCTGGCTTCACCGGGAATTATCGGCGTCAACGCAGGGGCAGGGCTTGGAGTTACGCTTTGCTGTTCTCTGGGGGCAATATCGGGCTGGGCGGTTGCGGGGTCGGCATTTATCGGCGCGCTTGCCGCGGTACTTACGGTTGCGATTGCCGCGCGCAGAACGGCGGCTTCACGCTCTGCGGTGATTTTGGGCGGAGTCGCGGTAAACAGCTTTCTTACGGCAATATCCGATGCGATTACCAATCTTTTCCCCGAAGTTGCTGCGCTTTCGGCGGATTTTCGCGCGGGCGGCTTTTCGGGAGTTTCCTTCACAAGGCTTGCTCCTGCGGGAATCATGATCGTCGCCGCGCTTGCCGTATCGCTGTCCCTTTCCAACGAGCTTGACCTGCTTTCCATGGGCGAGGATATTGCTCAGGGCCTGGGGCTTCCCGTGAAAAAAGTCCGCACGGTTTTTCTTGTTTTAGCGGCTCTGCTTGCGGGGGCAAGCGTAAGCTTCGCGGGGCTTCTCGGTTTTGCGGGTCTTATCATTCCCAATATGGCAAGGCGCATTGTCGGCAGCGAAAGCAAGAGACTTTTACCCCTTTGCGCCGTGGGCGGAGCGGCTTTTGTGACGGTATGCGACTGCGCGGCGCGCCTGATGTTCGCGCCGTTTGAGATTCCGGCGGGCATTGTGATGTCGGTTGTGGGCGCGCCTTTTTTTATCTTCCTGTTATTGAAGCGGAAAGGAGGGCATTCCCCTGGATAACCCGAACGGAAAAATTCTTCTTTCGGCAAAAGAGCTTTGCGCGGGCTATGGAGGAAAAGAGATCCTGCACGGCGTTTCCGTTGGATTTGAAAGCGGAAAAGTAACGGTGATAACGGGACCAAACGGCTGCGGGAAAAGTACGCTGCTGAAAACGCTGATACGGATCATTCCCATAAGCGGCGGGAAAATTTTTTCGGGGGAGAGGGACACGAGCGAAATGTCCGCCGCCGAGCTTGCGAGATGTGTCGCCTATCTGCCGCAGAAAAAGAATGTTCCCGATCTGACGGTGATGACAATGGTTCTGCACGGAAGATTCGCATATTTAAGCTATCCCCGCCGTTACCGAGAGGAAGACCTTGCCGCCGCTGAGGAAGCTTTGAGAATAACGGAGCTTACCGAGCTTGCCGACGCAAATATGTCCGAGCTTTCCGGCGGAACGCAGCAGCGGGCGTTTCTGGCAATGGCTCTGGCGCAAAGCTCGCCCGTAATTCTGATGGACGAGCCCGCGTCCTTTATGGATATTTCTTATCAGATCAAGCTGATGGAGCTTTCAAGACGTCTTTCGGACGGCGGAAAGGCTGTTGTAATGGTTCTTCACGATCTTTCTGCCGCTCTTAAATATGCGGACGAAATGATCGTCATGTCCGAGGGGAAAATCGTCGTCTCGGGCGCGCCGGAGGAGGTGTACGGGAGCGGTATTCTCGATCGTGTTTTCGGTATAACAATGAAGCGTTTTTTAACCCCGGACGGTGCTGTGTATTACTGTTAGGCAAACCGTTGAATATTCAGAGGTGTTTTAACAGATTTCAGCCGTTTTTCTGTACTTTTGACTTACACCAATTGTAACACAATAAGGCTTCTTGACAAGCGATAAGAATGACGTTATAATATAAATGGATTCCTATGTCGGAAGGGAAATGATTGATCGACTTTTAGTTTAAATCTGTTTTTTGATCTTATTCAGCGCGCCCTTTTCGAGACGGGAAACCTGCGCTTGGCTGATCCCGATCTCGTTCGCGACCTCGACTTGTGTTTTTCCTTGAAAAAACCGCAGGTTGAGGATTCTTTTTTCACGGCTGCCGAGCGCGGCGATCGCCTCTTTCAGTGCGATCTCTTCGAGCCAATTGGTATCATCGTTTTTGTCGCCGATTTGATCCATTACGTAGATGGTATCGCCCGCTTCGGAGAAAACCGGCTCGTAAAGCGAGATCGGTTCGGAGATCGCCTCCAGCGCGATCACCACGTCCTCGCGTTTACATTCGATCGCGGCGGCGATCTCTTCAATCGTAGGCTCGCGTTTCTTTTCGGAGGTAAGCTTTTCCTTTGCCTGCATGGCGCGGTAGGCAAGATCGCGAAGAGAACGACTGACCCGGATCTGTCCCGAGTCACGGATATGCCGCTTGATCTCACCGAGGATCATCGGGATAGCATATGGTAGTCGAAAAGTAAAGGAGACTTCCGCTATGACCCGAAAAGAAGCCCTTTCCTATGCGATTCAAGCAATAGAACAGCTTCCGAGATCCGAATTTGGGGACGAAGCAATTCAGATCTTGAACCGGATTTCGGAATCCTGCCGATACATAAGATGGACACAGGAGAGTGTTTTTGAGGCGTTGGATCAATGGAAAAAAGAGCATGGCCGAAATCCGACCGTCTCCGATTTGGCAGAGCCGGATATGCCGAAAAAGGGAACCGTTAAAAGATTGTTCGACATGAACGCGTCCGAATTTTTAAAACTGCACTATCCGAAGGAACGAAAGAAGAAGCCGCAGTCGAAATACGCGGCTTTTTCCGGGGAAGACTATCTCGCCTTGTTTATTGCCCAATATCAAAAGCACAAACCGAAATCATCAAAGGAATACGATCTTTTTCGTGACTCGGACACACCCATGTGGCTCACCGTCGCGCGGCATTGCGGAATCACAAAATGGAGTGAGCTTTTGGTTCTGACTGGGGTAGAAAGGTACGGGAGAGTGTCGGACACAAGTACAAGCCGGTCTTATAAGGTGTTTGTGCATAACCCGTCCTTTGATAAGGTAGTTGAGTTGTTGGAGGAGCGAAAGGAACCTTAAACGTGAGCCGACTTCGTGAGAGGTCGGCTCTTAAAATTTATTGAATGATTTATGTCAAATAAGTGATTTTTTTGTTAATTAAGGGATATGTCTTTAAAAAATTTGGCGATTATGTTATAATTAAAGTAATTATAACATTAAGGAAGGTGGATTTTGTGGCGAAGCAGCCTGATTTCTTTGAGCAAAACGACGCTAGGGTGAACAAGCGTATGACCAAGGTCCTGTTATGGATGACCTTGGTTTTTCCCGCGCTTTTCGGACTGAACGCGGCGGGGATATTCAAAATAAACTATGAGGATCTGACGCGGCTTTCCTGTATCGGCGTTTTCTGTACAATAGGACCGTTCGTTTTGCAGAAGCTCGGCGTTCCCGTGAAGGTGATGAAATATGTCGGCGTACTGGCGGTGGGCTTTATCGTTATGCTGCTTGGGACGAATTCGTCCGTCGGCATTTATATGACATACGGTCTCGCCCTGCTTTTCAGCTGTATGTATTACGATAAGAAATTCACGATAAAGATATCCGTAATTACATATCTTATGCTTGCGGTATCGACATGGTTCAGAATCGAGGACGCGATTAAGAACAACAACGCCTATCCCGGTATGAGCTATATCCCTCATATGATGGGGTACACTTTAGAGTTTGTGGTTATGAGCAGCGTTTTTATCAGCGTCGCGGGCGGCTCTCATAAGCTGCTTGAAAATCTTCACGGCAGCGAACGCGTCAACGAGCTTATGGGAAAATGCGGCAGCGTTTCCGAAAGCCTTGTCGGCATGATGAATGATCTCGCGGAGGATATGACAGAATCCGGCAGAGCTACCGACGCTATCGTGACGTCCGCGAAGGACACCCTCGACAACTGCGCTCAAAGTATGGAGCATGTAAGCTCAATGCAGGAAACAATAAATGAGATGGTTGAAACGACCGTGCTTATTGATGACAAAACCACCGAAATGCTTAACATTTCGGACGTCATATGCAAACGAATGGAAAGCTACGTGGAACAGATGAACAGCGCCGTTGACAGTATGCATGAGATTGAAGAATCGGCGGATTTGACGAACGATTCAATCCTGAGCTTAGAAAAGGTGATCGGTGAAATAACGGTATTTGTTAAGGAAATAACAAATATTGCCGATCAGACCAATATTCTGGCAATAAACGCGTCCATTGAATCCGCGCGAGCAGGCGAATACGGCAAGGGTTTTTCCGTTGTCGCGGGTGAGATACGCGTTCTTGCGGAGCGTTCCAAGACATCGAGCAATTCTATTTCCGTGACGGTCGAAAGAGTTCTGAAGATGTTGAACGAGGTAAAAAGCTCCAACGAGCGGAATTTAAGCTCCGTTGACAGCGGCATATCCGGAATATCCGCGGCAAGGGAGGCGGCGGCGGAGCTTGGACAGCTTCAGGCGGATTCTCGCAGCAAAACGGAGCAGATCGCGACGAGCGGCAAACAGACAGGCGAACGCAGCCGCCGGGTTCACGAAATGGCGCAGCAAATGGAGAAATTGGTTCAGACCTCCTACTCGGAAGCGAACGCAATTGTTGAGGAAACAAACGGACAGAAAAAGATAACCGCCGCGACGGCAAAAACGTTCGACAGCGTAAAAAATATGGCGGACGAGTTGTACAGCTTAAGCAAAATGTAGTCTGAATTTTTAATGTCAAATAAGGGATTTTTACGTCAAATAAGTGATTTTTGTTGAAAACCTGACATAAATTTGCTAAAATATAAAAGTCGGCAAAAGTAAAGCAAGGGGGCAGCGGATATGTCAAAACATACTGCGATATATATTAAGGAATATCTGCTCTCTTGAGGAATTTTACAGACCCGCTGAGCAGAAGTATTTCGGAGCGACGGGTTTTGCTGTCTGAAAAATAAAGGAAGGGTTGAATTATGAAAAAGTTATTCAAAAGAATCTCCGCGGCGGTCATAGCGCTCGCGGTCATGCTGACGTCGACCGTGTTTGATGTGCCGTGGGAGATAAGCGCGGCGGCAGTCGGCGATCTCAGTACCGACGGCTATCAGCTTGACGATGATGGTAAGCTGACGATAGCGAACGATAACGGTATGACAGAATGGAAGAAAGTCAGAGGAATTAACGCAGCAAGTGTCAAAACGGTTGATATACAGAACAGCGTGACATCTATAGGCGAAAGTGCATTTTACTACTGCGAATCGCTTAGCAGCATACATATCCCAGAATCTGTGACATCTATAGGCTATAGAGCGTTTCAGAACTGCGAATCGCTTAGCAGCATAACTATCCCAAATTCTGTGACATCTATAGACGGTGCTGCATTTCAAAACTGTTTAAAGTTTACGTCAATAACGATACCAAGCAAAGTTACTTCTATCGAAAACAACACATTTAATGGCTGTTCACGCCTTATGTCAATAACGATACCCGACGGCGTTACTTCTATCGGCAGCTGCGCATTTCAAAACTGTTCAAGCCTTATGTCAATAACGATACCCGACAGCGTTACTTCTATCCAAGGCCGTTCATTTGATGGCTGTTCAAGCCTTAGCGAAATAATCTACCCAAGTGCTGCAACCGTTGCCGTGAATGCAATTCCCGACGCGGCAACAAAAGTAGAGTATACGGTAAATAACGGCAAGCTGAATGTTACGGAAATTACTCTCGGCACAGACAAAGAAAGCTTTACCGTTACGGACGCTATGAATATAGGCTTTGTTGCGGAGGATCACAGGAGCAAGGTGTCGCAGGAGGGGCATACCCACTTGGGCGGCACAGCAACCTGCGCACAAAAAGCAAAGTGCGTTATCTGCGATGCGAATTACGGTAGTACTTTGGAGCACAAATGGGGCGAATGGAAAATTACAACTTCACCCACCACAACCAACGAGGGCGCAGCCGAGCGCACTTGCCAAGACTGCAATACAACAGAAACACAGCCGCTTCCCAAAATAGACCTCAGCGGCAGCGGCTCGGTTCCCGAAGGCTTAACCATAGAAACAAAACAGCCTACCATGACCGAAGCCGGCGAAATCAAGTATAAAGAAGACGAAACCGGCAATGTTGTGGCAACGGTTGAGATCCCCGCTCTGAACGCAGCTTCGGGCGAGGGCGGCACAAGCGTTTGGACTAAAGCCGAGGTCGGCACAGGCACAGATCAAAGCAAAAACCCCACTCCCACCGAGGGCGGAACGTTTGTTTATACGAGCACGGATTACGGCACGATCGAAGTCGAGGTTCCCGCATTAAGCGACGACGCATGGGTAAGGACCGAGACCGCAAAGCCCACCATTAGCGCGGGCGGCGAGTACACCTATGCAAGCACCGACTACGGCACGGTAACGGTGGACGTTCCCAAACTGTCAGATACAGACTTCTGGACAAAGAAATCAACCGGAAACACCGAGCCGGGAGCAGACACCGCCGGCAGCTATACCTATACAAGCGATTACGGCGAGGTAACGGTGGACGTTCCCAAGCTGAGCGATACAACGGTCTGGACAAAAGATAATACAAAGCACGTTGATCCGACCGAGGAGACGGAGGGGAAAGATGTATATATAAGCGAATACGGTGAGGTTACCGTTACGCTCCAAAAACTCAACCACACGCACACACTCACCCGCGTTCCCGAGGTTCCCGCAACGGAAACCTCGGCGGGCACTAAGGAACATTGGCACTGCGCCGACTGCGGCAAGAATTTCGCGGACGAGAACGGTACGACCGAGATGACCGATACCGAGCTTTCCATACCCGTTACCGGTCATAAGCACACGCTCACCTACGTTCTCGAGGTTTCCGCGACGGAAACAGCAGCGGGCGTTAAGGAGCATTGGCACTGTGACGGCTGCGGCAAGAATTTTGCGGACGAGAACGGTACAAAAGAAGTGACCGCCGACGATCTGAAAATAGGTAAGATCGAAACGGAGGTTCAAGCTCCCGTGAATGTCGAGATCGCCACACCCCAAGAGACGCTGATCGCGGCGGCATTAACCGCGGACGAACAGCAAGAAATTGAGAAAGGCACGGATATCAAGATAATTCTGAAGGTTGAGAACGCAGCGGAAAACGTTCCCGCCGAGGATAAGGGAAAGGTCGAAACGGAGATAAACGGACTTTCCGGCTATAAGCTCGGACAATACCTTGACGTTACTCTGCTAAAAAAGATCGGCGAGGGGCAGGAACAAAAAATCACCGAAACAAGTGCTCCGATCAGGATCACATTTGAGATCCCCTCGGCACTTCGCGGAAAAGCGGCATATTCGGTAATTCGTGTTCACAACGGTACAGCAACGGTTCTTCCCGATTTGGACAGCGTCTCCAACACCGTAACGATCGAAACCGACAAATTTTCGACCTATGCGCTGACCTATCAAGAGAAAGCTACGCCATCTAATCCGAGCGGCGGCAACCCGGGCGGCAGACCAAGCGGAGGAAGTTCCGGTAGCTCTCGACCCTCGACCTCCACACCGACCGAGAGCGACACTTCCGACGCCACATCAAGCGGAAGCGATACTTCAAACGGCAATGAAAACTCGTCGGGCGATAATAACAGCTCCGACAGCAATAGCTCCGGTGCAGCATCAAGCGGAAACAGCACTTCAAGCGGCAACGCAAACCCGTCGAGCGGAGATAACAACTCCGACAGCAATAGCTCCGGTGCAATATCAAGCGGAAACGGCACTTCAAGCGGCAACGCAAACTCGTCGAGTGGAGATAACAACTCCGACAGCAATAGCTCCGGTGCAGCATCAAGCGGAAACGGCACTTCAAGCGGCAACGCAAACTCGTCGAGCGGAGATAACAATTCTGACAGCAATAGCTCCAATACCACTTCGAGCGGAAGCAGCCCGTCCGAGGGCGACGACAATCCTTCAACGGGAATAGCCGTCTCGCTCATACCGTGTACGGCGGCATTGGCGGCAATGGTGATCACAACTAAGCGCAGAAGGAAATAAAAACAATTCCCGAATGGCAGAAATGCTGTTCGGGAATTTGATTTTAGGAGAGGATAGTAGCGGCTTTAAATGCCGAGAGAGCAAATAACGGGCTTGATACGCTAAATTCAAACCAAAATGAGAATGCAGCGAAATTGGCTCGGATCCTTGCGGCGGACATAGCAAAGTACAATTATGCCGATGTTGAATCCCCACTCTACGGGTCGATTGAAGATCTTGCCAAGCGCTATGGCATTGCTGACTTCGTCGTAATTAACGCTTGGCAATGCGGCGAGAAGACAGCCGAGGATATTTCTGCAAGATTTTAAACAGCTGAAATGACACGAGCGATAAGAATGGACGGCGACGCTTCAAGCAATGGATTCTTCTACATAAATAGGACGTTTGTGCAACAGGCTCTACCTGAAAAATTGAACACTAGAATCTATTTCGCGCGTGCTATGGAAGCGGTAGGCTGACGGTTTCAACCGAAATCGATCCTATTTCTAGACTGTCGAAAAATTTTAGCTTTGGCGGAACTTTGCTATACCCTTTTTGCTTTTGTGAAGGTTTGATGAAATCTTCACCTTACCCCTTGACTTTTGTTTGCAGGTTTTTATTAAAAAAGATTAATTTTATCACTAACATATTGCAAACGAAAGAGCTTTTAGGGAATTTTCCGATTTATTTTTTAATCGTGACAAGGATTGACAAAAAAACAATTCTATGCTATACTAATTTGATATCGTTTCGGAAAAACAGGAGGAGGGATCGCCTTGAAGCAAAAAGAAAAGCCGAAGCTGTTTTTAAACAATCTTTACGCGGTAAAGACCGTATGGGGGATCAGCAAAACGCGTGTGATCCATGCGGCGCTCAGTTCGGTTGCCGGGTACGCGGAATGGATTTTTATGAGTATTTTCTTTCTGCGCTATGTGATCGGCGCGATCGAAAGAGAAGCGCCCTTTGAAACGATCCTGTTTTTTATCGGGATCTGCTTCGCGGTGTTCTTGATTCTCGCGGGGTACGAAAGCTGGCTGAACGCCGTGATCAATCCGTATACCGACAATAAAATTTACCGCGTCCTTTACCGAAGGCTTTACGCGAAGGCGGGAAACGTAGAGCTGCGCTGCTTTGAGGACGCGGATTTTTACAACCGCTATACCATGGCGCTCGACGGCTCGGCGCAGAAAATGACGAGCTCGGTAAATTATTTCTTTTCGGTCATTTTCGGCGTGATCGCGGCAGCGGCGGCGTTCTGGTCGATGTTCAGCATTGATCCGTATTCGGTCTTGTTTGTTATTTCTCCGATCGTTGGCAATTTCGTTTTTGGCGGGCTGATGAGCAAAATATGGGGCGGACGGTACATGGATAACGTCAAAAACAACCGCATGGCGGAGTATGTGAACCGCGTCATGCACCTTGCCGAATACGCGAAGGAAATCCGTTTTTCGAGCATTCACGGGCTGATGATGAAGCGCTATGAGGACGCGATCGAGGGAAACTGCGCGGTCGCGGATAAGTACGCGAAAAAGGCGGTCGTCTATACGTGGGCGCAGAATGTGACCACCTTCGCGCTTGTTTTCGAGGGCATTATGATCTACGCCGCGTACCGCACGATCGTGTCGCGGACCATGGGACTGGCGGAGCTTGCCATTATGTTTACCGCGATGTCCACCTCGTCGTGGATTCTGATCGGCTTATTCAATAATCTCAGCGAGGCGATGAAAAACGGGCAGTTTCTCGAATATTTCCGCACCTTTATGGAATACAAGGAGAGGATTCCGGAGGATCAGGACGGGATAATGCCCGAAAAAATTCATTCCATTGAGTTTCGGAACGTCAGCTTCGCGTACCGGGAAAACGAGCCCGTGATCCGCGATCTCAGCTTTACGATCGAGGGCGAAAAGGTCTGCGCCCTTGTCGGTCATAACGGTGCGGGAAAATCCACGATCATCAAGCTGCTGTTCCGGCTTTACGATCCCATGAGCGGCGAGATACTGGTCAACGGGATCAATATTAAGGAGTACAATCTCAAAGCGTACCGGAAGGAATTTTCGGCGGCGTTTCAGGATTATAAGGTTATGGCGATGTCGGTGAAGGACAACGTGCTGATGGGCAGAAAAACGGACGATCCCGACGAAGCCGCCAAGCGCGCCCTGAAATGCGCGGGCGCTTGGGACAAGGTGGAGAGCCTTCCGAACGGCATGGATACGGTCATGACGAAGGAATTCGACGGCGGGGGAGCCGTTCTTTCGGGCGGCGAGCAGCAGAAGATCGTCGTCGCGAGAGCTTTTGCGCAAAACGCTTCGGTGAAGGTTTTTGACGAGCCCTCCTCCGCGCTCGATCCGATCGCCGAATATGAATTGTATAAGGGCATTATGAGCGAGAGCAAGGGGCATATCACCCTGTTTATCTCTCATCGCCTGTCCTCCGTAAAGGACGCAGACGAGGTATTTATGCTCGAAAACGGCACCGTGATCGAGCGGGGCACACACCGAGAGCTGATGGCGCTGAACGGGAAATACTGCGAGATGTTTATGAAGCAGGCGCGGAATTATCTTGCCGATGAGGAGTACGAGGAGGTGCCGGTATGAAAAATTTCCGAAAAACCCTTGCCGATAATCTCTGGCTTCTGAAGCATTGCTATCGGGCTTCGCCGGGGTACGTGATCCTGTATGTCGTCGAAGCGATCCGAAACGAGATCGTCGTATTCCTCGAATTTACCTTCGGGCTGAACTTTGTGCTGGAATGTGCCGAGTATGGAAAGCCCTTTGAAACGGTGGCGATTTTCCTCTGCTGCCTGCTCGGCTTCGTCATGCTGGGGCTTTGGTTCAACGCCTTCGTTTTTCAGGAATTACAGCAGAAGGCTCAGCCAAAGATCAAGCGGGAGATCAAGGAGCTGCTTTTCCGCAAGGCGAAGGAGATCGATCTCGAATGCTATGACGATCCCGAATTTTACAACAACTACGTGCTGTCGGTCTCCGAGGTCGAAAATCAGATCGGACGGATTTTTACGGTATTGACGAACCTGTTTACTGGGGCAACCTCGATCGTCCTTTCCGGCGCGTTCTTTATCGGGAACGACCCCGTTTCCTTTTGCTTTATCGCAATTTCCTTCGCGGCGTCGCTCTGGTCCGGAAAGGCGCTGAACAAGCTGAACTTTAAGATCAGGAACGAGAAAAATCCCTATGAGCGAAAGCTCGGTTATGTGAACCGCGTATTCTATCTGAATGATTACGCGAAGGAGATTCGGCTCAACACCGAGGTCTCGGGCGAGCTTTTAAAGGATTTCGACGAAACGAACGACAGGCTGCTGGAAATCGACAAAAGGAACGCGGGGAAGCGCTTCGGCTTGCAGCTGATGAAGGACTATATCTGCAACAGCTTTCTGATCGACGTTGTGTACATGATTTATCTTGTTTATTCCGCCGCGGTGCTTCACCGTATTTCGTACAGTAACGTCGCGGTCATGCGGGGAACGGCGAACCGCATGAAAAACCGTATGCGGCAGTTTTCCGAGGTTTACCCGAAAATGCGGGAGATCAGCCTGTACGTTGAGAAAATGAAAAGGTTCCTTGCGATCGAGCCGAAAATTATCGGTACGGCGAACAAGCCGCTGCCCGAAAAGCCGACGGAAATTGAGCTGCGGAATGTCTCCTTCGGCTACAACGAAAGGGACGGCTATATCCTGCGGAATATCAGCATGAAGATCAACCCGTACAGTAAAATCGCGGTCGTCGGCTATAACGGCGCGGGAAAAACCACGCTGATCAAGCTGATTATGCGGCTTTACGATCCGAACGAGGGCGAGATTCTTCTTAACGGCGTCAATATCCGGGAATATGACCTTGAGGAGTACCGCCGAAGGATCGGTACGGTATTTCAGGATTTCAAGATTTTCGCCGCGACGGTGAAGGAAAACGTGCTGCTCGATTTCGCGGAAAACGGGGACGATCAGGAGGTTCTTTCCGCGGTCGAAAAAAGCGGCTTCGGCGAACGCCTGAAAACGCTTTCGGACGGACTGGAAACGAATCTCACTACCGAGTTTGAGGAAAACGGCGTAAATCTTTCGGGCGGCGAGGGACAGAAGCTCGCGGTCGCGCGGGTGTTTTGTAAGAACGCGAGCCTTATCGTCCTCGACGAGCCGTCCTCCGCACTCGATCCTATTTCGGAGTATCATTTAAACCGCTCCATGCTTACGGCGGCGGAAAATAAATCGGTCGTGTTCATTTCACACCGCCTTTCCACCACACGGATCGCCGACCGCATTTATATGCTTGAAAAGGGCAGGATCATTGAGGAAGGAAGCCACGCGGAGCTGCTCGGCTTCGGCGGAAAGTACGCGCAGATGTGGAGAGCGCAGGCGGGGCAGTATCTGGAATCCGAGCGCGTCGGATAACGAATGACAAACGTTGTATCATTTCACAATGATACAACGTTTGCTTTATCCGAGGTCGGGAGTGTCCGAAAGCGTGATTTTATCCGCGCTTTTGCCCTCCGTCTCGAACAGAATGATCTCGTTCGCTCCTTTTTTCAGCAGCGGGGCGGGAATGTACAGCCGCTTTTGCGGACCGATTTCCCAGAACCGTCCGATATTGAACCCGTTGACGAAGGCGCAGCCCTTCCCGAAGCCTTCCGTGTCGAGAAAGGTATCGCCGGGCTCGTCGGCGGTAAACGTGAAGCGGTAAAACGCGGGGACGCTTCCGACAGCCTCGGTTCCGAACTCAATGGCGGAGAGCTGTTTTTCGTCCAGCGGAAGCGGAAAAATTTCATAGCCGAACGCGCGGTGATCGTTGATCCTGACGCCGCCGAGGATTCCCTTACGCTGATTTTCAAGCTCCGTTCCGAAATTCACGCGTCCGATATTCTCGCACAGCAGCTCGATCACGCCGCCCGCGCGTTTTTCCGAAAGCTCGAATTTCTCGCCGATATTTTCCGCGAACGCGGTAAACCGATACTCGCCGTCGTGATAGCACTGTACCCGATCGGCGGCGTTTTCAAGGCAAATGTCGCTCACGGCTTCTCCGTCCTTTACGCGGAGGCGATAGAGGATATATCCGTAATTCTGCCCGATTTCCTCCATGGACAGCGGGCAGACCGACTTTACGGGCTTCGCGAGCTTTTCCGCGATCGGGAGAAGCGCCGCGCTCCCCGCGCGGGGAATTTCCCCGTACGCCTTGCGCTTGATCTCCGTGGAAAGCGGGATCGGCGCAAAGCTACGGTATTTCCCGATCACTTTCGCGAACAGCTTGTATTTCTCGGTAATCGCCCCGTCCTCGGTAAGCGGCGCGTCGTAATCGTAGGAGGTCACGTCGGCGGTGCGGTTTCCGCTGTTTCGTCCGCTCATAAAGCCGAAGCTTGTGCCGCCCTCGAACATATAGAAGTTCAGGCTTCCGCGTTTCAGCAGCTCGTCCAGCTCCGCGGCGGCTTTTTCGGGAGGAGTTGTGTGGTGTTCCTCGCCCCACGCGTCAAACCACCCGTTCCAGAATTCCATGCACATCAGCGGCTTTCCCTCGCCGATGAATTTCCGCATTTCTCCGAGCTGCCACTCCGCAGCCGATCCGAAATTCCCCGTCGGGAGCGCGTCTCCGACGATCCCCGACTTGAAAACCGGTTCTTTCCAGGGTCCGTCCGAGGTAACAAACGGCACGGTGATTCCGAATTCGCGCATCGTATCGCGCAAGAACTCGAGATACGCCGTATCGTTTCCGTAGTAGCCGTATTCGTTCTCGATCTGGACGAGAATCAGGTTTCCGCCGCGGTCGATCTGGTACGGCGCGATTTTCGGGATCAGTTCGCGGTAGTAGGCGTAAACCGCGTCGAGATACGGCTGATACGAGCAGCGAAGCCGCATATTCTTGTCCGAAAGCAGCCACGCGGGCAGCCCGCCGAATTCCCATTCCGAGCAGATATACGGCGACGGGCGAAGGATTATGTACAGCCCGAGCTCGCGCGCCGTTTCGATGAAGCGGCAGATGTCGCGTTCGTTTTCCCAGAGAAATTCCCCTCGGTTCGGCTCGTGGAAATTCCACGGGATATAGGTTTCCACGGTGTTGCAGCCCATATTGACGAGCTTTTCCAGCCGGTCGCGCCAGTATTCGGGAACGGTTCGGAAGTAGTGGATTGATCCCGAGATGATCTGAAACGGCTCGCCGTTCAGATAAAATTGATCCTTGATTTCAAACATCATGTCATGCTCCCCTCGGATATTTTTTAGAATCTGCTTTTATTATCATATCACCGTATCCGAAAAAAATCAAGTCTTTCTTTTCAGAGCTTGTGTTTATAGGATTTGTGCGCGGATTTTCGAGCAGATTTTGTCGAGGACAAGGCAAAATTTCGCAGGCTTGCTGCCGCAAGTCAAGAAATTTTAAGGCTGCGCCGCACCATGACCGGCGTTCGATCGCGTCCGCAAGGAACGCTCCCTCGGTCGCCGCCGCTGTTTTATTCTCCGGTCAGAAGCTCTCTCGGAGTGATCTTCTTCACCCGCAGCGACATCAGGCAAGCCGCCCCGAACGCGAACAGAACCAGTACGATACCCGCGATTATACTTAATTGTACAGGCACGATCAGTGTGCCCTTGACGATCCCGACCCCGCTTAAAAATACCGCTGTCAGGGGATTGATGATCCGCATACTTAGGGCGATACCGACAGCCGCGGAAACGATGATGCACGGCATAAAGCTCAGCGCGGTCTGAAAGATAAGCTGTCCCGTAGTAAATCCCAAAGCCTTTAAAATGCCGTAATCGCGTTTTTTGTTGTTCAGCATTGTCCGCACCAGCAGGTACATGACAAAAACGATCACAATGCAGCTTATGATTATAATGGCGATGACAATCACATTTACCAGCATGACATACACGTAGGACGCGCTTTCTAAGACAGATTGCATATTCCGCACGACGTTTACGTCGCTTCCGAACCGTTCGGAAAGCTCGCTGTTGAAATCGTCAATATCCGCGTCCCCGGTCAGATCAATATAGTAGGTGACGTTTGGCAGGGTGGCAAGCTTTTCGTACCCCTCGCGGGTCATAATGCAGTCCTTGCCGAGCTGGTTGGTGCATTGAGTATAACCCGAAACAATATAGTTTTCCTGCTCATTTCCGATTTTAACGGAGATCTCGTCGCCGATTTTTATGTCGTTTTCCTTTGCGTATTTTGCGGCAATCGCGATTTCGTTGTCATATTTGGGGTAACGTCCCTCTATCGACATACTTTGATTATTAAACTTAGAGCAGTCGTTCGTCACGGTCACGAACAGAGAAATACCGCCGACGTGCTGCACCTCCAAATTATTGTTGGTGTACAGGTAAAAATTTTCCGCGCGGCTGTCGTTCTCAAGCAGAGCGAGAAGCTCGGCTTCTCTGTTCGGGTTTACGTTTATTGCCGAGTCGGCGTATTCTCCCACGATCATCTCAAGATACGGCTGCTTATCAATGATTATATTTCTGAACATCGTCACGGAAAATACCAGTATCAGCGAAATAACAAGCATTGTAACGCACACCGTGACATTCTGCTTAAATCCTCCGAGCATGGTTTTCATCGCAAGCGCGGGGTTTATGGGCAGCGAGGTCTTTTCAAGGGGCAGGTGATTTTTCTTGAAATTATGTGTGGCGATACCCTGCCGCATTGCCGTTATGGGTTCGATTTTCTTTATCTTTTTGGAGGACAGATATACCGCCGCCGAAACGATTCCCGTAATAAAAACGAACGTAAACAGCATGGGCAGCGGCTGGAACCGTACCGCGTAAGGGATACCCGTTTGGGCAACCATCATCTCGTTCACACCGGGGAAAAAGCAGTAGGAAAGCGCGGTGCCGATAACCGCGGCGATCGCGGAAACGCCGGAAAACTGAACAAGCAGGGCGGAAACGAGCTGACCGCTCGTATACCCCACCGCTTTCAGCGCGCCTAAATTCCGCATATTTTCCTGAATGTAATTCGCGATATTCGAGGCGATCACCACCACCCCGATCAGCAGCACCAGAAACGCCATTGCGCTTAAAATCCCCGCGCATATCATCTGTGAGACGTACCTTGACGTGGTGACAAGTTTATAGTCGTTTGACGTGACCGTGACGTCGGGGAATTCCTTTGCGATCGCGTCCTTAAGCTCGGTGCCGACAGCTTCGCATTCCGATATGTCCGTTACTCTTGCGGAAACATACACGGACTTCAGCGCGGCGGCTTCTTCGGAGAATTTCTCAAATTGATCCTCCGTCATCAGAAGCGCCATCATTCCGCAGTTGTGAGAACCGTTCATCGCGCTGTTGAAAAATCCGCAGACGGTGTACTCAAACTCTTCTCCCAGAAAGGTGGCTTTCAGCGTGTCTCCCACGGCGTAATTATTTCCCGTACCGTAAAGCATGGGGAGATAGATACCGCTTTTCATGCCGCCGTCCTCGGTGATTTCCATTTTTCCCACATTTCGGGAAAGCGCGTCCTCCTTTTCCAGAATCACCGCAAGCTGCATGATTTCGCCGCCGTTGTACTCAAAGGAAAACGGCTCGCAGAACGCGTCGCTGACGGTATAATCCGTAATATCGGAACGTTCTTCAAGCATGTCCGCAATAAAATCCTTGAAATTGTCGTCGGCAACATACGCCGCAAGATTTACGTGACCGTCGTTGAGCCTGTCATGGCAGCGGTCGAAATTTTTCCTGTAATCCATGGAAAGCATGAGCCACAGGTTCATCATCAGCGAGGACAGCAGCACCAGCACAATCATGGCGGAAGTCTGTCCCTTCGCCTTGCGGATATTGGAGCGGGCAAGCAGAATATTTCTGTCCATATTACCACCCCATTTTCGTCAGGAAGCCGGACAGCTTCTTGTGTCGTTCCTCGTCGCCCGGGGCGTATTTCCCTAAATCGCATTCGCCCGTAATAACGCCGTCCTTTAAGTACAGGATACGGTTTCCGCGCCGCGCGGAGCGCATATCGTGCGTAACCATAACCACGCTCTGCCCTTGCTTGTTAAAGCCTGTGAGGGTATCGAGCACGTCCAGCCCCGATTTGGAGTTCAGCGCGCCGGTCGGCTCGTCGGCGAAGAGAATTTCGGGCGAATTGATGAGCGCGCGGACGATCCCCGCTCTCTGCGCCTCTCCTCCCGAGATCTGCGCCGGAAATTTCCGGATCGTCTCCTCGGGAAGATCCACCGCCCGAAAAAGCTCCCTTGCGCGCGCCGCAAGCGCTTTTTTATCCTTGTTCACCAGCAGCCCCGCCGCGAGAACGTTGTCGAAAACGCTCATGGAGTCGATCAGATAAATCTGCTGGAATACAAAGCCGCAGTGCTCCTTCCGGAACACGGCAAGTTCGTCGGGAGTAAGGTCGGAGATGATCTTTTCGCCGAAGGTGATCCTTCCGAGCGTGGGCGTATCCATTCCCGAAAGAGCGTACAGGAGCGTGGATTTTCCCGCGCCCGAGGCGCCCATGATCACCGTGAAGTCGCCCTTATACAGCTCCAGATCGATGTTTTTCAGAACGTGCTGCATGGCTCCTCCGCTTGAGAAGCTCTTGCTCAGACGTTCGGTTTTAATTAAAGCATTTTTCATAATAAAACCGTCCTTTCACGTCCCATTATACTCGCCGAAACCTTAACTGTCTTTAAGAAAACCTTAAATATTTCTTAAATCGTTCCGCTGAGTGCGATCAGGATTTCCGAGGAAAGTCCGGTTGAGCCGTTTTGGATCACAAGCTCTCCGCCCATTTCCTTCATAAAGCAGTCGGAAATGTACAGTCCCAGTCCCGCGCCCTCGATTTTTTCGGAGTTTTTGCCGCGACCGAATTTTTCCTTTAGGCGGGGGATTTCCTCCTCGGGAACGCCGCCGCCGAAGTCCTCGATCCGAACCGAAAGGCGATTGTTTTTCAGCAGTATTTCCACGTTGATTTTTGTGTTTGCGTATTTGTATGAGTTGGCGAAAATATTGTCGAAAACCTGCTGTAAACGAAGCTTGTCGGCATGGATCAGGCATTCGGGAACGGCGGGGATTTTCGCGTAATGAAAATAATCCGAGCTTTCCAGCATTTCGGCAATTTCGCCGCTTTTCATATCGGTCGGGTCAACGCTGAGCTGCTGTAATTCTTCCAGCGTTGCCGAAAAAAGATTGGTAACAAGCGTGTTGATCTGATCCGCCTTGTGAATAATGTGCGTATAATTTTGCCTGCTTTTTTGATCCCCGGCGATCGCCGCGCCGATCTCCGAAGCCGCCTTAATGCTTGCGACGGGCGTCCTTATGTCATGGGAAAGCTTCGCGACAAGCTCCTTTTTGGAGGCGTTGGCTTTCGCCTCGGCGATCCGCGCTTTTTTCAGCTCCGAGCGCATAATGTCGAAGCTTTCGGTAAACGCGCCGAAAATATTGCCCCGATCCATTTTAAGAGGGAGATCGAGATTTCCGCCCGCGACGCTTTCGGCGAAATGCTCTAATTTCCGAAAAGGTCTGATGACCGTGCGGTTCAGATATGTCGAATATGCAGCGCAGGCGGCAAGCTGCACGATCGCCGCAAGCACAATGACCGCGGCAGTTTTCTTCCTGTGATCGGAAAGCTTTTGCGCGCTGTCGTTGTAAATAATGAGCTTTCCCGCCGTTTCTCCGACCGGCTGAATATCCAAAATCGTGTCGCGGTGAATAATCGCCTCGTTGACGCTTTCGCTCAGTCCCGGCTTGGTTTGAAAAAGCACGTTTCCGTCATGGTCGAGGACGGTATAGTCCAGATCGGTGACGTTTTGGTGCGTCTCGATCCTGTCCCAATCCGCCGCGACCGACTGCACCGCCGCGTTTACCGAAACGGAATCCTGCGGATCGTCGGCGGGGGCGTTCGCGAACCGGATCAGAATCAAAGCCTCCGTCAGACAAAGAATGAACAGGAATGTCAGAAAAGCGTTGTATTTCATGGCTTCCTCCCGATAAATTGGTAGCCGTCTCCCCAAACGGTAATGATATACCGGGGGTTTCCGGGGTCGCGCTCGATCGCCTCGCGGATTTTACGGATATGAACGTTCAGGGTGCCGTCGCCCGTAAACTTGTCCTCCCATACGTTTTCAAAAATTTCCCGCTTGGAAATTACCCGGTTTTCGTTTCTGATCAGGTAGGTCAGCAGGCGGAATTCCAGCGCCGTAAGCTTTACGGGCTTTCCGTCCGCAAGCACCTGCTTCCGATCAAAATCAACGGTCAGCCGGTCGTCGGAATAAGCCGTGCCGACGCTTCCGTACCGCTTCAGCACCGCTTTTACTTTGGCAAGCAGAACGCCGAGGGAATACGGCTTTTGAATATAATCGTCACCGCCGATGTTCAGCGCGATGATCTGGTCGTCGTCGCTTGATCTTGCGGAAATGAACAAAATGGGGATCTGCGTCGTTTCGCGAAGCTCCCGGCAAAGATCAAAGCCGCTGTCGTTTCCGAGATTTATGTCAAGAAGCAGAAGATCCGCCGAATTGCTTGTGAGAAATTCTCGGCACTCCGCCGCGCCGTATACCACAGCCGCGCTTACGCCGAACAGGTTGAAATATTCGGCGGTGCTGTCCGCGAGAAGCTTTTCGTCGTCTATAATCAAGCAGTCGTATTTCATGGGGGAGCCTCCTTTTTATTCAGGGTGATATTCTATACTATTTTCTGTTAAAATCTTTGATTTTGACAGCCGCCTTTCAGGCGGAATCATGCTATAGACTTTGTCTATAGCATGATTAGGAATTAGTATTATCATACCATATTCGGCGGTCGGAGTCAATCGGTTTGTTTTCCGGACAAGGAAGGAGCGGTATGGCTCTTTTTCGCCAAAATAAAGGCTCGGTTATCGCTCCGATAACCGAGCCGATCCGGCGTTCTTAGTTCGGCGGAGGTATTTTGCCGCCGCGATGCTCTATATGATTTTTTTTCATCTGAAGCTGGATCATTCTCCTTTTCCATAAGTGCTTCAGCCGATTAAACGTGAATCCGCCGGGGAAGCAGGCGTTGACAATTAACGCGATGATCACGCCGATCGCCGTGTCCAGAATGCGGTTCAGCGCGTAATTTATGTAATTTTCGACCGGCGTATTGAACAGCAGAATACACATCATGACGCCTCCCGGCTGAACGCCCCCCTGCCAGAACATCTGGCACAACTCGATCAGCAGGACGGTACCGATAAACACGAACAGCACCAGAAGAAGCGTTTGCCTGCCGTCGGGGAAAATGAATAAATAAACGCGAAAGAGAACCATTCCGAGAATCCCGCCGATCAGCGTACCGAACAGACGGTTTCCGCCGTGCTGCTTGGAGCTTTGAAAATCCTTTCCCATACCGAAAATCGCGCCGATACAGGCGAAGGTCGGATTCCTGTTCAGAAAAAAATACGAAAGCGCGCACAATGCCACCGCGCAGGCCGTTTTGATATTTCGCATTCCTATTTTGGGTATAGGGTTTTTCATAGGTTCAGTACTCCCGAAAATCATTCAAATTCTTCGTATATTTCCGGCGGAAAAACAGTCGGATCGCCGAAATGACGCAAAATGTATTATAATACGATTTTGAAGGGTTGTCAATACCCGAACGCGCTTTTTTCGCATAAGGAGCAAAGACGGCGCAAAGAAACGCGTCCCTCGCAAGCCGCTTTGAAAAGCCGTTTGCGCGGGACGCGTTTTATGATTCGCTTGCGTTACAATAACATTCTTACTGCTTTACGAAATGCCGGACCTTTGATGTGAAATCCCCGTCCAGCTTCACGAAGATTCCCGCGTTCATCAGCGCGTTCCCGCTGTATGCTTCGCCGGTTTCCGTGTCCTTGTAGCGGGCGTCGGGATCGAGCCCCTTCAGCTTGATCCGTCTGCTGCGGTAATTGGGTCTTCCGAGAACCTGAACGAACGTGAATACCGCCTCGGATTTATCCTTCGCGACGAACATCCACGCGTCCCACAGATTGTCCTCGAAAACGTTTCCGATACGGTACTGATCGCCCGTGCGGATCAGGGGATTGTATTTGTTGAATTCTGCGATCTGCGCGGGGATCGCGTCTCTGTCCTCCTGCGGGATCCTTGTTACGTCAAGCTCGTACCCGAACGTTCCCACCATGGCGACGTTTCCTCTTGTGGAAAACGGCGTGGAACGTCCCACCGTATGGTTGGGACAGTCGGAAACGTGCGCTCCCATCGCGGAAGCGGGGTAGCAAATCGAGGTGCCGTGCTGAATTTTAAGGCGCTCGATCGCGTCGGTATCGTCGGAGCACCAGATCTGCGGCGAATAGTAAAGCATGCCGGGATCAAAACGCGCGCCGCCGCCCGAGCAGTTCTCGAGAAGAATGTGCGGATAGTCGGTTGTAAGCCGGTTCATCAGATCATAAACGCCGAGCACGTACCTATGCCAAAGCTCGCGCTGACGGTTTTGGGGCAGGGAAGCGGCCCCGACCTCCGTAAGCTGGCGGTTCATATCCCACTTGATGTACTCGATATTCGCGCTGTCGAGAATCTTTTTCATCATGCCGTAAACGCAGTCGCGAACCTCCTTGTTGGAGTAGTCGAGAACGTACTGCTCGCGGGACATCGTCATCTCTCTGCCCCGAACTTGAATTGCCCATTCGGGGTGCTTTTTATACAGCTCGCTGTCGGGGGAGATCATTTCCGGTTCAAACCAGATTCCGAATTTCATGCCAAGCTTGTTCACCTCGTCCACAAGGTGCTTTAAGCCGCCGTTCAGCTTCTTTTCATAGACGAACCAGTCGCCCAGGGAGCTGTTGTCCGAATCCCTGTGACCGAACCAGCCGTCGTCCATGACAAGCATTTCAATGCCGAGCTTCGAGGCTTCCTTTGCGATATGGATCAGCTTGTCGGTGTCGAAGCCGAAATAAGTCGCTTCCCAGTTGTTGATGAGGATCGGGCGGCGCTTGTCCTTATATTCGCCGCGGATCAGGTGACGGCGGTACAGGTCGTGGAAGGTGCGGGACATCTTTCCGATCCCCTCGTCCGAATAAACCATGACGACCTCGGGCGCGGTAAATTCCTCGCCCTCCTCGAGAAGCCAGTTGAAGTCAAAATGGTTGATCCCCATGACCGCTCTCGTATACTTATTTTGGGTCACCTCCGCCTGCGCGAAAAAGTTGCCGCTGTACACAAAATTAAAGCCGTAAGCCTCTCCCGTATCCTCGTCCGCGTTATGAGAAACGAGCGCCATGAAGGGATTGTTCTGGTGGGAGGATTCGCCTCTTATCGAGTCGATCCCCTGTTTTCCGTGGTGGAGCTTGGCGCGCTCAACGCACCGTTCTCTCGCCCAGCTTCCGTTCAGCGTGATAAAGTCGTAGCCGTCGTTGTCGAAGTCCACGCACATGGAGAGGACGCGCCGAACATTCAGCGGAGATTTTCCCGTGTTTTTCAGGCGGACGCTCCGGGTGATTACGTCGAGATCGTTGAATACGGTGTAGCTCAGTACCGCCTCCAGTCCCGTATGACTGTCGATACAGGTGATCTCCAGCGTTTCCGCCTCATTTTCGTCCGCGAACGTCGCGGGGAGTCCCTCCAGAGCGGGCTTTCCCTTATACGTTTTGTGAGACATGTACCGAAGGTCGCAGGTCGTCATGCCCTCGCCGTCCATGACCATCAGGCACGGCTCGCGGTAATCGCCCGTTCCGTGACAGGGGTACTCGAACGCGGTCTGATCCATAAAGGTGCCCTTATCGCGCATATTGGTTTTGGGAACCCACGGGTTTTCCTCCAAGCGAAGAAGATAGGTAAGATCGTCGCCGCTTATTTTCTTTCCGTAATAGCCGTGTACAAGATAGCCCTCGTCGATCGCGCCGAACACATAGCTTGTATTCTTTGCTTCGAGACGGAACATTTTGACGTCCTCGGTAAAAGTCACGCTGTCATTGACCTGCCACGCCCATCTTTTGTATTCCTTGTGATATTCCTGAATTTGAATGCCCATTGTAAACAAGTCCCTTCTGTTACAGTGTGTTCGGCAGCGGGATTGTCCGCTCGTTTTTTCCGAGACGACGCCGGCTGCCGTAATTTTCCTATACCTTTTTATATTTTATCATTCCGAGTCGGTCGGGTCAAGATTAAATTGTGAAACAGCCTGTTTCAAATTTCTAAAGTAAAGCGTGATTTATCTTGGTTTTTATATGATTCCCGATAGGAGGGATATTTCAAAAATTATAAATCTGTGCTTGACTTTCCGAGACGGAGGCAATATAATAGGGATAAGAGGTGGTTGAAATGTCCGTAAAGATCAACAGCTTTATTTATCCGTATACCGAGCAGGTGAAAAATCTGCCGGTTTATCTTACGGGGATCGGCGGCAAGGAATATCAGGAGAATGTAAAGCGCGCGTGCGGAATGTGCTGGGAACAGATCCTGTACTGCATAAGCGGCAGCGGTTGTCTTAAATATGACGACGAGACGGTCGATATTTCCGCGGGAGATATTTTTTTTATGCCTCGGGGGAAGGCGCACGAATATTTTCCGTATGAAAAGAGATGGGAGGTTCGCTGGATCGTGTTTGACGGAAGCGATATTGAAAATCTGATGGCGGAGCTTGGCTTTAAGGAGCCGGCGGTGGTTCACGCGGCTGATCTGTCGGATTTACAGAAGCTGTTCAGTAAAATATTTATTACGCTGAAGGCGGACAAGGCTTACGGAAATTACCTTTGTTCCGGATTGACTTATCAATTTATTATGGAATTTCACCGATTGTCCCTTCATGTTTCCGTTCCGAACGGGACGATTAAAAATGAGGTCCTGATGTCCGCGCTTCATTATATTGAGAATAATTTTAAAAACGATTTTTCCGTTCGCGAGCTTGCCTCTGTCAGCGGAGTTTCCCAGCAGTATCTCGGAAGAATATTCCGTCAGGCGATGAACACCTCTCCTACCGAGTATATTGTGAATCGCAGGATCAGGGAGGCGATGAATCTGCTGTCCGAAACCGATAAGAGCATTGCCGAAATCTCACGGATGTGCGGCTTTGCGAATCCGGGTTATTTTTGCACCGTATTCAGAAGGTCGGAGGGGATCACACCGAGCGCATACAGAAACAGCAATCATTAAGACTGTTTTTTCATACGAATTATGAGCAAATCGGAGAAAGTACGGTTATGGTCACTCGGACTCCGATAGGCACCGGATTGCGGTTGCGTATTTCCGTCCAATTATTACAAAACGGTAACAAAATAATGATAAATCGGTTACGAAAACCGCCGTTTATTACAAATTGATTACAGATTTCTCAAAAGCGTTGACACTCCCCTTTTTTTCGGATATACTGAAAGAAAAGAGCAGGGCTTTCGGCTTTGCGCGGTGGGGGTGCCTTTGATGAAACGTAAGTTTTTTTCTTTTCTTTTGTGCATTTGTTTTCTGCTGAGCGGCTGCAATACCGGGAGCGGCGAGGAAGAACCGGCACCCGCCGAAACGACGACGGGGACATCGGACACTGCCGAAACGAGTACCGCTCCGGAGAAAACGGAGGGATCTGTTACGGCGGAAACGATGACTAACGAACTTTTCTTAAATGACATTCCTTATGGCAAGCTGAACTCCATGGCGCTGACTTTTAACGAACCCGCTTTGCTTCGTTATTGGGGAGATATGCTCCGCGAACCGAAAAATTACTCGTTTCAGTACCGTGAGAACGGTATGAGCGTTCGGGATATAGTTCGGACGCGGGAGGCGAATCCGGTCGTTGGCTTTACCGACGAGGAAAAGGCGGAGGTATACCGCTTTGCGGAGGAAGGAGAATTTCTCCCGATTCAAAAATGGAGTTCACCTTACCGGCTTTCGGAGAGAACGGACGGAACGGAACTGACCGTCGGAAAGATCGAGGGAAAAAGCGTTCATGTTGACGATTTCTCGAGCGGCTATACGGTCGAAGGAAAAATAACGCTCCGCGCATTTGTGAAAAAAGCCGATTCACATCAGGCGCTTGTGATTCCCGACCCGAGATACTTAAGCGGACTTCCCGTTTTTGAAACCAGCCCCGATCGAATGAATTATGAATTGAACGGACTGTCGGTCGCGCTCGACAGCTTTCCCATCAATACGCGATGTTATGCGGACGTTATGGAAAAGCTGGAGAAACGGGAGGGAGAATATGTTTACGCGCAGGTAACGCTTTGGACTTTAGCGGTCAATTACAGCTTTTCCTCGGGATATAACTGTTCGGCTTTTCTGGGGGAGCTTGTACCGATCACCGACGATCTCGACGCGGCGATTAACGGACCGTTCCTGATGCCGGAGGACGGGAAAGACCCCGAAATGGCGGCGGTCTATACCGCTTTGCTGGAAAACGCCGATCTGCTCTATACCGAGAATACCTACGGGATTCTTCTGCTCGATCTCGATTTTGACGGAACGCCCGAGGTGCTGAGAACGCGCTGTACCGATGATTCGGAGCTTCGCAATTATCGAGACGGCAGCGCGGAGATCGACATTTACCGGATCGAGAATGAAACGCTTCGCTATATTGATCGGATTGAAAGCTTGATCTATGCCAGATCGAGCGATTCCAGAATCGAGGCGGTACTCGGACAGAAAACGCTTCCCGACGGAACGAAGGGCTGGTACGGGATCTCGGACCGGAATTTTAAAACCAAGGAACGCGACGGCGAGTATTGCTATTTTTACCGTCTGGACGGGGATACGCTTACCGTGACCGAGATTGCCGCGTTTACCGAGGAGCCGCCCGCCGATGAGACAGGCGGTACGATCTATCATTTGTCTTATTATGGCGAGGAGCAGGATGTCCAAAAAGAGGTTGTTCCCGAATCCTATGACGGGGATATTGTTTATATGGATCGGTATACGCTGGACGGGGTCTCGGCGTTCTATCCGATGCAGTTCTTTCACTCTTTTAAAGAGGATTTTTCCGAGGATATTTCGGAGGTCTACCTTTTGTTCAGCGACTGGATCGTTCCGCATGAAATTGATTCGTTTGAAATGGAGGGCGAAACCAGATATTATCATAGCAGACTAAACCCCGATGAGAAAAAGGAACTGTCGCTCCGGGAGCTTTCCTATGAGCTTGCGTATCTGGTGGACGCGTTTTATCTCGGCGATTACAGTCCCGAGGGCGCGAAATATATTTATCTGTATACGACGGCGTTCGCAAAGCCCGTGATCTACCTCTATCCCGAGGAGAAAACCGAGGTCTCGGTTCGGGTGGACTTTACCGAGGGCGGCGAGCTGACCTGCACCTACCCCGAATACGGCGAGGGCTGGGAGGTGACGGCGCTCCCCGACGGAACGATTTACGATAAGGAAGGAAACGAGTATTACTGCCTTTATTGGGAGGGTTCGGGTTCCGCGGAATTCGAGTACGGCAAGGGCTGGTGCGTCGCGGGAAGCGATACGGCGGCGTTCTTACGTGAAAAGCTGCTCGGGATCGGACTGACCGCGCGGGAAGCGAACGAGTTTATCATCTACTGGCTCCCCGAGCTGCAAAAAAATCCCTACAACCTCATTACCTTCCATACCGACGATTACGCAAAAAGCGTTCCGCTGACGGTTTCGCCTATTCCCGATACCGTGATTCGCGTGTTCATGACCTACGAGCCTGCCGATACGTTTACCGAGATCGAGCCGCAGGCGCTCCCGCATTATGAACGCGAGGGATTCACCTTGGTGGAATGGGGCGGAAGTCCTTCGGGGGAAGCGCTCCTGCAATAAAATAAAAAAAGGTGGTATGAAGAATGAAACATCGAATTTACGCGCTTCTTTTGTGCATTTGCTTTCTGCTGAGCGGCTGTAATGAAACTACCGGCGAAACGGAAACAAGTACGGAGACCGCGCCGCCCGCCGAAACAACGACGGAGGACACAACGCCCGTCGAAACCACGTCTTTGCCGCAGGTGGACGAGAATCTGTCGCTTGCGGAGATTCCGTTCGCGAAGATCAAAAATACCTTTCTGACCTTTAAAGGGTCTTATTTAACGGAATATTTCGCGCCGGTGGGAAAGTGGCTCGGATCATACGGCGTTTCGTATTTTAACCTTCCCGATAGCGGTACCGAAGGCTTGAAGGCGAGCAACGCGTTTTTCACTCGGGATTCGACCCGGAAGATCGCTCTGACCGACGAGGAAAAAAAGGAATTCACGAGCCAGGTTTCCGCGGGCGAGTACGTCCCGTTTGATCAGGCGGTGGAAAAGTCCGCTTATTCGTGGTTTGAGAAGATGAACACGGTTCTTACGATCGAGAATCTGAAAACCGCCGCCGAGCCGTCCAACCTGACCGCCGACGTTGTTAACGCGCAGTGCAGCTATCGAATAGGGGATTATTTTTCGACGAATGCCTTTGTCGCGCAGAATGAAAACGGGGAGATCCGTTTTATCATTGATCCCGCATATTTGTATGGGATTCCCGTGATCGCGAAAAATCCCGAACACCTTACCTTTGACCTGAACGGGACGGAGGTCATGATGGACAGCTTTCCGGTGACCACGGATTACAGCGCGGAGAGCTTTTCCGAGGTGTTTGAAAACCGCGGAACGGATTTCTTCTACGCGAGGATCCGGATCAGCAATCTTTCCGTGAATTACGATTTTGAAACGGGCTACCACTGCACCGCCTACGTCAGCAGTGTTGAACCGCTGACGGACGATATTGAATTCGCGCTGAATAAGGCGATCGTCATGAACGATCCCGGCAAGGATCCCGCAATGACCGAGACCTATAACGCGATCGTAAACAATCTTGAGTCGATTTATAAGGATTCGACCCATGGGATTACCTTGCTCGACCTTGATTTTGACGGAACGCCCGAGCTTCTCGTTTCCGATATATTTGAACGGGATAACGATAACGACTGGGATAAGCTTGGCGTAAACGTTTCGGTCTATCGGATTGAAAACGGGGATTTAAAATATATTGATACCTTTCCGAGCGCGCATAGGGTCGTTTATGCGATACAAAATTCTCTGGGATTGAAAATGCTTCCCGACGGGACAATGGGGTGGTTCTCGACCTCGTATAACGACGAGGACTTCGTCTATCAGTTAAAAGGCGATCAGTGGATCGCGACCGAGGTCTTAACGCACAAAAATCCGCGCGAGGTGACCGACGAAAACGGCTACGCCTCGACTAAATACGATTATTATTTCATGAGCGAAAAGATCGAACCGACGGTGATTCATGAAGACATTTCGGAAGCAGAGGGTCCCGCCTCCGATACCCATCTCGAATGGAACGGAATTACCTCCTATTGGGGAGAAATGTGGGAGCTGGTCGGATTTATCCGCCAGGACTACTGCTCGGACATCAAGGAAAGCTACAGCCTTTACAGCGATTGGCTCAGTCCGTACGCGGTTTCCGACACCTATGGGGTTCTTGATCGCTATCCCCTGACGGAGCGTGAGCTTTCCTATAATATCGCGTATCTGGTAGACTGCTTCTATTTAGGGAACTATAACCCCGCGAGCCATTCCTACATCTATACCTTTCTGGGCGATTACGCCAAGCCCGTGATCTACCTTTACCCCGAGGAGAAAACCGAGGTCTCGGTTCGGGTGGACTTTACCGAGGGCGACGAGCTGACCTGCGCCTACCCCGAGTACGGCGAGGGCTGGGAGGTGACGGCGCTCCCCGACGGGACGATTTACGACAAGGAAGGAAACGAGTATTACTGCCTTTATTGGGAGGGTTCGGGTTCCGCGGAATTCGAGTACGGCAAGGGCTGGTGCGTCGCGGGAAGCGATACGGCGGCGTTCTTACGTGAAAAGCTGCTCGGGATCGGACTGACCGCGCGGGAAGCGAACGAGTTTATCATCTACTGGCTCCCCGAGCTGCAAAAAAATCCCTACAACCTCATTACTTTCCATACCGACGATTACGCCAAAAGCGTTCCGCTGACGGTTTCGCCCATGCCCGACAGCGTGATCCGCATGTTCATGACCTACGAGCCTGTCTACACGTTTACCGAGATCGAGCCGCAGACGCTCCCGCACTATGAACGCGAGGGCTTCACGCTGGTGGAATGGGGCGGAAGTCCTTCGGGGGAAGCACTCCTGCAATAAAAAGAAAAAGAAGATCCCCGCGCGGCTTTAAAACCGTGCGGGGATCGTGATGTTTTGGATTAACCTTCGTATTCGCCGTATTTCGGAGCGTTCGCGATTACGTCCGCCTCGAGATTGCTCGGGAGCTGTTCATACCGCGCGAATTCCATCGTGAACCAGCCCATTCCGCGGGTGATCTGACGGATCACGGTGGCGAAGTCTCCCGTTTCCGCCATCGGCAGCTCCACGCTGACCGCCGTCATGCCGTCCTCGGCAGGGTTCATGCCGAGCACCGCGCCTCTGCGCTTGTTGACGATTCCCATAACATCACCCGTGTTTTCGTCGGGAACGGTGACCGTCAGCAGCTCGATCGGCTCGAGCAGGCAGGGGGAAGCCTGTGCCAGTCCGTTTTTATACGCGATGTGCGCCGCCATTTTAAACGCTTGCTCCGAGCTGTCCACGGGGTGATAGGAGCCGTCGAGAAGCGTCGCTTTCAGCCGTACCACAGGATACCCCGCGAGAACGCCGTGAACGATACTTTCCTGTAAGCCCTTTTCAACGGCGGGGAAGAAGTTTTTCGGAACGCTTCCGCCGAATACCTTTTCCTCAAATAGGAGCGCATCGCCGTCGTGCGGCTCAAATTCAATCTTGACATGACCGTACTGTCCGTGTCCGCCCGACTGCTTCTTGTGTTTTCCCTCGACCGTCACTTTTTTGCGAATTGTTTCACGGTAGGCGATGAGCGGTTCCTCCAGAACGACCTCGACCCCGAACTTATTTTTCAGCTTCTGAACCGACGCGTCGATATGCTGTTCGCCGAGTCCGCCGATGATCCGCTGATGTGTTTCGTGATTGTGGTTGTAGCTCAGGGTGTGGTCCTCTTCGAGAAGCCTGCCGAGCGCGGCGCTGATCTTTCCCTCGTCGCCCTTCGCCTTTGCGCGGATCGCCTTGAAGTAGCAGGGAACGGGAAAATCAATCTTATCGAGTTTAATCGTATAGCCCACCTCGCAGAGCGTATCGCCCGTGTTGGCGCTGAGCTTTGTGAGCGCGATAATGTCGCCCGCGTAAGCTTCGACCATTTCCTCCTGCTTCTTTCCCTTCAGCGCGACCATTTTTCCGAATTTTTCGGGTTCCTCCGTTTCGGCGTTTACAATATTCATATTTCCCGAAAGAACGCCCGAGGTGATCTTGACGAAGCTGAGTTTTCCGATAAACTGATCGGCGATCGTCTTGAACACAATCGCGGCAAGCGGCTTTGTTTCGTCATATTCCGTTTTTTCGGGATTGCGCTCGTCGGGGGAGGGGAGCATATAAACGATCGTGTTTAAAAGCATATCCACGCCCGCGAGCGTATCGCCCGAACAGCATACGACGGGGGTAATGATCCCTTGGTCGATTCCGTCGTGGATTCCCTTGATCATTTCGGCTTCGGTAAAATCCTCACCCTCGCTCTCGAAGAACTTCATCATCAGCTCCTCGTCCGTTTCCGCGATCGCTTCCGCCATGGCGGCGCGAAGTCCCTTCAGACGGTTTTCGGAGGCGGGCATGGGAACCTCGGTCGGCTTTCCGTTTGCGTCGTAGGTATACGCCTTCATTTCAAGGAGATTTATGTAGCTTTCGACTGTCCCGTATTTATCGAAGGGAACGACGATCGGGCAGACCGACGGTCCGAAATTCGTTTTCAGCTCTTCGAGACATTTATAATAGTTGGAGTTTTCCTCCTCCATGCGCGTTACAACGAACATGGTGGCTTTTTTCTGCTTACGCGCCTCCCGGAACGCCTTCACGGTCCCTACCTGTACGCCGTCCTTCGCGGGAAGGGTAATGATAACGCTTTCCGCGGCGCGCATTCCCTCGTACATTCCGCCGATGAAATCGAACTGACCGGGCGTGTCGATCAGATTGATCTTAACGTCCTTCCATTCCGCGTAGGCGAGAGAGGTATTCAGAGAAATTTTACGCTTGATTTCGTCGGGATCGTAGTCGCATACGGTGTTTCCGTCGGCAACCTTTCCGATTCGGTCGAGCCCCCCGCTTACGTACATCAGCGCTTCCGCAAGAGAGGTCTTTCCGCTTCCGCCGTGTCCGGCGAGGGCGACGTTGCGTATGTTTCTGCATTTGTAGGTTTTCATTCTTTGAACCGTTCCTTTCCTTGCGGCGCGGGAATTCTTGCGGGAGAAGCGCCGCGAGCTATTTGGCGCCGCACTTATTTTCCCGGTACGCATTCGATCGAAAATAAGCGCCGTTTGCCTTACATATCATTATACACGATTTTTGAATAAAAATCTACCTGTTTTTTGTGAAAAATAAGTTACAGATGTAGAAATAAACAGGCAATTTTTGTACATTTTTTACAATCTTATTCTTTGGGATTTCTTTCGGGGACAGGCGCATGGCTAGATGGGTTTTAAAAACAGGGAAGGCTTGTTGATTGTCACCGATTTTTTGAATCGGTTGACAAAACACGAAGAATATGCTACAATAAAAAAAATTCGGAAGGAGGGAGCATGGTTGGCGTTAAAGGAGGAGCTTTTACGGCTTTTGGAGGAAAATTGCGGAAAGACGCTCTCGGGCGAGGAAATGGCGAAGCGGCTCTACGTTTCCCGAAACGCGGTCTGGAAAGCGGTATGCGCGCTCCGAAAGGAAGGCGTGCAAATTGACGCCGCGCCGCGCCGGGGGTATCGGCTGCTCGAAAGCGGGAATTTTCTTTCGGCGCTTTCGGTTTCGTCCAAGCTGAGCGAATCGCTTTGCGGGCGGCTTTCCGTTCAGGTCAAGGAATCGACGGGCTCCACCAATTCCGATTTGAAGGCGCTTGCCGAAAAAGGCTGCGCACACGGGTACGTTCTGATCGCGAAGGAACAGACGGCGGGGAAGGGGAGACTGGGGAGGAGCTTTTGCTCGCCGAAGGACACGGGTCTTTATATGAGCATTCTCCTGCGCCCGAAATTTTCCGCCGAGGAGGCGCTTTTTATCACGACCTCCGCCGCGGTTGCGGTTTCGGAAGCCATAGACCGGTTCTCGGGAGCGGAGTCGAAAATTAAGTGGGTGAACGACGTTTATCTTTCGGGGAAAAAGGTTTGCGGGATTTTGACCGAAGCCGCGATGGATTTTGAGAGCGGCGGGCTGAACTACGCCGTATGCGGGATCGGGGTGAATCTTTCGGCGGAACGCCTGCCGAAGGAGCTGGAGGGTGTCGCGGGCGGGATTATGACGGAGCAAAGCGGCGAAAACGACCTGCGCGCGCCGCTCGCGGCAGAGATTCTGAACCGATTTTTTCATTATTACGATCGGCTTCCCGCGCTTGATTTCCTTTCGGAGTACCGCCGCCGCTCGCTTCTGATCGGGCGGGAGATTGTCTTTCTGAAAAACGGAAGGGAATACGGCGGGACGGCGGTTGATCTGGACGATCGGGCGCGGCTGGTGGTGAGGCTCGATTCGGGGGAGCTTACCGCGCTCTCCTCGGGAGAGGCGACTTTAAAAAAAGGAGATTTTATCAAATGAAAACGGAGCAGAAAATAAAAATGATCGATTTAACGATGATCCCTTTATTTGCCGCGATTACGGCGGTTTTATCGCAGATCTCCGTTCCCATGCCCTCGGGCGTTCCGATCACGCTTCAGACCTTTGCCGTGGCGCTTTGCGGCTATTTTCTCGGTGTCAAAAAAGGAACGGCGGCGATCGGCGTTTATATCCTGCTCGGCGCGGTCGGCGTTCCCGTTTTTTCGGGGCTGAAGGGCGGCTTCGTCTGCCTGCTGTCGGTTACGGGCGGTTTTATTTGGGGCTTTTTGGCGCTTTCCGCGCTGTGCGGGATTTCTTTCCGGAAAAAGCCGATCCGGATCGCGTTCAGGCTGATCGGACTGGCGGTTCTTCATCTCTGCGGCGCGCTTCAGTACGCGCTTTTAATGGAAATTGACTTTGTGCAGTCGTTCCTTACCGTTTCCGCGCCGTATCTGGTCAAGGACGCGGTGAGCGTCGTTCTCGCGTTTGTTCTCGCCGAGACGGTGCGGAGAGCGACCGAAAAGCATATGCCCGCGGATCTGCGGTAATGAGCGATTCGGGAGGAACGAATGTCAAAAAATACGGCTTTTCGGGCTTGACAGAATGTGGTCGGCGTGATACAATAAGGCTATTATACTCGACGCTATTGCAAAACAATCGTTATGCAATAGCATTACATGAATGCGGAGGTTTTCCGAAATGCAGGAATTTCGATATGACACCCAGCTTTTGATCGACGCCGAAAATCTGGACGAGGACGAGATCGGCGCGTATTTTACGGAGCATTTTCAAGGGGACTGCCTGCTCGCGGTGGGGGATCGTGATTTTATGAAGATTCATTTTCATACGAACGAGCCGTGGAAGGTGCTGGAATATTGCGCGAGTCTCGGCGAGATTTACGATATTGTGGTTGAGGACATGGATCGGCAGGCAAGGGGCTTAAAGGGATAACCGAACGGCGCGCGAAAAGAGGGACGGCAGTGAATTTGCTCTTGATTTTGGCATTCTTGTTTTGTATCGGCTCCTTGGCGGGCTGGGTTCTGGAGGTATTTTACCGCCGCTTTTTCTCATCGGTGAACCCGGAGCGGAAATGGATCAATCCCGGATTTTGCACCGGTCCGTACCTTCCGCTTTACGGGAGCGGGCTTTGTATTCTCTACTTGCTTGCTTCGCTCGAGTCGGCTTCGATGATTTCCGATCCGTTTTGGAATAAGGCGGTGCTGTTTTTGTGCATGGCGGCGGCGATGACCCTGATCGAGTATGTGACGGGTCTGTACTGCTTAAAGGTCGCGCACGTCCGTCTTTGGGACTATCGGAGCCAGTGGGGAAATATTCAGGGGATTATCTGCCCGAAATTCTCGTTTTTCTGGGCATTGATCGGCGCCGCGTATTATTTCCTGATCCACCCGCATATCCTGCACGGTCTGGAATGGCTGTCGCAAAATCTTGCGTTCTCCTTCTTTGTCGGAATGTTTTTCGGGATCTTTATCGTTGACGCGGTACAGTCCGCGCAGCTTGTCGCAAAGCTTCGGAAATTCGCGGTCGAGAACGAGGTGATCGTCCGTTACGAGGCGATCAAGCTTCATATCCGCGAGGTTCACGAGCGTAACCGCGAAAAGGTTCATTTCTTCTTTCCGTTCCGCTCGGAGCGTTCGCTTCTGGAGCATTTGCGGGAAATGCGTCCTTCCTTTGAGCTGCGGATGAAACAGAAAAAATAAAAGTAAAATACCGGATCGCTTTTGGCTATCCGGTATAATTTTTTCCCTGAAAGCTGTCCCACGCTCGCTGAAGCACGTCGATCGCGCCGAGGACGCGGATTTTATCCCTGCTCCAGAGCGGCGCGAGAAGCTTTTCCCGATCGCCGTCCCCGGTGATCCGCTCGATCACCGTTTCGGGAGGGAGCCGTTCCAGCTGCCGAACGGCGATCGACACATACCGCTCCATGGTCAGCGGTTCATACTCGCCGCGCTCATACCGCTCCGCAAGCCTTGTCCCGCGAATGACATGAAGCAGGTGCAGCTTGACGCCGTCGGGGCGAAGCCGTCCGAGCTGTTCCGCCGTTTCGAGCATCATTTCGTCGGTTTCGCCGGGGAGCCCGTTGATGATATGGACGCAGACGCGGATCTTTTTCTTTTTGAGCAGGCGGTACGCCTCGAGGAATTCCGCGTAGGTGTGCCCGCGGTTCATCTGCTCGGCGGTCTTGTCGTGAACGGTCTGAAGCCCCAGCTCCACCGTTACGGGAACGGGCAGGGCTTTCAGCAGCTCGGCTTTTTCTTCGTCGATACAGTCCGCGCGGGTCGCGGCGGAAATTTCGCACACGCCGCAGGAAGCCGCCTCCAGATACAGCTTTCGCAGTCGGTCCGGATCACCGTAGGTATTCGAGTGCGCCTGAAAATAGGCGACGATCTTCGCTTCGGGGTGTTTTCGGAGGATTCGGGCTTTCTCCCGCGCGATCTGCTCCGCGACCGTTCCCGGGGAGGTAAAATATCCGCTTCCGCCGTCACAGAAGGCGCAGCCGCCGCGCCCTTTTGTTCCGTCGATATTCGGACAGGTAAAGCCCGCGTCAATGACCGCCTTAAACGCTTTTCCGCCGAAGCGGCGGCGGTTTTCAAAGCTGAGCGTGTGATAGCGCTTGTTGTCGTCGGAATAGGGGAAGTTCATCGAAGGTCTCCGTGTTCTTTTTTGACCGAAAAAATAAAATGCAGCATATCAACGCCGCGGTAGCGCTTGACGAAGCTGCCCGTAATGCTCATTCCGTTTCGTTTTGCGACGTTTTGAGAGGCGGTATTGCCGTCGCGAATGATCGAAAAGACCTCCTCGGCATTCAGCGCGGTGAAAGCGTATTGTTTATACGCCCTTGCCGCTTCGGTGGCGTAGCCTTTATGCCAATATTCCTTTCGGAACAGATACCCGATTTCAAGCACCTTTTTTCCGGGAATCTCCTGCACCGTTAATCCGCATTGACCGATCATCTGCCCCGTACTTTTTAAAAGAACGGCGTTCAGTCCGAATCCGTCCTCTCGGTATCGGCGAAGCTGCCGATCGAGCCAATCCTGTACCTCTTCCTTGCTGAAGGGACCCTCGTAAGCCTTCATGATCTGCGCGTCCTGAAGGATTTTACAGAGATCGGGGAAGTCCGATTGATTCATTTTCCGGAATTGCAGGCGTTCCGTCTCCCCAAAAAAGCCGTCCTTTTGTGTGCTTTCCGTCATACCGCGATTACCCTTCCCGTGCCCTGTACCGCCGCGACGTCGAGCAGGTAATCGCGGTTGACCGCCGCGCCGACGTCCGAAAGCGCGCGGACCATATTTTGATACGCGATCTCGGGCGTGTTGTTCTGCGGGCTTAAATGTCCCAGAAGCAGGGACATCGTTCCGCTTCGGATCAGCTCCCGCGCGAACGCGCCGCTGTCGCCGTTGCAAAGATGTCCCCGATCCGAACGGATCCGCGCTTTCAGGGCGGGGGGGTAGCTGAGGTTTCGCGTTAAAAGCTCGGGATCGTAATTCGATTCGAGCAGTACAAAGCGGCAGCCGAGAAGCGATTCCCGCACCTCCCGCGTAATATGCCCCAAGTCCGTACAGACGGCGATTTTCGTTTCTCCCGCCGTAAAGCGGTATCCGACGCTTTCCGCGCTATCATGCGGGGTATGAAACGCTTCGGGAAGGAAAGAAACGGGCGCTTTTTGAAGCTCTCCGATCGTATAAAGCCGATCGGGAAGCGCCTTTTTTTCCGAAAGAATCCGATCCTGCGTTCCCTCGGAGGCGAAAACGGGAATTTCCGTATTTTTGGTCAGCTGAAAAAGCCCCGCGATATGATCGCTGTGCTCATGGGTGATAAAAACCGCGCGTACATGGGACAGGTCGCGGTCGATCCGTTTTAGTCCCTCCCGAAGCGCGCGAAAGCTGCACCCTACGTCCACCAGAATCCCCTCGCCGTTATGCTCGATATAAGTACAGTTGGCTTTGCTGGAGCTGCACAAGGAAGCGATACGCATTTCACCGCACCGCCTTTGTTTCGTCGTCGAGATAAACCCGCGAGCCGGTTGCGCCCGTCTGCCCCTGATATTTTCCGCGATAGGGGTGAAGCGCCGCCTCGTCCATTTCCGCAAAGACAAGCTGACCGACCCGTCTTCCCGCCTTCAGCTCGATCGCGCAGCGGTTCGCGTTAAACAGCTCGAGTGTGATCTCGCCCTTGAACCCGGGATCGACCCAGCCCGCGTTCTGGATAAAAAGCCCCATTCGCCCCAGCGAGCTTCGTCCCTCGACGAACGCCGTCAGGTGATCCGGAAGCTCGAAATATTCCATGGTTGAAGCAAGAATGAACTGTCCGGGGAGGAGGAGATATGTATCGGTATGAATGGTTTTATATTTGATTTCACTTTCGAGAGTGACGATTCCCGCCGAACTGTCCTCGACAATGCTGAACGTTTCGCCGAGACGCACATCGACGCTTGCAGGCTGAACCTGATTTTCATTCAGGGGGGAGATCGTAAGCTTTTTCTCCGCGAGCATTTTTAAAATCGTCCGATCCGACAAAATCATGGATGACCATCCTTTCCTAGGGCTTGTTGACGCTACCCGAAATGTTCGGATTGCAGTCAGATTTTTCGTGTTTTAAGGCGATTTTTCGCAGGCATACTGGCGTATGTCAAGA